>NZ_JBEZDR010000026.1:0-182812 GCF_040648415.1 Nonomuraea sp. NPDC049141
CCCCGCCCGTTTCCAGACGAAGCCGCCAGCCTGCTACCGGGCCTCCTGGCAGCTACCCGGACCGGACTCCCACCGGCAAGCGACGACGAGCTTACGAACAACAAGATCAGCCGCTACGTCACGGCTTCACCTCCGTTCTGCTGGGCGCACGAAAGATCGAAGTTAGCAGCGCTTCTACGTTTCTCATCGCGGCAACGTTTGCTTCCACGTCATGTACGCGCACAATGCGCGCACCCTGATATACGCACATCGTGTTAGCCGCGATTGTGCCCTCTTTTAGCTCCGCTGCTCCCCGCTCAACGTTCAGCGACTCTCTGATGAAATGCTTGTTGCTCACCGCCACCACGGTGGGAAACCCTATTGCCGTTATTTCTGCGAGTTTCCTGGTCAGCTCCAGCGAGTCGCTGGTGTTCTTGTTCAAGTCGTGACCAGGGTCGATGAAAATCTTTTCCGGCTGCACGCCGCAGTCCAACGCGTACGCCACGCGCTCACGCAGAAACGCCGCCACTTCCGCCGTCACATCCTCATAGCTAGGACGGGACACCGCACTATGCGGCCCCGCCAAGCTATGCGAGATCACCACACTCATGCCCGACTCAGCCACGAACTCCGCTATTCCCGGACTCCGCAACCCGTTGGTGTCATTCAGTACATCTGCCCCCGCTGTCCGTGCCGCACGTGCGACCTCGACCAAGTGCGTGTCTACCGAGATCACCGCATCCGTGATCTCACGAATACTGCTGATCACAGGTGTGATCCGCTCTATCTCCTCTTGTGCCGTAAGAGGCGGTTGATCAGCGCGGAAAGACCTACCTCCGATGTCAATCCACTCCGCTCCCTCTCCTAAAGCACGCTCCGCCGTCGCCACCGCATCGCCAAGTTCGATCGATGTCCGCGGATCCAAACCTGAATTGGGCGTACGATTCACGATCGCCATGACCACTACATGCTTGGAAAAATCAAACTCCCGCCTGCCGACCATCCGCTGCGGTGCGATCAATTCCGGGTAATACACTTTCACGGCTTTCCTTCTTTATTTTCTCTGGTCTCGATCTTTGCAAAGGCTAGCCCGCTGCCGCCAATGAAGACAACGAGTCAGCCGCCTGGAGGCCTTCTATCTCGGCTACGACTCCGCTGCGTGGCACACGTGGCAGCAGGAAGACGGCACGTGGAAACCCGAGACCTGGAAGTCCGGCTCGCCGAGCCGACATCAGGCTTACCAGGACAACCTTCGCGTCGTGGACGGGAGGAGGAACACCCACTGGCTAGACGTCGTCCGAGTGGATGAGCCTCCCCGAAGCGAACAGCGCATTTTCTGGCCTCCATCCCTGGCAGTAGTTCGGGTCGTCGACGAACTGCAGCGTCAGGGACCGAACATGCAGGCACGGCCATGCTTCGACGTTGATATCGCTGCCGAACCCTCCTTGGGGCATCTGCGAGCAGGCGCAGCACCCCGTGAACCACAGTCCTCGCTGCTCCACACGGCCGCCGCCCGAGAAGATATATGGGGCGCACATTCGCCGGGGCTCATGGACGACGAGTCGCTCAAACCCCGCCTCATCCAGCCGCTTCAGCAGAAAATCTAGCAGTTCCTCCACGAACGACTCAAAGCGCGCCACTTCGGCATCATCCCATCAGATCCACGGTGGCGGCCAACGATCTTGACCCGCGCCTAACAGCAGTTCAGCGCTTCGGCAAGGAGCTCGCCCGCGTTCGCAAAGAGGTTGCCATGACACAAGTCCGGCTGGGCAAACGCCTATGCCGCAATATCACCTCTCCCACCGGTCCCGACTGGTACATCCGTTGGACAGAGGAAATCGAGCCCTACGCACGTGTGCTATGAAGTTGGGACCCTCTCCAGATTCCCGGCATCCTCCAGACAGAGGCATACGCGCGAGCCGTCTTTCGCGGTGGCCTATTCGTTTCTGAGCAAGACATACAAGACAAGGTTGATGCCCGTATGCGGCGTAGGGGCATCCTCCTACGAGACAAGTCGCCCACCTTGCTCGTGATCCTGGACGAGTGGGTGCTTCGTCGCCCCATCGATGGCGCCAGGGTTATGGAGGAGCAGCTTGATTACCTGCTCACCGCTGCGGAACTCCCCAACGTGACGATACAGATCGTCCCCTATGACACCACTTGCACGACAGGCCTGATGTCCGCATTCATGATTGCCGAGCTTTCCGACACCCCGACCACTGTCTCAGTAGACTCCGCGGCAAAGGCGGAAGTCTCTGCAGATCATAAACTCGTTACTCTGACCTGGGACATCTATGACAAACTACGCACAGAGGCGCTCCGCCCCGGTCCGTCTCTAAAATAATCAAGAAAGCGCGGCACCAATGGAAGCAGCAGACCTGAGCGACATTGACTTGTCCGGGGCCGTCTGGCGGAAGAGTTCCCGGTCCGGCTCAAACGGCGGCCAGTGCGTCGAGGTCGCAAGCAACATCCCCGGAATCGTCGCTGTCCGCGACAGCAAGGACCGTGGTGGCCCCGCACTCACCTTCACACCCGGTGAATGGAGAGCCTTCTTTTGCGGCGTCAAAGACGGCGAATTCGACCAGCTGGGCTGACTGCCCCCGGTAGCGCGCCTCTCATCTTCCGCTCCCGATTGGCTGGCCCGCTACCGCGCGACCCGGCCCAGAGCCGAACGCAAGCGCGCATCTGATGGAGCGACGGCACGGCGGACGCCGCGCCGTGTCCGGGGCACGATCAAAATCGACGCTGGCTTCTCCCTGCCGGCAGCTGCTCTGCCCGTGCCGGCCCGTTGTGCGCGGTCGAGGCCGGCTACGTACAGGTCCTGGTCGCAAGTTGCCCATCTGTCCGTGAACATGAGGCCGAAGTGATCCGCGACACATGCGGCTTACAGATCCCCCGCTGTGGTGGCGAGCGTGGCCAGGTAGCCGTCGAGGAGGCGGATCTGCCGCTGAGGCGGGAATTCCTCCGCGTCGAACAGCGCCTGCACGATGAGGCCGAGCGCGAAGGACTGGATCGCCACCGCGAGATCGTCCGGATCCGACGGCGGCAGCTCCCCCAGGCGCTGCGCCGCCTCCACATGGTGGCGGATCCGTTCGCGTGATCGCGCATAGCGGGCCGCGTGCCCGGCCGCGAGGTCCGGGTCCGCCATCGCGGCGTCCCACGAGCCGACCCAGATCCGATTGTCCGCGGCTGTCTGCCTCGTCAGCGGAAGGATATCCATCAGCACCGCGCGCAGGGCGGCGAGCCCTTCGGGCGCGGTACGTCTCGGCCGTGCCGCACGGTGCTCGTCCAGCAACGTCAACGCATGCGCGACCAGGTCCTTCTTGCTCGGAAAGTAGTGCGTGAGCAGTCCGGTCGTCGCGCCCATCTCGGCGGCGACCGCGCGCAGGGTCAGGCCGCCGAACCCGTACGTGGCCAGCACATGCCACACGGCCGCTGACACGTCGCGGCGGCGGGCGTCGTGATCTCCCTTGTGGCGTGGCATGCCGACAGGATACGTTCGCAAAACATCCGTTATGTGAATGGGGGTTCCATGTTCGCCACCCCGCTGCGTGGCAAAGCCGAGCTGCGTGCGCTCGAGCCGCATCATGCCCAAGAGTTCTTCGCCCACCTGGACCGTGCCCGCACGCACATCGCCCCCTGGGTGGGCACGAGCTTCGTCGCGGGCGATCTCGACGCCGCGCGGGTGGTGCTCCAGCGCTACGCCGACGGCCAGGCCGCCGACCGGCAGCGCCTGTACGGCATCTGGCTCGACGGCACCCTCGTCGGCGGCACCATGTTCGTCACCTTCGACCCCGCCCTCGGGGTATGCGAGATCGGCTGCTGGCTCGAGCCCGCAGCGGAGGGGCACGGTCTGATCACCCAGGCGGTCCGTACGATGATCGACTGGGCTTTCGGGGTACGTGGGTTGAGCCGCGCCGAGTGGCGCACCTTGTCCGGCAACGTGCGCAGCATCAACGTGGCCAAGAGACTGGGTATGAGCCTCGACGGCACGTTGCGGCAATCCGTCCCGGGCGCCGACGGGCTCCGGCACGACAAGCAGGTCTGGTCCGTGCTCGCCACCGAATGGCCGCAATCCGTCCAACCGGATAGAAGGGGCACCAACGTCGAGCCCGAGCTCGACCAGCTGATGCGCGCCTTCCTCAGCGCGTTCACCAACACCGGCGGGCGTCGGCCGAACCTCGACGTCATCCGTGAGGTGTTCATTCCAGAAGGAACGATCATCAAGAACGTCGGGGCCGAGCCCGTGATCTACGACCTCGAGGCGTTCATCGAGCCTCGGGAGAAGATGCTGACCGACGGGACGTTGACCGAGTTCTCCGAATGGGAGGTGGCCGAGCGGACCGAGATCTTCGGGGCGATCGCGCACCGGTTCAGCGAGTACGGCAAGTCCGGTTTCCTCAACGGAGAGTGGTTCGAGGGCTTCGGCCGCAAGACCACCCAGTTCGTACGGATGCCCTCCGGCTGGAGGATGAGCTCGATGGCCTGGGATGACGTGCCATGACCTGCTGCGTTTATGACGGACGCGACAGCGGCCTGCCGCCATCCACCCAGAACGGCCATCGGCTCGCCTTTGACCGGCCCCGGCCATCTTCCGCTCAGCCGGTGATCTGCGGCAACACCTCTGCCCCCAGGCGATGGATGTTCTCCAAGGTGCGCCGGTGGTCGCCCATCCCCTCGACCATCAGGATGAGGTGCTGAATTCCCGTCGCTTCAGAGGTGCGCATGATGGACTCCACGCATCGATCCGGCGAGCCGACCGGGTGGACGCGTGTCAGGAAATCTACGTATGCCGAAATATCCCGTGATGGCGGTTCTCTGTTGTCTATCGGTACATAGCCGGCAAGGCCGGGCCGTAGCCAGCGAGGCAGGGACTCCGTTAAATCGCTTCTGGCTTGGGCGGTGGAGTTCGCCACATGGGCGACGGCCGCCGCCATGTGAGTTTGGGTGGCGCCCCCGTAAGACTCGTACATGGCGATCATCGACTTCTTCTGCTCGTCGTCGATGTGCATCCCGAGCAGCATCGGCAGGTCACGTTTCGCGGCCAGTGCCACGGTCGGCGGTGAGGTGCAGGCCAGGACCGGGCGTAGCCGGGCCGGTGGGACCAGCGGGACTTCGCGGAAGCTGAAGAACTCCCCCGCCGCCGACACCCGCTCCCCCGAGAGCGCGGCCAACAGCACGTCCAGCGACTCCTCGAAGCCTCGCTCGAAGCGCGCCAACCCGGTGCCGAACACCTCCAGGTCCACCCACGGGCCGCCCCTCCCGATGCCCAGCGTGAACCGGCCACCCGACAGGTGGTGCAGCATGGCCGCCTGCTCGGCCAGCGCGACCGGATGCTGGGTGGACAGGACGCTGACGGCGGTGCCGAGACCGATGTGAGTGGTCCGGCCTACCGCCACGGCCGCCAGTGTGGTGGCCGAAGGGCAGACGCCGTACGACATGAAATGGTGCTCGGCGATCCAGGCATCGGCGAACCCGGCCGCCTCGGCCGCCACGATGAGGTCGAGGGCGTTCTCCAGCACCTGCTCTGATCTCTGGTCCGGAAATCGGGCCACGATAAGAAATATCCCGATTCGCACCCCACCGATGATGACTCACCAAGCGGGACTAATCGAAGAGGCTCGCCTGACCCTCGCCCACCGCCGGATCCCGGTGCCGTTTGAGGTGCCGCCAGCAAGCCCAGAGCGCAGGCGAATCCCTCTGATCTCAACTCCGTACAGGCGCTAGGGGGAGTCCTGGAGCATCGCGACCCGGATCGTCCCGGCGGCGTGCAGGCTGGTCAGGAGCGTCCAGTCGTCCGCCGGGTCCAGCCATACCTGAAGCCCCTCGGGGCCGCGCGGCCGGGGCAGCGACCCGGCCGGCTCGTAGAACGACGTGACCAGCACCAGCGGCACGGGCGCGGCCCACTCCTCCGGAGCCGGCGGCACGTGCCTGCCGCTCAGCAGCACGGCCCGCTCCTCGGGCGTGCACTCCTCCAGCGGCCCGGCCGCGGCCAGCTCCGCCTGCGCCCTGACCTGGGCGTCCAGCGCGATCCGCGCGCGCGCCTCGCGTCGCTCCTCCGGAGTGCCGAGCGCGTCGTAGCCGGGCCTGAGCGCGCCGACCAGCGCGTCCGGCTCGTCCGCGTACGCCCGCGAGCCGCCGCCGGAGAAGATCATCTCGTACCGGTACAACGAGCCGTCGCCCTTGACAGGCATGGCGGGCGGCCGGTCCGCCGCCGAGGTGTTGCGGATGACGACCGCCGCGCGGTTCGCTTCACTCATCGCCACCAGGGATCTTTCGGCTTCTCGTTCCATCGGGTGATCGCGAACAGGGCCGTGAGCTGCGCCTTGTCGGCCGCCCGGTGGTAGAGGTGGTCGGCCAGCTCCAGATAGGACGAGTAGTCCAGGCGCCTGCGGTGCTCAGTATGGTTGCCGGCGACATCCTTGACGTCGTGGTTGAGCGGGAACTGGTCGTCGCCGAGCCGCAGCGCCAGCCCCACCGTTCCCAGCGCCAGTTTGATCTGCGTCTGGATGACGCCGGGGTCCAACGAGCCGTCGGGGAGGCGGACCTCCGTGTGGTCCGTCCGGCCGCCCTCGACCGATTGCACGTTGATCACGGATTCGCGCTCGAATTGCGAGCTCACCAGCTCGTCCAGTGTGACGTACCCGGCGGAGTCCAACATGTTGGGCTTACAGTAGACGAGCCCCCGGTGGTGGCCCTGCTCTGGGTTCGTCATCAGCCGTAGGAACGTGTCGAAGTAGTTTCTGTTCACCAGCCTCAGCAGCCGCTGGTAGAAGGCGGGGATATGGTCGAACACGGAAGTGTCCACGTGGATGTGGCCCCCCGTGCTCCCCGTCGCCACGCCGCCGTGCGACTTGATGATCTCGCACACGAGCTGGATGCTTTCCCACGTGCGCGGCGTGTCGTACAGCGGCGGTGAGACGAGCTCTCCGGCGACCGATACGTCCTGTTCCAGCCGCCAGCCGTTGTCGCCCTCGTAGTAGCCGCCGTCGTGGCCGGTGTGGTAGGGGTGTGTCCACGGATCCCGAGTCAGCCCCGCGTCGTACAGGTCGCGGGCGATGGCCTGGTTGATCGCGTCCTGGTGCGGCTTGAGCGACTCGGGCAGGTCGTACTCGATCTCCCGGCCGAACTTGAGCCCGGTCCCGGGCGCGGCCAGTCCGCCGGTGGCGTCCTCGGTCAGGTAGGGCACGACCGGCTCGCCGCGCTCCGCCCGCGCGAACGCCTCCGCGAGGTCGCGGTCGAACGCCTCGGGGTTCCACCGATAGGAGACCTCCGGCTCGCGGGGCCGGCCGTCCCAGGCGCGGGCGCGGGCCTCCAGCGCACGAGCGTGCTCCGCCTCCAGGTCGGAGACGAGGTCGCGGGCCCTCACCGTCGACGCGCCGGATGCGGCAGCGTCACGGGCGGCCGCCTGGCGGAGCTGGTCTGTGAGCGCCTCCTCCGCCAGGCGCATCAAGGTCGGCGTGCAGTGGTACGGCTCCGCCGCCGGCGCCCGGTAATAGGAGTTCAGCCGGTGGGCGAGGTCGGCCCGGTCGGCGGCGCCGGCCGGGTCCAGCCCGCGCTCCTCTGCCCCCCTGAACACGTGGGCCAGCCGCTCGACCGAGTGCTCCAGGCCGAGGTCGCCCGCCAGCTTCCGCAGGGGATCGAGGACCCACGCCGGGGCGTCGCCCTGCGAGCCCACGATCCGGTCCATGCACGCCAGTGCATTCGTTGCGGGCTCGCCGAGCCTGGTCCCGTACCGGTCGGACACCCGCAGCCTTGCCCAGGTGTCCGGAGTGGTGTCCATGTATCCCCGCAGCGCCTCCACCAGCGCCGCCCGGTCAGGAGCGCCTACCGGGTCGAAGCCGAGCCGCTGCGCGCGCTCGGCCACGTGAACGAGACGACCGATCCGGTCACCGAGGCCCAGTTCGCGCGACAGTCCGAGCAGAGGGTCCAACGGGGGACGCGGCGCACCGTCGCCGACGATGACGCGGTCCATCCGGCCCAGGAGCGCGGCCTTCGCCGGGTCCAGGCACGCGGCGGGGAATCGCTCGTCCATGACACGCACGTCCCAGCCGTCCATGTCGCGTTCGCGGTGCCGCGTGAGGCTCTCCACGAGCTCCGCGTGGGTCGCCGGCCGTTCCGGGAGGGCACCGTGCGTGTCCACCTCCACGAGCATCTCGGAGAACGTCCGGAGCGCGTGCGAGAATCCCGCCTCGGCCGCCAGGTTACGCAGCCGACCATCGGGCCCGACCGAGCGGAGCGCCCGGTCGGTACGGCTCATCGCCCGCGCGGCCGGGTCGCCGAGCCCGGCGATGGCGTACTCGTCCGCGATCCGCAGCCCGTCCCACAGCTCGGAGTCGATCTCCCGGGCCCGCTCCAGCTCGCGCACCAGGTCGTGCCGCCCTGCCACGCCCTGGACGTCCACGCCCCTCGCCTCGGCGTCCAGGAACAGGCGCCCTACGTGATCAAGCGAGTGGAGCCCGAGGTCCAGCTCGAACGTGAGGCTGCGAAGCTGGTTGACCCTGATCTCGCGGGTGGTGCCGTTGGTGGTGCCGATCGCCAGGTCCATCCGGCCGAACGCCCGCGCGATCGGGAGAGAGGGGCGCGCGAGCTCCCCGTTGGCGAGCCACAGGCCGGGAAAAAGCATGGGGTCCGTCTGCCGGTACAGCTCCAGCCGATCGACCAGGTCCGACCTGTCCGTTGCCCCTGCGGGATCGAACCCTTGCCGCTGCGCCTCGTCGAAGACGCGTACCAGCCCGTCGAAGGCGCCAGGCAGGCCCACGGTACGCGACAGCTTGTGGACGCTGGTGACCATGTCTCTCATGGTGGGGTCATGCATGGTGGCGGTCACGGTGTGGGCCATCGTCCCCAAGGTATGGGCGAACGCCTCGTCCGGCACCTCGATCCGCAGCCTGCCCGCGACGCGGCGGCCCAAGGAGGTCACGTCGGGATCCAGGGGCGGCGGGGGTGTGCCGTCCCGGTTGATGAGCTGGTCGATGCGGCCCCTGCCCGTGCCGTCGCCGTCTGCGTGGTGAGCTCCGGCGGGCGCGCCCTCGCGCGGTGCGGGGGCCCCGTCATGGGCGTCGGAGGCGCGGGCCGGAGGCGTGGTGCGCTGGCCGCCCGCAGCGGAGTGGGGCTCGGTGTGCCGGTCACCGGCTGGCGGCGTGGTGCGCTGGTCGCCGGTGCGGGCGGGTGGGGCCTCGCGGACGCCTCCGGGCGGGGTGTCGCGGGCGCCGCCTCCGGGAGCGGTCTCCCCGCTGGCACCGGGGCGGGGAGCGGGCGGTGCCGTGCCGATGGGGACGACAGGCCCGTCCTGGGCCTGGCCGGTCCGGGGGCCGACCGCGCCGTGCCTGTCACCGGTACGTCCGGGGACGCCCTCCTGCCCGTCGCCCACCCGTCCGGCGGCGCGGTCGGCGTTTTCGGGCTGCGCCCTGTGGCCGGCGTCCTGGGGCTGCGTCCTGTGGTGGGCGTCCGGGGATTGCGCCCTGTGGTCGGCGTCCTGCTGTGAGTCCGCCTGGTAGGGGAGGCCGTCCTGCGCGTCCGGGCCAGGCGGTGGCGGGGTGGGCGGCACGTACGGCGTGCGGAGCGGGAGGTCGTAGAGGGGCAGCGGGTGCCCTGGCGTGGCGTTCGACGCGCCGGATACGTGGCCCAGCACGCCCGCCTGGCCGTGCGTCACCGCCGCGGGCGCCGCACGGCCGCCGTTCACGACCGCGCCCTCGGCCGAGCCGTCCCCCGCATGGACTATGTGGCCGCTCACCGGACCGGGGAGCAGGTGACCCGCCCCGTCCGCCACACCGGACACCTGGTGGACCGCCTGGCCAGGCGCCGGGTGTGCCGTCTGGCCCGTTGCCGCACCGGACACCTGGTGGACCGCCAGTCCGTCTGCTGGACCGAGCGCCGGGCGAGCGACCCGGCCGATCGCCTGGGCGTCCCCGGCCGGACGCGCGTCCCTCGGGCCGATCCGCTGCTCCGGCCCGCCCGGAGCCTGGGGTCTCTCACCGCTCAGCACCACCTGGGTCGGCTCGACGACCCGCCGCGGCTCGGAGCCGTCCGCGGTTCTGACCCCTGCGGCCTCTCCGCCCGGGCCGCGCCCCTGACTGTGCGTCAGATCGTGCTCCGGGCCGGCGGGGTGCCCGCCGGGGAGCGGGTCCGGACCGGCGGGGTGCCGGGCGGAGGACAGGTCCGTGCCGGTGGACCGCCCGCCCGCGACCGGCTCGGCGCCGTGCACCAGGTCCGGCGTGTCGCCGGCCCCCAGTAATGCGATGTGGCCCGACGGAGGAGGGGCGGGCGGGGGATGACCGGACAGGGAAGGAGCAGACGGGGAATGGCCCGACGGGACCGGCCCGGCCGTGAGCTCGCCGGCTGGCATGGGCATGTAGTGGGTCCGGGCGCTCTGCGGGATGTCGAGGCCTCCGGCCGCGCCCGCCACGAAGGAGTAGAACAGGTGCGCCGGGTCGAGCTGGTCGCTGAGGGCCAGCCCGGGTATCGATCCCACGGTGCCCGACACGCCGCCGACCAGCGCCCGCCCGTAGACGCTCTGCGCCATGGCCGCGATCTGGTCGCGCACCCCCAGCTCGGCCCGCGACACGATGAACACCAGCTCCCGGGTGGCCAGGCGCGACAGCCCGAAGTCGACCCCGGTGAACACCAGGCCGGTCAGCGCCCCGTTGCCCAGGGACAGCAGCAACGAGTCGAGGTCGAGCTTGTCCCGGTTGCCGAAGAGGAGCTGCGCCGTCTGCACGGCCAGGTCCAGGCCGCCCATCACCGCGGCGAAGCCCAGCATGTTCATCAGCAGCCGCCACTTGAGCGCCTGGATCGACATCCGGGTCATCAGCGTGCGCACCTGGATCAGCTTCAGCACCGACGGCCCGTACAGGTACACCCACACCAGCAGCCGGGCGATGGCCAGCGCGAGCAGCGCCAGCGCCGCGTACTGCATCCATTGGGTGTGCTCCATGTCCTCCGCGTGGTCGCGCAGCCGCCGGGCCTCCTGGCGGATGGCCTCTTCCACCCACTTCAGCAGCGCGTCACCCTCCAGGTTCGCCAGCTGAGGCGCCGTCTGCCCGTCACCGGCGAGCAGCTTCAGGACCCGCTGGAACGCGTCCTTGGCGGCGCCGTCCCACTCCGAGCCCTTCAGGTAGCGCAGCACCGGCTCGGCGTCCTCGACGCGGATGGCGGCCAGCTCGTCGGCCAGCGCCTCCAGCGCCTCGGCCTCCCGCACCAGCGCGTCCGGAACGGCCTCCGGGAACGCGCCGGCCGTCAGCGGCAACGCCAGATGCCTGACCAGCTCGGGGACCAACCCCAGATCCAACCCCATCAGCCGGCTTCCCGGACCGTCACGCGCCCGGCCCGCGCCGGTCGGCGCCTGGTAGGAACGACTCGAAGCTCGTGCCCTCGCCGAACAGATCCTCGAACGGGACGTCCTCGGCGACCATCGGCCCGGCCAGGGTCCTGAGCTCCGCGGAGACCTTGTGAGTGGCGATGGCGGCCTGCTCGACGACGCACGCTGCCAGCTCGGTGGGCGTCCGCTCGCGGTACACGCGGGGATCGAGGTCGACGGCCCGCAGCTCACCCCGGGGTCCGACGGTGACGGTGACCATCCCGTCGTCGGACTGCGCGGAGCCCGTCAGGTCGCGCACCTTGCGGTGCATCTCCTTGACCTGTTCGGTCTGCCGATCGACTTCCTGGACGAGTTGTCGGAGCAAATCCCATGAATCACTCATCGTCGCATCAACCCCACGAAGCCATCAGGACGCTCGCATACTATCGATCAAGTCGGTGAGTCAGGGAGGGTGCGGCCGGATGGAACTCGACGGCGCCAGCTACAGCGCTAGCCGGATCAAAGGGCTGGCGGGGGCGATGAGCGATCTCGCGGACAGACTGCGGGGCGTGGAAGACCGGTACGAGACGCACAAGGAGGCGGCCCGCAAGGCGCTCGGCGACGACGACTACGCGCGCGCGTACTGGCAGGCGAACGGGCAGCGGCTGGAAGCGATCGGCACCGCCCTCAAGCTCCTCACCCAGGCCGCCCAGCGTGAGGAGGAGCGCCTCGGCAGCGCCGCCGCCACCTACCGCTCCACCAACGACGCCAACGACGCCAACGGCTGAGCGTCCCGGCCGATCGCCGGCTAACCGAAGAGGGTCGCCTGGCCCTCACCCACCGCCGGATCCCGGTGCCGTTTGAGGTGCCGCCAGCGCGGCAGGTCGTCCAGGTAGGACCACGACAACCGATGGTGCTCCGTGGGCCCCAGGCGGGCCAGCGCCTCCTGGTGGACCGGTGACGGATAGCCGGCGTTGTCCGCGAAGCCGTACTCCGCGCAGCCGATCGTCCCCATGTAGGCGTCGCGCCGTACCTTGGCCAGGACCGAGGCGGCCGCCACCGAGATGCTGGCCGAGTCGCCCTTGACCTCAAGGCGTACCGGCCACGGAGCGCCGATGTAGTCGTGCGAGCCGTCGAGGATCAGCGCGTCGGGCCGCAGCGGGAGGGCGGCCAGGGCGCGGCGGGCGGCGCGGCGCAGGGCCTCCGTCATGCCGAGCTCGTCGACCTCGGTGTGGGTGGCGTCGCCGAAGCCGATGCCGACCGCCCACGACTCCAGCGCGGCGGCCACCGTCCCGCGCTTGACGGCCGACAGCTGCTTGGAGTCCGTCAGGCCGGCCGGCGGATCCGACAGGTCGGTGATGACGGCGCACACCGTCACGGGGCCGGCCCAGGCGCCCCGGCCCACTTCGTCGAGGCCCGCGACCGTGGTCGTGCTGCGCTGGGCGAGCAGCAGGTGCTCGATGTCGTACGAGGGCGCCATGGGCACCAGACGTTATCGCTCCGCGAGGCGTACCGGATCCAGATCGGCGGCGAGATAGCGCGCCGCGACGTGGATGGCCCGCAGGGTCACCGACACCGAAGGGCGATGGACGCTGGAGCCACGCGCGACGGCCAGCACCTCGCGGCCCACCGGGTTGCCGGCGAACTGGCGGACCGCGATGCCGCGGACGCCGGCGGCCAGCGCGAGCGCGGGCACGGCGGCGATCCCGATGCCCTTGGCGACCAGGGACAGGATCGTGCCCAGCCCCTCGAACTCCCACGGCGTCGGCCTGGTGCCGCCCACGTCCACGAAGAGCCGGTCGACCGCGAGGCGCGACGGCTCACCGTCCGGGGTGGCCATCCACGGCTCGTCACGCAGCTCGCGCAGGTCCAGGGGCACCTCGGGGTCGGCCAACCGGTGCTTGCGCGGCACCACCAGCACCAGCGGGTCGTACAGCAGCGGGAACACCCGCAGGCTGTCGTTGTCGCCGACCCGCCCGTACCAGTCGTCCACGAGCGCGATGTCGACCTCGCCCGACTGCACCTCCCGCATGCCCCGACCCGAACGGCTCTGCCCGAGCCTGAGCGTCAGCTCGGTGTAACGACGCAGCGAGCGGGCGAGCGCGGGCGCGAACGCGACCGCGGCCGTGGGGAAGGCGGTCAGCACCACCCGGCCGGACGGCGAGGCCGCGTGGGCCGAAAGGTCGGATTCGGCCTCCTCGACCATGGACAGGATGCGCTCGGCGTGGGTCACCAGGCGGCGGCCCGCGTCGGTCAGCTCGGCGCTGCGCGCGGTCCGGTCGATCAGCGCGGTTCCGGTCTCACGTTCGAGGGCGACCAACTGCTGGGACACGGCCGAGGGACTGTACCCGAGCGACTCGGCGGTCGCCGCAATGCTGCCCCGACGGGCAAACTCGCAGATCAACACCAAACGCCGTAATTCGAGCATCGGACTTCCTTACGCCTACCCACAAAAAGCCTCGCTTGTGCTGATGCCTTCATCAAACCACGCTGGGAACGTGACAACCATGACGGTTACCCTCTCCGCCACGCTGGCGGCCAACGAAGAGATCGACCGAAGACGACGCGCCGGGCAACGGGTGCTGCACCTCGCCTTCGGTGAGGCCGGCCTGCCCGTCCACCCGGCGCTGCGCGACAAGCTGGTCGCCGCATCCGAACGCAACGGCTACGGGCCGGTCGCGGGAGCGGCCGACCTGCGGAGCGCGGCGGCGGGCTACTGGACACGACGGGGACTTCCCACCGACCCCGAACTGATCGTCTGCGGACCCGGCAGCAAGTCCCTGCTGTACGGCGTGCTGCTGGCCATCGGCGGCGACATCGTCCTGCCCATGCCCAGCTGGGTCAGCTACGCCGCGCAGGCCGACCTGGTCGGCGCCCGCCCGATCCTGGTTCCGCCCCCGGCGGGACAGGGCGGCGTACCTGATCCGGAGCTGGTGACCTCGGCCGTGCTGCACGCTCGCGCCCAGGGCAGGACCGTCAGCTCGGTGCTCGTGACGCTGCCCGACAACCCGACCGGGCGCCTCGCCTCGTCGGAGACCATCCAGCGACTGGTGGAGGTCGCCCGCGAGCTCGACCTGTACATCATCTCCGACGAGATCTACCGGGACCTGCTGCACGACCCGCTGCTCCCGTTCACCTCGCCCGCCGACCTGGCGCCCGAGCGCACGGTCGTCACCACCGGGCTCAGCAAGAGCCTGGCGCTGGGCGGCTGGCGGATCGGCGTGGCCAGGCTGCCCGACGAGGCGTACGGCATGCGCGCCCGGCTGCTCGCGGTGGCGAGCGAGATCTGGTCCGCCCCGGCCGCCCCCGTGCAGGAGGCCGCCGCCTACGCCTTCACCGACCCGCCCGAGCTGGTCGAGCGCATCGTGCGGAGCCGGAGGCTGCACGGAACGCTCGCCCACGCGGTGCGGGACAGGTTCGTGGGGATCGGCGCCTCGGTGCCCACTCCCCAGGGCGGGTTCTATCTCTATCCGGACCTGAGCCACCTGCGGCTCGGCGGTTCGGCCGAGATCACCCGCGTCCTGCTCGACGACCACGGCATCGGCGTGCTGCCCGGCCACGCGTTCGGCGACGATCCCAGCGCCGCGCGGGTGCGGGTCGCGGTGAGCCTGCTCTACGGCGACACGTCGGAGGAGCGCCTGGCCGCGCTGAACAGCCAAGATCCACTCCAACTCCCGTGGATCGCGGCCAATCTCGACCTGCTGTCGATGGGCTTGACGGAGCTCTCGCTGCGACGGCTGAGCCCGGTGCGTGAACTGCACCCGGCGCTCGTGCCGACGCCATGTCACAGTTAGGCGAAACTTTGTCCACGGGCCGGTGCGGTGACCCCGCAATCGGCCCGCTGAGCTGCATAAACACCCGGGTTGCAACAAGCTGCAAAGAATGCTGGACGAGAGCTGTTCTCCGGCATACCAAGCAGCCTCCATCATGTGCTCATGCCCGCTCTTGTCACCCTGTCCGGGCGCCTCGTGCGCCTGGAACCTCTCAGCCTCGCGGTGATCGACGACCTCGTCGCCGCGGCGAGTGAAGACCGCTCCACGTATGCCTTCACCCGTGTCCCGGCCAGCCGGGACGAGATGGTCTCCTATGTGGAGGCCGCGCTGGCTGAGCAGGCGGAGGGCCGCACGCTGCCCTTCGCCGTCCGGTGGCTACACACCGACCGAGTCGTCGGTGCCACCCGTCTTATGCACCTGGAGTACTGGCAGGGCCCCATGCCCTGGCCGCCGGGTACGCGGGGCGCGGTGGGCGAGGTCCCGTCCGTGGCCGACATCGGATACACCTGGCTGGGCGCGTCCGCCCAGGGCACGGGTGCGAACCGGGAGAGCAAGTTCCTGATGCTCTCGCACGCCTTCGAGACGTGGAACGTCCACCGCATCACGCTCAAGTCAGACGTCCGCAACAACAGGTCGCTGGCCGCCATAGCCGCCTTGGGCGCGCATTTCGACGGGATACGCCGGGCGGAATGCAGGGGCGCCGATGACACCGTCCGAGATACGGCGTTCTACTCGATCCTGAACTCTGAATGGCCCGGGATTCGAGAACGTCTGGCCCAGAGGCTCGGCCTCGCCGAAGCAGCATAAGCACCGTCCGCCAAGGCCCCGCCGTACGGCGGGGCCTGTGTCTTGCGTATATATGCCAGGGTCATGGCCGCCCCCGTGTAATTGGGGCCATGTCGCTGCTGACTCTCAGGATCCATCGCCCGACTCAACACTCGATTAACGACCGATCAACGCTTCGGTTAACGAATGGGCGGATGCCTATGTGTTGGGCAAGGATGGACCTATCATTTGGTAACAAATCTTTCCATTGCGTTGGAGACAGGCGACATGGCTGGTCAGAGCTTCGAAGGCGAGCTGAGGTTCGCCGTGCTCGGTCCCGTCCGCGCGTGGCGCGATGGCAAGGAAGTCGACCTGGGCACTCCACTGCAGCGTTCCATTCTCGCCATGCTGCTCCTGCGGGAGGGTCGTGCGGTGACTCCGACCGAGATGATCGACGCGGTCTGGGGTGAGGAAGCGCCGCCGCGCGCCCTCGGCGCCCTGCGTACGTACGTCTCCCGGCTGCGCACCGTCCTGGAGCCCGGCAGGGCCGCCCGCTCGCGACCCGAGCTGCTGACCTCCGTCGGCCGCGGGTACGCGCTGCGACTGCCCGAAGGATCCCTTGACCTGACCCGGTTCGAGCGCGTCACCCACGAGGCCGAGGCCGCGCGCCGGGCCGGCAAGCCACGTGAGGCCGCCCAGGCTCTGCGGGCCGCGCTGTCGCTGTTCGAGGGCGAGCCGCTGGCCGGAGCCGTCGGGCCGTACGCCGAGCATCAGCGCGACCGGCTGGTCGAGCGCCGGATCAGCGTGGTCGAGACGCTCATGGACCTGGACCTGGAGCTGGGCGAGCACGCCGCGGTCGTCTCCGAGCTGATCGCGCTGACCGCCGAGCACCCGCTGCGTGAGCGCCTGCGCGCCCAGCTCATGCTGGCCTACTACCGATGCGGCCGGCAGGGCGACGCGCTGGCCGTCTTCACCGAGACGCGCGAGGCGCTGATCGAGGAGCTGGGCATCGAGCCCGGCCCCGAGCTGACCACGCTGCACCAGCGCATCCTGGCCGCCGACCCCACGCTGACCGTCGCCGAGGTGGCCGAGGAGGAGGGGCCGCGGGAAGAGGAGGAGCCGACGCTCCACCTGCCGCGTCCCGCACAGCTGCCCGCCGCCGTGAACGACTTCACCGGGCGTATGGAGATCGCCGGGCGGCTGCGTACGCTGCTGGCCTCGCAGTCGGCCGCCGAGGGCGTGCCGGTGGCCGCGATCTGCGGGATCGGCGGGGTGGGCAAGACCACCCTGGCCGTGCACGTGGCGCACGCCGCCGGCGACCTGTTCCCCGACGGCCAGCTCTACGCCGACCTGCGCGGCTACACCGACGAGGCGACCGGCCCCGAATCGGCCCTGGGCGCCTTCCTGCGCGCGCTGGGCGTCCCGTCCGACGTCATCCCCGAGCGCCTGGCCGAGCGGTCGGCGCTCTTCCGGTCGCTGCTCGCCGAGCGGCGCATCCTCGTGCTGCTCGACAACGCCCACGACGCCGAGCAGGTCAGCCCGCTGCTGCCGGGCTCGCCGGGCTGCGCGGCCATCGTCACCAGCCGCCACAAGCTGGCCGACCTGCCCTCTGCCCGGCTGTTCGACCTGGATGTGATGGAGCCGGACGAGGCGCTGACGCTGTTCGCCTCGGTGGCCGGGGCCGCGCGGGTGGCGGCCGAGCGTGACGCCGCCATGGACGTGGTCGCCGCCTGCGGGTTCCTGCCGCTGGCCGTACGGATCGTGGCGGCCAGGCTGGCCGCGCGGCCCTCGTGGACGGTCGCCTCGCTGGTGCCCCGGCTGGCCGACGAGCAGCGCCGCCTGGATGAGATGCGCGTGGGCAACCTCGCGGTCGAGGCCACGTTCGCGCTCGGCTACGGGCATCTGGACACCGCCCAGTCCCGCGCGTTCCGGCTGCTGTCGCTGCCCAACGGGCCCGACATCTCGGTCGGAGCGGCGGCGGCCGTGCTGTCGGCGAGCGTGTTCGACACCGAGGACCTGCTGGAGTCGCTGGTCGACGCCAGCCTGCTGGAGGCGCCCGCGCCGGGCCGCTACCGCTTCCACGACCTGCTCAAGCTGTTCGCCCGCCGGACGCTGGAGAAGACCGAACGGCCGCAGGCCCGCACGATGGCGCTGCGCCGGCTGCTCGGGTTCTACCTGGCCTCCGCCCAGTCGGCGCACCGGCTGGCCTACGAGGGCAGCATGATCGCGGACAACCTCCAGGTGGACGGCAGCGGGCTGTCGTTCAACTCCGTCGGCGAGGCCGTCGCCTGGCTGGTCGCCGAGGGCGACTCGCTGTTCGCCGCGATCAACCAGGCCGCCGCCACCGCCCGCGCCCCGGAGCCGCTGCTGCCCGCCGGCGACCTGTTGGTGGCCATGGAGCCGCTGCTGGAGTCCGGCACCCACACCCGCGAGTTCGACCAGGGCACGCGGGCCGTGCTGGCCACCGCCAAGCGCATCGGCGACACCGGCAGCGAGCTGCGCGCCCGCTACGTGCTCGGCCGCGTGCTGTTCGCCAGCAACCGGCTCAGGCAGGCCGAGGAGCAGTTCAGGATCGTGCACGAGCTGTCGGTCGAGCGCGGGGAGAAGGTCGTCACCGGTGAGGTGATGAACGCGCTGGCCGTCGTCGTGGGCCGGCAGCGCCGCCACGCCGAGGCGCTGACGTGGTTCGACTCGGCCATGCGCTGGTACCGCGAGAACGGCGTACCGGCCGGCGAGGCGCTCGTGCTCAGCTACTCGGCCCGCGACCACCTCGGCCTCGGCCGACCTGAGGACGCGATCGCCGCGGCGGAGAAGGGCCTGGCCATCTTCACCGAGATCGGCAGCGGCGCCGGCACCGCCCGCGCCCGCTACCACCTGGGCATCGTCCTGTCCCGGGTGGGCCGCATCGCCGAGGCCGTCCACCACCACGCCGAGTGCCTGGCCTTCTTCCGCGCCAGCAAGCAGCGCGTGTGGGAGCAGCGGGTCTGCTCGCGGCTCGCCGAGACGTTCATCGCCGCGGGGCGCTACCCCGATGCCGTACGGCATGCCGAGCAGGCCCTGGTGGTGTCGAGGGAGATCGGCCATCCCTATGGCGAGGCACTCTCACTGATGGTGCTCGGAGAGGCGCTCAAGGGCATGGGCAGCGCCACGAGGAGCCTGGACTGCCTACGGCAGGCCTTCGAGATCTTCTCGATGCTCGGCGCTCCTGAGGCGGAGGACCTCAGGGCCCGCCTCGGCGACACCCCGGTCGTCGATCCCGCTGTCGGTGATGCTGATCCCGTTGTCGAGCCCGTCGTCGAGCTCTGAGTACAGCTCGTCGTCCAGACGTGTCATCCACACATGGTTGATCAAGGCTGTCCCTTTGGGAGTCACGGAGCCCCCGTGATCCATACAGTGCCGCGATTGCTAGCCCGGCCGGTCATCTGACCGTCACGCGTCGCTAGGGGGCCCGGTTTTCCGGATGCTCCGCGTAACGGCTAGCCGCCTCACATCGACGACCGGCCGGACCCGACACGAGCCTCGAACCCCCCGGGCTCGTGTCTTGGTGAGAAGCCTCCACCCGGGCGGTCAACATCCGATCAACGGGCGATCAAAGCAGGAAATAACCCTCGGCGATCAGCGGCCGGATGGCGTCGGGGTGCAGGATCTCGCCGTCGCCGACCAGCTCGGCGATGACGTTGAGCAGCGGGCCGAGCGCGAGGTCGCCGTCGCAGACGCCCGCCAGGGCCGCCTCGACGGTGCCGACCTCCCTGCTGCGGCGCAGGCCGTCCGTCTGGCGCAGCACGATGCGCATGGGGTCTTCCGCGCCGGGCAGGCCGACGCGCTCGTCCAGCAGGCCCGCCACGGTCCGCAGGTGCGCCGAGTCGAGGAAGCGCACCCGGTGGGCGGTCGCGATGGAGTCGAGCACGCCGTCGACGTAGTCGCCGACGGGCAGCGTGACCTGATGGGTGAGCTGCTCCACGCGGACCACCGGGTCCAGGGTGCCCGCGTTGCGCATGGTGATCCAGCCGAAGCCGATGCCCCGCACCTTGTGCTCCTCGAACCAGGCCAGCCAGCGGTCGTAGTGCGCGGTGTAGCCGGGGGTGCCCTGCACGGCGGCGTCTCTCAGCCACAGCTCGACATATTCGGCCGGGTCCTGCACGTCCCGCTGGACCACCCAGGCGTCGCAGCCGGTCTCGCCGAGCCAGCCGCCGACGCGGTCGCGCCAGTCCTCGTCCTCGACGTGCAGCCAGTTGGCCAGGAAGTGGGCCTGGCCGCCCGGATTGAGGAAGCGGGGCGTCTGCCGTACGAGGTCGCGGCAGAACGCGTCGCCGTCGGCGCCCGTTTCGCGATAGGTCAGCTCGCCGCCGGGTGAGATGACGAACGGCGGGTTGGAGACGACGAGGTCGAACAGCTCCCCCTCGACCGGCTCGAACAGAGAGCCGGCGCGGGCGTCCACGCCGTCGATCCCGGACAGCCGCCAGCTCAGCCGGGCCAGCTCCAACGCGCGCGGGTTGAGGTCGGTGGCCACGATCTCATCGACGCGGTCCGCCAGGTGCAGCACCTGCACGCCGCAGCCCGTACCGAGGTCGAGGGCCCGATGGACCGGGCGGCGGGTGACGAGCTGGGCCAGGTTGGCCGAGGCGCCGCCCGCCCCCACCACGTGGTCGGGGCGCAGGGCCGGACCTCCGGGCCGCACCTTGCGGTCGGAGACGACGTAGCCGCCGGTCTCCCAGGGCTGGAGATGCACGGTGGCCCGTACGCGGTCACTGTCGGCGGCGACCAGGCCCGATGCGCAGGCGTCTTCGAGAACCGTGGCCGGGAACCGCGCGGCCGGGACGTCGGCACCGAGCCACCAGAGCCGGATCAGGGCGGCCAGCGGGTCGTCGTCGGCCGTGGCGCGCAGAGCCGGGACCAGCTCCTCGCGGGACAGGGCCGAGGCCGCCATGGCCCCCAGCCGGTCGCGGACGCCGTCAATCGTGTAGCCGGTCTCGAGGAGGTGATCGCGCAGTCGTTCCACGAGGCCATCCTTTCACCGCAGAATCCCGCGCATGATCCGATACCTACAGTAATCATACTGTTACCGAAACATCCAAGCCGTTTGCAAGCGGCGAACGATACCTCTAAGGAGACCCACGTTCGAAGAGGAGCGGATCCATGCAGATCCCTTGCCTGGCCTGCGAGTCCCGTTTCTGGCCCGACGACTACTTCCGCGCCTGCTCCGACTACAACCGCGGGCTCGACCTCGTCTCGTGGACCTGCCCCAACTGCGGCAACCGCGACGACCTGCGCGTGCTGCCAGGAGAGCTGGGATTCGGCTACCCCTGCCGGGGCCGGTTCGACGTGCACGCCCGGGTGCGCGTGCCGGGACTGCGCAGGCAGCGTGGCGACCTGCGGCTCGACATCTCGCTCGACGCTGCCTGCTGGCGGGTGCCGTCCCGGATCAGGGCGGTCTCTAGCGCTGGCGCAGGCTCTGCCAGGCGGCCTCACCGAGGCCTTTGATCTCTTCCTCCGTCGGCGTGTGGGCGCCGGCGAACCACAGCCGGCACATCTCCTGCGCCGGTCCGAGCCACAGCACGTAGCACATGGTCGGGTGCACGACCTGGAGCTGGCCGTTCTTCATATGCGGCCGCCACCAGTCGGACACCTGACGGAAGAAGGCCCGCCTGGCCTCCGCCACCTCGGCGCCGCCCGGCTCGGTCTTCCGCGGCGGGCGCTCGCTGACCAGCAGCCTCGCCCGCTCCGGGTGCTCGCCGGCCCAGCGCATGTGGAGGGCGACAACGGCCTCGATGCCGTCGCGGGCCTCCTGGTGGTTGACCAGTTCGGTGAGGAAGGCCGCCTGGTAGGCGGCGAGGATCTCGGCGTACAGGACGCCGAATACGTGTTCCTTGCTGGCGAAGTGGTGGTAGAAGCTGCCGACGCTTACACCGCTCTCCTCGCGGAGGCTGGCCAGCGTGGTGGCCGACACCCCGTCCTGGCTGAATCGGCGCAGGGCACCTTCGATGATGCGGGTGCGCCCGTCGCGTCCGTTCTTGGCACTCTTCACACTGTCAATGGTGTAGCACCAGAACCTTGTTCCGCAAATACCCCCGCCTGTTGGATCATAGCGGTCACCGCGACCGACCCGGAAGTCACCTTCATCTGGGCGTCGGGCCAGAGCCTGCGGATCATCCGGAGCACCCGCCTGTTCTCGCCCAGCACGTCCATGCCGACCGTCTTCGCCCCCCGCACCGCGGCCCTGAACAGCAGCGTGTTGATCAGGTGCGGCCCGAGCCCCTTGCCCTGCCACTCGTCGGCGACCACGACGGCGATCTCGATGTCCGTTGCACCGCCCCGGTAGCTCATGGCGTGGCCGATGATCTCGCCCTCCAGGGTGGCGACCAGGGCGTCCCTGCGCTCGTCCACGGCGATGAGCACACGCACCAGGCTGGCGGCCGGGGTGCTGAGCCCGGTGAAGAACCGCAGGCTCTGGGTGTGCAGCGACAACCGGGTGAGGAAGCGCCGGATCCGCTCGTCGTCGTCGGGCCGGGCGGGCCGGATCTGAGTTCCGAACATAGACTCAGCTTCCTCTTCTTCGCCTGGGTCTGTCAATTGAACTCAGGTATGATGTGACGCATGAAGTTGGCTTTCCAGGTGAACAACTGCTCCATCGAGCGCACCCTGGACATCGTTGGCGAGAAGTGGACCTTCCTCGTGCTGCGCGAGGCGTTCCGCGGCGTACGCAGGTTCGCCGACATGCAGGTGGCCACCGGCGCGCCGCGGCAGGTGCTCAGCGCGCGGCTGACGCGGCTGGTCGACGAGGGCTTGCTGCGCAAGGAGCCCTATCGCGAGCCCGGCCAGCGCCAGCGCGACGAATACCGGCTCACCGAGAAGGGGCTCGACCTCTATCCCCTGCTCGTGGCGCTCATGCAGTGGGGCGACAAATACCTGGCCGACGACGGCCCACCCGTGGTGCTGACCCACCGCGACTGCGGCGGGCTCATCGAGCAGCACTTCCGCTGCGCCGAGGGCCACGAGGTCGCGGGGCCCCGCGAGGTGACGGCCCTGCCCGGCTCGGGCGCCGAACTGAAGACCGCGTAGCCCCTCAGGCGTCGCGCTGGAGGGCGCGCAGGCAGAGCCGGAAGTCGATCAGCGTCAGAAGCGCCGCCCCCGACAGCAGCACCGCGACGGCCGTGGTGCGCACGATCAGGTACGTCTGGATCGTCTGGCTGAGCAGCAGCCAGAGGCTGAGCGAGGCGTTGCCGAGCTGCGCGCATCCCCACACGAGCGACTGCCTGGCGAAGAAGCGCCGCATCACCGGCCGCTCGATCACGTGCTCCGGCAGCGGCACGAGATCCTCCGCCACCCGCTGCGCCAGCGGCCTGCGTACCCGGGCCGTCGCCAGGAACCCGGCACTGGCGCAGAAGACGCCCAGGGTCGGCTGCAGGAAGAAGATCACCGCGCTCCCGGACAGCAGGGCCAGCACCGCCCTGACGGTGACCGTGCCCGCGGCCAGCAGCACCGCCCCCGGCACCGCCCGGCGCCTGGCCAGCCGCCAGACCACCCCCGCGTACACCCAGGCCACGGCCACCACGATCCCGCCGGTGATCCCGGAAATGATCATCCCGACGTAGAAGACGGCGACGGGCAGGATCATGCCCTCGAGCACGCGGGGCACGGCATGGCGCACCATACGGCCGAACCGGGGCAGCTCGAACGCGGGCGCATCGGACGGCGCGGCAAGCACGGTCATATGGCTTTTGAGGCGCTCTCTGGAGAGGGGAGCTCAGGGGACGAATCCCGACCGTACGCGATGAAGTGGCTTTCGGTAAGAGTTTCGACCAGATTGCGATTAGGTCACTTTCCGGCGGACCGAGCCAGGTGAAGGAGCATCGGCCTGGGTGCCTAGGCTTGAGGGGTGTACCGGTTCCTGCTCACGCCCCGCTGGATCGCGCTCCACATCGTGGTGCTGCTGGTGATCCCGGCCTTCGTGTTTCTGGGCCGGTGGCAGTTCGGACGGTTCGAGGAGCGCTCCGCCAACAGCACACAGGTCACCGCGAACCTGGCGGCCGATCCCGTGCCCGTCGAGAGCCTGGTGAGCCAGGGGCTGAAGGAGTCGGACCGGTTCAGAGCGGTCACGGCGTCGGGGAGCTATGACGCGGCTCACGCGCTGGTGGTGCGCAGACGGCCCCAGGAGGGCCAGCTGGGCTTCTACGTGCTGACCCCGCTGGTCACCGGTCCTGGCAAGGCCGTGCTCGTCAACCGGGGATGGGTGAAGGCCGGGGCCACCGCCGACGCGCCCCCCGAGGTACCTCCGCCGCCGACAGGTCAGGTAACTGTCACCGGAAGGCTACGTCTCAGCGAGACCGAGGAGACGGCCGGGATCAAGGACCGCGCCGGTCTGCCGGCCGGCCAGGTGTTGCTCATCGACACCGGAAAAATAGGCAAGGCGCTCCCGTACCAGCTCGTGGGCGGTTATGTGGACCTGATGAAGCAGCAGCCGGAGTCGGCGGCCGCGCCCGTGCCGGTGCCCGCGCCCGACGTGGGCGCCGGAGGCGGCCTCAACCTCGCGTACGGCGTGCAGTGGTGGCTGTTCATCGGCGTGGCCGTAGGCGGCTGGTTCCTGCTCATCCGGCGCGAAGTGGCTGACAGGAAGGCCGAGGAGGACGCGCCGGTCCAGGAAGTCCGCGCGCCCAGCACTTAAGGTAGATCGGGTGATCCGCCACATTGAGTTCGCCAATATCCACAATTTCCGTGACGTAGGTGGGTATCCCGCGAGGGACGGGCGGACCGTCCGGTGGCAGCGGCTTTATCGGGCCGACTCTCTTGGCTGGCTGGCGGGAGACGATCTCGTCACGTTCCAGACCCTCAATGTGCGGACCGTCATCGACCTGCGCCACCCCTTCGAGGTGGAGAAGAACGGCCGGGTGCCCGAGTCCGACGGGCTCGACTACCGCAACCTGCCCATCGAGGGCCGCCGCTGGGACCTCACCGCCTACGACGACCGGCTGGACGTCGCGCGCTACCTCGCCGACCGCTACCTCGAAGTGACCGAGGACGGCGTGCGCAACCTCCGCACCGCCATCGAGACGATCTCCCGGTCCGGCAGCGCGCCCGTCGTCGTGCACTGCGCGGCGGGCAAGGACCGCACCGGCCTGCTCACCGCGCTCATCCTGAGCCTCGTGGGCGTGGCCGACGAGGACATCATCGACGACTACGCGCTGACGGGCCTGGCCACCGAGCGTTTCATCGCGAGCTGGCAGCGCAGGAATCCGAACGTCGCCCGGTGGCCCGGTTTCGGAGCGGCGCCGGCCGAGGCGATGCGGTTGTTCCTCGCCGATCTGGCCGCCCGGCACGGCTCGGTCGGGAAGTACTGCACCGATATCCTGCAGGTCGGAGCGGGGACCATCGTAGAACTCCAGAAGAGTCTTCTCTCCGGGACTGATCCGATCTCCGCAGGGTAGGCGGCATCGGGGTTCGCAGGGCAGCAGCCTCGCAAAGCGGACCTCATGGCCCGGGGTCGCCACATCCCCCTCCCGGCGATCCCGGGTCCTCGGGCCGAGTGGATACCCAACGGAGACGTCGCAGCTTGTTCGACGTTATGCGGCCGTCGTACGGTTACCTGCGTGACTACGCCGCTGCTACCCGACCCGGATCCGAGGCGGCGCGACTATGTGATCATCTCCGCCGACGATCACCTGATCGAGCCGCCAGACCTCTTCGAGGGCCGGCTCGCGGAGAAATACGCCGAGGTCGCGCCCAAGGTCGTGGAGACGGAGGGCGGTCACCAAGTCTGGCGGTACGCGGGCGCCACATACCCGTGCGCCGGCCTGGATGTGGGCGCCGGCCTGCCACGCGAGCAGTGGACGCTCGATCCGGTCAGGTTCGAGCACATGCGTCCCGGTTGCCACGACATCGAGGCCCGCATCGACGACATGGACCTGGCCGGCATCTGGGCGGCGCTCTGCTTCCCCGGCATGCTGGCCGGCCAGGCGGGCATGCCGTTCGCCAGGACCCGCGACCAGGAGCTCGGCCTGGCCCTGGTCAAGGCGTGGAACGACTGGCACATCGACGTCTGGGCGGGCACCTACCCCGAGCGCATGATCGGCCTGCAACTGCCCTGGCTGCCCGACCCCGACCTCGCCGCCAAGGAGATCAGGGCCAACGCGGCCCGTGGCTTCAAGGCCGTGATCTTCCCCGAGTTCCCGACCCGCCTGCGGCTGCCGTCGATCCACAGCGGCCACTGGGACCCGTTCTTCGCCGCGTGCGAGGAGACCGGGACCGTCGTCTGCCTGCACACCGGGGGCTCCAGCTGGTCGCCGGTGCCCTCGCCCGACACGCCCATCGAGGCGATCACCACGCTGATGCCGACCAGCGCGATGTTCGCCTGCGCCGACTGGCTCTGGTCGGGGCTCCCGCTGCGCTTCCCCAACCTGCGCATCCTCATCGTCGAGGGCGGCGTGGCCTGGCTGCCGATGCTGGCCGCGCGGGCCGACTACGCGCTCGACCACCCCGTGGCGGGCGAGGCGCAGTGGGACGGCGGCCTCAAGCCCAGCGAGGTGCTGCGCCGCAACTTCTACTTCGGCACCCTCAACGACCAGGCCCTGTCGGGAGTGCGCCTGGCGGTCGGGCTCGACCACGTGCTGCAGGAGAGCGGCTACCCGCACTCCGACTCGACCTGGCCCGACACCCAGCAGGCGGTGGCCCAGAACCTCGGCACGCTCCCGCCCGCCGACATCGCCAGGGTCGCCTACGGCAACGCGGCCCGGCTGTTCGGCCACCCGCTGCCGTCACGTGCCTGGCTCCGGATGGAGGAGATCTAACCGTCGAGCTTGCCCTGGACCCTTCCCTGGATGACCTCGCGCTCCCAGTCCACGTAGCGCCCGCTCTCGCCGAGCAGCGAGGAGAGCAGCCAGAGGAAGACCCCGAAGTCGTCCACGACTCCGATGAGCACGAGGAAGTCCGGCACCAGGTCGATCGGCGAGATCATGTAGACCACGCCGAACCCCATCAGGGCCAGCTTGCTCTTGCCCATGCCCGCGTACTGACCGCGCATCACGGCGCCGATCATCCGCGGGATCGCTCGTAACCTGACCATCAAGCCCGGCGTGCCGGGCTTGCTCACTTCGCGATACGTACGCCAGGCCGCTGCAGCCCGTCCTGCCTTAGCCATCATGTCGCTCTCCATACCCTGGCCTCTCACGACATAACGCGTCATCGTGGGGGCCGAGTTCCCGGAGATCAGCGTACGGCTGCATGCTCGAACGGCCGGGCGGCCTCGATCTGCGCCGCGACCCTGACCAACAGGTCCTCCCGTCCGGCCGCGGCCACCAGCTGGACGCCCACCGGCAGGCCCGAAGCGGTCCTGTGCAGCGGCAGCGAGATCGAGGGCTGGCCCGTGGCGTTGACCGGCGCGGTGTAGGCGACGGCGTGCGCGGTCCTGCCGAACGCGGTGCTGAGGTCGTCCGGCGGGATCCACCCGAGCGGGAACGGCTCGACGCCGAGAGACGGCATCAGCAGCAGGTCGTACCCCGCACTCCACCACGCGGCCATCCGCCGGCGGAAGCCGTCGATCCACTGGGTGGCCAGGATGTGGTCGGCGGCGCTGTGCCCGCGCCCGGCGCCGACCATGGCGGCGTTGCGCGGCTCCAGCTCGTCCAGCTCGACCGGCTTGCCGCGCCAGACGCCGACGTTCTCGATCTCCGCGGCCAGGTTGTCCGACACGATCGCGCCGAAGCGGGCGGGGAAGCCATGGTCACCGAGCGCCTCGGGCCAGCCGGGGGCCACGTCGTGGCCGAGCGCCTCCAGCAGGGCGGCGGCCACGTCGACCGCCTCGGTCAGCTCGGGCGGCGCCGGCACGTCGCCTCTGGGGTGCGTGGAGACGAAGCCGACGCGCAGCCGTCCCGGATCCTCGCCCACCTCCTCGGCGAGCGGCCTCGGCAGGCGTGGGGCGTCGTAGGGGTCACCCTGCACGTAGCCGGACACGAGGTCGAGCGCCGCCGCGGTGTCGCGCACGCTCCTGCTGACGAATCCCTGGCACGAGAAGCCGCTCCAGCCCTCTCCGGCTGCCGGTCCCACACTGGAGCGCCCGCGCGTCGGTTTGAGCCCCACCAGCCCGCACAGGGACGCGGGGATGCGGATCGAGCCGCCGCCGTCGCTGGCCGTGGCGAGCGCGACCATCCCGGCCGCGACCGCCGCCGCCGACCCGCCGCTCGATCCGCCCGCGGAGTAGTCCGGGTCGTACGGGTTCCGCGTGGGCCCGAACGCGACGGGCTCGGTGGTGATCGTGCTGCCGAACTCGGGAGTGTTGGTACGCCCCAGCACCACGAACCCCGCGGCCCGCAACCTGGCCGTGCCGTGCCCGTCCTCCTTGACCACGACGCCGTCGAGCGTCCGCGAACCCGCGCTGTACGGCTCGCCCGCCTGGGGCCAGCCCAGGTCCTTCAGCAGGATCGGCACGCCGCGGAACGGCGCGCCGGCGGGGATGGCGTCGAGCTCGGCCAGTGCCCGCTCGAACCGCCGGCTGACCACCGCGTTGAGTTCGCCGTCGTGCGCCTCGATCTTGGCGATCGCCGCCTCGACCAGCTCGCGCGGGGACACCCGCCCGTCGCGGACGGCCCTGGCTTGCTCCGTCGCGTCCCACCTCAGTACGTCGTCCACCGCATCCTCCTGGGTCAGGCCGTGGGGGCCAGGTCGCGGACAGCCTGCGTGATGGTCACCTCGCCGCCCGGGATGGGCGCGAGCACGGGTGTGTCGAGGCCGTTGTCCACGTACTCCTGGATCCTGGCCCGGCAGGTCGCCGCGTCGCCGTGGATGACCAGCGCGTCGACCACCTCGTCCGGGATCGACTTCAGCGCGGCCTGCCGGTCGCCGGCCGCCCACGCCTCGTGCATCGGCCGCAGCACCTCGCCCCGGCCGAGCCAGTCGTGGAAGGCGGCGTAGGCCGGCACGGTGAGGTAGGCGGCGAGCATCCAGCGGGCCAGCGCGCGTACCTTGTCGGTGTCCTCGCTCACGCAGACGAACAGGCGGGCGATCAGCTCGGTGTCGCCGATCTCGGCCCGTACCTTCCGCACGTCGTCGGGCGAGAGCCAGTTGGTGATCGCGCCGTCCGCCTCCTCGGCGGCCAGGCGCAGCATCCGGGGCCGCAGCGCCGCCAGCACGACCTTCGGCGGGATCTTCGGCGCCCGCTCCAGCTTGAACCCCTTGATCTCGAACGTCTCGTACCGCTCCGACACCTTCTCGCCCGTCAGCGCCGCCTTGAGGAAGCGCAGGGTGTCGCGGGTACGCGCGTACGGCTTGGCGAACTCGACCGCGTTCCACCGCTCCACGATCGCCGGGGAGGAGGAGCCGATGCCGAGCACGAACCGGCCGGGCGCCAGGTCGGCCAGCGTGGCGGCCTGCATCGCGAGCAGCGCCGGGCCGCGCGTGAACACCGGCACGATCGCGCTGCCGAGCCGGATCCCCGGCGCCCACTGCGCGGCCATGGCCAGCGGCACGAACCCGTCGACACCGTTGACCTCGGCCGACCACGCGTCGGTGTAGCCCAAGCCGGGCAGCTCCGCGATCAGCTCCTGCGAGTCCGCCAGTGAACGGTCGTTGAACGGGATCGTCATGCCCCAGTTCTGAGTCATCGCGGCCTCCAGCTTGCCGGGCGGTTCAGGCTTCAACAGGGCGACCATACCAACCGGGCGGTATGTCGTCTCTGCCCTGCCGTTCCGGACTGCGCCCCCGTCAGGCGCGCAGCTCGTGGACCGCCGCGATGAAGTCCTTCGTGATCCCCCGCAGCCCCGGCAGGTGCGACAGGCCGACGAGCCGGTCCACCAGCGGCACCGTCACGTCGATCAGGCGATGGGTACGGACACAGCCGGGAGAGGTGTCGTGCACCCAGAACAGCACCATGCCCATCGACAGCAGCCACAGCAGCTCCGGCAGCTCTTCGCGCAGCTCGGAGTTCATGCGGTCACGCGCCCCCTCGACCACCTGCCGGTAGATCGCGATCCCCGCCTCACGGGCCGGCGAGGACTGGGCGCTGAACGGGCTCAGCGGGTTCGTGGGCTCGGCGGCGTGCTTGAAGAACTTCACCGCGAACTCGTGATACGGCTCCGAGACCCGCACCCACTCCCGCAACACCCCACTCAGCCTGGCGGCGAACGACGACTCCGTGGCCAGCAGGTCACGGCAGGCCGCCTCGTGCTCGGCCTGGGCGCGGTCGTAGTACGCCTGTATCAACGCCTCCTTGCTCTCGAAGTAGTAGTAGGCGTTACCGACGGATACACCGGCCTCGGCCGCGATGGCCCGCATCGTCGTCGCATCGAAGCCGCGCTCCCGGAACAGCCGCAAAGCCGTCTCGACGATGACTTCCCGGGTGCTCTCCGATCCTCGGTTTCGGGCTTCGGACACGTTCGTCACTTTACGTGGTAGTAGTGCGTTAGGTCAGGAAGGATCACGGTGATCCCCACCTCACGGCAAAAATGCCGGTGCGACAGGGGTTAGCTCGTGCGAACCATGGGATTGATGTTTCTGGCGGAAGGGCTATTCCGCGAAAAGGCATCGACATGTGGATACGTGGAACAGTACGGCTACTAGCGGTCGTATTCCTCAACATTGAGATCTCCATAATCGCGCTGGCGTCGGCCGCTTCCGCCGCATCGCAAGCTCCCGACCGGGGGCAGCGGCAGACACCATCACCGATCACTCGGTCCTACCACATCGGGGGGACGATCGAGGCGCGCCGCTGGCACCCTTCGGGGGATCCGGCCGATTTCGGCCCGAATCCCGCCCGGAACGACGGGGGCCTCTCCGCCCACGGCCAGAAGCCCATCGGACGCGACCCTGACAGGTCCGCGCCCGGCCGGGCGACGGTCGGCCGGGCGACGGCCGGCCGCGAGTCGGAGCCGACCGTGAGCGACCCGGTGCCGATCGCGTTCGGCCCCGTCACGGACAAGGACGGCCCGAAGACGGCCGTGAACGCGCCGGAGACGGTCGTGAATGCACCGGAGACGGCTGTGAGCACGCCGGAGACGCTCGTACGCGGCCCGGAGGCGGCCGTTCGCCACCGGGACATGACGAACCCGCCGACGGAGTCACAGAGCCTCGCACTCGTCGCCCAGCGACCCGACGCACCGGCCGAGCCGCTCACAGCCGCGGCGAAGCCCTCCGTGCGCTACGCCGGCATCGCCGCCAGGCTAAAACTCGACCCAGAAACCATGCGAAAACCCGGAAAAACCACGCGAAAGACCGATACGACTACCCCTCGAAAGACCGACACGGCCACCCAGCGAAAGCCGGTCACGGCCACCACGCGGAAGCTCGGCACCGTCGGCAAGCCTCTGCGGACCGCCCAGAAGACCGCCGGGGTGGACCTCACCCGCGTCAAGCCGAGGGCCGCGACCGTGCACCTGTCTCACGCGCTCGCCGCCGACTGGCTCCGGGACGAGGGCCTGCGGACGAAGTCCTCGGGCCACTGCACGAACCGGAACCTGTTCCACTGCACCTCCCTGGAAGAGGTCCGCACCTCGACCATCACACGGATGATCGAGCTCAAGCGCCAGAGCGGCTGCCCCATCATGGTCACCGGCGGTACGGAAACGGGCCACGCCCCGGGCCGCTACAGCCACAGCAAGGGCTACAAGCTCGACATCACGCACAACTCATGCATCGACCGATACATCACCAAAAAGAACGAAAAATCTGGCACCCGCGGCGACGGCGCCGCCCTCTACCGCTCGCCCTCGGGCACGGTCTTCGCCGACGAGATAGACCACTGGGACATCCTGTTCCGGTGACAGGGCCGACGGCCTCAGCCGCTTACCAGGTGGCCAACGAACCGGCCACGACACCGGCCGGCGTCCGCGGCGTAACGGCGGCGCGTCCGCCCACCTGGTAAGCGTCTCCCTGGACAGACGTCCGCCCACGTCGGCGGATGGCGGCCCACCGTGCCTGCCGTAAAAAAGACTGGTTCTCAAGAACAGAGCCCGCACAAACCCGCCCGTAGCGGGAAAAGCAGCGACGCGTCGCACGGGAACGTGCGACGCGCCGCATACAGAGCTCTGGACAGCTACAGCTCGGCTACAGCTCGGAAGCCACCAGCTCGGCGATCTCGGCGGCGTTCAGGGCCGCCCCCTTGCGCAGGTTGTCGCCGCAGACGAACAGATCCAGCGTGTTCGGGAAGTCCACCGCCTGCCGGACCCGCCCGACGTACGTCGGGTCGGTGCCCACGACATCCACCGGCGTCGGGTACACCCCGTTGGCCGGGTCGTCCATCAGCACCACCGTCGGCGCCGCCTCCAGCACCCGGTGCGCGTCCGCCACCGTGATCTCACGCTCGAACCGCGCGTGCACCGCCAGCGAATGCGTGGTGATCACCGGCACCCGGACGCAGGTCGCCGAGACCTTCAGGTCGGGGATGCCGAGGATCTTGCGCGACTCGTTGCGCAGCTTGAGCTCCTCGGACGCCCAGCCACCCTCCTTGTACGAGCCCGCCCACGGCACCACGTTGAACGCGATCGGCGCAGGGAACGGCGACTCCTCGGGCAGCCTGTTGGCCAGCACCTTGCGCACGTCACCCGCGACCTGGCCGATCGACCGGTCACCGGCGAGCGCCTCGACCTCGTCGTACAGCCGCGCCGAACCCGCCACGCCCGCGCCGGAGACGGCCTGGTAGGAGGCGACGACGAGCTCCGTGAGCGTGTATTCGGCGTGCAGCGCGCCCATGGCCGCCATCATCGACAGCGTGGTGCAGTTGGGCGTCGAGATGATGTTGCGCGGCCGCAGGCGGGCGTCGAGCGGGTTGACCTCCGGCACGACCAGCGGGACGTCGGGCTCCATCCGGAACGTGCCCGACTTGTCGATCGCGATGGCGCCACGCTCGGCCGCGATCGGCACCCACACGGCCGACACCTCGTCGGGCACGTCGAAGATGGCGATGTCGATGCCGTCGAACACCTCAGGCGCCAGCGCCTGCACGACGACATCCTCGCCGCGCACCTTGAGCAGCTTGCCCGCCGAGCGCGGAGAGGCGACGAGGCGTACTTCGCCCCAGATGTCGGCGCGGTTGGTGACCAGGTCGCGCATGACGGTGCCGACGGCCCCGGTCGCGCCGATCAACGCCAGATTGGGCCTGCTCATCGTCCTGAACCTCCGTACACCACTGCTGAGACCTGGTCCGCGTCGAGATCGAAGGCTCGGTGGGCGGCCGCCACGGCCGTGTCGACACCGTCCTGCTCGACGATCACCGAGATGCGGATCTCCGAGGTGGAGATCATCTCGATGTTGACCCCCGCGTCGGCGAGGGCCGCGAAGAACGTCGCCGTGACGCCCGGGTGCGAGCGCATGCCCGCCCCGATCAGCGACACCTTCCCGATCTGGTCGTCGAAGAGCAGCGACTCGTAGGCGATGTCGCCCTGGATCCTCTTCAACGCCGTCAGCGCCGTCGAGCTGTCGGTCGTGGGCAGCGTGAAGGAGATGTCGGTGCGACCCGTGGCCGCGGCCGAGACGTTCTGCACGATCATGTCAATGTTGATCCCGGCGTCCGCCAGAGTTTTGAAGATCGCGGCAGCCTCGCCGACCTTGTCGGGCACCCCGACAACGGTGATCTTGGCCTCGCTCCGGTCGTGCGCGACGCCGGAGATGATCGGCTGCTCCATCTCGGTTCCTTCGGTGTAAGGATCGGAAACGACCCAGGTGCCTTCTTTGGTGCTGAACGAACTGCGTACGTGGATCGGCACATGGAAGCGCCGAGCGTACTCGACGCAGCGCAGATGCAGGATCTTCGCACCGCAGGCGGCCATCTCCATCATCTCGTCATAGGAGATCTTGGGGATCTGCTGTGCCGCGCGCACGATGCGGGGGTCGGCGGTGAAGATGCCGTCGACGTCGGTGTAGATCTCGCAGACATCCGCGGCCAGCGCGGCGGCCAGCGCCACGGCGGTCGTGTCGGACCCGCCGCGGCCCAGTGTGGTGATGTCCTTGGTGTCCTGCGAGACGCCCTGGAACCCGGCCACGATCGCGATGTGCCCCCGGTCCAGCGCCTCACGGATGCGGCTCGGCGTCACGTCGATGATGCGCGCCTTGCCGTGCGTGGAGTCGGTGATCACACCCGCCTGCGAGCCGGTGAACGAGCGGGCCTCGTGCCCCAGGTTGGCGATCGCCATCGCCAGCAGAGCCATCGAGATGCGCTCGCCGGAGGTCAGCAGCATGTCGAGCTCGCGGCCCGGAGGCAGCGGCGACACCTGCTCCGCCAGGTCGAGCAGTTCGTCCGTCGTGTCGCCCATCGCGGAAACGATCACAACAACGTCGTTGCCGGCTTTTTTCGTCGCCACGATCCGCTGCGCGACCCGCTTGATGCAGGACGCGTCGGCGACGGATGAACCACCGTACTTTTGCACAACGAGCGCCACGAGAGTCTCCCGGTTCGGACTGTGAGCTGCCAGTCTACTGGGGGCCTCTCATGGGCCGAATGGTTCATACCACTATGTGGATGATCACACCGTCGTGGTTTCCTCCGCCACGTCGAGCCGCGAGTGGGCCGCCAGCGCCTGAAGTGCGCGCATGGCCGCGCCCGCGTGGTTGCCCCAAGTGTTGAAGTAGGAGTATTGCCACCACCACAACGCCTCATGCGGCCGCCCCGCCTGGAAGTGGCGCAGACCGTGAATGAGGTCGGCCGCGACCGCCGTCAGGTCATCGGAGAGCCGGTACGGCGTGACACCCGTATCCTTGTAAGGGTCGAACACCTCGGCATAGTCGTCGACCGCCTCCAGCAACTCCGACAACGCGGTACGCACGCCGTCGATGTCGGGATCCGCGCTCAGCGGCGGTTCGTAGTTGCCCGAGAGGATCACATCCTCGTTGGCGCCGAGCTTGGCGCCCGCCAGGCTCACCTGCGCCACTTCGACCAGCAACAGCGACCAGATGGCGTCACCGCCCTCGCCGCTGGCGACCCTGGTCAGGCCATCCACATAGTTCTGCGCGTGGCCGGCTATCTCCTCCGCCAGCGCGCTCCACTGGTCAGACATCCAGCAGCCTCCGTCCTTCGAATGCGCGGCCCAAGGTCACCTCGTCGGCGTACTCGAGGTCACCGCCCACAGGCAGACCGCTGGCCAGTCGTGTCACTTTCAGACCCATCGGCTTGACCAGACGGGCAAGGTAGGTAGCCGTCGCCTCCCCCTCGAGATTGGGGTCCGTGGCGAGGATGAGCTCCGTGACCCGGCCGTCGGCCAGGCGCGTCATGAGCTCACGGATGCGCAGATCGTCGGGGCCGATGCCGTCGATCGGGCTGATCGCGCCGCCGAGCACGTGATAGGTCCCGCGGAACTCGCGCGTCTTCTCGATCGCGACGACGTCCTTCGACTCCTCGACCACGCAGATCACATGAGTGTCCCGGCGCGAGTCGCGGCAGATGCGGCACTCCTCCTCGGCGGCCACGTTGCCGCACACCCGGCAGAACCTGACCTTCTCCTTGACCTCAAGCAGCGCGTGGGCCAGCCGCTTCACATCGGCCGGGTCGGCCGCCAGCAGGTGGAACGCGATCCGCTGCGCGCTCTTGGGACCGACGCCGGGCAGCATGCCGAGCTCGTCGATCAGGTTCTGGACGACCCCCTCGTACATGGCCTAGAACCCTGGCAACTGTCCGAGACCGCCGCCGCCGAGTCCCTGGGCCAGCGGGCCCAGTTTCTCCTGCTGCAGGTCGGCCGCCGCGCGCACCGCGTCACGGACCGCGGCGATCACCAGATCGGCGATCGTGTCGGCCGTGTCCTGCGGGTCATCGGCGTCGATCACGCTTGGGTCGATCTTCAGTTCGAGCAGCTCTCCCGAGCCGTTGACAACGGCCGTGACCATGCCGCCGCCGGCCGAGCCCTCGATCTGCGCGTCGTTGAGCTCCTGCTGGGCGCTCACAAGCTGCTGCTGCATGAGCTGTGCCTGCTCCAGCAGCTGCTGCAGGTTGACATCCCCTGGGTTCACCGTCGTGCGCTCCTCGTGGCTCCGCGTTCTTGACTGCCACGAGCCTACGGTGTTTGGGCCTCGTCATGTACTGGAGGGATGCCCGTGTTTCGCCTTGGCCGGATCCCGGCCCCCCTCCAGTGTCCGAGACCCGGCCAACACGCCGGCCGGAGCGGCCGCACCACGCCGACGCGTTGCCGCACGCTAGCCGCGACAACGTTGCACACACGTTGCGTTGATTCAATCACCCTTTGCAATCCCCCTTTGCAATCCCACCGAACCGGTTGCGCCCGCCAACCTCGAAGCGGATGCTCACCGTAAGTGATTGACTACTTGGAGTGTCTGATGCGTCGCACCCATCCAGACGCGTACTCCCGCCGGTCTCGCGGGACGCACGAAGCAGCGGTTACGCGGAAGGCCGCGCCCGAGGAAGCGCGCGAACTACCCCCTGCCTCCTGGCAGCGGTCCCCGGACGCGGGGAGCGCCCCCCCTCGCGAGATCTCCGACAACCACGAAACACCCGAGTCACACCCGTTGCAGCCCCTGCTCCCCTTACTCGCCCACATAGCCGATGAATCCGCCCATATCGTGGTCGTGACCGACACCAACGGCAGGGTCCTGGGACGTGACGGCAAGCCAGACGCGACCCACGCCCCCGACCAGACCGGCACCACCGGCACCACTGGGAGCACCGGGAGTATGGCCACCGCACCGGCCACCCGCCCACCGGTGCGGGTCTACCCGGACGAACAACTCATGCGCATGCTGCACGTCCAGTCATGCAGCGCCGCCCCGATCATCGACCCCGACACCGACCAGGTACTCGGCTGCGTCGACATCACCGATCCGGCGCGCTCTCCCCACCCGGCCGCGGTCGCGCTGGTCTGCGCCACCGCCAAGCTCGCCGAGACCCAACTCGCCCTGCGCATGCACGAACGCGACGAGCGCCTGCGCCGCCGCTACGAGGCGCTGGGCGGCCGCCCCGGCATCCTGCTCTCACCGACGGGCCGCGTCATCTCCGGAGACCCCCTGGGCACACTCGGCGAACGAGTCCCGCTACCCGCCCCCGGCGAGCGCATGATCCTCCGAGACGGCCGGTTCGTCCTCCTTGAACCCTTCTCCGACGGCTACCTCCTGCGCACCGCGCCCCCGCCATCCACCCCCGCCCCCACCCGCCTCCGTCTCCACGGCTTCCTCGGCGAAGACTCACCGACGGCCCTGGTGGGCGAGCGCCACCTGCCCCTCTCCCTCCGGCACACGGAGATCCTCGCCCTCCTGGCACTCCACCCCAGCGGCCTCACCGCCGAACAACTCTCTTTCCACCTCTACGGCGACGACGGCAACCCGGGGACGATCCGAGTCGAGATCCACCGCCTCCGCGCCGAACTCGGCGACACGATCGGCGCCCGCCCGTACCGCCTGACCGCGCCCATCGAAGCCGACTTCCTGGAGCTCAGACACCTCCTGGCCAGCTCGGACCCCACGTCACTGTCACGCGCCTACACCGGCCCCCTGCTGCCCCGCTCAGAATCCCCCGAGATCCGCCGCGAACGTGACGAACTCGAGGTCCAGGTACGTACCTGCCTGCTACTGCGCGGCTCACCCGACGACCTGTGGGCGTACGCGCAGACGTCCGAAGGCCGAGAAGACTTCGAAGTCCTGCAACGCCTCGCCACCGCCCTCCCCGCCACCGACCACCGCGCCGCCGCCGCCCGCGCCCGCCTCCGCGCCTGACCCTGCCCACCCGCCTCCCAGATCGACTCCTCGCACGACCAAGTACGGGACGCTCCCTTGTCAGCTTCTCGCACGGCCAGGGACGCTCCTGCCGTCAGCTCCTCGTACGGCCCCGCGCGGGAAGACCCTCGCCCACCAGCTCTTCACCCGGCCCGGCGCGGCGCGGGGACGCTCCTGCCCTCAGGCCCTCGCACAGCCCAGCATGGGAAGACGTTCGCCCGTCAGCTCTTCGCCCGGCCAGCGCGGAAGGCGCCCCTTGAATCGGTGCCGCCTATCAGGTGTGGTCAGATTTCGCCGATCACCTGGGCGCCGAGCTGGCTCTGGAGGAGTGCCATGCCGGACAGCTCGTTCACGTCCGCGTCGGCGTCGTTCAGCGGGTCGACCTCGTCGGCCTCCGGGCCTTTCCGGCGTTCCGGGACCGCGTCCGGCCAGGCAGCGGAGCCTCCCTGACGGGGCGCGGGGGCTCTGGGTCCCGCTTGGGCGGCTGCCATCGCGGCCGACCGTGCGGCAGCCAGACCGGCCCCGGGCGAGCCACCCCCGGCCGGAGGGGTTCCTCCGGGAGCGCCCGAGCCGGCGCGTCCCTGAGGGCGGGCCCCGGAAGTCGCTTGAGTGGGGTCCGGGGTGGGCGGAGAGCCGGGGCTCGGGTCGTCAGGGGCGTCCGGCCAGGACTCGTCCGTCGTCTGGCGGCCACCGCCCTGGGCCGCCTGGTCGGCGGGTCCGGGGGGTTGGCTCGCCTCCTGGGAGCCGGAATCGTCGTCCGACGAGCCATGCGAACGAGTACGGCCGTGCCCCGACGAAGGCTGCCCACCCTGGGCGGTGGTCTGCGGGGCCGCACCGGAGCCTGGCTGGTTGTACCGGGAAGCGCCCGACGAATCCTGCTGGCCTGGGTGTGAGCCCGGCTGAGGACCCGAGTGAGAACCCGGCTGGGGGCCGGACTGGGGACCGGACTGGGGACCGGACTGGGGACCGGACTGGGGACCGGACTGGGGACCTGAGTGCGAGCCCGGCTGAGGACCTGAGGGAGAGCCCGGCCGCGGGCCGCCGAAGCCCTGAGGGACCGGGGAACCGCCCACGACCGCCTCGACCCGCCAGGTGCCGCCGAACACGTCGCCCAGCGCGCTGGCCACCACGGCGTCCTTGCCGCCACCGGTGAAGTTCTTCATCGCGCCGACCTGGCCGAAGCCGAGCGTGACCAGGTTGCCCTCGATGCCGACCACCTGGGCGTTGGTGCTCACGTTGGCCCAGACGACGATGCTGCGCTGCTTGAGCGCGGCCAGCACGGCGGGCCACTGCTGCTGAACCGCCCCAGCACCACCCGCCGCGGCCCCGCCGCTCTGAGCCGACGAGCCTTGAGCCTGGGACCCCTGACCGTAGGACGATTGCCCTGGAGCCGGCTGCCCCTGAGACGCGACGGCTTGCGACGACGGCGCCTGCGACCCAACGCCATGCGACGCCGCACCCTGAGCCCCGTCGGCTGACTGCGCGGGCCGACCGGGACGTGCCGGCTCCGGCCAGTCGTCGGCACTGCCCGCCTGGGAACCCGCGCTCGTGGAAGCACTCCCGGCCGAACCACCCGCTCCCGGACCGTCGGCCTGCACGCCTGCCCCAGCCTGCGGCCCACCGGCAGGCGCAACACTCCCCGCCTGCGAGGCACCGCCGGCGTACGCGGCACTCCCCGCGTGTGCGGCATCACCGGCGTACGCGGCGTTGCCCGCCTGCGGACCGCCACTACCAGGATGCCCGGCACCACCAACCTGCGCGGCGCCGGCCGCGTAGGAGCCCCCGGCCACGTGAGAAGCGCCACCCTGCGCGGACGCAGCCCCCGGTTGCGGCATGGACGGCGGACCGGAGTCCGCCGCCGTGCGGACCGTGCCCGCGGCCCGGGCGGCCATCTGGGCGACGGCGCCGCCACGTTCGAGGCGTTCGAGGCGGGCGAGCAGGGCGTCCTCGCCCTGCGAAGCACCGGGCAGCAGGACGCGAGCGCACATCAACTCGAGCAGGAGCCGCGGCGAGGTCGCGCCGCGCATCTCGGTGAGGCCGGTGTTGAAGATCTCGGCGGCCCGCGTGAGCTCGGCCGGCCCCATCGAGGCCGCCTGCTGGACGAGGCGATCCAGCTCGTCGGCCGGGCGGTCGAGCAGGCCGCTCGTGACCGCCTCGGGGACGTTCGCCAGGATCACCAGGTCGCGGAAGCGTTCGAGCAGGTCGGCGGCGAACCGCCGGGGATCGTGGCCACCCTCGATCACCCGGTTGACGGTGTGGAAGACCTGCGCCCCGTCACGGGTGGCGAACGCGCCGACGACCTCGTCGAGCAGGTCACCGTCGGTGTAGCCGAGCAGCGAGACGGCCTTGGCGTAGGTGATGCCGTCTTCCTCGGCCCCCGCGAGCAGCTGATCGAGGATGGACAGCGAGTCACGCGCGGATCCGGCGCCGGCGCGTACGACGAGCGGCAGGGCGGTCGGCTCGAACGGCACGTCCTCCGCGAGGAGAATCTCTTCGAGCAGCGCACGCAGCGTCGCGGGCGGCATCAGCCGGAATGGATAGTGGTGGGTACGCGACTTGATGGTGCCGATGACCTTTTCCGGCTCGGTAGTCGCGAAAATGAACTTCAGGTGCGGCGGAGGCTCCTCGACGAGCTTGAGCAGCGCGTTGAAACCCTCTCGGGTCACCATGTGCGCCTCGTCGATGATGTAGATCTTGTAGCGCGCGGAGACGGGCGCGAAGAAGGCTCGTTCGCGCAGGTCACGCGCGTCGTCCACACCACCGTGGGAGGCGGCGTCGATCTCGATGACGTCGAGGTGGCCCGGCCCGGTGGGGGCGAGCGCGACACACGACTCGCAGACACCGCACGGATCAGGGGTGGGCCCCTTCTCGCAGTTGAGCGAACGCGCCAGGATGCGGGCGCTGGAGGTCTTGCCGCAGCCGCGCGGCCCGCTGAAGAGGTATGCGTGGTTGATACGGCCCGTACGCAGTGCCTGCCGGAGCGGATCTGTGACGTGCTCCTGACCCTTGACCTCAGCGAAGGTCCCAGGTCGGTACCTGCGATAAAGCGCAAGGCTCATGCGACCATCCCGCCTGCGAGGGGGCTCCCAACGAAGAGACCCCCCGCACACCCGCCAGAGCCCGCTTATCCTTGCTGCCTTCCGGCCCTGGGGAGGTTCACAGGATGACGCCGCGCGAGGGGTCCTTGGACAGTCTAGCCACATCCGGCAGTGCTCGCTGCAGCTGAACCGAGGCCTCGCCACACGTAAATCGTGGTCTCGGCACGTACCGGAGTCCGGTAAGCTACTTGGCGGAGGATTCGCCTAGTGGCCGAGGGCGCACGCTTGGAAAGCGTGTAAGGGGCAACCCTTCAGGAGTTCAAATCTCCTATCCTCCGCCAGTCCAGAAGGGGTGTGCCGTGATCACGGCACACCCCTTCTGGCGTTCGGACCTCAATTGACGCCCGTCTGGGCACGCCGAGCCTCGCGCAGGGCCGCCAGACCTCCCCGCCTGATCCGCGCGACCCCGGCCGCGGGCCAGAGCCTGACACAGGTGCCGAGCCTTGGTCCGGCCGCGCACAGCTCAACGAGCGAGATTTCCGCCCCGCATTCCGCCGCGAATTTCGGCATGAATATCTATGCAACCCCTGTATCCCTGCCGTATATCTCCGGAAAATTTTCTGCACGCGATGACCGGCTGGCGACCTTACCCGATCCGTAGATCAAAAACCGGCTTGAGGTGCGTCCGAATTATCGGGACAGCGCAGGTACGGCTGGCCCGAACAGCGGACATAACGCCAGGCGAGCACGCCGATACGCATCATCAATGATCCGATAATAACAACACGCCATAACGCGTTCCGCGAATGCACCAGTCTTTCTACAGATCGTCATACATGTTAGTAAGTATTGCGTTTCATGCGGACGGGACAGATCATTTTGATCATGGGTTGGGTCGCCTCCTGCCAGGAGGGGAGTCCCACACCGTTTCGTGCTCAGGAAGGACGAGTCATGATCCGTCGCGCACTGGTCGCCACAGCCGTGGCCGCCACTGCCCTCGTCGCCCTCCCCACCGCCCCCGCGCAGGCCCAAGCCTGCCCGATCAACTACCACTGCATCACCACGTACTACTCCGACTCCGCCCACACCACCGAGATCGGCCTGAGGGACGAAGCCTGCGACGGCACGTTGTACGTCTGGGGCACGCGCAGCATCTATGTGGACCTCTACTGGAGCCCCTGCTGAGCGGAACCCGGGCAGTTCTTCCCCACCGATCTGCTGAAGCTCCACGTCGTCTTCGTGCTCAGAAAGGACCGTTCATGATCCGTCGCGCACTGGCCGCCACAGTCCTGGCCGCCGCCGCGCTCGCTGTCGTACCGGCCACCGCGCAAGCCGGCACGCAGGGTTTCAGGTGCCCGGCAGGCTACATGTGCAACACCGCGTACTACTCCGACGCCACTCACAACAACGTGGTTGGAGCCAAGACAGAATTCTGCGACGGTGAGGTCTCGACCTGGGGCATCGTCACCCGCTACAGCGTCTGGACCTCGTCCGTCTGCGGCTGAGCGAAGGCATCCGGCGGGGTGGCGCACCGGCGCCCCCGCCGGATTTCACATCGCGACGTCGATCGCGGCGTCGATCTCCCGGGACACCTGCTCGATCCGTTCCTGCACGAACTCCGCGTCGAGCGCCTTGGGCAGTGCCGCGAGCTTCGCGTCGACCTCGTCCATGATCGCCTGGGCCTGGCGTTCGGCGTCCCGCTGAGCGCTCAGGATCGCCTCGCCGACTTCCCGGGCGAGAGCCTCGGCGTCCAGTCGCTTGCTACGCGGCGCGAGAACGAGGTCCCGTACTCTTCCTGCCATCGGCCACCGCACGGACCAGCCCTTCGGCCCCCTCACCCGCACCGGTGATCCGCCCGAGCCGGGCATGAGCGTCACGTAGACCGCGGATAGCGTCCTCCGCCCGCGGCAGCAGGTGGTCCAGGTATTCACGGTCTTCCTGCATGGACGACGGTCGCACGCGGCCCCCACAATCACGTCTGGTGCGGAAAGCCTTCCAGCCGTGGCCTGGCGGGAGCGAGCATTTACAAGTTCCTCGAAATGTCCGCCAGGCTGACAGTCACTGCGCGTTCGCGGAATGCGTCCAGGCCGGGGTGCGCACGCTGTCCGCCCATGGCGCCGTGCTCGACACCACGGGAAGCGGCTTGGGGGACACGGCCGCCACGATGAGAAACGCCGACGCCGCGAGCGTCATCCCGGCGACAGGGATCACGGCATAGGTCACGCCGCCCCTCATCGAGGAACTGGCCCAGTTGATCGGCGTCAACGTCCTCGACGTCGATCCCGACAAGGTGGTGACGGACGCGAGAGCCGTGGGCGACACCGTCCCGAACCTGACCACACTGTCCGAGAACGCCGACTCCACCATGGGGCGGGCGACCGACGGCTACGAAGGACGATCAGCGACGGCGCTGGCGGAGAACTGGCAGCGCAACGGCGGCGGGCTGCATCGAGGAACTCGGCGGAAGGGCGGTCAGCCCACGAGGCGGCCTCGGCAGCCCCGCGCTGGCCGGGCCGGGCGGCCGGTTGAGCCCGTACGAGAACGGACCGCCTTACGCACGAATATAAGTTGGGGCAAGAAGGACAGCACCGGCAAATTTCACGGCAACGTGCCCGACAGCACAGCCGGGATGACGGAAAGCGAGAAGCGGAGGGTGAAAAAGACCTGGAGGACAGCGTCAAGGCAAGAGAGGAAGAAGAAGCCTGGCTCGGCTTCTCCGACGCCGGTCACCAGGAAAGAATGCGCCGAGAACGGGAAGCCCTGGAAAAGCTCAAAGACGATCTGAATGATTGGTGAGAGATCCATGGACAGGCAGCCAGGGGACGACCTGATAGAACGCATTCGTACGCACCCCGGCAACGACGCCGTCGTCGGCCCCGCGGCCAATGACCTGCTGGACGAGCTGTACGCGGGCTATCCCGTCGAGAACCTCGGCAGACTCCTACACAGCGACGACAACGCGTCCGTGAGGACGGGAGCCTGGCTGCTCTCGGAGCTGGGCGAGCGCGCCGCCCCCATGATGACGGAAATTCCGGCACTCCTCGGCCACCCACTCCTCTATGTAAGATTCTTCGCCGTCGAGGTCGTGGTGACGAACGCCACCGACGGACCGGTGATCGCGCGAACCCTGAACCTGAGCCAGGACCCTGAACCTGCCGTGCGCTGGAAAGTACTCCGTTTCCTGGCCGTCGCGACGGTCGATCAACTGGCGGCAGGAGTGCCACATCTACCGCCGGGCCACATCAGAACTCTGACGGAATGGCTGATCAGCCAGGAATCCGAGCAGGCGGCCCCCCGCGAGATCATCGAGCGGCTCGAAGCCGACGACCTGACCACGCGCCTGTTCGCGGCAGCGGCGGCGGCCCGCCTGTCCGGAAGGGGCGGCGAGGACTCGACGCTTCTGGAGCGCGCCGCCGACACGGAGACCGAAGAGATCCGCTCGTTCGCCCTGGAGCGACTGAGGCGGTAGCAGGGGCAAACAGCCCGCCTCGGCTGCTCGCCGATGCCTGCCCGCCGTACCGGTGGAGGCATTTGGGCATTGACGAAAAATTCTTACATGTTTTGATGGATCAAGTTGGAAAGTTTCACGACCTCATCGGGGGACCGTCCGGAGCCAACCCCAAGGAGGACGCGCATGGCGCGCAGCCAGCCCACTGACCCCCCACCCATCGACTTACTCGCCGCCGTCCGAGGAGAGGTCTCCTGGTTCTGCTGCGGCACAGCCTGGGGACCATGCAGCACCACCGGCAAGGGAGCCTGTGGCACCTGCAACTCGGGAAGCCTCCAGCACGCCTGGCCCAACACCTCCGACGCCTGCTGGGCGATCACCCACCCCGACACCTGCGGCTTCAACCTCTCCCGGCGGACCTGCGGGTTCCAGCACAAGATCACGGGACTGTGCAGCGGTTCCAGCGTCGTCACCGCCATCGCCGACTGCGGTCCGCAGACGGACCTGTTCTGCGGTGAGAAGAGCTGTTGCGGCGCGACCTGCGCCGGCGACCGCATCATCGACCTCACCCCGGCCGCCTACAGCAAGATCGCCAGCCTCTCCACCGGCCTGCGACCGTGCGAGATCTCGACGCCCTAGGGAGCTGACGATGACCAGCAGACGGCAAATGCTCAAGTCCGCCCTGCTCGGTGGCGGTGCCAGCGTGGTCGCCGCGACCGCGCTGGGTTCGCTCGGCCCTGAGGCGGCGTTCGCCTCGGCCAAGGTGCAGGAGGTCGAGCCCGGCGCCCCCGACCCCAACTTCGCCGAGGGCCGGATCCGCTCCATCAAGGACAACACGCTCCTCGTCCTGGGCTCGAACATGGTGTTCCACAACATCAGGGTCGTGGACGGCACGAGCCTCTGGAAGCTGGGGCCGGTCCCCTTCGACCAGGCCAAGCCGGGTGACGGCCTGTACGCCCGGGGCGTGCGGATGCCCGACGGAGTGCTCGCCGCCGAGGCGGTGTGGCTCAACATCGTCAACATCAAAGGCCACATCAAGAACATCACCAGCGACAAGCTCCACCTCGACCACAACGGCCAAGAGGTCCTCTGCCACGTCGTACCCGGCAAGTCGGTCGCCATCCATTCCGAGTCACCGGCGTCCTCGGACCTCTCGATGCTGCGGGTGAGCCAGCACGTACAGATCCTGGGCGCGTGGCGGCCGGACACGAACGAGGTCGACATCGCCACCGTCTTCTCCCCTCACTAGGAGCGACAGATGCACGGGATCGCCGCGCTTCAGCCGTACGTGATCGCCCTCTTCCTCGTCTGGGCGGCCCTGATGAAACTGTTCAGCCGTCGAATGCGGGCGGAAGCCGGGCGGACCGCACTGGCCCGGCTGGTCGGCTCGGCGCGCGCGGTCCCCACGCTCCGGCTCGTCGGCGTGGTGGAGCTCGCGGTGGCGGCCGCACTGCTGCTGCCTCCGGTCTCCCCTGAGGAGGGCGCGGCCGCCGCCGTGCTCTCCACAGGATTCCTCGCCTATCTCACCTATTCGTACGCGACCGCGCCCACCGCGTCCTGCGGCTGCCTGGGCGCGCACTCCCATCCCGTGAACTGGCGCGCCTTCGCCCGCGCGGGGCTCCTGTGCGTCGCGGGCGTCGCGGCGATCTGGGCGCGGCCGTACCCGCTGGATCCCCCGCTCATGACGCTGGGCCTGGCGGAGATCATCGCCCTGCTCGGCCTGTCGGCTGAGCTGGACCGCTACTGGCTGCGCCCGCTGCGCCAACTGCTCGTCCAGCTCCGCCGGCCGCTCGCCGTACGTTCGCCGGAGGAGATCCCGCTGGAGGTCTCGCTGCACCTGCTCTACCTCAGCCCCGCCTACTGCTCGGCGTCCGCGCAGCTCACCTCGGACGTCCAGGACGTGTGGGACGAGGACGGCCTGCGCTTCGTGGTGTACGGGGCGCGCGAGCGGACGGCCGTCTTCGCCATCCCCCTGTCCGGAGTCGACCCCTCGGCCGTCCGCGTCGCGCTCACCTGATCAGGGCGTCTGGCCGGGCTGGTCGACGATCCCGGAGCCCAGTACGGACATGGAGGCGGTCTCGCCGTCCTGCTCGACCTTTATCCCCATGTAGTGATAGTCCTCCGGGTCGAGGATGTACGTGCCTTTGCCTGCCGCGCCCAGATCCAGGACGACGCCGATGCCCTGGCGACCGTCACCGTCCGAGACGTTCTCCTGGACGGTGACGTTCGGGATCTTCGCCAGGGCCCGGTACATCGCCGCCGCCTTCTCCGGCGGGATCACGGGCCCGAACTTCAGATACCACCCGATCGCCCCGAAGGCGTTGACGTCCGGGAGCGTGCCTTCCGGACAGTTGGGCTGGCAGATGGACAGGGGAGTCCGCTCCTCCTTGAGCCCGCGGAAGTGCGCGAGCAGCTGGTCGGGATCGGTCGGCAGAGCCGCCACTTCCTGTGCGGTCTTGCCCGGGTTCGTCGGCCCCTTCTCTCCGTTCCCGAGCCTCAGCTTGCCCCTCGTCCGTACGGCCTCCTTCTGCCCGTCCATCCGGCTCCAGTGCTCGAAGCCAGGGAGGCCACCACCACCAGGCATGTGCTGGGACTCTTTGATGTAGAACCACTGGTCGGAGCGGATCTCGACGGCCTTGGTACGCGCGGCGACGAGGGCCGCGTTCTCCAGCAGGCCGACCGGGTCGGCCGGCCGTACCTTGACCGGCCGCTCGGCTCCGCCGAGTTGGCTCACGACCACCGCGGCGGCGGCCACACCACACGCGACCAGGGCCAGGCCCCAGCGCGGGCGGAGCGCCGGCCGCTTTCGCGGTACCGGGGAGCCGCCCCGGATCTCGGCGAGCAGCCGGCGTTCCTCCGCCCGCACGTCGGGCCGCGCCGGGACCTCGTCGCGCAGCCTGTTGAGGAGTTCGAGCTCGTTCAACGGTTCATTCCTTCGTCCGCGTCGGTTGGGTCGATGCCACCGAGCACCCGCCGTAGCTTGCTTCGAGCCCGATTGACCCGCGAACGCACCGTCCCCACCGGAACGCCCAGCGCGTGAGCAGCCTGCTCGTACGTGAGCTCCGCCCACGTCACCAGCAGCAACGCGTCACGGTGCCCCCGAGGAAGCCCGGCCAGAGCGCTGGCCAGACGGCGTCGCGCACCGTCCGCGGCCACCCGCTGGTCGACCTCGTCGGTGAACGATTCGGTCACCGAGTCCGCCCCTGTGCGGCTCAGAGCCCGATACTGGCTGATCTCGTGACGCCGGTGCCGCCCGATGAGGTTCGTGGCGATGCCGTACAGCCATGGCCGCGCGTCGTCGCGGGTCAGGTCGTACGTCTCCCGGTGCTGGAAGGCCCGCGCGAACGTCTCCGCGACGATGTCCTCGGCCGGATCCGGGCCCAATCGCCTGATGACATAGCGCTTGAGCGCCGGGGCGTGGCGGGTGAACAACGTGGTGAAGTGTTCGGGCTCATGCCGGGATCGGGCGATCACCGCGGCATCGTCGGCCGTCTCCACGGCCGCGGGCCAGGGCGGTGCGTCCGTCCGGCTCTCGTGTCGCATCTCGTGCCTCTCGGGTGTCTGTCATGACACGAGTAATTACCGCCGAGAGGCCGCGCGGTTCCCGAAATTTCGCCCCGACCCGATCAGAGGCGTCGTGCCTATGCCGGTACGAGGGCCTTGGAGCGATCGGCGACCAGGTGGACGGCGATGCCGGCGAGCACGGTGCCCATGAAGTAGCGCTGGATCCGCAGCCAGAGCGGGCGGCGGGCCAGGAAGGCCGCCAGCGTGCCCGCCGACACGGCGATCAGGGCGTTGACCAGGGTTCCGATGAAGATCTGGACCGACCCGAGCGCGAGGCTCTGCAGCAGCACGTGTCCCATGGCGGGGTCGATGAACTGCGGCAGCAGCGAGAGGTACAGGATCGCGATCTTCGGGTTCAGCAGGCAGGTGAGCAGGCCCATGGCGAAGAGCTTGCGCGGCGGCTCGATCTCGAGCTCGCGCGGCTCGAAGGCGGAGGTGCCGCCGGGCTTGACGGCGTTCCAGGCCAGCCAGAGCAGGTAGGCGGCGCCGGCCAGCTTGAGCACGGTGTAGGCGGCCGGCACGTACGCGAAGATCGCCGTCAGGCCCAGGCAAGTGGCCGTCAGATAGACGGTGAAGCCGAGCGCCACCCCGATGAGGGAGATCAGGCCGGCCCGGCGGCCCTGGGTGATGGAGCGTGACACCAGGTAGATCATGTTCGGCCCCGGGGTGAGGACCATACCCAGCGACACCAGTGCGATTCCCAGCATTCCGCCCGTCATATGGGCACATTAGCGGACATTCTCTCCGCGGTCTTCGTGCGGCAGGCGGCGCGACGGGCTCACCGGTGGCATCTAAGGGCCCCATTCGGGAAGCTGTCATCCGAGCAGCACCCGAGAAGGGACCTCAGCGATGGACTTCAGGGACGACGCCAACCTCGATGCCTCACAGGTGGAGGACGTTGGCGGCAGTGGCGGCGGTGGTGGCGGCGGCGGGTTCCCGGGCGGCGTGGTCATCGGCGGGGGCGGGATCGTCAGCCTGATCGTGCTCGTCCTGGTCTTCGTCCTGAACAACCTAGGCGGCGGTGACAACAGCCAGCCCGCCCAGCGGCAGCCGTCCTCGAATCTGTCGCAACAGTGCCGGACCGGCAAGGACGCCGACCAGTCGGAGAAGTGCCGGGTCGTGGGTGTGGTCAACAGCATCCAGGACTACTGGAAGACGCAGATTTCCGACTATCGCCCCTCGAAGACGGTCCTTTACTCCGGCAGCCTGCGTACCCCCTGCGGCGCGGCCAGCTCAGCGGTCGGTCCCTTCTATTGCCCCGGCGACCAGCGCGTCTACCTCGACCTGAGCTTCTTCAACCAGTTGCAGAGCCAGTTCGGCGCCAAAGGCGGGCCCTTTGCGCAGGCGTATGTGATCGCCCACGAGTACGGCCACCACGTCCAGGACCTGCTGGGCGCGCTCTCCGAAGGCAACTCGGTGGCGACGGAACTGCAGGCCGACTGCTACGCGGGGGTGTGGGCCAAGCACGCGGTCGACACCGGCTTCTACGACAAGCCGTTCACCACGTCGGAGTTCGCCGAGGCGCTCGACGCGGCGGCGGCGGTCGGCGACGACCGGATCCAGCAGCGCACCCAGGGCAGGATCGACCCGGAGTCGTTCACGCACGGCAGCTCGGAGCAACGCGTCAACGCGCTGAATCGCGGTTACAAGACCGGCGACCCAGCCCAATGCGCGCAATCTGATCTTCTATAACAGCCCCGAACAACACGAGTAATCGGATTCTCTCCTAAAATCGTTGGGGTGATCTTTAAGCTCGTCGGTGACGGACGCCCTTATCCCGACCATGGTCTGACCCCCAGAGAATGGGCGCAGATCCCCCCACGGCAGGTCCGGCTCGACTCGTTGATCACCACGAAGGCCATGCTGGACCTGCATTCCCTGCTCGCCGCCGACTCCACGTTCTACGGCGACCTCTTCCCGCACGTGGTGCAGTGGCAGGGCGAGCTCTATCTGGAGGACGGGTTGCACCGGGCTCTCCGGGCGGCCCTGCACCAGAGATCGATCCTGCACGCCAGGGTCCTGGAGATGCCCAGCTGAGAAAGAAATGTCAGCCTTCTCGGGCAGGATGCCTCCATGGTCTTTTTTCAGCTGGTGATCGACTGCGCCGACCCTGATCGGCTGGCGCGCTTCTGGGCCGACGGCTTGGGTTACGAGCTGGAGGAGCCGCCGGGCCACTTCGACACCTGGCGAGACTACTGGCAGAGCATCGGCGTGCCCGAAGAGGAGCTCGGCGACGGAGACTGTGCCGACAGCATCGTCGACCCGGAGGGCGCGGGCCCGCGGATCTGGTTCCAGCAGGTCCCAGAGGGCAAGGTGGTGAAAAACCGCTTTCACCTCGACATCAAGGTGGGCGGCAAGCGGGAGGAGGTTCCGCTGGCGACCCGCAGAGCCCGCGTCGACGCCGAAGTGGAGCGGCTGGTCCGCGCGGGCGCCTCCGTCGTGCGCGTGCTCTCGGAGCCCGGGATGGACCATTACGCGGTGGCCATGACGGATCCGGAGGGCAACGAGTTCGACGTCGTCTGAGAGTTGGTTCGATGGACGAGGCCACGGCCCGATCGAAGTTCCTGGCGGCACGCAGCGCCACGCTGGCCACCGTGGACGGACAAGGGGTGCCGCACCTGGTGCCCATCGTCTTCGCCGTCGAGGACGACGTGATCGTGTTCGCCGTGGATCACAAACCGAAGCGCGCCACCGACCTCCGCAGGCTCCGCAACATCGCCGCCAACGACCACGTGTGCGTCCTGGCCGACCACTACTCCGACGACTGGCGGCACCTGTGGTGGGCCCGAGCCGATGGCACCGCGGCGATCGCCGAAGACGACACCACCCGCCGGCACTGGCTCGACCGGCTGGCCGAACGCTACGAACAGTACGCGGAGCGGCGACCTGAGGGCCCGGTGGTGGTGATCACCGTCGAGCGGTGGAGCGGCTGGGCCCACAACGAGTAAGCGAGGGGACAGCGTGGCAGCGCCATACGGGAACCGGCTTCGTCTCGGCGCCTGCCTGTCGCTGTCCGGCGAGTACGCGCGCTTCGGCGGCCAGGCCCGGCTCGCCCTGGACATCTGGCGATCCACGGCCGACGCGGTCGACCTCCTCATCGAGGACGACGGCAGCGACCCCGAGCGGGTGGAGACCCTCCTCCCCAGGTTGGCGGCGGAGTGCGACCTCCTGCTCGGCCCCTACTCCACGCTGCTCACGCGAAGAGCGGGCACCATCGCCGCGGCCATGGACCGCCTGATCTGGAACCACGGCGGAGCAGGCGACGACGTCGAGACAGCTCACCCCGGTCACGTGGTCTCCGTGCTCACGCCCGCGAGCCGCTACGCGGACCCCTTCATCCGGCACCTCGCCGCCCGGCGTGACCCACACCCGCTCCGGATCCTTCAGGGCAAGGGCAGCTTCGGCCGACAGGTGGCCGACGGAGCCGAGCACATGGCGCATTCCCTCAACATCCGCACCGCCCGCCTCGGGCCGACCGACATCCGCACGTTGCCGTCGCCGGAGGCGTGGAGCCTGTTCTGCGCCGGCTCCTTCGAGGAAGACGTGGAAACGGTCACGTCGGCCAGATCACTACCGACGCCTCCGCAGACCGTCTGCGCAGTAGCCGCGGGCGTCCGCGACTTCGGCGCGGCCATCGGCGACCCTGTGGGCGTCTACGGCGTCGGGCAGTGGTTCCCCGGCGGAGGCGACCGCGTCGAGCTGTCCATGACCGAGGACGACTTCCTGACCGCGTACCGGGAGCGCGCCGGTTCGCTCCCGGACTATCCGGCCGCGCAAGCCGTCGCCGCCGCGGCCATCGCGACACATTGCGCCCGCCAAGCCGGCAGTACGGCACGTGAGGCGCTCTGGTCCGCCGCCACGTCGTTGGAGACCACCACCCTGTTCGGGGCCTTCAAGGTGGATCCCCGCACCGGAGCTCAAGTCGGACACCGGGTGGCCCTCATCAGGTGGGACACCGAAGGTCCAGCCATAACAAAAGGCCTCTGACCCGATCAAACAGGTCAGAGGCCCAAATATGTGGCGGTGGTGGTGGGATTTGAACCCACGGATGAGTTGCCCCATCACACGCTTTCGAGGCGTGCGCCCTCGGCCACTAGGCGACACCACCGTCGACGAGCTTACCGGATCCGCCGAGTGCCGAAGAACCCCTTTAGTACGGCAGCGCACTCCTCACCCAGCACCCCCATGACGACCTCGGGCCGGTGGTTGAGCCTGCGGTCCCGGACCACGTCCCACAGTGACCCCACGGCCCCGCCCTTCTCGTCGACGGCCCCGTACACGACGCGATCGACCCGGGCCAGCACCGCGGCGCCCGCGCACATCGTGCACGGCTCCAGCGTGACCACCAGCGTGCAGCCCTCCAGCCGCCACCGTCCGAGCGCCCGGGCGGCCTGCCGCAGGGCCACGACCTCCGCGTGGGCGGTCGGATCGGAGGAAGCCTCGCGGGAGTTGCCGGCGGAGGCGAGCACCTCGCCCAGCGGGCCGAGGACGACCGCGCCGACGGGGACCTCGCCGCGGGCGCCGGCCGCGACGGCCTCGGCCAGGGCCAGGCGCATCGCGTCGGCGTGGTTCACCGCAACCGGTCGAGCTCGTCGGCGAAGGACAGCCGCTCGGCGATCACGGAGAGGATGTCGGCGGGCAGCACGCCCTCTTCCATGCTCAGCTCCAGCAGCTCCTCCGAGCTCACGCCCAGGTCGCTGAGGAGTTCGAAGTCGCCGGCCGGCTTGACGCCCAGCCCGTTGCTCTCCTTGTCGGGGGCCACCCCGGCGAACTCCGCGAACAGCTCGCCGAGCGTGTCAGAAAGGATCGCGTGCGCGTCGGAGAGGAACACCCGCGGCTCCTCGTCACCGCGGTAGCGGACGATGGCGAACCACTCGTCCTCCACCTCGACGCAGAGCAGGGCGAGCTCGTCACCGGACAGGCCGAGGGCCTCGGTCACCGCGTCGCCGAAGTCGTCGACGATCTCGGCGTCGCCGAGATCGACCTCGGCGCCGCTCCAGCCGCCGGGGATCTTGACGAAGGCCGCGGAAAAGGTGTTGGACGCCATGTCCATGCTCCAGGGGTCAGCCGAAGACCGATTCGATGGCCCGCTCGAACGGCTCGGAGAAACCGAGCCGCGCGGCGATGCTGGACAGCACGTCCTCCGGGAGGAGTTCGATGTCGCCGGAGAGTATGCCCAGCTCCATCTCGTCGAGTCCCAGGTCCGCGAAGATCGACAGATCGCCTGCGGGGAGCACCGTCTCCTCGTCCTGGAGGATCTCGTCGAGTTCCTCCTCGTCGGGGATCGGCACGTCGAGGTAGTCGAGAACCTGCTCGGCCAGCGGGAAGTCCCAGGACGCGGCGATGTCGGAGAGGAAGACATCGACGCGATCACCGAGAACCCGCAGCGCCACGAAGAACTCGTCCCCCACGGCGACCAGGCCAATCGTGCCACTCTCGCTCGGCTGCTGGCGCAGAGCCTTGATCAGGCCGTGCAGATCGGACGTCAGCGCGACCGGCAGCAGCCCGGCGTCCCAGCATTCATCCTCGCGATAGACCACGATGGCGAAGTCGAGCGCATCTTCTTCTGTCATCGTCCACCCCACGACGTGGCCACTTCGGCCTCCAATCGTTCCAGACCCGACCACCCCCTGTGTGCCGCTCCGACCAAATTGTGATCAAAACCGATGACGCGACGTGCCGGTTCGTTGCACACAAGATAGCGTTGTCCCTTATGGAAACCCTCGTCGTCGACCATCCTCTCGTAGCACACAAGCTCACCACGCTACGTGATGTCCGGACGGACTCGCCGACGTTCCGCCGGCTGGCGGACGAGCTGGTGACCCTGCTGGCGTATGAGGCGACCCGTGATGTCCGGGTCATCGACGTGACCGTGCAGACCCCGGTCGCCGATGCTCACGGGGTACGGATGGCCAAGCCGTCCCCGCTGGTCGTGCCGATCCTGCGGGCGGGTCTCGGCATGCTCGACGGCATGACCAGGCTGCTGCCCACGGCCGAGGTCGGCTTCCTCGGCATGATCCGCAACGAGTCGACACTGCAGGCCGAGACCTACGCCACCCGGCTGCCCGACGACCTTTCCGGGCGCCAGTGCTACGTGGTCGACCCCATGCTGGCCACCGGCGGCACGCTCGCCGCGGCCGTGCGGTTCCTGTTCGACCGTGGGGCCGTCGACGTCACGGCGATCTGCCTGCTCGCGGCGCCCGAGGGGCTGGCGTACATGGACAAGGTGTTCGCCAACTCCGGCAAGCCGATCCGCGTCGTGACCGCCGCCCTCGACGAGCGGCTGAACGAGAACGGTTACATCGTTCCAGGGCTGGGCGACGCGGGAGATCGACTCTACGGAGTTGTCTGACCTGCCACGTTGCGTACTCGCTTCGTTACATACTGTTGTCACGTGGGTATGGAGTGAGAGGAAGGCAACTTCCGCACGCGCGTGGGGGGAGCACGATGAGCGATTTTCCGATTACCGAGGTGTTCTCGTGAGTGAGCACACCGAGTCGGAGTCAAGTCCGTACGCGGACGTGGAGACGGCACTCCGCGAGGAGTTCGCCGGCATCCACTCCGCGGTCACCGTAACGCGCTGCGTCGAGGCGGCGCACTACGGCGCGCTGGAGGTCACGGGCTATGCCCATCCGAGTCTCGTCGAGCGGATCGCGCGCAAGCACCTTCACGTCCTGGCTCTGGTGGCCAGCGAACGTGGCTAAGCAAGATCAAAACTAACCCGCAAAGTTACCTTTACCCCGGCATTGGGGTGGGTAATGTATACGGCGGGTGTAGAAGGTAGTGGTACGGAGGCGACAGTGCAGGTCAAAAAGGTCTTCACATACGGGGGTATCGCTTTTGTGGCGTACTACCTGTTCGCGCGACCAACCGACGCCGCTGAGGCGGTCAGAGGGGCGTTCGACACCATGATCAACGGAGCCGACTCACTGGCTCAATTCGTGAACGTTCTCTCATGAGACTTGTGACCCACGGGGACTCTGCTCCGGCGTCGGTCAACCGTTACCTTCTCCCCCACGAACAACAGGTCATCATGGTACGGCGTCACCCAGCCGTGCTGCTTCGCCCGGTCGCCGAGGTCTTCGGCGGCCTGATCGTCGCCGGGCTGCTCAGCAAGATTTTCGGCGGCGAGGGGAGCAGCACGGCCCTCGTTGTCGTGTGGTGGCTCTGGCTGCTGCTGTTGATCCGTTTTGTATGGAAAGTCGCGGAGTGGTCGGTTGACTACTTTGTGGTTACCTCAAAGCGGATGTTGCTCACCACGGGCCTCATCACCCGCAAAGTCGCGATGATGCCTTTGGGCAAGGTCACCGACATGAGCTTCCAGCGATCTCTGCTTGGGCGCATGCTCGGCTACGGTGAGTTCATCCTCGAATCCGCTGGTCAGGATCAGGCACTGTCAACAGTCGAGTACATTCCGTATCCGGAGACCTTGTACCTCGAGGTCTGCCAGATGCTTTTCCCCAGCAAGGACGACAGCGACGATTAATCCTTGGCTCGGGGAATTCTTCACGTGGGGATACCCGATTGCGGGACTTCATGCAATCATTGCGGAGTGTTGACCCTTCCCCGCCTTGAGAGATGAGATGCCGAGTCAGGGAACCATCGGTGACCGCGTCCGAGGACTGCGGCTAAACAGGCGGATGTCTCAGGCCCAACTGGCCGGACCCGACCTATCTGACAGTTATGTCTCGCTCATCGAGTCGGGCAAGCGGACACCGACTCCGGTTGTAGCAAGACTCCTGGCCGAGCGCCTGGGGTGCACCACCGAGTTCCTCCTGCATGGGATCGAGCCTCGGCAGCGCATCGATACCGAGCTCGGCCTCCGCCACGCGGAGCTGGAGCTACAGCACGGCGACCCCATCGTCGCGGCCGACCGCTTCACTGAGATCGTGAAGGCATCCGACGAGGAAAACGCGCTGCTGACCGCGCACGCCCGCTTCGGCAGGGCGCGCGCCCTCGAGGCACAGGGACGGCTCGGCCAGGCGGTCGAGGCGTTCGAGCGACTGCGCAGGGAGGCGGCGGCGCATCCCGAGCGGCTGGCCGACCTGCCGCTCGCCGTGGCGCTGAGCCGCTGCTACCAGCGGGCGGGCGACCGTCTGCGGGCTCGAGACCTGGCCGCGCACGCGCTGGAGCAGGCGGAGCGGCTGGCGATCACGCAAGGCGAGATCGCCATCGATCTGGCTGCCGCACTGGTTGAGGCGCGCACCGGACGCGAGGGCGACTCCCCCGAGCTCGACTATGTCCGGCGGGTGCTCGACGCCGGCGGCGTGCCTGACATTGTGGACCGTTCCGCTGAGATCCACACCCTCTGGCAGGCGAGCGTCGCCGCGGCCGGTGGCGAGGACTCCGCGCTGGCCGTACGGCTGGCCGACGACGCGATCATGGCAGGCCGGCCCGCCAGGCTGGCGCTCCAGTTGGCCCGGGCGGCCATGCACTGGGCCAGTCTCGACTCGTCGCCGCTCGCCGAGGCCGACCTGTGGGCCGAGGCGGCGACTCGCGCGTTCGCGAGCACCGCGGGCAGCACGCAGGAGCACGGCGAGAGCCTCATCGCGCACGCCAGGGTCAAGCTGCGTGCGCAGGACGCCGTGCGGGCAGGAGAGCTGGCTACGTCGGCGCTCGACCTGGTGCACGACGCCCCGGGCACGGCACCGGCCGAGGCCCACCTGGTGCTCGCCACCGTCGCGCTCGCGCTCAACGCCGACACGGCGAGGCACCTGGGCGAAGCCCAGCGATTGCTCGACACGCTCAACCATCCAGTGTTCGGCTCTGACAGGCAGGCCGCACGCTGCTGGCGAGAGCTGGGCGACCTTTACGGCAAATCAGGAGACAAGGCACAGCAGACCCGCGCCTATCGCAAGGCGCTGGAAGCAGCCGGCGTCCATTCCGCACTGGCAGGGGTGAAGATCGACGCTTCTGTGTCCCGTTAGCCTCCGGGAGCTCCAGATTTGGTTTTTGAGTCTGGAATAATTAGGGTCTACCAGTCATTGACTCATGGGATGACTGGCACCCCGGAGGAGGCGGACTGTGAGTCTGCGTACGGCTCAGCGAGCTTCGCTCGTCGACCAGGTGATTGATCAACTCAAGGAGCAGATCACCTCAGGGTTGTGGCAGATGAACGGCAAGATTCCTACCGAGACGGTGCTCGCTGAGCAGCTCGGGGTGGGGCGCAACACCGTACGCGAGGCCGTACGCGCGCTCACCCACGCCGGGCTGCTGGAGTGCCGCCAGGGCGACGGGACCTATGTCCGAGCCACGAGCGAGCTCTCCGGCGCGATGCTCAGGCGCCTGCGCCAGGCGGAGCAGCTGGAGATCCTTGAAGTACGGCGCGCGCTGGAGGTCGAGTCGGCCCGCCTGGCCGCCACCAGGCGCACCGACGAGGACATCGTGCGCATCGAGGCCGCGCTCGCCGAGCGAGACCGCGCCTGGGAGCTGGACGACCCGGACGCCTTCGTCGAGGCCGACCTGGCGTTCCACATGTCGGTGGCGCACGCCACGCACAACCTTGTGCTGATCGACCTCTATGAGGACTTCTCAGCGGCGCTGCGGGCCAGCATCACGGCCGCGGGCACGTCGCTGAACAAGAGCTACATTCCCCACGACGCCATCGCGCGGGCCATCTCCTCGGGCGACGCCACCGCCGCCGAGCGCGCCGGCCACGCCTGCATGGAGCACATTCTCATCGCGCTCACCGAAGGCGAATGATCCAGCGGCTCAGCCGAGCCGCAGCGACATCACCAAATAGCGGAAGCTGGGCTGCGCGTCACCCGGAACGTCCTGGATGAGCGCGGCCCTGGTGGGTGACTCCATGTTGATGCGGGCCAGGTCGGTGTCGATGCCGGTCAGGCCGTCGAGGAGGAACTGCGACTGGAAGGCGATCTGGATGTCGTCGCCGCGCAGCTCGCACTCGACCACCTCGGAGCCGCGGCCGATGTCGCCGCCGCCGGCCTGGATGCGGACGTGGCCCTGGCTGAACGACAGCCGGATCGCGGTGTTGCGCTCGGCCACCAGCGCCACCCGCTTGATGGCGTTGACGAACGCCGTCACCGGCACATCGGCCCTGATCGACCAGTCGGCGGTCAGCCTGGTGCGGTAGTCGATGAACTGCTCGTCGAGCAGGCGGACCGTGGTGCTACGGCCGACGCTCTCGAAGCCCGCGACGCCGTCGCCCAGCGCCATCGCCACCTCGCCCCCGCGCAACGTCTTGGCCACGTCGACCAGCACGCGAGCGGGCACCATGGCGGACATGGCGACGTCGGGAGCCACCGGGCGCCAGGTGAGGTCGCGGGCCGCGATGCGGTAGCGGTCGGTGGCCGCCATCGTCAGCGACTCGCCCTCGATGTCGACCCTGATGCCGGTGAGCATCGGCAGCGTGTCGTCGCGGCTGGCCGCGGGCGCGACCTGGCTCACGGCCGAGGCGAAGACGCCACCGCCGATGGCGCCGATGCTCGGCGGCATCGTGGGCATGGTCGGGAAGTCTTCGACGGGCATCGTGATCAGGCCGAACTCGGCGCTGCCGCAGGTCAGGACCGCCTCTTGCCCTTCGGTGACGATCTCGACGTCCTCGGCGGGCAGGCTGCGGCTGATCTCCGCCAGCAGGCGGCCGGGAATGAGCACCTGGCCTTCCTCTGCCACGTCGGCCTCGATCCTGGCCTGCGCCGAGACGTCGTAGTCGAACGCGGACAGGCTCAACTCCTCATCGGCCCCCAGCAGCAAGCCGGAGAGCACGGGCACCACAGGGCGACTTGGCAGGACCCTGGCGGCCCATGCCACCGCGTCCGCCAGAACATCGCGGTTTACCCGGATCTTCACCTGACCCACCCTTTCGTGTCGCTGCCTCCTATGAAAGGTAGCCGGTGTCACCGACAATGCGGACTATCTGCTGTTGAGGTAGGCGAGCACCGCCAGGACGCGGCGGTTGTCGTCATCGGAGGGCCCCAGACCCAGCTTGGCGAAGATGCCGGCCGTGTGCTTGGCCACCGCGCTCTCGCTGAGGTAGAGCCGCTGGGAGATGGCGGCGTTGGACCGCCCTTCGGCCATCGCCTCCAGCACCTCCCGCTCGCGTGGCGTGAGGGCGGCCAGCGGTTCGTTGCGTGCGTTGCTGGCCAGCAGCTTGGCGATCACCTCGGGGTCCATCGCGGTGCCGCCTTCGGCGACCCGGCGAACGGCGTCGATGAACTGCTCGGCGTTGAACACCCGGTCCTTGAGCAGATAACCGATCGCGCCCGATCCGTCGGCCAGCAGTTCGCGCGCGTACAGCTGCTCGACGTGCTGCGACAGCACCAGGATCGGCAGCCCGGGCACCTGCTTGCGGGCCGCCAGCGCGGCCTGCAGGCCCTCGTCGGTGAAGGTGGGCGGCAGCCGTACGTCCACGATCGAGACGTCGGGGCGCAGCTCGATCAGGCCCTTGAGCAGCTCGGGCCCGCTCTCCACGGCGGCCACGACCGTGAAGCCGTGCGCCTGGAGCAGGTGAACCAGGCCGTCCCTGAGCAGGTAGAGGTCTTCGGCGATGAGAACGCGGTTCATCGGCTGAACCATAGACGGCGGGGTGTCGCCTCGGCCAGCCAGCGCTCCTTGTTGTGGCAGGCCGGAAGCAGTGCGGCCGTCAGGTACATGGCGGCGCCCAGTGTGATCATGAACAGGATGGCCGGCCACTGCCACGGCTCGGGCAGGTACAGCGCGAGGAACCACGACTTCTCCTCGATGCCGAAGACCTTGAAGATGCCCGCCACGATGCCTTGCGGGAACAGCGGGCACCAGGACGTCAGCCAGAGCGTGGCCACCACGGCGGCCTTCCAGCGCGGCAGCTTGGGCAGGCTGCCCGCCCAGTGCTGCGGCAGAACCCTGGGCATGTGCATGGTCACCGTGGTCGGCCCGCCGGGCGGGCTGCTCAGGGCCAGCACCCCGTCGAAGGCAGCGAGCCGCCGCTCGATGCCCATCAGGCCGGTGCCCTTGCTCGGGTCGGCGCCGCCCATGCCGTCGTCGGTCACGGAGATCCGCAGGTCGGGGCCGTTACTGCTGATGTCGATCGTGGCCGTGGCGGCGCCGCCGTGCCTGGCGGCGTTGGAGAGCAGCTCGCTGACCGCGAAGTAGGCGGCGGCCTCCACCGGCGGCTCCGGCCGGTGCGCCAGGTCGACGTCCACGCTCACCCGTAACGGGCTGTCGATGGCCAGGGCTCGAACGGCGTCGCCCAGCCCGCGTTCGGCCAGGACCGGCGGGTGGATGCCGCGGATGACCGTGCGCAGCTCGGTCAGCGTCTCCGAGGACGCCTCCTTGGCCTTGCTCAGCAGCGCCTTGGCCGCGGCCGGGTCGGTGTCGACGAGCTGCTCGACGGCCCCGAGCGTCATGCCGATCGCCACCAGCCTGGCCTGCGTGCCGTCGTGCAGGTCGCGTTCGATCCTGCGCATCTCGGCGGCCTGCGTGTCGGCGGCGAGGTTGCGTACGCGCTGGAGGTGGTTGACCTGTCCGGCAAGGCGGCTCGCGGCGGTCGCGGACAGGACCAGCTCGCTCCACAGGGCGTAGAGGCGCAGCCCGCGGTCGGGCAGCAGCAGGAACATCGGCAGCAGAGTCAGCTTGATCACCGGGTCCAGCAGCAGCCAGACGCAGTCGCGCCAGGTCGCCGGATCGGTGACCATCCATTTCCACCGGTCGTTCCAGGCCGGCACCCGCGGCGACTTGTACAGCGTGCGGTTCGACCGGTACATCCCGTCGGCCTGCCGCTGCGGAGGCGGCGGCTTGGGCAGGTACGGCGAGTCGATCCGGGTCCCCGTCCACTCCCCGAGCAGCCCTCTCGTGTGCTCCGCCAGCCGTCTGACGAGCCAGACCTGCAGCGGGAGAAGAGGGACCACGCCGAGACCGAAGGCCAGGACGAGCATGGTGAAGGAGGCGACGGCGGCGGGCACCTCGACGAGGATCAGCGCCAGCAGCACCGCGGCCTGGCCGTACCTTCTCAACATGCCTCCAGTGTGCGCGAGCCGGAGCTTCCCGCACATTGCACCTAGGTACACCTTCACCGGGTACCCAGCCCGATTCCCCGCGCGAGCCGGGATTCCTAGCGTCGAAGGCATGAAAATCATCGAGGTCAGGAACCTCCACAAGCGGTATCCCGACCATGTGGCGGTGGACGACGTGTCGTTCGAGGTGTCGGATGGCGAGATCTTCGGCATCCTCGGCCCGAACGGAGCCGGCAAGACCACGACCGTCGAGTGCGTCGCGGGGTTACGCACTCCCGATCGTGGCACCGTACGCGTGACCGGGATCGACCCCCAGCAGGACAGGGACGCGCTGCGCCGGGTGCTGGGCGCGCAGTTGCAGAGCGCCGCGCTGCCGGAAAAGATCAAGGTGTGGGAGGCCATGGACCTCTACGCCTCCTTCTACCCGGATCCGGCTGACTGGTCCGAGCTGCTCGACCGCGTCGGGCTCGGCGACAAGCGGGGCACGCACTTCGGCAAACTCTCCGGCGGCCAGCGGCAGCGCCTGTCCGTCGCGCTGGCGCTGGTGGGCAGGCCGCGCGTCGCGGTGCTCGACGAGCTCACCACCGGGCTCGACCCGCAGGCCCGCAGGGACACCTGGGAGCTGGTCGAGCAGGTACGCGACTCCGGCGTGACGATCGTGCTCGTCACCCACTTCATGGAGGAGGCCGAGCGGCTCTGCGACCGCGTCGCGCTCATCGACGCGGGCCGGGTCGTCGCCACCGACTCACCGGCGGGGCTGATCGCCCAGGTCGGAGGCGCGCAGCGGCTGCGATTCCGGCCGACCGGACCCTTCTCCGACGACCTCCTGCTGGCTCTGCCCGAGGTGACCGAGGTCGCCAGGAGCGGACAGCAGGTCGTGGTGACCGGCACCGGCGAGCTCGCGTCCGCCGTCATGCTGACGCTCGCCAACCACCAGATCGTCCCCGGTGACCTGCGCATCGAACAGGCCACCCTCGACGACGCGTTCCTCGCACTGACCGGAAGGAAGCTGTCATGAGGAAGATCCTCCTCGTCGAGACCAAGCTGCACCTGCGGCAGTGGCCCAACATGATCTTCACCATCGGCCTGCCGCTCGCCCTGCTGCTGGGGCTCGGCAGCCTCCCCGACCTGGGCAAGCCCGATCCGGCGATGGGCGGGCAGCGGTACATCGACACCCAGCTGCCGGCGCAGATGACCTTGCTGGCGATGCTGACGCTCGCCTGTTCGGTGCTGCCCGCCGTCCTCGTCACCTATCGCGAGCAGGGGGTGCTCCGGCGGATGTCGACGACGCCCGTGGCACCGGGGCGGCTGCTGGCCGCACAGCTCCTCATCAACCTGGTCGTCGGTACCGTGTCGGTCTTCCTGCTGGTGGTGCTCGGGTACGTGGTGCTCGGCGCCGCGATGCCCAAGCAGCTCCCCGGTTTCGTGCTGGTCTTCCTGCTCGGCTCGGCCGCGCTGCTGGCCCTGGGACTGGTGATCTCCTCGATCGCGCCTACGGGCAGGTCGGCGCCGGGGATCGGGTCGGTGGTGATGTTCCCGCTGATGTTCGTGGCGGGCATGTGGATCCCGCGCGAGGCCATGCCGGACGCGCTGCGCGCGGTGAGCGACTATTCGGTGGCCGGGCCGTTCGCCCAGGCGCTGCGCGACACCTGGGCGGGCCACGCGCCGCAGCCGCTGCACCTCATCGTCATGGCCGCCGGGCTGCTGGTCTTCGGCGGGGTCGCGATTCGGTTGTTCCGCTGGGAGTAGTGCTAGGACCAGACGGGGCGGGCGCCGGTGACGTTCAGCATCACCGAGTAGAGCGAGGTCGAGGCCGCGATGAACAGCCGGTTGCGCTTGAGCCCGCCGAACACCACGTTGGCGACGGAGTCGGGCAAGTGGAGCCGGCCGATCAGCGTCCCGTCGGGGTCGTAGCAGAGCACCGCCTTGCCCGCCGCCGCCCACACGCGGCCAGTGTCGTCCAGTCGCATCCCGTCGAAGGTGTCGCCGTCTGTCCCCTGCGCGAAGACCTTCCCGCCCGAGAGCGTGCCGTTGTCGTGCACATCGAACAGGCGTACGTGCCTGCGGCGGGTGTCGGCGATGTAGAGGCGGGACTCGTCCAGCGAGAAGGCCAGGCCGTTGGGCCGGTCGAAGTCGTCGGCCACCCGGGCCACCTCCCCCGTCACCGGATCGACGCGGTAGACGTGACAGCCGTCGATCTCGGGATCGGCCCGGTGGCCCTCGTAGTCGCTGTCGATGCCGTAAGCGGGGTCGGTGAACCAGATGGAGCCGTCGGAGCGGACCACCGCGTCGTTCGGGCTGTTGAGGCGCTTGCCCTGCCAGCGGTCGGCGATCACGGTGATCGAGCCGTCGGCCTCGGTGCGGGTGACCCGGCGCGCGCCGTGCTCGCACGAGATCAGGCGGCCCTGGCCGTCGAGCGTGTTGCCGTTGACGTAGCCGGCGGGCTGCCTGAACGGGCCCACGACGCCGGTCATCTCGTCCCAGCGCAGCATCCGGTCGTTGGGGATGTCGCTCCACACCAGGAAGCGGCCCGCCGGGAAGTAGACCGGCCCCTCGGCCCAGCGGGTGCCCGTGTAGATCCGCTCGACCAGGTCGTCGCCGCCGATCGCGGCGAAGCGCTCGTCCAGCACCTCGAACTCCGTGGGGATCGTGCTGGATGGGGTTCGGTAAATTTGCTCCATAGTCGAATAGCATACTGTCATGGACGAGATCGACAAGATGCTGATCGGCCTGCTTCAGGAGGACGCCACACGGTCGTACGCGGCTCTCGGCACGGCCGTGGGCCTGTCGGGCGGGGCGGCGCACGAGCGGGTGCGCAAGCTGCGGGAGCGTGGCGTGATCAAGCGCACCACGATCGAGGTGGATCCGGTGGCGCTCGGCCGGGACGTGGTGGCGTACGTGCTGGTCGACGGGGGCGCCTGGATGGGCGACGCCGCCGCGCGGCTGGCGGCGATCGCGCCGGTCGAGGAGGCGCACGTCATCGCCGGGCCCGCCTCGGTCCTGCTCAAGGTCCGTACGGCCGACACCCGGGAATTACAGCAGGTCCTGCGGCAGGTGTTCGAGGTCGACGGCGTGACCGGGACCCAGACGGTCGTCGTGCTGGAGACGTTCTTCGAACGGCCCATGCATGTGGAATAAAGTGCTCAGATGGCGATTTTTGCGCAGATCAGCGACGTGCACATCGGGGGCTCCGACGAGAGTGTCGAGCGCGCACGGCAGGTCATGCGGCACCTGCGTACGCTGCGTCTCGACGCCGTCCTGGTCACGGGCGACATCGCGGACCACGCGCTGCCGGAGGAGTACGCGATCGCGGACGAGTTGTTCCGCGGCGAGCTGCCGCTGGCCGTCTGCCCGGGCAACCATGACGCGGTGCCGGAGTTCGAGAAGCTGCTCGGCCCCGCCAACCAGGCGCTCAGGCTCGACGACGTGACGATCGCCCTGGCCGATTCGAGCGTGCCCGGCCACGCCCATGGCTACCTGGCCGACGAGACGCTGGCCTGGCTCGACGAGGTGCTGTCGGAGCGCCCTGACGTCCCGGCGTTCGTGGGGATGCACCATCCGCCGATCGAGCTCGGCATCCCGTACGTCGACAAGATCCGGTTGCGCGAGCCGGAACGGCTGGCGGACCTGCTGTCACGGCACCCGAACGTGGCCGCGGTGCTGACCGGCCACGCGCACACCGCCGTGTCGGCCCGCTTCGCCGGGCTGCCGCTGGTCGTCGCACCCGGCGTCATCTCGACCGCCCTGACCAGCGTGGAGACGGACGCGGAGTTCCCCGTCTCGTACGACCTGCCGCCCGCCTACGCGCTGCACATCTTCGACGGCGAACGGCTGGTCACCCACTTCCGCCCGGTAATCCTCAACTATTCTTGAGGTTATGACCAAGGTGGCATGGAACTCCAAGGAGCTGACGGTCGGCCAGCTCGCCGAGCGCAGCGGCGTGGCCGTGTCGGCGCTGCACTTCTACGAGGCCAAGGGGCTCATCGGGAGCCGCCGCACCGCGGGCAACCAGCGGCGCTACACGCGTGACACGCTGCGCCGGGTCGCGTTCGTCCGGCTGTCGCAGCGGCTGGGCATCCCCCTGCGGACCATCAAGGACGCGCTGGCCGAACTGCCGGAGGAGCGTACGCCCACCCGTGACGACTGGGCGCGGCTGTCGGCGACCTGGCGCGGCGAGCTCGACGACCGGATCGAGCAGCTCCAGCGGCTCCGCGACGACCTCACGGACTGCATCGGCTGCGGGTGCCTGTCACTCGACCGGTGCGCGCTGGCCAACCCGCACGACCGGCTGGGCAGCGAGGGACCGGGCGCCAGGCGCATCGACACGCGGCTCGCCCCGCCCCAGCAATGCTGCCCGGCCCCCGCCGAGACGGAGTCCTCGCAGGTCTGCTAGATCACTTCTTGGCCGGGGGGACGATCAGGGTCGGCCGGTGGGCGTGGTGCAGCACGTGGTTGGAGACGCTGCCCAGCAGCACGGAGCGCACGCCGGCCAGTCCTCGTGATCCGGTGACGACCAGCGACGCGTCGACCTCGTCCGCGACGTCCACGATCGTCCGCCAGATCGACTCGTTGTCGGCCACCGCCCGATAGGTCACGTCCGCGAGCCCTGAGGCGGTCGCCAGCTCGGCCCCTTCCTTGGCGTACTGCTCGGCCTGGATCCGCCACTCCTCACCGGAGTCGGAGACGACCCCGGCACCGGCCAGTGGATACCTCTTGATCTGCACGAGCAGGGGCTCCCACACGGTCACGATGAGCGTGGGCTCGGCGGCCAGGTGCTTGGCCGCGAACTCGATCGCGGCGCGCGAGTCGGCCGAGCCGTCGTAGGCGACGAGGATGGTCATGGCGTGCTTCCCTTCGCTTGAAGCTCACTCCCTTGTTGCAGCATCGGGACGATCAGCCGTGATTCCGTGCGCCGTTGTCTGTTGTGTCACACCTGGAGGACTGGCGAGGATCGGTTCTTGTGCCATTTCCCCGCGTGCCTCGTCTCGACATCGACGGCGTCCTGCGCCGGCTCGATGTCCCGCTCACCTATGAAGGCCCGTGCCCCGGCGGCCAGGTCGGTGCCGCGTACGTGCGCTGGCCCGACGGCCACCGGTCGGTGCTCACTCACGGGCCCGACGTGGGCGCGCTGCTGGAGGTGGCCCGCGCGGCGGGTGTCCCGGCGCCGCGCTACGAGCTGGTACGCCCGCCGATCGTGGTGCAGGAGCTGCTGCCCGGCTCTTCCCCGAACCAGCCCTCCCCGCGCACGATCGAGTCGATGCTCGACGTCAACCGGCGCTGCCGTGGCCTGCTGGCCGGCCGTACGGACCTGCCCGGGATGGCGCTCTTCCTGCGCGGCGACGGGCCGGGTTTCTGCCTGCACGAGCCGCTGCGGACGTACGACAGCCGGACGCGCCGCCTGCTCGACCAGGTGGAGGAGGTCGGCGCCGCCCTCCCGGAGCAGCTGGACGGCGACGACCTCGTCCACACCGACTTCCACCCCGAGAACGTGCTGGTCGACGAATCGGGCGCGGTCACGGGGGTGATCGACTGGGACGGCGCCACGCGGGGTGACGCCGACTTCGACCTCGTCACGCTGCGTTTCGACCTCACGCACCGGGCACCGGAGCTGGCTCGCCTGCTCGATGGGTTGGTGAGTGAGAAGGTGGCGCCGGCCTGCTGGGCCCACATGAGCCTGCGGATGGTCGACTGGGCGATCCGGCACTTCACCGCCGCCGAGGTCACCATCTGGCTCGACGTCGCCGAACTCCTTCGGCCGACCTGATCGGAAACGCTTCGCGGCCTTCGGTCCAAGTAGAGATGTAAGGGCGAACGACGAAGGGAGCGAGGCCTGTGCGCCTCAACGAAGACCCCGAGGCCTTTGAAGCCTTTTATCGCCGCCATGTCGATGGCCTCATGCGGTTCGTCGTACGCCGAGTGAGCGATCCTCATCTGGCCGCCGATCTGACTGCCGACATCTTCCTGGCGGTCCTGGACTCCGGGCACACCTACCGCCCCGGCCGGGGCAGCGAGACCGCTTGGTTGTACGGCGTGGCACGCAACGTCGTCTCCGCCCAGTATCGACGCAACGCCCGCGAGACGAAGGCGACCAGCCGCATCGCGGGCAGGCGAATGATGGACGACCACGATCTCGACCGGATGGAGGAACGGATCGACGCCGAGCGCCAGATGCGCCGTGCCCTGGAGGCCATGGGCAAGCTGCCCGAGGGCGAACGGGCCGTACTGGAGCTCGTGGCGATCGATCAGCTCACCGTCAAGGAGGCCGCCGCGGCCTTGGGCATCAACGGGGTGACCGCACGAGTCCGGTTGCATCGGGCCAGACGCGCCCTTGAAGACATCGCTTCGCCATCGGCTGTGTACGTGGAGGGACAGGCATGAGCAACTTCGAGGAGCGCCTGCTCAGTGCGCTCAAGGACGACATCGCCGCCAGGAAGGCGGACATGGTCGTCGAGACCCCGGTACGACGCCGCCGTGTCGTGGGACTGGCCGCCGCGGTGGCGGGGGTCGCGGCGGCCACGGTGGTGGCCATGAACGTGTACGGCGGAGCACCGGCCTTCGCTGTGACCAAGAGCGCGGACGGGTCGGTCGAGGTGCGGATCAACGAGTTCCGCGACTCGGACGAGTTGGCGGCCAAGCTCGCTGCGGCGGGAGTGGCGGCGGTGGTCGACTACCTGCCGGCGGGCCAGACCTGTAAGCAGCCCCGAGGCGAGCACGGGGCCGGCTACGGGCGGGTCGAGAACGGCATCAAAGTCGGGAGGGACGGGACGGGGATCGTGTTCCGGATCGACAAGGGGCAGGTGGTGGGCGATCAGACGCTGGTCCTGGCGGTCTCCGTCGACCAGGCGGACAAGCCGCCCATCGCGACCTCGCTGGAGGTGGTCAAGGGGACGGTGGCGCCCTGCGAGGCGACCCCGCTGAACCTCCCCCCGACCTCCGGCTCCACCGACGACGGCCCGTCCACCGACGAGAAGGCGGGCGAGGGGCCCGGCCCGACCACCAACAGCGGCTGACGTCCTCCGCCCTGGCCTGGAGTGCTCCTACCGGGCGGCCGGAAGCAGGGACAGGGCCTTGGCCATCGCTGGGTCGCGGCCCTTGCGCAGGTCCTTCGCGGTCAGTGGCAGGTAGTGGTCGGGCGCCACGCCGATGCCGTTGATCAATTCGTGGTTGGCGCCCACCTGGTAGGCCGCGGGCAGGGTCAGGAGGCTCCCGTCGTCCAGCGTGAACATCCCGGCGGATCCCGACACCATGCCCGACGTACGCGACCCGATCAGCGGCCCGACCTTGAGGTCCTTGACGGCGGCCGAGAAGGCGTCGCAGGCCGAGGCGCAGATGCCGTCGGTGAGCACGGCCACGGGCAGGCCGAGCAGCGGGACCGTGTCGTCGGTGCGGTTGGGCGTGCACGTGTCGTCCGGGGCGCAGTCGTAACTGTGCACCTTGCCGTGTACGAAGCCGCTGAGCAGCTTGACGACCTCGGCGGGCGAGCCGCCGTTGGTGCCGCGCAGATCGAGGACGAGGCCACGTAGCTTCTTGCCCTCACGCAGCCCGGCGATGGCGGCCAGGACCTGGTCGGCTGTCCCGGGCTGGAAGTTGGTGAGCTTGATCGTGGCCACGTCGCCGTCGAGCCGGCGGGCCGTCACGGGCCGCGCCGTGGGCGTGAACAGCTTCGGCCGCAGCGTCGTCTTCCTGACTCGTCCGGTGGACGGGTCGAGCAGCGCCAGCCGTACCGGGTCCGGGTGGGAACCGGAGTATTCGGGGTTGAGCAGGTTCATGGCACCGCTGGACAGGACACCGTCCACGAAGACGGGCGCGCCGTTGACGGATTGCACGATCTCGCCCGGACGGATACGGGCGGCGGCGGCCGGGCCGCCCTGCACGGCGTTGACGAACAGCGGAGCCACCGCCTTCTGCGGCGCCCGGTACGTGATCGAATAGCCGGGCGAGGTGGTGAAGCCGAGGCCATAGGCGTCGCCCGGCTTACCGGGCGGTTGCGCTCGGCGGCGCCACTGCGAGTGATTGTCGTGCAGGCTGCCCACCATGCCCTTGATCGTCGCCCCGGCCACGGCCTGTCGCAGTGTGGCGTCGTCCGGCAGAGTGGCCACCAATCGCTCGTACCCGGCCGCGAATGCGTTCAGGTCGGTCGTGCGGTTCCCGGTCAACGGCGGCATGGTGGCGTCGGGCCGGTCGGTGCCGAGGCGGTTCAGCTCCTCGGTGAGCCCGGCGAACCCGGCCGCGAGCACCGCCCGGTGGTCGAGTCGCTCGCGCCCGTAGAAGGCGGTGAAGATGCAGTCGTACGCCTGTTTGATGGTGCTCAGGCCGGTGGCGACGGGCTGATCCGGCTTGGAGTCGCAGGTGGAGGCCATGGTCCGTACGGCCGGCTCAGCCCGTACGACCGGCTCAGTCCGCACGGCCGCCACGGCGCCGGACGTCGCCAACGTCAGGACGCCGGTGCAGGCCAGCGCGGGTAGGCGGGAACGTTTCACGCTGATGGGTCTCCTTCACTCAGCTGGGCGGGTCTCGCGGTCCACGGATGGCTCCGGTTATTGGCCGGGGCAGAGGACGGCTTCCGCGGCCTCGTTGATGGCGTCACCGACGGCCATGGCCTGCTCGTTATCGATCTTCAATGTGGCGGCCACCGCGAACTGAACCCGGCCGTCGGTCGTGGAGAAGGTGATGGAGTTGATCCCGGGCATGCCGCCCGCGGCCGCCGCGACCGTTCCGCCGCACAGGCTGGGCCGTGGCCGCGGCGGTTGCATGTCCGGCGGCAGCAGCTTGCCCTGGTTGAGCGCGCTGTAGAAGGCGCTGACGTCGTGCGCGGTGGAGATCGCTCCTTCGGCGCCGATGGTGGCGTTGAGCCGGTCGACGTCGCGCGGCCTGCCCTTGGCATCGGGGTAGTAGCCGTGTCCGTGCGGACCCTTGATCTGGTCGGAGACCTTGGTGGCCAGATAGGTGTCCTTCATGCCGAGCGGGGTGAACAGGCGCCGCTTGAACTCGGTGGCCCGATCGTTGCCGGTCAGCTTCTCGATGATCATGCCGAGGAGGACGTAGTTGGTGGTGGAGTAGAGGTATTCCCCGGGCTCGCCCTTGCGAGGCACGGTACGCGCGGCCTTCACCAGGTCGATCGGCTTGTAGGCGGTGGTGAAGTCGAACACGTCGAACTTCCCACTCTCCATGAAGTCGGGGATGCCGGAGGTGTGACGGATCAGCTGCTGCACGGTGATCTCGCCGGCCCGATCCACATAGTCGTGCTTGGCCATATCGGGCAGGACGTCGCTGAGCTTGTCTTCCAGGCCGAGCTTGCCCTCCTTGACCAGTTGCAGGACGATCGTGGCCTCCATGAGCTTGGTCTGGGACGCGATGCGGTAACGGGAATCCGCCGGGATGCGCCCACCCTTGCCGCCGAGCAGGCGTGAGCCCGCCGTCCCCTGGCCCACCCGCCTGCCGTCGACGTACACCTGTCCGATGGCCCCCACCACGCCGTCGGTCTTCGCCACGGTCTCTATCGCCTGCTGGACGTCTCCCAGCTTGACCTGGTCGGCGGCGGCCGCGGGTGCTGGGACGCTCAACGCCAGCACCGCGCAGGCCAGCCCGGCCATGCCGGTTGCTCTGCCACGCCTCATGGTCGATCACCCTTTCCTGACGGGACTTCAAGGGCGACCAGATCTACCGGCCGGCACCGATCGGTGGCCGATCGGCGGACCATATCCGTGCCATATGCGGGCGTTGCGATACTGCCCTGATGCGCGTGCTCTTGGTGGAAGACGAGCAACCCCTCGCCGGGTACATCGAAGCCGGGCTGCGCAAGCACGGCTTCACCGTCGACGTCGCCCTCGACGGGCAGACGGCTCTGGACAAGTGCGAGATCACGCCGTACGACGTGGTGGTCCTGGACAGGGATCTACCCGTCGTGCACGGCGACGCGGTGTGCCGCCGGCTCGCCCAGCGGGGCAGGTCGCGGGTGCTGATGCTGACCGCGTCCGATGCCATCGAGGACCGGGTCGGCGGACTGATGCTGGGCGCGGACGACTACCTGGGCAAGCCGTTCGCGTTCTCCGAGCTGGTCGCGCGGGTCCACGCCCTGGTACGGCGGAGCGCGCCGGCCCGCCCGCCGGTGCTGCGCGCCGCCGGTGTGGCTCTGGATCCGGCCCGGCGTAGCGCCGAGCGGGATGGGCGGCTGCTGAGCCTGACGCCCAAGGAGTTCGGTGTGCTCCAGCAGTTGCTGGCCGCCGACGGTGACGTGGTCAGCGCGGAAACCCTGCTGGACAAGGTGTGGGACGAGTACGCGGACCCGTTCACCAACGCGATCCGGATCACCGTCGGCACGCTGCGCCGCAAGCTCGGCGACCCGCCGCTGATCGAGACCGTCACCGGCGCCGGCTACCGGATCGGACCGTGAAACTGACCGCCCGGGCTCGGCTCGCGTCGCTGCAGACCGCCCTGGTGCTGGCCGCCGGTGCCGCGCTGACCGGGTTGACCTACCTGCTGATGCGGCGCCGCGTGATCTTCACGCATCTGGACCCGATCGGCACTCCCTCGCCGGACACGCCGCCGCAGGACGGGTTGTCCGCCCTCGCCAACCGGGTGCAGGCCGACACCCTGTCCGCGCTGCTGCCCCAGGCCGCTCTGGCGCTCGTGGTGGTGACCGGGCTGGCCGCCGTACTGAGCTGGCTGGTGGCCGGTCGGGTGCTACGGCCGATCCGCGTGATCTCCTCCACCGCCCGGCGGCTGTCAGCCGAGAACCTCACCGAACGGGTCCCGGTTACCACCCCCGCTGACGAGCTGTCGGCGTTGGCGGGCACGGTCAACGGGATGCTGGACCGCATCCAGCGCGACGTGGCCGAGCGGGATCGGATCCTGGACAGCCAGCGGCTGTTCACCGCCAACGCCGCCCACGAGCTGCGGACACCGCTGACCACCGCGCGTACGGCGATCGACGTCACCCTGGACGGAGACCCCAGCCGTGCCGAGCTGCTCACGATGGCCGGCGACGTACGCGGCGCCGTCGAGCACATGCAACGCGTCCTGGACGGGCTGCTGCTGCTGGCCCGCAGCCAGGCCGGGCTCGGCGCGCGGGAACCGGTCGACCTGGCCGCCGTCGCGGCCGCCGCCCTCGACGCCGCCGGAACGCGGGCGGCAGCCGCCGGCGTCACCGTACGATCCGAACTCCGGCCGGCACCGGTCACCGGCGCACCCGTCCTGCTGGAACGGATGATCGGCAACCTGGTCGACAACGCGGTCCGCTACAACCGGGCGGGTGGGCACCTGGTCGTCGACACGGGTACGGCGGGCGGGCGTGCCGTCCTGCGCATCTCCAACACCGGCCGACAGATTCCGCCCGAGGAGGCCGAGACGCTGCTGGAACCGTTCGTGCACGGGCAGGGGACCCGCGTCCGTACTGACGGCCTGGGGCTGGGACTGTCGATCGTGCGCGCGGTCACACACGCCCACCGGGGACGGATCGCGGTCACCGCCCGCATCGGGGGCGGCCTCGACATCACCGTCGACCTCCCGCGGAGCCCGATGGCGGGTGTTTAGGGTCCAGGTTTCGGTGAGCATCGGTTCCTGAGAAAACGCCCACGTCACGAGGTGGCTTCCCCGACGAGAAGGCCCGCCTCGGCCGCGTGCGGCCGGCTCCCACCCCCGATTCCGCGGACGAGGCGGCTTCGGCGGTGGGACTGCTTCCTGCCGTTGTTGCGCCCCACGAGCCTGGCCCCGCGGATGACCGCCGAGCAGATGGCGAACAAATGTGCCGTAAGTTCGACATCGCGGAGCGACCCCTAATGCTGAGCCATGTCGACAAAGCGCGAATAATGTCCCTGGAAGGCGACAGTGACGGTGGCAGTTGGACCATTTCGATGCTTGGCAACTATCAGGTCCGCCTCACCCGCCCTGGGCGACTCACGCTCGTACGCGTCCTCGCGATGGAGCAAAATGACCATGTCCGCATCCTGCTCGATGCTGTTGTGAACGGATATGCCGTTGGCAACGAAGTTGTGGGCGCCCAGCACCGTGGCGTCATAGACCGACTGCTCGCCCAGGCTCTCGATCGAGGCGACCTCGTCCCAAAAGACGTCGTTCGTCGCCAGCATGTCCATCTGAGCGTCGTCCAGAATCGCCGCCACCCGGCCAAGGCGCTCGCGGCTGGGTGCGTGCTTCCACAGGGTGCTGCCGCAGAATTGGGTGCCCAGTTCGGCAGAGAACGCCCGATGGGTCATGCCCTTCTCTGTCAGCGCGCCACGAACACGGTCCCAGACTTCGCGCGGAACCGTGTCGAGGTTCGTGTTGCCCTTGGCCGCCCGAAGTTCCGGTATGCAGCGAGCGGCTTGTTTCGCCCGTTCGCCATGCACGCCCACCTCGTCCAGGAAGCGGAGCTGGTTGTCCGAGCCGTAGACGTGGAGCTGGAACCCCGGCCGGTGGTCGCCCTTCTGTGTCGTCTTGATGCGAGTCATCACATTGAACCGAAGGAGCAGCCGCGCAACGTCATCGATCAGGCGGCGGCTCGTCGAGGCGTAGTAGACCCGCGACTGGCCGCGCTTTTCGTCCCACCAGACGCATCCGTCGGTCGCCCACAGGTGCCGGAGGAACAGGGCGATCTGCTTCTTCGGCAGGGAGAAGACCCCCTGCGGAATGAACTTCTCGTGGCTGCGGAGGCCGAACAGCCCCAGACCGTCAAGCCAGGCGGCGATGGGGTTGCGCTTGCCGTGTGTGAGCCGGTAGGGAGCGGGGAGCCGGAGCGTGGTGACCCGCGCGGCGGGGTATTCGTCCCGGACCGCACTGACTCCGAAATGCGTGGCCGCTTTCGTGACCGCTTCCAGGCAAGCCTCGTCCTTGCTCGCGTACCGGATCGGCTGCCTCCTGACGAACGAACCGTCTCCGATCATGTGCCCCAGCAGGATGACTTCCTCTTCTGGCCACTCCTGAAGGTCCCGAGGGGGCGGGACGTGGCGCGGGACGGCGAGGCGAGCACCCGGGCCGACCTCCCCCAAGGGGCGCCAGCCGTCGTAGGTCATGAAGGGGTGATTGGCCGTCGCCTTGATCTCCCGACCCGACGTCAGCCGTAGTTTGAAGACCTCCTTCGTGCCACTGGGAAAGACATGCGTCATGGTGCACTGCACAAGCCGCATGTTCTCGTCCAGGGACCACACGGGGATGTCGCGTGCGCCGGACTCCAGAAGCTCGCCCAATGGCGCCTCCGCCCCCGTGTCGGCTCGCAGGACTCGGGTGTCAGCCGTCAGGCATCCCGATTCGCGCAGGTCGCTGACCGCGGGCCGCTTGTCCGTACGCTGCTCGGGGCCTCGGTTGAGCTGGGAGATCGCGATGACCGGCACCTCCAGCTCCTTGGCCAGCAGCTTGATCGCACGGGAGATCTCCGAGACCTCGTTCTGGCGGCTCTCGGTCTTCTTCGGCGAGCTCATCAGCTGGAGGTAGTCGATGACCACGAACCGCAGGTCGTTACGTTGTTTCAGGCGCCGGCACTTGGCCCGGATCTCCATCATCGACATGTTGGGCGAGTCGTCGATGAACAGCGGCGCCTCGGCCACCTCGCTCATCCGCCGGGCCAGCCGGGTCCAGTCGTCGTCGCCCATCATGCCGGAGCGCATCGCGTGCAGGGCCACCCGGGCCTCGGCCGACAGCAGTCGCATCGTGATCTCGTTGCGCGACATTTCCAAGGAGAAGATGACGGTGGTCATCCCATGCTTGATCGCTGCGGAACGGGCGAAGTCCAGCCCCAAGGTGCTGTTGTGGGTGGGGATGCACGTGCTGCCCGCGAGGTACAGGTGATCGGCGTTGTCCACCTCGACGCAGCGGACCGGCTGAGAGGGGATCGGGCGCACGTCCACGATGGAGCGAACCCCCGTGGTGAAGTCGATCACGTGGCCGGACTCCGGCTTGGTGCGCATGACGGCGTTGTAGCCGAGGCTCAGGATGAGCTCGTGAACGTCATGAGCGAGCCGTCGATCCGCCACGGCGAACTGGATCTGCCCGTCTCCGCCGGCGCGCCCGTCGGCGTCGAGCAGGCCCGCCAGCAGGTCACGCCGCTGGCTCTCCGACGCGCGCAGGTAGGGAGCGGGAATGTGCCTCTCTTCGCGGACACCCGAGCTCTCTCCGAGGACGCCCAGACCGTGTCCGTCGCCGTGTCCGTCGCTGTCGCCGAGTCGGACACCGAGCGCGTACGGCGGAAGAGGAAGATCCCGCTCATCGAGCGCGAATGCCGCCGACACCGCGACCGCGTGGTCCGCCCCTCGGTCGGCCCGGAAGATCTCCTCCGTGGTCGTCACACCGCGCGTCGTCCACCACTGGTGCCCGGCGTCCGCGATGATCACCGTACCGTCGCTGAACTCCACCTCGTAGCACGGCCTGCCGTGCATGACCTCGGTGGCCGCGACCACCAGGGTCGGCCGGCCGTCGGCCCCGATGAGCTGCTCGCCGACCGCGATCTCGCCCATGGTCGTCCAGCCCGTCGGCGTGGGCAGCGGCGTGTCGAGCGCCAGCGCCTTGCCGATGGCCGGGCGGGCCGCGACGACGATCATCTGGCCCGGGTGCAGGCCGTTGGTGAGCTGGTCGAGGTCCTGGAAGCCGGTGGGCACGCCGACCATCTGGCCGCCGCGGCTGCCGATGGCCTCCAGCTCGTCGAGGGCGCCCGGCATGATGTCGGCCAGCGGCGCGTAGTCCTCGGAGGTGCGCCGCTCGGTGACCTTGTAGATCTCCGCCTGCGCGCGGTCGACCAGGTCGTCGACCTCTTCGTTCTGGCCGCCGTAGCCGAAGGAGACGATGCGGGTGCCGGCCTCGATGAGGCGGCGGAGGATGGCCTGCTCGCGGACGATCTTCGCGTAGTAGCCGGCGTTGGCCGCGGTGGGGACGACGGCCGTCAACGTGTGAAGGTAGGCGGCGCCGCCCACCCGGGCCATCTCGCCGCGCTTCTGCAGGTCGTCGAAGACCGTGACCGCGTCGGCCGGCTCACCGCGACCGTAGAGGTCGGTGATGACGTCATAGATCATCTGATGGGCGGGCCGGTAGAAGTCGTCGGACCGGATGAGCTCCACGACGTCGGCGATCGCGTCCTTGGACAGCAGCATGCCGCCCAGAACCGACTGCTCCGCCTCGATGTTGCTGGGCGGCGTGCGCTCGAAACCCGGGCCTCCGCCGCCATCCTCGTCAATGCTCACCGCGCCCCCTCAACACCTTGCAGGCGGTCGCACCACCCCCACTTGTAGTCGACCGGTCTGACAGTTTCGCGGGTTCTCGGTGAGACGGCAACGCGGCCTGTGGATAACCCTGTGGTCAAGCTGTGCACTATCCCGCCCAGGGTGTTAAAGGACTGTGGACGGAGCTGTGGATAACTCTGTCCATAATCCACACCACCCACTCTGACCTGGTGAAACATTGTCCACCGGCTGTGGAGGAAAGAAAGTTGGCTCGACACGCCGTGTAATGGCCATAATGGGTAAATGCCCATTACGTCCCGGGACCGGGAGATCCTGCGCCTGGCGGTGCCCGCGTTCGGCGCCCTGGTCGCCGAGCCGCTCTTCCTGCTCGCCGACTATGCCATCGTCGGCCATGGGCTGGGCACCACCGCTCTGGGCGCTCTGGGCGTCGCGGGCACGGTTCTGGCCACGGTGGTGAACCTCTGCGTCTTCCTCGCGTACGGCACGACGGCCTCTGTGGCCCGTCAGACCGGCGCGGGCAACCACGAGAGGGCGATGCGCAGCGGCGTGGACGGCATCTGGCTCGCGCTGGCCATCGGCGCCGCGCTCATCGCGGTCTGCTGGCCGCTCAGCCCGTGGATCGTCGGCCTGTTCGGGGCGAGCCCGGAGCAGGCCGGGCAGGCCGTGACGTACCTGCGCATCTCACTGCTCGGCGCGCCCGGCATGCTCGTCGTGCTGGCCGGGACGGGCGTGCTGCGCGGCCTGCAGGACACGGTCACGCCGCTGGCCGTCGCGGTGGGCTCATTCGCACTCAACGCGGGGCTGAACGCGTGGTTCGTGCTCGGACTGCACTGGGGCATCGCGGGCTCGGCCTGGGGCACCGTGCTGGCCCAGACGCTGGGTGCCGCCGTCTACCTCGCCGTGGTGGCCAGAGGCGCGCTGCGGCTCGGGACGCCCCTCACCCCCGGCCTGGCGGGCGTCAGGCAGGCGGGTACGGCCGGCTTCGCGCTGCTCATCAGGACCGCCTGCCTGCGTGTCGTCCTGGTCGTGGCGACCGTGGCGGCCACCAGGCTGGGCCAAGCTCCGCTGGCCGCGTACGCCATCGCCGCCCAGGTCTGGACACTGCTGGCCTTCGCCCTGGACGCCATCGCCATCGCCGGCCAGGCCATCACGGGCCGTACGCTCGGCGCCGGCGACGTGGCCGCCACCAGGGCCGCGACCAGGCGCATGGTGCAATGGGGCCTCTGGTCGGGGCTCGCGCTCGGCGTGCTCGTCGTCGCGGCCAGGCCGCTGCTGCCCGGCCTGTTCGACGCCGATCCACAGGTCACGGAGCAGTTGCTGGCGGTGCTCTGGCCGGTGGCGCTGTTCCAGCCGATCTGCGGTGTGGTGTTCGTGCTCGACGGTGTGCTGATCGGCGCGGGTGACCAGCGCTACCTCGCGTGGGCGGGCGTGTGGACGACGCTCGCGTACCTGCCCTGTGCCTTCCTCGCCTCGGGATTCGGCATCGTCGCACTTTGGTGCGCGCTCGGGGCGTGGATGATCGCACGTTCGATCACGCTGGTGCGGCGCGCGGTCGGCACGGCATGGCTGGTGACCGGGGCGTAATCGTCCCGTGCTTGCTGTTGCGGGTGTGGTGAGGCACTGTGGGCGAGTCGCACGAGCGGGGTGTGCCTTTGTCCACGATTCTCCGACGCCTGCCGCCCGACGCGGCAACCGGGTTACGCACCGGCGCGCGCCACAGCCTCGCCGAGCTCTACCGGCCGGCCGACCTGGTCGTGCTCGGCCTCGGCGTGATGATCGGCGCGGGCATCTTCAGCATCGCCGGCCAGCAGGCCGCCACCATGGCGGGGCCCGGCGTGATCCTGTCGTTCATGATCGCCGGGATCGCCTGCCTGCTGGCCTGCCTGTGCTACGCCGAGTTGTCGTCCACGATGCCTACCTCGGGCAGCGCCTACACCTTTACTTACGTCATCTTCGGCGAGGTATGGGCGTGGATCATCGGCTGGGCGCTGATCCTGGAGCTGGAGCTGGCCGCCGCAGTGGTGGCCAGGGCCTGGGCCATCATCTCGGTCCGGGCGATCACCGGGTTCGGGGTGCGCCTGCCGTACCAGAACGTGGTCGAGGACGTGTTCGTGCTGCTCATCCTGGTGGTGCTCACGGGAGTCGTGGCGGTCAACGCGCGGGTCGGGCTGCGGGCGCTGTGGGTGATGGTGGCGGCCAAGCTGCTGGCCATCGGGGCGGTCATCGTCGTCGGGGCGCGGTACGTCAAAGTGGCCAACTTCGGTGACTTCTACGCCGAGCCGAAGCCGCTGACGACTCCGGCGGCGACCGTGCTCGACCTGGTCATGGGGCAGAGCCACGCGTTCGGCTGGTTCGGTGTGTTCGCGGCGGCGTCGGCCATCGCGTTCGCGTACATCGGCTTCGACGTCCTCGCCACCGCCGCCGAGGAGACCGTGAACGCGTCCAGGGCCGTACCCAAGGGCATGATCCGCAGCCTGGTGATCGCCACGATCATCTACCTCGCGGTGGCCGTGGTCATGGTCGGCATGATCCCCTACACCAGCATCTCCCGCGACTCGCCGCTGTCCAGCGCGTTCCGCGGGGTGGGCGTGGACTGGATGGCGCACATCATCGACATCGGCGCGGTGCTCGGGCTGACGACGGTCATCCTGGTGCTGATCGTGGGGCAGACGCGGGTGCTGTTCTCGATCGCCCGCGACGGCCTGATCCCGCGTCGCCTGGCCACGATCAGCCGCAGGTACCACTCCCCCACGCGGGTGACGCTGCTCATCGGGGTGGTGGCGATCCTGCTGGCCGAGTTCGTGCCGGTGCTCACGCTGCAGCAGCTCGTGGTGATCGGGACGCTGTTCGCGTTCATGTTCGTCGCGGCGGGCGTGATCGTGATGCGGCGCAGGATGCCGCACCTCGATCGCGGCTTCAGCGTCCCGCTCTCGCCGCTCCTGCCCGCGCTCTCCCTGCTCGCGACGCTCTGGCTGCTGGTGAACCTACAGGTGCTCACCTGGGTGTGGTTCGCCCTGTGGATGGCCTTCGGGCTGCTCGTCTATCTCTTGTACGGCCGGCGCCACAGCCTGCTGGCCGCGCCCGAGACGCTGGCGAACCACGCCCGGGGACGCCACCGGCGTTAGAGCCTAGAGCCGCCCCGAGTCGAGCACCGCGCGCAGGAACTCCCTGGTGTGAGCGTGCTCAGGAGCGGTGAAGATCTTCTCCGGCGGTCCCTTCTCCAGCATGACCCCGCCCTCCAAGAAGCACACCGTGTCGGAAATATCGCGGCAGAAGCCCATTTCATGGGTCGCCAGGATCATCGTCATGCCCGACTCCTTGAGCTCCCTGATGACCTGGAGCACCTCCACGACCAGCACCGGGTCGAGCGCCGAAGTGACCTCGTCGAGCAGCATCAGCCGGGGCTTGGTGGCCAGCGCGCGGACGATGGCCACCCGCTGCTGCTGCCCGCCGGAGAGCTGGTCGGGGTAGGAGCGGGCCTTGTCCGCCAGCCCGAACCTGGCCAGCAGGTCACCGGCCTGCTCCTCCGCCTCGGCCTTCGCCACGCCGTGCACCCGCCGGGGCGCGAGCGTGATGTTGTCGAGCACCGTCATGTGCGGGAACAGGTTGAACGCCTGGAACACGATGCCCAGCCGCCTGCGTACGTCGTCGACGTCCACCCGAGGATCGGTGATCTCCTCCCCGTCGAGGTAGATGGCGCCGTCGTCGACGGTCTCCAGCAGGTTGACGCAGCGCAGCAGCGTGGACTTGCCCGACCCTGACGCGCCGATCAGGCTGACCACCTCGTGCGGGCGCACCTCCAGGTCGATGCCGCGCAGCACGCTGTGGCCGCGGAACTCCTTCCACACCCCGTCGATGGTCAGCAGGCTCATCCGCGCCTCCTTCGGGTACGCGCGGCCAGGTGGTCGGTGAACCGGGCCATCGGGATGGTGAGCAGGATGAACAGCAGCGACGCCACCAGGTAAGGCGTGTAGTTGAACTTGCTGGTCGCGATGATCTGCGCCTGCCTGAGCGCCTCCAGCGGCCCGATGGTGGCCACCAGCGCCGTGTCCTTCTGCAGCGAGATAAAGTCGTTGAGCAGCGGCGGGACGACCCTGCGCGTGGCCTGCGGGAGCACGACGAACCGCATGGTCTTGCCGTGGCTCAGGCCGAGCGAGCGGGCCGCCGCCACCTGGCTGGGATGGACCGACTCGATGCCCGCGCGGAACACCTCGGCCACGTAAGCGCCGTACGAGAGCGTCAGGCCGATGATGCCGAGTGTGGCCAGGTCCGTCGGCACGCCCTGCAGCTTGAGCGCCGGCAGCCCGTAGCCGACCAGGTAGATGACCAGGAGCGTCGGCACACCGCGGAAGATGTCGGTGTAGAGCGTGGCCAGTGCCCGCACCGGGAAGAAGGCGGGCGCTGTGACGGACCTGGCCAGGGCCACCAACACCCCGACGACCAGGATCAGCGGCTCGGCGATCAGGAAGATCTTGATGTTGAGCAGGAACCCGGACAGGACGTTCGGCAGCGCCTTGACGAACCACGCCGGATCGAAGAACGACGCCTGCACCCGTGGCCAGCCGGGCGAGTTGGTGACCACCGACACAACCAGGACGATGAAAACGACCGTGGAGACGCCGGCGATGGAGGCCGAGCGCCGGGCCCGCGACCCGCGGACCCGCTCCCGTTCCCGCTGCCGCCCGCTCTTGGCCCAGCCCGCGGAGGTCTCGCTCACTTCAGCTCGGGCGCGCCCGCGGCCGCGCTGAGCCACTGCTGCTCGATCTTGGCCAGCTCGCCCTTCGACTTCAGCGCGTCGACGGCCTTGTCAACGCACGGCTTGAGCGCGCTGCCCTTCTCCATGACCAGGCCGAACTCCTCGGGCGTGCCGCCGGTCGAGCTGAACTGGCCGACGATCTTCGACTTCTCGACCTGGGCGGCCGTCACGTAGAAGGCCGTGGGCAGGTCCACGACGATCGCGTCGACCTGCTGGTTCTTCAGTGCGTTGATGGCGTCAATCTGGTCGTTGTAGACATTCGGGTCATTGGCCGGCTTGATGACCTCTTTGACCGCGTTGAGAGAGGTGGTGCCGACCTGCACGCCGATCTTGGCGTCCTTGAGCTCGGCCAGGCTCTTCGCGGCGGCGAACTTGCCGTCCTCGATGGCCACGACGGCCTGCTTGACCGTGTAGTAGCCGTGGCTGAAGTCGACCGCCTGGGCCCGGTCGGGCGTGATCGAGACCTCGTTGATGTCGAAGTCGAACTGCTTGGCGCCCGGTGCGAAGGCCGAGTCGAACTTGACCGTGCTCCACTGCACCTCGCTGCGGTCGAAACCGAGCTCACCCGCGACGGCGAAGGCCACCGCGCTCTCGAAGCCCTGGCCGTTGCTCGGGTCGTCGTCCTTGAACCACGGCTCGAAGGCGGGCTTGTCGGTGCCGATCGTCAGCTTGCCCGCGTTGACGAGCTTGAGCTGGTCCTTGGTACACGCGGTGGACGCTGCGGACGCCGTGGGGCTGAGCGAGGCGGTGCTCGACGGGGTGTCGACGGGGGCGCAGGCGACGGCCGCCGCCGCGAGCGCGCCGAAGGCCAGCAGCATCGAGGGTCGGGCCATGGGTGAGGGCCTCCGGGTGAGGAACGCGGGAAGAACGAGCAAATCCTACGCTGGTGGGAACCATGCGCTTATAACAGCGCTGCCCCCTCTCGGAAGCGAGAGGGGGCAGCGGCGGAGCTGAGAGTCGTCAGCCGGCGACGACCTCGACGTCGACCGACGCCGAGACCTCGGGGTGCAGCTTGACGCTGACCTTGTGCGAGCCGACGCTCTTGATCGGGTTGACGATCTCGATGCGGCGGCGGTCGAGGATGGGACCGCCGGCGGCCTTGACGGCCTCGGCGATGTCACCCGTGGTGATCGACCCGAACAGGCGGCCGGAGTCGCCCGCGCGGGTGACCAGGCGGACGCGAAGGGCGCCGAGCTGGCCGGCGACCTCCTTGGCCGTGCCCTGGTCGCGGATCTCGCGAGCGTCACGAGCCTTCTTGATGGACTCGATCTGCTTCTCGGCGCCACGCGTCCAGCGCATCGCGTAGCCGCGCGGGATGAGGAAGTTACGGCCGTAGCCGTCCTTGACCTCGACGACGTCGCCAGGGGTGCCGAGGCCGGAGACCTCGTTGGTGAGGATGAGCTTCATATCGACAGTCCTCCCTAGCGCGCGGTGCTCGTGTAGGGCAGCAGTGCCACCTCACGGGCGTTCTTGATCGCGGTCGCCACGTCACGCTGGTGCTGGGTGCAGTTGCCCGTCACCCGGCGCGCACGGATCTTGCCGCGGTCGGAGATGAACTTCCGCAGCAGCGCCGTGTCCTTGTAGTCGACGTAGGAGATCTTGTCGTGGCAGAACAGGCAAACCTTCTTCTTGGGCTTGCGCAGTGCCGGCTTTGCCATCGTGGTGCTCCTTTCAGAGCCCCGCCGTCAAGCGGGAATGGACTCGGGCTGGTGAACTTACGGACCTTGCGGTCTTCTTGAGACTTAGAAAGGCGGTTCGTCGCTGAAGTCGTTGCCGCCGCCGCCGAAGCCGCCGGAGCCGCCGCCTTGCTGGCCGCCGCCCTGGTAGCCGCCGCCACCACCGCCGCCACCGCTGAAGCCGCCGCCGCCCTGGGGCGGAGCGGGCGACGCGGAGGCCCACGGGTCGTCAGCGGGGCCGCCGCCGAAGCCGCCGCCTCCGCCGCCGCCACCCTGACGGGTGGTGCGGTTGACCTTGGCGGTGGCGTTGCGCAGAGACGGGCCGACCTCGTCGACCTCGACCTCGTAGACCGTGCGCTTCTCGCCTTCCTTGGTCTCGTAAGACCGCTGCTTGAGCCGCCCCTGCACGATGACCCGCATGCCGCGCTGCAGGCTCTCGGCGGCGTTCTCCGCCGCCTGTCGCCACACGTTGCAGGTCAGAAAGAGGCTTTCGCCGTCCTTCCACTCGTTGGTCTGACGGTCCATGAACCGCGGAGTGGAAGCGATGCGGAATCGAGCCACGGCTTGACCCGTGGGGGTGAAGCGCAGCTCCGGGTCATCGACAAGATTGCCGACGATGGTGATTACGGTGTCGCCTGCTGCCATGGCTAGCGCTCGCCTTCCTGCACGCCTTCGCTTTGGGTTACGGCTCAGAGTACGGCTGCCGCCCGACAAAAAGCCGGGCAACGGCTGCTTAGTGCACGTCGGGGCGGAGAACCTTGGTGCGCAGGATGCCCTCGTTGAGGTTCATCTGCCGGTCGAGCTCCTTGACCGTCGCGGGCTCCGCGGACAGGTCGATGACGGCGTAGATGCCTTCCGACTTCTTGTCGATGTCGTAGGCAAGACGACGACGGCCCCAGACGTCGACCTTCTCCACGGTGCCGCCGTCATTGCGGACCACGGTGAGGAACTGGTCGAGGGACGGCGCCACAGTGCGCTCATCGAGCGAAGGGTCCAGAATGACCATTACTTCGTAACGACGCATGCGGGACTCCAACCTCCTCTGGACTTTTGCGGTCACGACACTCTGCCGTGACAGGAGGACGCTGACGTCATGACCCGGACGCCCCTTTCGGCGGCTCGGGCTGATGGATCACCCATCACAACGCAGCTTGACCAGGTTACCAGCCGCGCGTGGATGGGAAGGACCTGTAGGAACACCATGGGGGTGACACCAGTGCCGCACATCCTTCAACCTCCGGAGAGCCAGCGGTTCAGACTCACACTCAACACTGACGGGGTCCCGCACCCGACCGAGAACATCCTGGCCATCGCCACCTTCCTCTGCGGTTTGGTGGCTTTCGTCTCGACGTTCTTCGTCACCGCGCACCCGATCTCGTCGTGGTTCGGCACGCTCGGCTTTGGGATGGGGCTCTACTCCCAGTACGTCTCCGTCACCACGCCGCAGCGCTCGCTCAACATCATGGGGCTGGTGGCGTCGTTCGTCGGGGTCGCGCTCGGCATCGCCCACGGCGGGTTCCTGCCGTAACCGGTCCTCCTGCCATGGCCTCCCACCATGACAAACGGTCCCGGCCGGGGCCGGGACCGTGCGCCTCGGGTCACTTGCCGATATGCAGATCCACGCCGAGCAGCACCAGGAACCAGAGGAAGACCGCGAGCAGCGCCTCGGCGATGTCCCTGAGGATGCCCGGGGTGATGTAGTGGTAGACCCAGGCCACGTAGATGCCTATCAGCACGTAAATTAGGAAGATCAGTGAGCGCCAGCGCCAGCGCGTCATGTCGTTCTCCTCGCGTAGGGGGCGTCTGGCGACTTCCCTGAGCCTCCTTCTCCAAACGGATAGGCTCGTGACATGGTGCGCATCGGAGCTCACGTAGGTCAGGACGACCCCGCCGCCCACGCCGCCGAGATCGGCGCCGAGGTGGTGCAGTTCTTCCTGGGCGATCCGCAGGGCTACAAGAAGCCCGTGCTGCCCGCCGAGCCGGTCGAGGGCGTCGACATCTACATCCACGCCCCCTACCTGATCAATGTGGCCACCACCAACAACCGCATCAGGATCCCGAGCCGCAAGCTGCTCGCGCAGCATCTGGAGGCGGCCGCCGGGCTCGGCGCCAAGGGCCTGATCGTGCATGGCGGCCACCTGAACAAGAACGACGACCCGCAGATCGGGTTCGACAACTGGCGCAAGGTGTTCGAGCGCATGGAGTGCCCGATCCCGGTGCTGATCGAGAACACCGCGGGCGGCGACAACGCGATGGCCCGCAAGCTCGACCGCATCGCCCGGCTCTGGGACGCGCTCGACGGTTTCGACGTGGGCTTCTGCCTCGACACCTGCCACGCGCACGCGGGCGGCGAGGAGCTCCTCGACCTGGTCGACCGGGTCAAGGCGATCACCGGCCGGATCGATCTGGTGCACTGCAACGACTCGCGCGACGAGTTCGACTCCGGTGCCGACCGGCACGCCAACCTGGGCAACGGGAAGATCGACCCCGAGCTCATCCTGGCGGTCTGCCGCGCGGCCCAGGCGCCCATCGTCGTGGAGACGCCCGGCGAGGGGCAGGCCGAGGACATCGCCTTTCTGAGGAAGAATCTCTAGCGAATACACACAGCCTGTGGATAACTTCCCTGGATTACCAAGTCCAGAGAGTGGGTAGAAAGATCAGCCCGCCCAGGCGCCGCTCAGGAAGCGGACCGCGTCGAGCAGCATGAGCGGCCCCGACACCAGGGCGTACACCACGATCACCCACTGATGCTTGGCCACCAGCCGGCCGAACGCCACCCACAGGGGAAACCACAGCAGCAGCGAGCGCGGGATCGACAGGTAATAGGCCGAGGTCATGAGCGCGCCCGCCTGTAAGCCTGTGTAGACCAGCTCGCTCCACCTGCGCATCACCAGCAGCCAGACCAGCACGGCCACGGCCACGGCCGCGCCCGCCAGCTCCATGCGGAAGGCGACGGCGAAGTCGCCCGCGCCCATGGCCGAGCCCCACGTGGTGATCCACGACTCCCACGGCCACACCAGTTGCCGTCCCCAGCCGGCCTCCTGGGCGTGCTTCCAGGCGAGCCAGTCGCCCGAGCGGCTGTAGTGGAAGAACGAGTACGCCACCAGGGGCAGGAAGGGGACCAGCAGCCACGGCGCCTGCCGCACGGGCTGCCTGCCGGTGACGAACTCCACGATCAACGCGAGCGCCAGGAACAGCCCCGTGATGCGTACGCAGGAGGCGCCCGCGGCCAGCGCGACGGCCAGCGGCCAGCGGCGCTGCCGGGCGGCCAGCCAGGCGGGGATCGCGAACGCCAGGAACAGCGCCTCGCTGTAGCCGGCGGCCAGGAAGACGGCCGTCGGGAACAGCAGCAGCCCGGCCACGGCGGCCCATCCCGAGCCGCCCTCCAGCTCGGTCAGCCTGGCCAGCGCCGTCATGGCCACCAACCCGGCGGCCAGTGAGACGATCAACCCGCAGGCGGTCCAGTCCGGCACCACCAGGTGGACCACGCGCATCGCCAGCGGCATGCCGGGGAAGAAGGCGGGCAGCCCGGCGTCGGGCGGTTTGCCGGGTTCGCCGTCGTAACCATGCTCGGCGATCGTGATGAACAGCCCGGCGTCCCACTTCTTCCACGTGCCCACGTAGTCGTGCAGCGCGACGCCGAATAACGTCGCGACCAGCAGCCCGGCCCGCGAGGAGAGCCAGAGCAACGCCGCGTCGCGATCGACCGAGCGGGTGATCATGGCTAGGCGGAGCGCAGGGTGAACCGGTCCGGCGCGTCGTTGAAAACCCCGCCGGCCTGGTCGTCGATGCCTGCCTGCCGTACGACGTCCTTGTCCGGACGCAGAATGTCACGCACCACGAACGCCATCATGATGGCGATGGCGATGATCCGTCCCCAGACGGCGGTGAAGTAGGTGTTGTCGCCGATGCCCAGATCGGCACGGCTGACCGGAGACTGGGAGAGCAAGTAGAGCCAGATCGCGCAGAAATACCAGATCTCGGCGACCTGCCAGAGCCCGATCGGCTTCCAGTTGGGCCTGGCCAGCACCGCGAAGGGCACCAGCCACAGGACGAACTGCGGCGACCAGACCTTGTTCGTCATCATGAACGCGGCCAGCGCGAGGAAGCAGATCTGCGCCAACCTCGGCCGGCGCGGCGCGGCCAGCGTGAGGACCGCGATGCCCAGGCAGAGCAGGCCCAGCGAGACCATGCCCAGCCTGCTGACGTCGGTGTCGCCCAGGATCGGCCAGCCCTTGTTCTGGAAGAACAGCCAGGGCGAGCCCCAGTCGACGCCGCGTTCCTCGGAGAAGACGTAGAACCGGCGCCAGCCGTCCCAGGCCAGCACCATGAACGGCAGGTTGACCGCCAGCCACGCCCCGGCGGTCGCGGCCATCGTGACGAGGAACGGCCGCCAGCGCCCGGTGCGCATGGTGAGCAGCAGGAGCGCGCCGACGAACATCAGCGGATAGAACTTCGTCGCGATCGCCAGGCCGAGCAGCACGCCCGCCAGCACCTGCCGCTGCCGGGCCCAGGCCAGCAGCATGCCCATCGACAGCGCGCCGGCGACCAGGTCCCAGTTGATGTAGGCGGCCAGGATGACCGAGGGGGCGAGTGCGTACCAGAGCGCGTCCCACCGCCTCGTCGGCCCGGCCACCGCCGCCATCAGCAGGACGCCGGCCACCAGGCAGACGCCGAGCAGGACGACGGTGATGTCGTAGAACTTGACCGCCTGGGCGACCACATCGCGCTCCAGCCAGCGGGCGATCCAGCTGATCACCTGCATGACCTCTCCGAGGACCACCGGATACTCGACGTGCTTGTCGAACGGCACGTCGGCGAAGTAGGGGTTCTGGGTGGCCAGCTGCCGGTCGAAGTAGAGCGGGTAGATGTCGGTGTAGCAGAAGTTGGTGTACGTGGACACCTGGTCGTTCCACCCGCCCGTGCGGCACGGCAGCCGCACGATGTAGGCGAGTGTGGCCCCCAGGGCCGCGAACAGCCCCAGGGGAAGGTACGGCACGGCCCGCGTCTCAAGCGGCGGGCGGACCTCGGTGCTCGACTTCACCAGTCCTCGCGTCTGGTCGGCGTCGGCCCGGGAACCACGACCGGGTTCGATCCCTGGCTGCCCCGTCCGTCGAAACCGCCGCCGTCGTCCTGCTGCTGCGTGCCGTTCTCGTTGGGGTCGACCGTGATGATCTGGTCGTCGTCGGTGCACGGCGGGACGACGCCGCAGTTGGCGTTGGGGTCCTCTTCCTCAAGCGGGTCGTCGGTGGGTGTGGGCGTGGGCGTGGGACTGGGCACGATGTTGTCCGGCTGCCCGATGTCGGCCCTGGTGGGGAACTGCTCGACCGGCTTGTTCTCGAGCGCGGCGGTCATGAACGCGCGCCAGATCGTCGTGGGCGTGTCCGCACCCTCGAATTGCAGCGTCGTCTCATACGCACTGGTGTAGGGCTTGTTCTCGTTGTACTTCTTGGATGGCGGCTGGCCCTTCGGGGTGATGGGGCAGTTCGAGTTGATGGGTTGGACGACCCTGCCCTTCTTCGTCTTGCACACCTCACGGTACATACCGACCGCCGTAGAGAGCTGCGGGGTGTAACCGACGAACCAGGCTTCCTTCTCCTCGTTGTTCGTACCGGTCTTGCCCGCCGCCGGGCGGTTGCCCAGGCCCTTGCCCCGAGCGGTGCCGCTCCGCAGCACCTCCTGCATGGCGACCGTCGCGTCGGCGGCGGCCTCGGGACTGATCACGTTCTTGGGGGTCTTCTGCTCGGGGTAGGCGACCCGCCCGTTCAGCTCGATCTGCTTCACCACGTGATATTTGGTGTACTTGCCGGCGTTAGCGAAGATCGAGTAGCCGGCCGCCTGCTCCACGGCGGTCACCGGTGCGCTGCCGATAGCGAACCCGTAGCCGTGGTCATCGACGTCCTTGTCCATGCGCGTCTTGCTGAACCCGGCCGCCTCGACGAGGTTCTTGACGTCGTCGATCTTGTCGGGCAGCGCGAACGCCATCGACACGTAGGCGGTGTTGACCGACTGCGCGGTCGCCTTGACCACGTCGATCGAGGCGCCCACGCTGTGACTGTTCTTGAATCCGCCGGGCTGCTGCCCAGGCAGCACCTTCGGCACCGTCACGGCGCCCGGCACGTAGCTGTTGATCGATTTCCCGGCCTTCAGCCAGGCGGCCAGGACGTAGGGCTTGAACGCGGAGGCGGCCTGCTTCGCGGAGTCGAACGGCTCGTTCCACGGGTCCTTGAGATAGTCGGTGCCCCCGTAGAAGGCCACCACGCGGCCGTTCTTGGGGTCCACGGCGGCGAGGCTCGTGTGGAACTCCTTCGACATACCCCTCGTCGAGTCGCGCACCGCGGTCTGGGCGGCCGTCATGAGCTTCTTGTCGAAGGTGGTGACGATCTTGTAGCCGCTGCTCTCGATGGCGTCCTCGGTGATGCCGCGTGCCGCGAGCTCCCGCTTCACCGCCTCGATCATGTAGCCGTTGATGCCCGCCATGGAGTCGTCGGCGTTGGCCTTCCTGATCTTGGGCCACTTCGCCGTCTTCGCCTCCGCGGCGTACTTGTCCGGCCACTGCTTGGCCATGTAGTCCAGAACGGTCTGCCAGCGGTATTTGAGCGCGGGGTCCTCGGAGCCCCAGCTCGGCGTCTGGATGTGCGCGGCCAGGTAGGCCGCCTGCGACAGGGTGAGGTTCTTGGCCGTCTTGCCCTTGCCGAAGTATGCCTCCGCTGCCGCCTCGACGCCGTAGGCCCGGCCGAAGTTGACGGTGTTGAGGTAGGTCTTCAGGATGTCTTCTTTGCGCTTCGTCTGGTTGAGCTTGACCGCGATGAAGATCTCGCTGACCTTGCGCTTGATCGAGACTTCCGAGCTGAGGCCGCCGTAGTAACCGCGGGCCATCTGCTGGGTGATCGTCGAGGCGCCCTGCAACTGCTGGCCCGTCGCGGTCATCCACAGCGAGCGGGCCATGCCGGAGATGGAGATGCCGGAGTCCTCGTAGAACGTGTCGTTCTCGATGGCCACCGTGGCGTCCCTGAGCTTCTCGGACATCTGGTCGTACCGGATGATCTTCCGGGGTGTGCCGAGCTTGGCGATGAGCGTCTTGCCGTCGGCGTAGTAGACGGCGCTGCCCTGTGCGGTCGCGTCGGCCTGCGTGTCGCTGTCGTCGGGCACCGGGGTGTTGACGTAGGCCACCGCGATCATGCCGAAGATGCCGGCCGCGAGGACGGTCATCGAGGCCATGACGATCTTCCAGCTGGGGATGAAGCGGCGCCACTTCGGCCGCTCGTCCCCGGGCCGCTCCGGGCCCTCGGGACCACCGGGGCCACCCGGCCCCTGAGGGCCGCCGGAACCTCGACCGCGCGCCCGCCTGGGGCCGTCGCTGATCATGGTCTCCTGGTTGCTGCGGGCGCGGGTGTCGTTGTCGCCGCCCATACGGGGCGCGCCGTCACGCCCGCTCTGGCGGCGCCGTCCCGGCTCTCGGGGCTCGGGGGCGCGCCGGGCCGGTTGCTGTGGACCCGGTTGCTGTGGACCTGGCTGCTGTGGACCTGGCTGCTGTGGACCTGGCTGCTGTGGACCGGGGTATGGCTGGGCGGCCATCGCGCCGGTCTGCTCGTAGGCGGCTTCCGGACGACGCTGCGGCGGTCCGCCCCAGCCCGCCTCGCCGGTTTGTGGCGAGGTCTCTTGGGGCATAGAACGGGATGAGTTGGAGCGACGGCGCCTTCCCGGCCGGCCCGTCCCCTCATTGCTGCTGTTACTCACACGTCCTCACAACGTCGTCGGATAGCACGGCGGATGGGCGTGGGGTGCCTCGCCGTCCTCGGTCTTCTACGGTCGCCCGACGAGATCCGGCGGTCCGTTGCCGAGGACGAACGACGCCGTCAGGTGGTTCCAGGAACAACCTTGGCAGACCTCGACGACGTACACCCGGAACTCGTCGTAATCATGAGCCATCTCGACGGGTTGCGACGCGATCTTTGCCGCACCGGACTGACTCTTGAGCGAATCCCCGTAGACATAAGTCTCGTTGGTGACGTTCTCCTTCTCGCACCTCGGGCAGAGGTGGCGTGCCGCGCGAAGGAGGTATGGCTGTGCGTCACAGACCGCTCCGGGAGACGTACGCCCGGAGCGCTGGGGTTCGACCACGGCTCGCTTCAGAAAGCCGCAATCCACCACCTTTCGCTGTGACCACATGAGCGCCAGACTACGGCGTTTTGCTGAATCATCCCAACGGCTTGGCAAAGTCGTTAATTGCGGCGATATAGCGGCGCGACGTATCATCGGGATGTATCGGCTCGATACATCGACGTGAGAGGGGGCGGTTCCAGTGACCAGCGGACAGGGCAGAGTGCTGGAGCTGGCCGTGCTCGGGTCGCTGCACGAGACACCGCTCCACGGCTATGAGCTGCGCAAACGGCTCAACGCCTTGCTGGGCATGTTCCGCGCGTTCTCCTACGGGTCGCTCTACCCCTGTCTGCGATCACTGTTGGAGCAGGGCTTCATCGTGGAGGAGCAGCCGGCGCCCACCACGATCGTCGGAGGCCGTTCGAAGATCGTCTACAAGCTGACCGCGGAGGGCAAGGAACGGCTCCAGGACCTGCTGACGCAGGCGGGGCCGTCCGCGTGGGAGGACGAGAGCTTCGGCGTCCACTTCGCGTTCTTCAGACACACGGAGGCGGAGGTGCGGCTGAGGATCCTCGAAGGCCGCCGCAGCCGCCTGGAGGAACGGCTCGACAGCGTGCGCACCGCCCTGGCACGCACCAGGGAGCGCCTCGACAGCTACACGCTCGAACTGCAACGTCACGGTCTCGAATCGGTCGAGCGCGAGGTGCGCTGGCTGAACGAGCTGATCGCGACGGAAAGACGGGGCTCCTCTGAGGAGAACCCTGAGAGATCAACTGATGAGTAAGGGAGCGAGTGCGATGGGTTCGGTTCGCGTAGCCATTGTCGGTGTTGGCAACTGCGCGTCGTCGCTGGTTCAGGGCGTTCACTATTACAAGGACGCTGACCCGGACATGCGGGTGCCGGGCCTGATGCACGTGAAGTTCGGCGACTACCACGTGGGCGACGTCGAGTTCGTCGCCGCGTTCGACGTCGACGCCAAGAAGGTCGGCCGCGACCTGTCCGAGGCGATCGGGGCCAGCGAGAACAACACGATCAAGATCATGGACGTGCCGCCGACGGGGGTCATCGTCCAGCGTGGCCATACCTTCGACGGCCTTGGTGACTACTACCGCGAGATCATCGAGGAGTCCGACGAGTCGCCGGCCGACGTCGTCCAGGTGCTCCGCGAGAACCAGGTGGACGTCCTGGTGTCCTACCTGCCGGTGGGCTCCGAGGCGGCCGACCGCTTCTACGCCCAGTGCGCGCTCGACGCCAAGGTGGCGTTCGTCAACGCGCTGCCGGTGTTCATCGCCTCCGACCCGGAATGGGCGGAGAAGTTCACCGAGGCCGGCGTGCCGATCGTCGGCGACGACATCAAGTCGCAGGTCGGCGCCACCATCACGCACCGCGTGCTGGCAAAGCTGTTCGAGGACCGCGGGGTCGAGCTGCTGCGCACGTACCAGCTCAACTTCGGCGGCAACATGGACTTCATGAACATGCTGGAGCGCAAGCGCCTCCAGTCGAAGAAGATCTCCAAGACGCAGTCGGTCACGTCGCAGATCCCGCACGAGATGGCCAGGGCCGACGTGCACATCGGCCCGTCGGACCACGTGCCGTGGCTCGACGACCGGAAGTTCGCCTATGTACGGCTGGAAGGGCGCTCGTTCGGTGACACGCCGCTCAGCCTGGAGTACAAGCTGGAGGTATGGGACTCGCCCAACTCGGCGGGCATCATCATCGACGCGGTGCGGGCCGCCAAGATCGCGCTCGACCGTGGGATCGGGGGGCCGATCCTGAGCGCCTCCTCGTACTTCATGAAGTCGCCGCCGGTCCAGTACTCCGACGACGAGGCACGCGACTACGTCGAGAAGTTCATCCGCGGCGAGGTGGACAGATAGGTCTCCGGTGAGGCGCCGTGCGGCGCCTCACTGTCTGTTGGCCGGTTGAGCGGCACTTCGGGCGGCCGGCGGCAGGTCCTTCAGCGGAGCCGGGCGCCAGTCCAGGGGATTGGTGCCCAGTTCGTTCAGCAGGGGGACCTGTTCGCGGCACCACGGGCTGATCGCCAGCAGGGTGCTCAGGACGCCGTCCGCGAACTCCTTCCAGGGCATCCAGCGGACTCCGTCCACCTCCTCCGGGTTCGGGGTGGCCGAGGTGTCCACCACCACGCGGTAGACGGGGCAGAGTTCGTATTCGACGATGCCGTTGGGCATGACCGCGCGATAGGTGAACGTCGGCAGCATGAGGTCCGCCCGGTCGACCGTCAGGCCGAGCTCGTAGGAGAGCCTGCGGATGACCGCGTGGTCCAGGGCCTCGCCGGGCAGCGGGTGGCCGCAGCAGCTGTTGGTCCACACGCCCGGCCAGGTGAGCTTGTGCGTGGCACGCCGGGTGAGCAGCACGCGACTGTCCTGGTCGAACACGTAGCTGGAGAACGCCAGATGGAGCGGTGTTTCCTGGCCGTGCACCGAGGTCTTGGGTGCGGTGCCGATCGCGTTGCCCTCGCTGTCGACCAACACCACCTGTTCTTCCTTCGTCACGCTACGAAGCGTACGTGATCATGATGGCCACTGGATACGAATGAATGCCTGCTGTACCAACCTGTGAATCGGGCGGAAGTAGGCTGACTGCGTGTCTTTCGTCGCCGATCTTCGTGTGGTCCTGAAGGGCCGGGACTTCAAACGGCTGTTCGGTACGCGGCTGGTGTCCCAGTTCTCCGACGGGATCTTCCAGTTCGGCGTGGCCGGATTCGCCTTCTTCAGCCCGGAGTCGCAGACCACGGCTCTGCAGGTCGCCGCCGGGCTGGCCGTGCTGCTGCTGCCGTACAGCATCCTGGGGCCGTTCGTCGGCGTCTTCATCGACCGGTGGTCGCGGCGGCAGATCCTCGTCATCGCGCCGCTCGTGCGCGGCGCGCTGCTGCTCGTGGCGGCGGCGCTGGTCGCCGTCGGCGTGCCCGACCCGGTCTTCTACGGGGCCGCGCTCGGCGTGCTCGCGGTCAACCGGTTCTTCCTGGCCGCGCTCGGCGCGTCGCTGCCGCACGTGGTGCCGCAGGAGCGGCTGATGGCCGCCAACGCGGTCACGCCCACCTCAGGCACGGTCATGACGTTCGTCGGCGCCGGGGTGGGGTTCCTGCTGCGCGAGATCTTCGGCAGCGGCGACCTGGGCGTGGCGCTGCTCCTGGTCGTCTCGGGCACGGTCTTCGGGCTCAGCGCGCTGATCGCCCGCACCATGGAGCGCTCGCTGCTCGGCCCCTCCTTCGACCCTCAGCGTCCGCAGGCCCGCGAGGCCGTGCGCAACGTGCTCGTTGGCCTCGTCGACGGCGCCAAGCACCTGGTGAGCCATCGCAGGGCCGCCGCCACGATGGGCGCGATGGCCACGCACCGATTCATGTACGGCATGGCGACCGCGCTCGGCATCATCCTCTATCGCTACTACTTCTCCGGCGGCGACTCCGAGGTTGCGCTGCGCGGGATCAGCCTGGTCGTGGCCACCTCGGGTGTCGGCTACTTCCTCGCGGTGATCATCACGCCGTATGCCACCGAGCGGTTCACGATCGAGCGGTGGGTGTCGATCGCGCTGGCCGCGGCCGGCGTGCTCACAGCGGTGCTGGTCGCGCCGTTCCAGGCGTGGAGCCTGCCGGTCGCCGGGTTCGTGCTCGGCATCGCCGGGCAGAGCGTCAAGATCTGCGCCGACGTCACGGTCCAGCGTGACGTGGAGGACGCCTACCTGGGCCGCGCCTTCTCGATCTACGACATGCTCTTCAACGGCATGTACGTGCTGGCCGCGGCCCTGTCGGCGGGGATCCTGCCCAGCAACGGCAAGTCGTACGCGGCCGTGGTGATCATCGCGGCCGGTTACCTGGTAGGCGCCCTGATCTACCGGATGATCACCCCGACGCCGCACGCCGCGGCCTCCCGCTGATCAGGCGGGCGCCGCTGGGGCGCGCGGCCTGATCAAGCGGGCGCCGCGCCGGTCTCCCGCGCCCACTCCAGCAGCGCCTCGGTGGCGGTCTCCTTGCCGACCATGCCCTTGTCCAGCCGGAGCTCCAGCAGGAACTTGTACGCCTGCCCGACGACCGGACCGGGACCGACGCCGAGGATGCGCTGGATCTCGTTGCCGTCGAGCTCCGGGCGGATCTTGGCCAGCTCCTCCTCGTCGGCGAGCCGGGCGATGCGCTCCTCCAACTGGTCGTACGTACGCGACAGGGCGCTCGCCTTGCGCTTGTTGCGGGTCGTGCAGTCGGCCCTGGTCAGCTTGTGCAGCCGGTCGAGCAGTGGACCGGCGTCGCGCACGTAGCGGCGCACCGCGCTGTCGGTCCACTCGCCCGTGCCGTAGCCGTGGAAGCGCAGGTGCAGCTCCACCAGCCGCGAGGTGTCGGCCACCACATCCTTGGGGAACTTGAGCTCGGCCATGCGCTTCTTGGTCATCTGCGCCCCGACCACCTCGTGGTGATGGAAGGAGACCCGCCCGCCCGCCTCGTGCCGCCGCGTCTTGGGCTTGCCGATGTCGTGCAGGAGCGCGGCCCAGCGCAGGATCCGGTCGGGCTTGCCGTCGTCCTCCTGGGCGATGGCCTGGTCGAGGACGGTCAGCGTGTGCTCGTAGACATCCTTGTGCCGGTGGTGCTCGTCGATCTCCAGGCGCAGCTTGGGCAGCTCAGGCAGCACGTGCGCGGCCAGCCCGGTCTCGACCAGCAGGCGCAGGCCCTCGCGCGGGTAGGTGCCGCAGATCAGCTTGTCGAGCTCGTCGCGGATGCGTTCGGCCGAGACGATCTCGATGCGCTCCGCCATGTCGGTCATCGCCTCGATCGCCTTGGCGTCGACCGTGAAACCGAGCTGCGAGGCGAACCTGGCGGCGCGCAGCATGCGCAGCGGGTCGTCGTCGAAGGACTGCTCCGGCGTGCCCGGCGTGCGCAGCAGCTTGGCCGCCAGGTCGGTCAGACCACCGTAGGGGTCGACGAACTCGTGCCCTGGCAGCCGCACGGCCATCGCGTTGACCGCGAAGTCGCGCCGCTCCAGGTCGGCCTCCAGCGTCTCGCCGTACATGACGTCGGGCTTGCGGGACTTGGGGTCGTACGACTCGCTGCGGTAGGTGGTGATCTCCAGCAGCAAGCCACCCTTGCGCACGCCGACCGTGCCGAAGTCGATGCCGATCGTCCAGACCGAGTCGGCCCAGTCCCTGACCAGCTCGAGCACCCGTTCGGGCCGGGCGTCGGTGGTGAGGTCGAGATCGTTGCCCACGCGGCCGAGCAGGAGGTCGCGCACCGGGCCGCCGACGAGGGCCAGCTCGTGCCCCTTCGCGGCGAACAACCGGCCGAGCTCGTCGGCCACCGGAGCGATCTTGCGGAACAGGTCGTTCATGGCCCGCTGTTGGCTTTCGGTCAGATTTGAGTCGGACAAGCTGGGTAGGTCCTTTGATTCCGGAACATATCCCCCGAGCCACATCCAGTCGGGGTTACCGTCGGTCAGGGGACCGTCGGGGGCCATGGAACCAGGCAAGGAGGTCTTCTATGAAGGACGCCCTCGCGATCCATCGCTGGCTCCTCGCACACCAGGTCCATCATGAGATCGTACGCCTTCCGCGCCCTATGACTTGCGTGGACGAGCTGCCTGATGCGGTCTCCGCCGCGCCCGAGCGGTGCGTCGCGGTCACGGTGTTCGAGGTCGCCACGAGAATCGGCCGCGAGGTCGTCGTCGCCGTCGTCTCCGCCGTCTCCGATCCGCCGCAGCCCGGGGCCGTGGGCGGCGCGCTCGGTGTGCGGAAAGTGCGGCTCGCCCCGGCTTTCCTGGTCAACTCCGCCACTGACTACGCGGCCGGGCTCATCAGCCCGTTCCTGCTGCCCGACGACCTGGCCATGGTAGTGGACGACCGTCTCCGCGCCGATGCCGGTGCGATCTTCACGGCCACCGGCGAGCGCCACACGGCCCTCACCATGCGGGCCCTTGACCTGCTGACACTCCTGCGTGGCAAGACGGTGAACCTGCGTGTCCCACGACCCAGAGGAAGTCGCCAGGCGGTCGCGCTGCGGCACTGAACCCGTACCATTGCGGGCGTGCGTCGTACTCCAGCTCGGGCGGACGCGTGATCCGTAAGGCCACGCTCCTCGCCGTACTCTCCGCCGCGTTGCTCGCGCCTACGGTCGCGACGACGCCGAGTACGGCTGCCGTGAAGACGCCGGGCACGACCGCCGCGAAGGCGGTCAGGCAGCAGATGGCGCTCTCGATCACATCCATCACGCCGGACGCGCCGCCGAGCCTGACCACGCCGATAAAGATCACTGGCACGGTCCGCAACGACATGGGCGAGACGATGACCGGGCTGAGCGTCCGGTTGCTGTACACGGCGCAGAAGTTCACCGACCGCGCCACCATGACCGCCTACCAGTCCGACCCGAACCCGGCGACTCTGCCAGGGCAAGTCGCGCTCAGCTCGGCCGTGCTGCTCCCGGCCATGGAGGCGGGCGCGTCCAGGACCTTCGAGATCACACGGACGCCCGTGGAGCTCGGTTTCACGTCGTTCGGCGTCTATCCCATTGCCATTGAAGTGTCCCGGGCCGGCGTGCCGTTCTCCGTACAGCGCACGTACGTGACGTACGCGCCGCCGACCCCGCAGAAGCTGCCGCCCAACCGGCTGGCCATCGCGCTGCCCATCATCGACCAGGCGCATCGCGCCGAGAACGACAACTTCGTCGACGACAAGCTGGGCGCGGAGCTGACCGGCAAGGGCCGGCTCGCCCAACTGGCGGGCATCGCCTCGACCGCGCACAAGAGCGTCACCTGGTTCCTCGACCCCGCGCTCCTCGACGACGCGCAGGCCCTGTCCAAGCCGCACCGGCTCAAGGGCAAGAACCAGCCCGCCGACCCCAACGCCGCCAAGTGGCTCGACTCTCTGCGCACCGCGCTGGCCGACTCTCCGGTCGTGGCCACCCCGTACGCCGATCCCGACGTCGCCGCGCTCGCCCACCAGGGCCTGGACGGCCAGACCGGCAAGGCGATCGAGATGGGCAGGCAGATCGCCACCGAGTTGCTCAAGCGCGACGTGCCGCTGACCACGAACTGGCCGGTCGGGGGCGTGCTCGATCCCGACGCGCTCGACCTGCTCTCCGTCGCCAAGGTCGACCGGGTGCTGCTCAACTCCACGAACCTGCCGCCGCAGCCGCCGGTCACGGTCACGCCCGACGCCGCCGGCACGCTCGACAGCGTCCAGGGGCCGGTCACCGCGCTGGTCGCCGACGCGGAGCTCACCCGCACGTTCGAGCCGGATTCCACCGCGCCGAGCTCGGTCGTGCTGAACAAGCAGCACTTCATCGCCGAGACCGCGATGATCGCCGCCGAACCCGGCCAGACGAAGCCCAGGTCGCTGGTCATCGCGCCCTCGCGGCGCTGGGACCCGAGCCCGACGCTGGTCAACACCCTGCTCAAGACCGCGAGCCGGCTGCCGTGGCTGGCGCTGACCCCGCTCAGCTCGATCAAGCCGAGCAAGACGCCCACGCCCAGGGCCGCGCTCACCTACACCGACCAGGACCGCAAGGAAGAGCTCAGCGCGAAATACCTCGGCCCGATCAAGGACGTCGCCGCGAAGGCGCAGCTCACCGCTCAGATCACCGCGGAGCCCAAGCCGCACTCCGACTTCGACGCCGCGGTGCTCAGGCTGACCTCCGCGTCCTGGCGCAACAGCACGCGCGCGGGCCGCTCGGCCACCAGACTGGTCGACGGGGCCATCCAGACCGAGATGAACAAGATCTCCATCACCGGCGCCGACCCCGATCGGCCGCGCACGCTGGCCGGGAGCAACGGCCAGGTGCCCATCAGCGTGAAGAACGCGATCGGTGACACGATCGCCCTCTACATCGACGTGAAGAGCAACAACCCCGGGCTCCTCCAGATCGACCCCTCGCCGTCGAGGAAGCTGCTGACGATCCCCAATGACAACACCGGCGGCGTCCAGGTGCCGATGAGCGCGACGACCAGCGGTGACGCCACGGTGAGCGTCCAACTCGTGACCAGGAACGGCTTGCCGTACGGCAAGCCCGTCAAGCTGACGATCCGCACCACCGGCTACACGGGGATCGCCCTGGTGATCGTCGGGGCGGCGCTGGCGGTTATGCTCGCCGCCGTCGTGACACGGTTGCTACGGCGCCGATCGCAGCGACGGCTCGCACGGGCCGCCAAGAGCCGGGAAAGTGAGACCGTATGAGCCGCATGTTGCGGGCCAGCGCCATCATGGCGGCGGGCACGATGGTGTCCAGGGTCACCGGATTCGTGCGGACGATGGTGCTCGCCTCCGCGATCGGCACCTTGGCGATGGGCGACGCCTACAACGCCGCGTACGCCATCCCGTACAGCATCCTCGACCTGCTGCTGCTCGGCGTGCTCAGCAGCGTCGTGGTGCCGATGATCGTCAAGGCGCAGCAGCGCGACTACGACGGCGGCCGGGCGTACGAGCAGCGACTGATGACGCTGGCCACGGTCGCGCTGCTGGTCGTCGCCGTGCTGGCCGTGCTGGCGGCCCCGCTGCTCATCGACCTCTACACCACCGACTGGGAGCCCGGCAGCCGCAAGTTCGAGGTCGCGGTGCTGCTGGCCAGGTTCATCCTGCCGCAGCTGGCCTTCTTCGGCGTCGGCGCGGTCGCCGGAGCCATTCTCAACACGCGTGACCGCTACGCGGCCCCCATGTGGGCGCCGGTGGTCAACAATCTCGTGGTCATCTGCGTGCTGGTGCTCTACTTCGTGGTGGCCGGCAAGGCCGGCGGTGACATCGCGCTGGTCACGAACGGCCAGATCGCGCTGCTCGGCGTGGGCACCACGGCGGGCATCGTGGCGCAGGCCGCCGTGCTGATCGTCGCGCTCAAGCGGATCGGGTTCTCCTTCGTGCCGCGTTTCGACGTGCGCAACGCGCGGCTGGGCGAGATGGGCCGGGCGGGGATCTGGACCATCGGCTACGTGGTGGTCACTCAGCTCGGCTTCATGCTGACCACCAACCTGTCCAGCGCGGCGGGCGACGCGGTGCAGGGTCACGGCATCAGCCCGTACACGCTGGCCTTCCAGCTCTTCCAGCTCCCCTACGGCGTCATCGGCGTCTCGGTGATCACGGCCATGCTGCCCAAGATGAGCCGGGCGGTGGAAGAGGGGCGGCTCGACGAGGTCCGCTCCGAGTTCGGATCGAGCGTGCGGCTCATCAGCTCGGTGATGGTCCCGGTGTCGCTGCTGCTGATGGTGCTCGGCCCGGCGATCACCGTGCCGCTGTACGCCCATGGCAACACCTCGGCGGACTCGGCCGTCTACATCGGCAACGTGCTGCAGGTCTACGGCCTGGCGCTGGTGCCGTTCTCGATCTTCCAGTTGCTGCTGCGGGTCTTCTACAGCTTCGGCGACACCCGGACGCCCGTTTACGTCGGCGCGGCGACGACCGCGGTCAACGCGCTGCTGATGGTACTGTTCAACGTCCTGCTGCCGGCTCGCTACGCGGTGATGGGATTGGCCTTCGCCTATGCCGTCGCCTATACGATCGGGGCGGGTGGGGCCTGGATTCTCGCCGCTCGTCGTGTCAGAGGGCTGGGTGGCTGGAAGATCGGAATGGCTCTGACCAGGATGTACCTGTCGGCACTGCCCACCGCGGTGCTGGCGCTGGTCTGCGTCTGGGCGGTTCAGGACGTGTTGGGCGGCCTTACCTTCCTCAACTCGCTGATCGCGCTGGCCGTGGGCGGCGGGCTGGGCATGCTGCTGTACCTGGGCGTCGCCCATCGCATGCGCATCCCGGAGATCAACTCGATCGTTGGGATGGTTGCCGGGCGGGTAGGCCGGTAAAGAACGCGGGTGGAACCAGCGCGGCACTAGCATGGTGCCGACACGCGCGAATGGAAGCAGGAGGGGCGTGGGCGGATCCACCCGGCATAGCGTGCCTACGTGGTACACCCCCACGCAGGTGAGTCGAGTCATGTGCACCCCCGAGCGGCCGAGCGGAGTGAGTCAGTGAGCACGTCGTCGGTCGAACCCGGCACCCGTCTCGCCGAACGCTTCCGGCTTGAGGACAGGGTGAGCGAGTCCGATGGAGCCACCCTGTGGAAGGCGATCGACGAGATCCTCGCGCGACCCGTCGCGGTTCACACCTTCTCCCCTGACTTCCCCCGCGTCCACGAGGTGGTCACTGCCGCCCGCGCCGCCAGCAGGCTCACCGATCCGCGTCTGACCCAGGTGTTCGACGCGGCCGAGCACGACGACCATTCGTACGTGGTCAGCGAGTGGGTGACCGGCGACACCCTGTCCGACCTGCTCGCGGCCGGCCCGCTGGAGCCGGAGCGGGCAGCCGGCCTGGTCGCCGAGGCCGCCGAGGCGCTGACCCACGCCCACGAGTCCGACCTCTACCACCTGTGCCTGCGCCCCGAGCACCTGGTGTGGACGACCGGCAACACGGTCAAGGTGCTCGGCGTCGCGGTCGACGCGGCGCTGTCCGGCCTCACCACCGACCAGCCCGCCCTCGACGACGCCGAAGGCCTGGGCCGCCTGCTCTACGCGGGTCTGTCCGGCCACTGGCCGGGCGACGAGGAGGACACCGGCCTGCCCACGGCGCCGATGATCGACGGGCACTTCTGCTCGCCGCGCCAGGTCACGGCCGGAGTACCCGGATACCTCGACGCGGTCACCATCAGGGCCTGCCTTCCCGAGTCCCGCAAGGGCCACGCCGCGCTGACCAGCCCGTCCGAGATCGCCGACGCCCTCGCCAACGTGGCCCGGCCCATGCCCATCCCGATCGCCTATCCCCCGACGCCGGCGGTGCAGTCGGCCTCGCGCTCCGAAGGCATCGAGACCGAGCGGCGCCCGCCGCTGCCCACGCAGCCCCGGCCCATGCCGCCCCGCGCGCAGGGTGGCGGCAGCACGCTCAACCGGGTGCTGATGACCGTCGTGGTGCTGCTCGTCATCGCCGCGGTCGGCGTCGGCGCCTGGACGATCGGCCGCAGCCTGGGCAGTCCGAACGCCCCGCAGGCGGAGACCTCCCCGACCGCCTCGGCCTCCGCGTCCGCGCAGCCGATGGTCGTCGTGAAGCCAGAGAAGGCGACAGGCTTCGACCCGCTCGCCGACCGGGACGAGAAGAACGAGATGGCACCGCTCGCCATCGACGGCAAGCCCAGCACGCTCTGGAAGACGGAAAATTACAACAGCGCCGACCTGGGCAATCTCAAGGACGGCGTGGGTCTGCTGCTCGACATGGGCAAGTCCATGCAGATCGGCGACGTGGTGGCTACGCTGGCCGAAGCGTCCGGTGCGAGCATCGAGCTGAAGGTCGGCGACGCGCCCGAGCTGGGCTCGCTGAAGACCGTCGCCAAGGAGAAGAACGGGGCCGGGAAGATCACCTTGAAGCCTGATCAAGCCGCAAGCGGTCGGTACGTTTTGATCTGGTTTACCCGTCTTCCGGCAGATGCGGGCAAGTTTCATGGCACCATCTATGAAGTAGTGGTGCATTCTCCCGGATCGGCATAACCCAGGAATCCCTCTTGTGAACTCCCCACCTGATACACCTTCATCCGCGGAGCGGCCCGCCGTCACCGACGCCGAGCTGCTGACCGCGCACATCAATGGGGATCCTCACGCCTTCAGCGAGATCGTCAAGAGACACCGTGACCGCATGTGGGCCGTGGCCCTGCGCACGCTGGGCGATCCCGACGAGGCGGCCGACGCCGTGCAGGACGCTTTCGTCTCCGCCTACCGGAAGGCGGGCACGTTCCGCGGCGAGGCCGCGGTCACCACGTGGCTGCACCGGATCGTGGTCAACGCCTGCCTTGACCGGATGCGCCGTAAATCTGTCAGACCGGTCGCCGATGACGAGCTCATCGAGGCCGCCGAGCGTGACACGCCAATGCCCGATCAGACGGGTGAGCGTGAGGTTTCGATGGAGGTTTCGGCCGCTCTGAAAATGCTTCCCACAGACCAGCGGGCCGCGCTGGTGCTCGTCGACATGATGGGCTATTCGGTCGAAGACGCAGCTCAGGTGCTCGAAGTGCCCAGCGGGACGGTGAAGAGCCGGTGCGCGCGGGGGCGCGCGAAACTTGCCCCAATTCTTTCGCATCTGCGGAACCGATCGGACCTCAGTCGCGTCTCATCCGCGAAGGGAGCAGAACTTCGTGACGGGTGATACGCACTACGATCTGGAAATCCTGGCCGAGTTGGCCGAGGGTCTCCTAGACGCTGGCACGGCCCGCCAGGTCCGCGAGCATCTCGCGGTATGCGACCCCTGTGGGGAGCTACTGGCCGACCTGGCAGCGGTTCGCGAGGTGCTCGCGGCGACTCCGACTCCGGCCATGCCGATGGGGGTCGCACTGCGCATCGACAAGGCGCTGGCCGCCGAAGCGGGATCCGGGCGAGGGGGTGTCGGCCTGGCGGAACCACCCAACTGGGATGAGCTCATGCGGGACTCTCCCTGGGATGCGGCGGGAAACGACCCTCAGCCGGAGCCGGTACGCCTCGGAGTGGTCTCCGACGACGGCACCATCGTCCCGGCCGGGCGCAAGGCCGCACGACGACGCCGGTGGGCGATGCCCGCGGTCGCCGCTGCTGCCACGGCGGCTGTGGTGGGCACCGCGGTGATCTCGACCAACCTGTTCTCGGGTGGCGCCACCGTCGTCGCCGGACATCAGGGAGCGACCGTTGACCCACCGTCGCCGACCAAGGTGGCTGTGCCGGGCAAGGCGTACGCGCTGACCGACAGCGGGCACAACTACAGCGACCAGGAGTTGAAGCAGCCACTCGAAAACTTTTTCGGGCCTGCTCCCATAGTGGGTGGCGGCTCCTCTGACGTCGATGCGGTCGACAAGTGCGTCAACCGGGTGGCCGACCGTACGAAGCTCAAGGTCTTCGCGGTCGACCAAGGGCAGTACAACGGGCAGGAGGCCGTCATCATGACCTCCTGGAAGAACAAGTCGGCCAAGACGCTCCGCATCGACATCGTCGACCCGTTCAACTGCAAGAACCTGCGCAAGCCCACAGTGGGCAGTTGGTAGCTTGATGAGCCGCTGGTAACTTGATTCCCACGTCAGAGCCCGCTTCGGCGGGCTCTTTCGTTATGGGCGTACGTTGATGACGAGCCGGGGAATCACGGCGGCCCAGGATCTGTTGAGGCGACAAGCAAGAGCAGACGAGGAAGGCGTGAGAGCGTTGAGCGACGTGCGTAACGTGATCATTATTGGATCCGGCCCCGCTGGATACACGGCGGCCGTTTACTCCGCGCGTGCCGAGCTCAAGCCGCTGGTCTTCGAGGGCTCGGTCACGGCGGGCGGTGCCCTGATGAACACCACCGACGTCGAGAACTTCCCCGGTTTCCCCGACGGCATCATGGGCCCCGACCTGATGGACAACCTGCGCAAGCAGGCTGAGCGGTTCGGCGCCGAGCTGGTCGCGGACGACGTACTCGAAGTGGACCTGGCGGCCAATCCCAAGGTGATCAAGACCCACAGCGAGACCTACTACGCCAAGTCGGTCATCCTGGCCATGGGCTCCGGCTACCGCGAGCTCGGCCTGCCCAACGAGAAGCGGCTGTCCGGTCGCGGTGTCTCCTGGTGTGCCACGTGTGACGGCTTCTTCTTCCGCAACAAGGACATCGTGGTCGTCGGCGGCGGCGACACCGCGATGGAAGAGGCCACGTTCCTGACCCGCTTCGGCCGCATGGTCACCGTCGTGCACCGCCGTGACGAGCTGCGGGCCAGCAAGATCATGCAGGATCGGGCGTTCGCGAATGACAAGATCCGCTTCGTCTGGGACAGCGAGGTCGTCGACGTCCTCGGCACCGACCGGGTCGAGGCCGTCAAGCTGCGCAACCTCAAGACCGGCGAGGAATCCGAGCTGGCCACCGACGCGTTGTTCATCGCGATCGGCCACGACCCGCGCACCGAGCTGGTCAAGGGGCAGATCGACCTCGACGACGACGGCTACGTCAAGGTGTCCGCGCCCACCACGGAGACCAACATCGACGGCGTCTTCGCCGCGGGTGACGTGGTCGACCACATCTACCGGCAGGCCATCACCGCAGCCGGCACCGGCTGCTCGGCGTCTCTCGACTCCGAGCGCTGGCTGGCCACGAACGACAACTAAGGAGCGCACCGTGAAGGCAGTAACCGACGCCACCTTTGAGGCCGAGGTCCTCAAGAGCGACAAGCCCGTGCTCGTCGACTTCTGGGCCGAGTGGTGCGGCCCATGCCGTCAGGTATCGCCCATCCTCGAGGAGATCGCCAAGGAGCACGGCGACAAGCTGGAGATCGTCAAGCTCAACATCGACGAGAACCCGGATGTCCCGCGCAATTACGGTGTGCTCCAAATCCCCACGCTGAACGTCTACAAGGGTGGAGAGGTCGTGAAGCAGATCATCGGTGCCAAGCCGAAGGCCATGCTGCTGCGCGAGCTCGAGGGCCTCATCTGACGCGCCCGTACCGTTTCAACCGGAAGCCCCCTGGCGAGATTCGCTCAGGGGGCTTCCGTCTGTTGTAGCGGCTGAGAAGGCGTCAGACGGGGCGAAGGGCTCTTTCCGGGCTCATGGAGCCGAGCAGGCGCTCCAAGGCCACCTCGACGTCCTCACGCCACGAGACGGCGGTCTTCAGCTCCAGCCGGAGCCGGGGGAACCGCAGATGCGGGCGTACCGTCTTGAAACCTACGGAAAGCAGATAGTCGGCCGGCACCACACAGCTCGGCTCCTCCCACTTGAGATCGCCGAACGCCTCGATGGCCTTCACCCCGCGGCGCGTCAGGTCCTTGGCCACGCCCTGGATCAGCATCCGGCCCAGGCCGCCACCCGAGAACTCCGGAATGATGTGCGCGGTCATCAGCAGCACCGCGTCCGCGCTGACCGGCGAGGTGGGGAAGGCCACCGAACGGGGGGTGTAGAGCGGCGGGCTGTAGACGACGAATCCGGCGGGCACCCCGTCGACGTACACGATCTTGCCGCAGCTGCCCCATTCGAGCAGCGTGCCGGAGAGCCATGCCTCTTTCTCCAGCGCTGGATCACCGGAATCGATCGCGCGCTCCCCGCTGACCGGGTCGAGCTCCCAGAAGACGCACCGTCGACAGCGGCGCGGCAGATCGTCCAGATTATCCAGGGTTATGTTGACCAGCCGACGCGACAACTACGGCCCCAATCGTTGACCCGGAAAAGCGCGCGAAAAACGCGTCCCCACCTGGCATCGTAGCCCAGTGACGGTCCCGCTATCGGCTAGCACCACGGTCAGGCCCGGTCACAGCCGACATGTCCGGCTGGCGTAATCTGGTAGTTCAGCGACAAATGACACCAAGGAGGTGGACCGTGACGGAAGAGCTTGATCACGGTCAGACGCCCGCGACCCAAGGGTCGCGCATCGACGCCTATGTCGATCGGTACGCCGCGCGAGCTACCGGGATGGTCGCCTCCGAGATTCGAGCTCTTTTCGCCGTCGCGTCGAGGCCCGAAGTGGTCTCGCTCGCGGGCGGCATGCCGTACGTCACGGCCCTCCCTCTCGACATGGTCGGCGAGCTGGTGTCCGATCTGGTCACCAGGCGCGGTACCGTCGCGCTGCAGTACGGCTCCGGGCAGGGCGATCCGCACCTGCGTGAGCAGATCTGCGATGTGATGCGGCTGGAGGGGATCCAGGCCGGGGCGAACGACGTGGTCGTCACCGTAGGTTCGCAGCAAGCGCTTGATCTGATCACCCGGATCTTCATCGACCCGGGTGACGTGGTGCTGGCCGAAGGCCCGTCGTACGTTGGCGCTCTCGGCACTTTCGCCGCATACCAGGCCAAAGTGGTTCATATCGCCATGGACGATCAGGGCATCATTCCCGAATCTCTCGCGCAGACCATCTACGCGCTTGAGACCGCGGGTGCCCCGATCAAGTTCCTCTACACGATCCCGACCTTCCAGAACCCGGCCGGCGTCACCCTGAACATGGCGCGGCGGCAGCAGGTGCTCGACATCTGCCAGCGGGCCGGGGTGCTGATCATCGAGGACAATCCGTACGGGCTGCTCGGCTTCGACGGCGAGCCGATGCGCGCGCTGCGGGCCGACAATCCCGACGGCGTGGTCTATCTCGGGTCGTTCTCCAAGACGCTCGCCCCCGGGTTCCGGGTCGGCTGGGCGCTGGCGCCGCACGCCATCCGCGACAAGCTCGTGCTGGCCATGGAGTCGGCCGTGCTCTCGCACTCGTCCTTCACCCAGCTGGCCGTGGGCCAGTACCTGGCCACGCAGCCGTGGCGGGAGCAGATCAAAACGTTCAAAGAGCTCTATCGTGAGCGACGCGACGCGCTGCTCGACGCGCTCTCGGCGCTCATGCCCCCCGAGGTCAGCTGGACCCGACCGGCCGGGGGCTTCTTCGTGTGGGCGACGCTGCCGGAAGGCCTGGACTCGAAGGCCATCCTGCCGCGGGCCGTGGCGGAGCGGGTGGCGTTCGTGCCCGGGACCGGGTTCTTCTCCGATGGGAGTGGGGCTCGGCAGATGCGGCTGTCCTACTGCTTCCCCGAGCCCGATCGGATTCGGGAAGGGGTTCGGCGGCTGGCCGGAGTGATCGAGCAGGAGATCCAGCTGCGGGACACGTTCGGGACGGGGTCGACTCGGGGACACGCCGGCGTGGACACGCCCGGGCCTGACTTGGCCTGACCTTCTCTTGGCCGGCGTCCGGAGCGGGCGCCGGCTTGGCGTGTACCGATGTGCCCGGAACCTCCATTGCTCACACGGTAGAAAGCACCTGCTGTACACCATTCCACCCCAGCGCCGGTACGGTTGGACAGCGTGTGCGATCAGCGGAGGAGAACTAATGAGCGATCTGGGCCACGTGCTCGTGCTGGCCGGGGGACTCTCCTATGAGCGGGAGGTGTCCCTGCGCTCCGGTCGCCGGGTGAGCGAGGTGCTGCGGGCGGTGGGCATCGACGTGGAGGCCCGCGACACTGACGCGTCCCTCGTGCCGTACATCCTGGCCGATCCTCCGGACGCGGTCTTCGTCACGCTGCACGGCGGCGCGGGCGAGGACGGCGCCATCCGTTCCATCCTCGAACTCCTGAACGTCCCTTACGTCGGCGCCGACCCCGACGCGTGCCGGGTCGCCTTCGACAAGCCCACCGCCAAAGCCGTCGTGCGCTCGGTCGGCCTGCGCACCCCCGCGTCGGTCACCCTACCCAAGGAGACCTTCCACGACCTCGGTGCCACGGCCGTCCTGGGCCGCATCGTGTCGCATCTCGGCCTCCCCCTGTTCGTCAAGCCCGCCCGCGGCGGTTCCGCCCTGGGCGCCTCGATCGTCCGCACCGCCGAAGAACTCCCCGCCGCGATGGTCGGCTGTTTCGCGTACGGCGACACGGCGCTGATCGAGCGTTACGTGGGGGGCGTCGAAGTGGCGGTCTCGGTGGTCGACCTGGGCAACGGCCCGATCGCCCTGCCTGCCGTCGAAATCGTCCCGGACGAGGGCGTCTACGATTACGCGGCCCGCTACACCGCCGGCCACACCGAGTTCTTCGCCCCCGCCCGCCTGTCCGCCAAGGCAGCGGCCGCCTGCGCCGAAACCGCCGTGACGGCGCACACCGCCCTGGGCCTCCGCGACATCTCTCGCACCGACCTCATCGTCGACGCCTCAGACGAGGCTCACTTCCTGGAGGTCAACGTGGCTCCCGGGATGACGGAGACGTCCCTGCTGCCGATGGCTGCGGAGGCAGCGGGCCAGGACCTTGGCGACCTCTGCCGGGTCCTCCTCCAGAACGCGGCGTCCCGCTTCCAGGCTTAACCGCATCCGCCGGGCGCCGATCCTGGCTGCCCTTCATGCGTCTTTTTCGTACGTCTTTCGTACGTCCAGCGCCGTCCTCACCTCACCTCGCCTTCGTATGCCCAGGCGCTCCCTCGGCCGTACCCGGTTCGTCCTCACCCGCCTTCTCCACGTCGGCTGGCGCTGGGTCGCCCGCTGGCCTGCTTCCCCCGCGCAACCCGCTCCGCCTCGCCTTTACACTCCGAGCGAAGACCTTGCCCTGCCTTCAAGCCCAGACGCGACCCTGCCTCCCCTTCTCCTCCAGGGTCGATCTCCTGCTCGGCTCCGCGTCCTTCGCACCAACCCCACCTCGCCTTACCCCCGCGCGGCCAGCGTCGAGCGGGCCGATCCCTCCTGGCCACCTTGGTCACTCGCCGCGCCGTCCGCGCGGTCTCCCCTCCCCTCTCCAACGCCTGAAAGTAGCCTGACCATGTGCTGACCGATTCGACCTACCCCAAGAGCTTCGCCAGCGACAACCACGCAGGCGTCCACCCCACCATCCTCGAAGCCATGACCGCGGCGAACCACGGGGACGCACCCGCCTACGGCGGCGATCGCTGGACATCGACCTTCGAGCACCACATTAAAGACATCTTCGGCCCCAAGGCGGAAGGCTTCGCCGTCCTGAACGGCGCCGGCGCCAACATGGTCGGCCTCGCCCCCATGCTCGGCCGCTACGACGCCATCGTCTGCGCCGACACCGCCCACATCGCCACCCACGAGACAGGCGCGGCAGAGCGACTACTGGGCACGAAGCTCCTGACAACTCCTACAGCCGACGGCAAGCTCCGCCCCCAGGACATCACGGCACGCCTCAGCACCTTGGGCAGCCACCACGAGCCCCAGCCCCGCGTGGTCTCCATCTCCCAAGTCACCGAACTCGGCACCTGCTACTCCCCCGAAGAAATCGCCGCCCTCGCCGACACAGCACACGCCGCCGGCCTGCTCCTCCACATGGACGGCGCCAGACTGGCCAACGCCGCCGCCCACCTGAACACCACCCTCGGCGCGATCACCACGGAAGTCGGCGTTGACATCTTCAGCTTCGGCGGCACAAAGAACGGCGCCCTAGCGGCTGAAGCGGTGATAGTCCTCTCCCCTTCCCTCGCCCACGCCATCCCCTTCCTCCGCCGCCAGTCCCTCCAACTGGCTTCCAAGATGCGCTTCATCTCCGCCCAACTCTCCGCCCTCCTCACCGACGACCTCTGGCGCCACAACGCAACCCATGCCAACCAAATGGCCACCCGCCTCGCCAACGGCATCGCCGAACTCCCCGGCATCACCATCGCCTACCCCGTCCAATCGAACGCCGTCTTCGCCACCCTCCCCAAGGCAGCCACCGCTGCCCTCCTCAACCGCTACCTGTTCCACCACTGGGACGAAGCTGCCGGCACCGTCCGCTGGATGACCGCCTTCGACACCACCCCGGACCACGTAGACGACTTCCTCGACGACATCCGCAAATCCCTCGTCGTCCCCTGACCCCCGCCCGGCCGTTCTCCAAAGCTCCCGACTCATCCGCTCCGCCAGGCGCCTGACTCCCCGGTTTCACGTGAAACATCGCCGCAGACCCCAGCCAACGAACCCGCAACACCCCCTGTTTCACGTGAAACCACCCACCACCCACCACCCCGACAAGCTCGCGGCAGCCTCCTCCTCGCCCGACAGAGCATCCACCCAGCCGCAGCATCAATCCGCCTTACTGAGCCACGTAATGGCGAACCGCACCACCAATGCGCGTCACGCGAACTACGCCACCAAAAGGGAGCGGGCGCACCCGGCGACCCTCTCTGGAGCCCCGGCACTACGTGCCACAGAGAACGACCGCAAAGTGTGGGGGTTCCGCTGAATGCGCCGAAGCCCACAACACTTTCGCGACACCGAGTCAGGCCCAGGCCCACCAGAGCCCCCCGCTCCCACGACCTCGTCGCCACACCCTGCCCCGCCACCTTCCATGCCCCACGTCCCCACCCGCATAGGGCCTGACGGCAAGTGGCCGCCCGGAGTTGGGCCACACAAACCGGTCGTCCTCACTGCGGCTGCGGCGTGCGAGCAGCCGTGCCGCATGACCGCACTCGCCCCACACCAGACCAGCACCCCACACCCCGCCGCCACCCATCCCACCCGCACCTGCCCCCGTGCCCCACGCCGCCAAGCCACGCTCCGCCACTCTGAGCCCGCTAGGTTCGGGGGCAGTTAGGGCTTCATGCCCTACGCACGACTCGCCCGCTCCTTCGTGCTCACCTCCGCCATGTTCAGGGCAATCACGCTTCGAGCCCTGCGCACAACTCAGTCACTCCGCAGCCCCCGGCCAAAACTCCCCTTCGCAACGCCCGCCCCGCCCCGTCACGTCACGCCCCCTCCGCCTTGTCACGCCACGCCGCACCTCCTCGCCCTGCACCTCCTCGCCCTGCACATCCGTACCTACGCGCCTCTGAGCCTGCTGGCCTCGCCTCCTCGCGTCGCACCTCCTCGCGCCGCATCCCCGTGCCTCCGTCGCCTCCGCACCTCTGAGCCTCCGCACCTCTGAGCCTCCGCACCTCTGAGCCTGCTGGCCTCGCCGCCTCCCGCCGTACCCCCACCCCGCCGTACCCCCACCCCGCCGTACCCCCACCCCGCCGCACCTCCTCGCGCCGTAGCCCCGCACCTCCACCTCCACCTCCGCACCTCCGCGTCTGCTGGCCTCGTCGTGTTCCGTCGTACCCTCGCCTCGTCTCGCCTCGTCGCGGACCGCCGTATCCCGTTCCGCCCCGCTGCGCCCTGCCTCGCCAGCCCAAGCCGACCCCGTTCGGAAACGTAACGCCTCGAGCCCGGCGAACTCAGCCACTGCCGCTCCGTGCCGCATCCCTTCGAGCTCAACGGCCCGCACACTCGCTCCTCCCCGTAGTTCCTCCATGCGATGAAGCGTCCATGTTCGCAACCTCCCCCGTTCGCCGTTCATGGCTGGCCTTGTGGTTCGTCGCGCAGCGCTGCCCATTGGCGACTGGCTACTGGCGCGAATGAGGCACGACTGCTGGAAGGCGCCGCATACACAGGTGGGCCTAGAGACGGAGCGGACATCTGGCATGCGAGGCACATCGAGAAGATGCGGAGGGAGCGAGGCACAGCATGAGGAGCCAGGCAGCGCAAGCAGCAGGGAACTGGTGACGGGCAGGAGCGGCGCGGCCGGAGCGACACGATGCCAATGATGCAATGCGAGCGGCGTGGCGCAGAGGCGCGATGCCGATGGGGCGAGACCTTGGCGTAAGGCAGACGCGCGACGCCGACGGTGCAATACGAACGGCGCGGCGCAGAGGCGCGGCGCAGAGGCGCAATACCGGCGGCGCAATACCGATGGTGCGCTGCGACGCGGCGGAGGAGTTCCAGCTCCGCGCAGAACGCAGGGTCCCTGTGCGGAATGCAGCCTCGACGGAAGGGGGGGAAAGCATGGGCAAGGTGGGCCGCACGGAAGGCAGTACTCCGCCCAGTCCTGATTAGCCCGGGCCGGCAGCGCGGCACGGGCAGCGCGGCACGGGAAGCGCGGCACGGGAAGCGCGGCACGGGAAGCGCGGCACGGGAAGCGCGGCACGGGAAGCGCGGCACGGGAAGCGCGGCACGGGAAGCGCGATGGCGATGGGAGAGACAAAGAGGAGGCGGTGCGGCCGGTTCGGTCCGGACGGTGGTTCGGTCCGGACAGTGGTTCGGTCCGATACCGAGAAGGCGGCGTGACGCCTAAACGCGGAGTGGTGTGAAGAGAAGGGCGGCGGCGGAAAGAGGTGGGCGGTGGCGGTGGTGTGGTGGTGCTTGTGGGACGCGGCAGTGTCGGCGGAGAGCGCGGGGATGCTGCGAGTGTTTCACGTGAAACACGGGCTATTTGGCGAACGGCCCTAGGTGGCGCGGAGTTGCTGGCCGATGGTTTCACGTGAAACAGGGGTCAGTCTTCGGTGTCTTTCATGGCGCGGACGGCCTCGGGGGCCATGGTGCCGATGATGCGCTCCAGGTCGTCGATTGTCGCGAACTCCACCACGATGCGTCCCTTCCGACGGCCGAGGTCGACTTTCACCTTGGTCTCGAAGTGGTCGGAGAGGCGGTCTGCGAGGTGAACGAGGCCGGGTGCCGACGGCTTGTTGGGCTGGCGTTCGCGGGTGGCCTTGGGGGCGGCTTTCGAGCTGCCGAGGGAGACGATCTCTTCGACGGCCCTGACCGAGAGGAGTTCGGCGACGATTCGCTTGGCCAGTTGGATCTGTTCTTCGGGGCTGTCGAGGCTGAGGAGGGCGCGAGCATGGCCGGCGCTGACGGTGCCGGCGGCGACGCGGAGTTGGACTTCAGGCGGGAGGTTGAGCAGGCGCAGGGTGTTGGTGATGTGGGAACGGGAGCGGCCGACCTTCTGGGCGAGCTGTTCGTGCGTCGCCCGGAAGTCGTCGAGTAGCTGCTGGTATGCGGCGGCTTCTTCCAAAGCGTTGAGTTGCTCGCGCTGGAGGTTTTCGATCAGGGCGTCTCTGAGGAGTTCGTCGTCCTGGGTGTTGCGGACGATCGCGGGGATCGGGTCGAGCTCGGCCAGTTGGCAGGCGCGCCAGCGGCGCTCTCCCATGATGAGTTCGTACTGGCCTCCTCCCACGGAGCGCACGACGATTGGTTGGAGCAGGCCGACTTCGCGGATGGATGCGGACAATTCCTTGAGGCGGTCGTCGTCGAAGACGTCACGGGGCTGGCGCGGGTTGGGAATGATCGCGCTGAGGGCGATCTCCCTGAAGTAGGCTCCGGCGATTGGCCTCGGGCCGGTCTCCCCCGTCGCTCCATTCGCAGGGGCGGTTGTCCCCGTGCCGTCAACGATGGGACCGGTCGGGATGAGTGCCCCGAGCCCCTTGCCCAATCCCCGCCGCTGCTGACTCACTGCGTCTCCTCATCCACCGGGCCGATTCCGGTCACTCCAGGAGAGGTTACCGTCGTCAACGCAACGGGGTGCCCGCTCGCCACGCGCGGTTCCTCCGGAATTACACCGCCACATGCTCACGCGTACACATCCGACCAGGCATGCCCTGCCCGCTGCAGGTCCACGACAATAAGTGTGACCGCGAAGACGACTGTTCAAAAGGATCCCGGCCATGCCTTGAAGTGATGTGGGGTCGGGGCAGGATGAGTCGGTCCCGGTCCGGGGCGGGCGGGTCGGGTCCGGGACGGGACGGGGCGGGTCGGGTCCGGGACGGGACGGGTCCGGGACGGGTCGGGTCCGGGACGGGGATTCCGCGCGTGTGCGCGTGCTGTACTCCATGAAGCGCCATACGTTCCCTGGGCGTGTCGGCACCTTGCCGCGAGCGGGTGAGGCGCCCCACGAGGGTGCGTGTGCCACGAGAGTGCCGCACCGCTCCCGCTAGTTGGCCACACGCTCGAAACGCGTGCAGTGCGCGCCCCAGGGCGTCGCGAGTACCTCGAGGCCGATGGCGTGCACTTCACGAACGTGCCGCGGGCATCCTGGAGGTCGGCCAGAGCGTGGACGCGGCTGCCTGGGCGCAACCAGGACCGACCGGGATACCCGGGTGTCTTCGACGCACCGAATTGTCGTGGGTGAAGGAAGTGCCGTGGGTAGGCGAGGATCAGGCGACGTAGAAGATCAAGTGACGTAGGGGGCGGGGGCGGTCGAGGTGTGATGAGGGCATGGGTGTTCGAGGGTGCAACGAGCTGCCGCCGATGGTGACACGTCGAGGACGACACATCGGTAGGACCGCCGGTGGGGCCGCCGCCGGTAGAGGCGCTCCGAGGTCCATCCGCGGAAGGCGGACCGTAGGCCGTCCTGTGCTAGACGGTTAGGCGATCTCGAAGCCGTTCCGTGGCGAGGTCCGCTCGCTCCGTGAAAGGCGCCCCGTGGAAGGCGCCCCGTGGAAGGCGGTCCGTGGGTCGTCTGTGCGGCAGTCCGTAGGGGGCTGTGGCGATGAAGCAGTCAGTCTGTGGGTCGTTTTCAGTACAAGCTATGGGGCGGGTTCGGAGCATGACTGTGAGAGACGCGCCGGGGGCAGTTTGTGACGGCTGTCCAGGGAAGGAGCAAGAGCCATTCGGGAGCGGTCCGTACACCGAAGCAGCCCGTAGGCCCCGGCAGTCAAAAACAAGCTGTGGACATGGTCTGTGGACTCGGCTGCCGCACCCGGTCGCACGAGGTTCGTCCGACCGTACAAGATCAGCCGCACGGCACGACGGAAGGTCAGGCGATGGCGCGGTGGGCTATTTCTCGGGCGGCGTCCATGTAGGCCATGGCGCCGCTGGAGCCGGGGTCGTACGTCATGACCGACTGACCGTAGCTGGGCGCCTCCGAGAGGCGGACGCTGCGTGGGATGACCGTGCTGAGGACGGTTTCTCCGAAGTGTGCGCGGACCTCGTCGGCGACCTGGGACGCAAGCCGGGTGCGGCCGTCGTACATGGTGAGGACGATCGTCGACAGGCTGAGTGTGGGGTTCAGGTGCGCCTTGATGAGGTCGACGTTCCTAAGGAGCTGGCCCAGGCCCTCCAGCGCGTAGTACTCGCACTGGATGGGGATCATGACCTCCTCGGCGGCGACCAGGGCGTTGACGGTCAGGAGGCCGAGCGATGGCGGGCAGTCGATGATGATGTAGTCGAGCTCGATCGCGTCGAAGGCCGACAGCGCTCGCCGGAGGCGGGCTTCCCGGGCGACGAGTGAGACGAGCTCGATCTCGGCGCCGGCGAGGTCGATGGTGGCGGGTGCGCAGTAAAGGCCCGGCATCTCCGGCACTTCCTTGACGATGTCGGCCATCGGCAGGTCGTCGACGAGCACCTGATAGACGTCCGGAACATCGCCACGGTGCTCGGTGGCCAGCGCCGTCGAGGCGTTGCCCTGGGGGTCGAGGTCGACGACGAGTACGCGCTGACCGTGCATGGAGAGTGCGGCGGCGATGTTGACCGAGGTGGTGGTCTTGCCGACGCCGCCCTTCTGGTTCGCCACCGCGATCACCCGGCACTTGGGCGGCCTGGGCCAGGCACCGTCGCCTCCGCCGGGCGCTTCGCCTGACTGGGCGGCGGCCGTTTGGGTGGCAGATGTTTCACGTGAAACCACTGAGCTGAGCGCCTCTCGTACCAACGGCGAATCACCGGGGTTTAGGGGGGTCTGGGTCACGTTGGCCATCCTTTCAACCAGTGGCAGGCCAGTGCCAGGAATTGGCTGTCGCGACACGCCTATTTCGGGCCAGCCAACCCCGCTGGGACTCTCGGACAGAGGGCTGTCCGGCCAGCCAAGACCGCTTGACGCGATTGGCATGACCGTCACCTCCTTTGTCGCCGCCTACCGGACTCCGGCGCACGACCCGCTACCACCCGAACCAATGTTGCAGGCGGCTCGACCTTACCGCGCCCGACGGTTACAAGCTCGGCCGTCCTCGCCCCACAGACCCGCAATTGGGGCTCCGCCTCGGCAAGTTCTTCCGCGGCGCGCTCCCCCTTCATGGCAATCAGCTCGCCGCCTTCGCGAAGGAGTGGCATGGCCCACTTCAGCAGCCGGTCAAGTGGCGCGACCGCGCGGGCGCTGGCGACGTCGAACTCACGTTTGCCTGCCAGTTCTTCCGCCCGGCCGCGCAACACCTCGACGTTGTCCAGTTTGAGCACGTTGACGCACTCCTCCAGGAAGACGGTACGGCGAAGCAGCGGCTCCAGCAGGGTCACCGTGATGTCCGGCCGGACGATCGCCAGCACGAGGCCCGGCAAGCCGGCGCCGGAGCCGATGTCGACCAGTCGCACCTCCTGCGGGACGGCCTCGGCCACGACGGCGCAGTTGAGCAGGTGGCGGTCCCAGATCCGTGAGACCTCGCGCGGGCCCAGCAGCCCGCGTACCACCCCGGGGCCGGCCAGGAGCTCGGCGAACGCCTGGGCGCGGTCCCAGGCATCGCCCGTGAAGACGTCTCGCGCCACAGCGGGCGGAGACGGCAGCTCACGCGCTTCGTCGGGCGGAGGCGGCAGCTCATCGGTCACTGGTTGGTGGCCCTTCCTTGGGGGTTGTGGGCGGGCGGCGCGCCGGGCGGTGGTCTCTACCCAAGGCTAGGCGTGCGATCACTTTGGAAGACTAGCGGGGCAGCCTGAATGAGGTTCGCGCGCCACACTCAGCACACTCTGCGGCTCAAGTTCCAACTTGTACGGGGGTGCCCGAGCCGCCAAAAGACGGCACGTGATGGGAGCGCTCCAAAACAGCACCCCCATACACGGACCGGCCGCCATCCCCCGAGTGCGGGGACGGCGGCCGGTCAGCGAGCGTACGCGCGAAAGAAGGCGGGTCAGGCCGGAAGTACCACCACGTACCGGTGCGGTTCCTCCCCCTCGGACTCGCTCCGGAGCCCAGCGGCCGCCACCGCGTCGTGGACGATCTTGCGCTCGAAGGGGGTCATGGCGTGCAGCGCCTTGGGCTCCCCCTTCTCCTTGACCTCGTTGGCGATCTCGGTGCCGAGCTTGGTGAGCTCGGTGCGCCGCCGCTCCCGGTAGCCGGCGACGTCGAGCATCAGCCGGGACCGCTCCCCCGTCTGCCGGTGGACGGCCAGGCGGGTCAGCTCCTGGAGCGCCTCCAGAACCTCGCCCTCGGGCCCGACAAGGCCGCTGCCCTTGACGCCGACGACCGAGACCATCGCGCGGTCGCCTTCGACGTCCATGTCGATGTCGCCGTCGATGTCGGCGATATCCAGGAGGCCTTCGACGTAATCTGCCGCGATCTCGCCTTCCTGCTCGAGCGCGTTGAGATCAGGAGTCTTCTCCTGCTCGGCCTCGGTCATGGCCGGCCTCTCCTTCGTGTTCACGACTTCTTGCTGCCGGTGCGCTTGCTGCGGGACTGGCGACTGGGCTGCTGCCGAATGATCTTAGGCTCCGGCGGCGCGGGAGGCACGTCCTCTTCCGGAGTGGCGGTCGTCTTGCGGAATTTGGCAAGCAGGCCGGCCTTCGGCTCAATCGGCACCGGGTTGCCCTTGGCGTCGAACTGCGGCATCGGGTGCCGACTGTAGAACCAGTGCTGCTGGCCGAGCGTCCACAAGTTCGTGGTGACCCAGTACATGATCAGGCCCAGCGGGAAGTTGAGGCTGAAGAAGGCGAACAGCGGAGAGATGTACATCAGGATCTTCTGCTGCTGCGCCATGGGGTTGTCCGGCATCTGGGCCATGGAGCGCGTGACGCTCTGCCGGACGGTGAGGAACGTGGTCAGCGAGCTGATCGCCACGAACACACCCAGCACGATCTTCGTCGTGACGACGGTGGCCCCGAAGCCTTCGACCTGGGCCTGCGACATCCAGAAGCTGGCCGGAAGCGGCGCGCCGAAGATGTGCGCGGATCGGGCGCTGTCGACGAGCTGCTGCGTCATGCCGTAGACCGGGCGGCCGTCGGCCATGGCCCGCAGCACGGTGAACATCGAGATGAAGATGGGGAACTGCGCGACCACCGGCAGACAGCCACCGAGCGGATTGGCGCCCGCTCCCTGGTAGACCGCCATGACTTCCTGGTTCATGCGCTGTTTGTCGTTCTTATAGCGCTTGCGGAGCTCCGCCACCTTGGGGGCGAGTTCCTGCATCTTGCGCGACGAGCGCATCTGCTTCAGGAAGAGCGGGAAGATCAGGACCCGCATGAACACGGTCAGCGTGATGATGGTCAGGGCCCATGTCAGCCCGCTGTCCGGGTTGAGGAATGTGCTGTATCCCTGATGGATCCAGATGATGACATGGGCTACGGCTTCATAGAGCCAGCTCAGCCAGGACAGCTCCACCGAGCTATCTCCCTTGCGTTTCGTGGGACCGAACCGGGCGTGGGGGCACCGGGTCTATACCTCCGGGATGGAATGGGTGGCACCGCCCGATGCGCCGGACAGTCAGCCATGTGCCGCGCAATGCACCATGTACGGCTATCGCTTCGAGCCCGTAAGCACTGCACGACGGATAGAAACGACAGCGCGGACCGAGCATCGGACCGATGAAGGCCCGGTAGAACCGGATCGGGATGATCAACGCCCGAGCGGCGAGGCTCGGCATCCCTTGCGGCTGCTCGGTCATCTGTGTCCATCCATCGCGGACTCTCGCCGCCTGAGCAAACGATCCAACGCGAGATCGAGCTCGGCGGCTAGGTGCTCGTATCGCGCTGACGCGGCCGGTGGATTGGCGCGTACCACCAGCAGGCTACCTCGCGGGAGCCGGTCGAGACGGTCCCGCATCAGGTGTCGGAGCCGTCGCTTGACCTTGTTCCTGACGGTGGCGCCGCCGACGGCTCGGCTCACCACGAAACCAACCAGAGGCGTCGAATCCCCAGAAATGCCGAGATGCACTACAAGAGTAGGACGGCCCGCGCGCTTGCCACGCTTGACGGCCGCCTCGAACTCCTCCCCGCGTCGCATGCGGGAATGACGGGAAAGCACCATATACGCCTATCGCCCGCCGGCGGACTTCACCGGCGGGCGGACTATCGGACGCGAGTCGATCAGGCCGACAGCGTTTCGCGGCCCTTACGGCGGCGAGCGGCCAGGATGGCGCGACCGGCCCGGGTGCGCATCCGCAGCCGGAAGCCGTGGGTCTTCGCGCGGCGACGGTTGTTCGGCTGGAAAGTACGCTTGCTCACGGGTGGGCTCCAGGCTTGAAGGTGCGCCGCAAGGGCGCTGATACACACATGGCTGGCTTGCCAAGAGAGCGAGGGCACGCGAAATAGCCGTCGCGTGACAAGCCGACCATGGCACGTTACGGGGCAAGCAGGCCTCAGGTCAAACTGGCGACCGGCCCCAACGAGTTATCCACTTATCCACATGCGGGTTTTCCACCGCCACGGCCACGTCCACAGTATGTGGGTCCAGGTACCACTAGGCTGTGGACAACGCTTGAACACAGCTGTGCACAGGGCTAGTGTCGGCCCTTCCAGAGCCGCTCAAGGCCTGTGCACAACCTGTGGATCTCCTGTGGATGATCTGGGTGTCCAGCTCGGGCACCAGGCTGTGGACGAAGGCGCCGGCGGCCCCGCGGGGCGGGAGCTCCATGTGGATAACCGACTGCGGTGGACAACCGGCGACGGCGCACCGACAACCAAGACGTACGTGCGCGAATCAACCAGCAGCTCGATCAGCAACAGACCGCGGCGGACCGATGGCCGGAGCGGACAAGCGGTAGACGATCGATCGCGGGGGGCCGCGAGAGGAAGGAGGGGTACCGCACATGAACAGTGTCGACCTTGGCACGGTATGGGCGAGGGCCCTGAGCAACTTCCTCAACGAGAACGTCCCCATACAGCAGCGCACCTGGCTGTCCATGGTGCGCCCGATCGCCCTGGCCAACGACACGATCGTGCTGGGCGTCCCCAACGACTTCCTGAAGGACCTCATCGAGGGCAAGCTGCGCGATCTCGTGGCCCACGCGCTCTCCCAGGAGCTCGGCCGGGCCATGCGCCTGGCCGTGATGATCGACACGACGGCCCCAGAGCAGCCGATGCCGGACCTTCATCCACAGCCTGTGGCTCAAAATTATCCCCAGGGCCCGGACCACCAGCCACGTTATGCACAGCCCCCATCGGTGCAGCACTACCAGGCTTCCGAGCCTCCGCAGTTCTATTCTCCACAGCCGGACGCGGCCCAGATATCCACCGAATATCCACAGCCCACGTTCTCTTTTGAACAGGCACAGTCCCCTGTGGAGAAACTGCCGGAGCCGACGCAGAACCGCTGGGAAGCGAAGAGCAACAAGCCCAGCGAACCCGCCCGGCTCAACCAGAAGTACACCTTCGAGACATTCGTCATCGGGGCCAGCAACCGATTCGCCCACGCGGCCGCGGTGGCCGTGGCCGAATCCCCCGCAAAGGCGTACAACCCACTCTTCATTTACGGTGACTCCGGGCTGGGGAAGACCCACCTCCTGCACGCGATCGGGCATTACGCCCAGAGCCTGTACGACGGCGCGCGGGTGAGGTACGTGAGCTCGGAGGAGTTCACCAACGACTTCATCAACAGCATCCGCGACCACAAGGCCGACGGCTTCCGCGGCCGCTACCGGGCGATCGACATCCTGCTCGTGGACGACATCCAGTTCCTGGAGGGCAAGGAGCAGACGCAGGAGGAGTTCTTCCACACGTTCAACACCCTGCACAACGCCAACAAGCAGATCGTGATCTCCAGCGACCGGGCGCCGAAGCAGCTGATCACGCTGGAGGACCGGCTGCGCAACCGGTTCGAGTGGGGCCTGATCACCGACGTCCAGCCCCCTGAGCTGGAGACTCGCATCGCGATCCTCAGGAAGAAGGCCATCCAGGAGGGCCTGGCCGCGCCGCCCGAGGTCCTGGAGTACATCGCCAGCCGCATCTCCACCAACATCCGCGAGCTGGAGGGCGCCCTGATCAGGGTGACCGCGTTCGCCAGCCTCAACAGGCAGGGTGTGGACCTCCAGCTGGCCGAGGTGGTGCTGAAGGACCTGATCACCTCGGACGGGGCGGGTGAGATCACGATCGCCACGATCATGGCCAAGACCGCTGAATACTTCGGCATCAGCATCGACGACCTGTGCGGCAGCTCGCGCAGCAGGGCGCTCGTCAACGCCCGGCAGATCGCCATGTACCTCGTTCGGGAGCTGACGGAGCTGTCCCTGCCGAAGATCGGGCAGCAGTTCGGTGGCCGCGATCACACGACCGTCATGCACGCCGAGCGCAAGATCCGTTCGCTCATCGCGGAGCGCAGGTCGATGTACAACCAGGTCAACGAGCTAACAATGCGCATCAAACAGACGTCGCGCGGAGCCTGACCGTTATGCACAGCCTGTGGATAACACTGTGGATCAGGGGAAACGCCGGAACGCGGCGGCCGTACGTCCTATCTTCGCCAGAAAAATCCCGCGCAGAGCCTGGGGATAAATCTGGGGACATCCTGAGGACAACTTGGGGACAACCTGTTGATGACTTGTGGACGGCCTGTGCACAGTCTCTGGAGGGTCCTCAGCGAGGCCGTTTACCCCGTGGACAACCTGTGGAAACCTCGTGGATAACCGGTGGATGAACGCACCATGATCTGGGGACGAGCTGTGGGCAACGAACGTTCATCCCCAGGCGGCGAAGTTACCCCCAGGCTCCACCCACATCCTCAGTGGATGACGCCACGCACATTGACCTGGGGAAACACTGGTTGTCCACACTATCCACACCCCCTAGTGTGAAGACCACCTATCTCTCTTACTAAGAAACTCAAGACCCATAGAGGGGTTCTCCCGGAACTCAGGTGCGGGAGAGGCGACACTTGAATCAACGACGAAATCAGGAGGCTGATGACCGTGATGTTCCGAATCGAGCGAGACGTCCTCGCTGAGGCGGTGGCATGGACGGCACGCAGCCTCCCCGCGCGGCCGTCGGTGCCCGTCCTCGCCGGAATGCGCATGGAGGTCACCGAGGACCAGCAGCTGAAGCTGTCGGGCTTCGACTACGAGGTCTCCGCCGAGGTGACGCTCGAACTCCACACGGGTGAGGCCGGCGTCGCCCTGGTCTCCGGCAAGCTGCTCGCCGAGATCACCCGCGCGCTTCCCGCACAGCCTGTGGACTTCGTCGTGGAGGGGGCCAAGGCGGTCGTCACTTGTGGCAGCGCCCGGTTCACCCTGTTGACCATGCCTGTGGAGGACTACCCGTCGCTCCCGGCCATGCCGCCGGCCGCCGGCCGGGTGGGCAGCGACGTCTTCGCCTCCGCCGTCGGCCAGGTCGCCGTCGCCGCCGGCCGGGACGACACGCTGCCCATGCTCACCGGCGTACGGATGGAGATCGAGGGCGACACCGTCACCCTCGCCGCGACCGACCGCTACCGCCTGGCCGTACGCGAGCTGAAATGGCAGCCGGACCAGCCCGACTTCGCGGCGATCGCGATGATCCCCGGCAAGACGCTCGCCGACTCGGCCAAGGCGCTCGGCGCGACCGGCGCCGAGGTGGAGATCGCGCTCAGCGCGGCGGGCGGCACCGGAGAGGGCATGATCGGCTTCTCCAGCGCCGGACGGCGGACCACCACGCGGCTGCTCGACCCGGAGTTCCCCAAGTACCGTTCGCTGCTGCCGACGGAGTTCTCGGCGCGCGCCGACTTGTCCACAGCCTCGTTCGTCGAGGCGGTCAAGCGCGTGGCGCTGGTCGCCGAACGCAACACGCCGGTACGCCTGGCGTTCAAGAGCGGCGAGGTCGTGCTGGAGGCGGGCAGCGGCGACGAGGCGCAGGCCGTCGAGGCGCTGCCCGTGGACTACGAGGGCGAGGAGATGAACATCGCCTTCAACCACCAGTTCCTGCTGGAGGGCCTGGGCGCGATCGACTCCGACGTCGCCCGGCTGCAGATGACCACGTCCACCAAACCGGCCATCCTCACCGGCGGCAAGCCTGTGGATGACGGCGGGGTCCCGGACTACCGTTACCTGATCATGCCGATCCGCCTGTCGAGCTGAGAATCCCATCGGGGATTATGGAGCTCTGACTAGGGGAGTTGGTACATCATGCAGATCGGGATGGTCGGACTTGGCAGGATGGGCGGCAACATGGCCGAAAGGCTGCGCCGCGGGGGTCACGAGGTCGTCGGCTACGACCACCATCGGGAGGCCAGCGACGTCGGCAGCCTGAAAGAGCTGGTCGACAGGCTGGAGGCGCCGCGCGCGGTCTGGGTCATGGTCCCGGCCGGCGCGCCCACCCAGCAGACGGTCGACGAGCTCGGCAAGCTCCTCTCCGAGGGTGACGTCGTCATCGACGGCGGTAATTCCCACTATGTGGATGACCAGAAACACGCCGCCGAGCTGGCCGAGAAGGGCATCCGCTTCGTCGACTGCGGCGTGAGCGGTGGCGTCTGGGGCCTGCAGAACGGCTACGCGCTGATGTGCGGCGGCGACGAGAGCGTCGTCCAGCACATGATGCCGATCTTCGAGACGCTCAAGCCGGAAGGCGAGGACGGCTTCGTCCACGCGGGCGCGGTCGGCGCGGGCCACTTCGCCAAGATGGTCCACAACGGCATCGAGTACGGCATGATGCAGTCCTTCGCCGAGGGCTGGGAGCTCCTGGAAGCCTCCGACATCGTCACGGACGTCAAGGGCTGCTTCAGCAGCTGGCGCACCGGCACCGTGATCCGCTCCTGGCTGCTCGACCTGCTGGTTCGGGCGCTCGACAGCGACGAGCACCTCGAGGAGCTGCGCGGTTACGCACAGGACTCCGGCGAGGGCCGGTGGACCGTCCAGGCGGCGGTGGACCACGCCGTGCCGCTGCCGGTGATCACCGCCGCGCTGTACGCCAGGTTCGCCTCGCGCCAGGAGGACCCGCCCGCGATGAAGGTCGTCGCCGCGCTGCGCAACCAGTTCGGCGGCCACGCGATCGCCTCGGCGGAGGGCTCGGTGGGCATGGGCGCCGACTCCCCCGGCGCCGATGTGACACCGCCCAAGGTCCGGTGATCCCCCACCGGTTTTCCACAGGCGCAAGCCGGTGACCCCAGCGGCGGGCGCGGCGCACTAACCTTCTTGGGGTGCACGTCGCCCACCTGTCGCTGACCGACTTCCGGTCCTACGCATCCGTGGAGCTCGGCCTGGAGCCGGGCGTCACGGCGTTCGTCGGGCCCAACGGCCAGGGCAAGACCAACCTGGTCGAAGCCCTCGGCTACGTCGCGACGCACTCCAGCCACCGGGTGGCCTCCGACGCGCCTCTCGTACGGCAGGGCGCGAGCAGGGCGATCGTGCGCTGCGCCATCCAGCGGGACGACCGCCGGGCGCTGGTCGAGCTGGAGATCAATCCGGGGAAGGCCAACCGCGCGCGGCTCAACCGCTCCCCCGTGTCCAGGCCGCGTGACGTCATCGGCCTGCTGCGCACGGTGCTGTTCGCCCCCGAGGACCTGTCGATGGTCAAGGGCGACCCCTCTGAGCGGCGGCGCTTCCTCGACGAGCTGCTGGTGAGCCGCACTCCGCGGTTCGCCGGCGTACGCGCCGACTACGACCGCGTGCTGAAGCAGCGAGGGGCGCTGCTCCGTGCGGCCTCGCAGGCCCGCAGAGGGGCCAGGAGCGCCCGAAGGGCCGAGAGTGACACCGGATTCTCGGCGGCGGGCGCCGGAGACGTCCTGAGCACTCTGGAGGTCTGGGACGCACATCTGGCGCGGCACGGGGCGGAGCTCCTTCAGGCGCGGTTCGATCTCATCGACGCGCTGCGCCCGCTGGTCGCCGGAGCCTATGCAGCGCTCGCCCCCACGAGCGCCCCCGCGACCCTGGCCTATCGCAGCACTTTGTCCACAGGCAGCGACGCGGCTGAGGACGAAATCCCCGGTGAGACGGGATCTTCCGATACACAGACGTTATCCACAGACTTGGGGAAAACCCTTGAACAACGGCTCCGCGAGCGGCTATTGGAGGTCCGCGCGGCAGAGCTGGAGCGGGGTGTCACGCTCGTCGGCCCGCACCGCGACGACCTGATCCTCGGCCTCGGCGAGCTGCCCGCGCGCGGCTACGCCAGCCACGGGGAGTCGTGGTCGTTCGCCCTGGCGCTGCGCCTTGCCGCCTACGACCTGCTCCGCGCCGACGGCGGCGACCCGGTGCTGATACTCGACGACGTCTTCGCCGAGCTCGACAGCCAGCGCAGACGCCGTCTGTCCGAGATCGTCGCCCCCGCCGAGCAGGTGCTCATCACCGCGGCGGTGGCCGACGACGTGCCCGCCGAGCTGATCGGGTCCAGGTTCGACGTCGCCGAGGGGAGCGTGACGCGTGTCCGTTGAAGACAACCCCACCACCAGGGGCGCCGCGATGGCCAGGGAGAAGCTCGCCCAGGCCAAGGCCGACGCCGCCAAGCGCGGCCAACTCCCCCGCCGCGAGCCCAGGCGCAAGGCGGGCCCGCGCAGGGACGCCGGCGATCCACAGCTTTTCGGACGCGCGATCATGGACCTGCTCGCCGAGCGGGGCTGGGAGCGGTCGGCGGCCGTCGGCGGGGTGTTCGGCCGGTGGCCCGACATCGTCGGTCCCGATCTGGCCGCGCACACCAAACCGGACTCGTTCGAGGACGGAGAGGTGCTGATCATCGCCGACTCCACCGCGTGGGCGACCCAGGTGCGCCTGCTCGCGCGCACTCTCGTACGCCGGCTCAACGAGGAGCTCGGGCACGGGACGGTCACGAAGGTCAAGGTCAGAGGCCCGCAGAACGCACCGCGCACGTCCGGTGGCCTCAGAGTGACCGGCAGCAAGGGTCCCGGCGACACGTACGGCTGAGCCATATCGGCGAGAAAACCCATCAGAGAGCCGCAGACGCGATGACCCCCATTCCTGTGGGGGGATGCTTGAAGCGGGGGAAATCGAGCGACAGGCCGTTACAGGCGCGTTCAATGCCACCTTGGGCCCTCAGAGCCGGTAGAATGAAACTGGATTCCGGACACGTCCGTTTGCGTGTCACCCCCGGCACGTATACGGCGCCGATTCCCCCGGGTGACCATCGCAACGGGGCACTCACGACGGTGACGGGCACGGCAGGGGCAGCTAGCTTGGCAAGTGTCGCCTCCCCAGCCGCGTGTCCGCGGCAGGAGGATTTGGCACTTGTCCTACGACGCTAGCTCAATCACCGTACTCGAAGGGCTTGAGGCGGTTCGCAAGCGCCCGGGTATGTATATCGGCTCGACCGGTGAGCGCGGTCTGCACCACCTGGTCTACGAGATCGTCGACAACGCGGTGGACGAGGCCCTCGCGGGCCACGCCGACCTCATCGACGTCACACTGCTCGCCGACAACGGCGTGCGGGTCATCGACAACGGCCGTGGCATCCCGACCGGTATCCACCCGGTCGAGAAGCGTTCCGCCGTCGAGGTCGTACTGACGACCCTGCACGCCGGCGGCAAGTTCGACAGCAAGTCGTACGCCGTCTCCGGCGGCCTGCACGGTGTCGGCTCGGCCGTCGTCAACGCGCTGTCCACCGCCTTGGAGGTGGAGGTCAAGCAGAACGGCCACATCTGGCGGCAGCGCTACGAGCACTCCAAGCCGACCGCGCCCCTGGCGATGGACGGGGAGACCACCGAGACCGGCACCACGATCACGTTCTGGGCCGACGAGGACATCTTCGAGACCACCACCTGGAACTTCGAGACGCTCTCGCGTCGCTTCCAGGAGATGGCCTTCCTCAACAAGGGCCTCACGATCGTCCTGCGCGACGAGCGTCCCGACCACGTCAACGGCGAGTCCGTGAAGGTCGAATACTGCTACCAGGGCGGTCTGTCCGACTTCGTGACGCACCTCAACTCCAAGAAGGAGGCCGCGCACGCGTCGGTCATCGACTTCGAGGAGCATGGCGAGGGCGTCTCCGTCGAAATCGCCATGCAGTGGAACAACTCCTACAGCGAGTCCGTCTACACCTTCGCCAACACCATCAACACGGCGGAGGGCGGCACCCACGAAGAGGGCTTCCGCGCCGCGCTGACGTCGATCGTCAACCGATACGCGCGCGAGCAGAAGTTCCTCAAGGAGGGCAAGGACGACAACCTCTCCGGTGAGGACGTCCGCGAGGGCCTGACCGCGATCGTCTCGATCAAGCTGGCCGACCCGCAGTTCGAGGGGCAGACCAAGACGAAGCTCGGCAACACCGAGGCCAAGTCGTTCGTCCAGAAGGCCTGCAACGACCACCTGCGCGCCTGGTTCGAGCGCAACCCCGGCGAGGCCAAGGACATCATCAACAAGTCGCTGCAGGCCGCCAGGGCCCGCATCGCGGCTCGCCAGGCGCGCGACCTGACGCGGCGCAAGTCGCTGCTGGAGTCGGGCAGCGGCCTGCCGGGCAAGCTGGCCGACTGCCAGTGGAACGACCCGGACAAGTGCGAGCTGTTCATCGTCGAGGGCAACTCGGCCGGCGGCTCGGCCAAGGGCGGCCGCGACTCCCGGTTCCAGGCCATCCTGCCGATCCGCGGCAAGATCCTCAACGTCGAGAAGGCCCGGGTCGACAAGGTCCTGCAGAACACCGAGGTCCTGTCGTTGATCACGGCCATGGGCACCGGCGTGCACGACGAGTTCGACATCAGCAAGCTGCGCTACAACAAGCTGATCCTGATGGCCGACGCCGACGTCGACGGCCAGCACATCACCACGCTGCTGCTGACCCTGCTGTTCAGGTTCATGCGCCCGCTGATCGAGGGCGGTCACGTCTACCTGTCGCAGCCGCCCCTGTACAAGATCAAGTGGGACCGCAAGGGCGACGACGCTTCCTACGCCTACTCCGACCGCGAGCGCGACGCGATCATCGAGGACGGCATCAGCCGCGGCAAGCGCGACCCCCGCGCCCACGACGGCGTCCAGCGGTTCAAGGGTCTCGGCGAGATGAACGCCAACCAGCTGTGGGAAACCACCATGAACCCTGACAGTCGCATCCTCCTGCAGGCCACGCTCGACGACGCCGCCCAGGCCGACGAGATGTTCAGCGTGCTCATGGGTGAGGACGTCGAGGCGCGCAGGGCCTTCATCATCCGCAACGCGCGAGATGTCCGTTTCCTAGACGTGTAGCGCTCGGCCGTACAGTAGAAAAGGATCTTTACACGTGACGGAAGTGAACACTCCGCCTCCACCGTCTTCGGACCGCATCGAACCGGTCGACATCCAGACCGAGATGCAGCGCAGCTACATGGACTACGCGATGTCGGTCATCGTCTCGCGTGCCCTGCCGGACGTGCGTGACGGTCTCAAGCCGGTGCACCGCCGCGTGCTCTACGCGATGTACGACGGCGGCTACCGCCCCGACCGCGGTTACTTCAAGTGCTCGCGCGTCGTCGGTGACGTCATGGGTTCCTACCACCCCCACGGCGACACCTCGATCTATGACGCCCTCGTCCGGCTGGCGCAGCCTTGGTCGCTGCGCCACCCGCTGGTCGACGGGCAGGGCAACTTCGGCTCTCCGGGCAACGACGCGCCCGCGGCGATGCGCTACACCGAGTGCAAGCTCGCGCCCATCGCCATGGAGATGCTGCGCGACATCGACAAGGACACCGTCGACTTCCAGCCCAACTACGACGGCCGCTCGCAGGAGCCCGTCGTACTCCCGGCGCGTTTCCCCAACCTGCTGGTCAACGGCTCGGGTGGCATCGCGGTCGGCATGGCGACCAACATCCCGCCGCACAACCTGCGCGAGGTGGCCGAGGCCGTCAAGTGGTCGCTGGAAAACCCCGAGGCCACCGACGAGGAGCTGCTCGAGGCGGCCATCGCCCGGGTGAAGGGCCCCGACTTCCCGACCAAGGCCCTGATCGTCGGCCGCCGGGGCATCGAGGACGCCTACCGCACCGGCCGCGGCTCGATCACCATGCGAGCCGTCGTCGAGGTCGAGGAGGACAACAAGGGCCGCCAAGCCCTCGTCATCACCGAACTCCCCTACCAGGTCAACCCGGACAACCTCTCCTACAAGATCGCTGAGCTGGTCAAGCAGGGCAAGGTCACCGGCATCGCCGACGTACGCGAGGAGTCGTCGTCGCGGGTCGGCCAGCGGCTGGTCATCGTGCTCAAGCGCGACGCCGTCGCCAAGGTCGTCCTGAACAACCTGTACAAGCACACCCAGCTCCAGGACACCTTCGGCGCCAACATGCTGGCCCTGGTCGACGGGGTGCCGCGTACGCTGCGGCTCGACCAGTTCATCACGTACTACGTGGCGCACCAGATCGAGGTCATCGTCCGCCGGACGCGTTACCTCCTGCGCAAGGCCGAGGAGCGGGCCCACATCCTGCGCGCGCTGCTCAAGGCGCTCGACCGGATGGACGAGGTCATCGCGCTGATCAGGCGCTCGCCGTCGGCCGCGGAGGCCCAGGGCGGCCTGATGACGCTGCTGGACATCGACGAGATCCAGGCCCAGGCCATCCTCGACATGCAGCTGCGCAAGCTCGCCGCACTGGAGCGCCAGGCGATCCAGGACGAGTACGAATCGCTGATGACGGCGATCGCCGACTACCAGGACATCCTGAGCTCGGAGCCGCGGCAGCGGCAGATCGTCGGTGACGAGCTGGCCGAGATCGTCGCCCGCTTCGGCAACGACCGGCAGACCGAGATCGTCGCGTACGACGGCGACATGTCGATCGAAGACCTCATCGCCGAGGAAGAGATCGTCGTCACCATCACCCGCGGTGGCTACGCCAAGCGCACCCGTACCGACCTTTACCGGGCGCAGAAGCGCGGCGGCAAGGGCGTCAGGGGCGCGCAACTGCGCCAGGACGACATCGTCGACCACTTCTTCGTCACGACGACCCACCATTGGTTGCTGTTCTTCACGAACAAAGGCCGCGTTTACCGCGTCAAAGCGTACGAACTGCCCGACGCCGCGCGTGACGCGCGGGGCATGCACCTGGCGAACCTGCTGGCAATGCAGCCCGACGAGACCGTTATGGAGGTCCTCGACCTGCGTGACTACGACGTCGCCCCCTACCTCGTCCTGGCCACCCGCAGCGGCCTGGTGAAGAAGACCCGCCTGTCCGAGTACGACTCCCCCAGGTCCGGCGGTCTGATCGCGATCAACATCCGCGACGACGACGAGGTCATCGGGGCCCGCCTGGTCTCCGAGGAGGACGATCTCCTGCTCGTCTCCAAGGGCGCGCAGTCCGTCCGGTTCACCGCCTCCGACGAGGCGCTGCGCCCGATGGGCCGGGCGACGAGCGGCGTTATCGGCATGAGGTTCCTGGAGGGTGACGAACTTCTCGCCATGAATAGAATTGCCGATGGTCAACATGTGCTTATCGCGACCAAGGCTGGGTACGCAAAGCGGACACCCGTCGAGCAGTATCCAGTTCAAGGACGTGGCGGTAGGGGCGTGCTGACTGCGAAAATCGTCAGTTCCCGTGGCAAGCTGGTCGGAGCAGTCATGGTCAACCCAGAGGATGAGGTCTTCGCGATCACGTCCGCCGGCGGGGTGATCCGGACGAGTGCCGGCGAGATCAAGCAGTCCGGCCGCCAGACCATGGGAGTGCGTTTGATGAATCTCGCTGAAGGCGACAGCGTGGTGGCCCTCGCCCGGAACGCCGAGTCGATGGAGACTTCGGTGGAGAGTGAGGAAGACGGGGGAGGAGAGTAGGTCATGAGCGCCCAGGGTGGCTCCGCCAGGACCAAGGCGGCCCGGGACAACGGCCAGCAGCCGAAGAAGCCCAACGAAACCGAGATCCTCGACGCGGTCGACGAGAAGGCCACGCCTCCGCAAGGAGTCACGCCTCCACCGGGACCCGCGCCTTCACAGGGGCCTTCGCAAGGTGCTGCGCCTTCACAGGGCGCGGCGCCGATCACGGGTCCGCCAGGGGGGGAGCCGCAGTCGGAGGGCAACGAGACGGTCCGACTCCGTCCGTCGCTCACCTCCGAGGCCCCTCCGCTTGTCGAGATGCCTAAGAAGAAGTCCTCCAACTCCGCGGGGGCCCGTCTTCCCCGTAAGGCCCATTTGGTCCTGCGTCGCGTCGAGCCGTGGTCGGCCATGAAGTTCAGCTTCGTGGTCTCCCTCGTCTGTTTCGTGGTGCTTTTCGTGGCAGTGGCCGTGTTGTACGGCGTGCTGTCCGGCTTGGGGGTGTTTGACTCCCTTGTGGACTTGGTCAACCAGCTCGGCAAGGGGGAGCAGGGGCAGAACTCGATCCCGATCGACATCGCCTCCTGGTTCGAGCCGGTCCGCATCCTCGGTTACACCGCCCTCATCGGCGCGGTGAACGTGGTGCTCATCACGGCGCTGTCCACGCTGGGGGCGGTCATCTACAACGTCGCCTCCGATCTGGTGGGCGGCGTCGAGGTGACGTTCAGCGAGGCCGAGTAGCTTTCCGGGTTATGGCTTTTGAGCTCGCGCCGCCGCCGATCTTTCGGCGGGCGGCGCGAGCAACGCGGGAGAGGCGGTAAGCTTTTCCTCGTCCGAACAACCGGTTCGCCTTCCCTCGTGGGGATGCGATACCGTTCGTTGTGCGCGGGGCTATAGCTCAGACGGTTAGAGCGCTTCCCTGATAAGGAAGAGGTCCCAGGTTCAAGTCCTGGTAGCCCCACCAGCAGAAAGCCCCGAAGCGATCAAGTTTCGGGGCTTCTTTGGTGCAACGGCCCTACTTGAACAGGTCGTTGACCGAGATGCCGTCATGGCCGAGGATCTCCTCGCGCATCGCTCGCTTGAGTGCCGCGCTGAGGACGTTCTGCATGACGTGCACCGTCCCGATCGCGAGCGTGCCGATCAGGAAGGTCTGTACGTCGGCGACACCTTCCAAGCCCGGTTGGCGACCGGGACGCCCTGTCGTGACTTGGACTTCAGCCCATCGATTTCGTCGAGAGGGTCTTGGTCGTCACGCGGGCCTCGTCTCCGGCTGGGACGGGCTTCCAGGCGTAGCGGTGCGGGTCTGGTGGCTGGTCGCTGATGTCCGGTTTGGCGCCCTTGGGCTGGACCCCCTAGCGCAGTCAGTTGGGCACACGGGCCGGGCGCTGCTACGCGGGCTCGCCGGACGGTTACCGCCGTTCGGGCCCGCCGCTGGATACGTCCCACCTCACACCTTTGCGCCGCACACCGCCCGGGTGGCCGCGCCGTTACAAGTCAGACGGCCGGTGTCGGACCCGCAAGCTAGCCGGTTCATCACCGAGCCAGGGCAATGGCCGGTGGAGGCAGGCACGCACCATCTGCACAATGGTCGCCATGGACGAGAACATAGCGGACGAAGCGTGGTGGAGGCGGCAAGCTGCCGCACAAGGGGAATGGTGGAAGAAACGGGCTGCAGCACATCAGGAGGAGACCCTCCGGCAGAACAACCTGATGTACGCCGGCTTGATCGGTATCGGAGTCGTCTTGGTGCAGCCGTTCCTGACCCCGGGAGCCGCTTCTCTTGATCTGTCCGCCCAGATCTGCGTGGTCGCCTTCTCCTTGGCCATCCCGCTCTTGTCCGCTCTTATCATGTTGAACCGGCATGAGACCTATCGTCGGCGCGTGACGAGTTCCGTTCTCGTGCTGGTGGCGCAGCAGGCTGCGCTCGGGCTCGGGTACGTCGGGGTGGTCGCCGGTTTCTGGCACATCATGACGATCGCCGGGATCGCGATCCTGGTTGGCACGATCTTGGGTGTGGCCGTTCATTCCGTGGGTTATGTGCGGGTGGAGGAAGACGACGCCCAAGCCACACCAGGTGCGGAGCAACCGCCCCAACTGTAAATCCGCTGACGTGCACGGCCGGACTGAGATCGTCCGCCGAATCACGACGCGGTCGAGTGCATCACCCCAGTCGCCGGCCCGGCATCCCGGCCCTGCGCCTGCCGGCGCGTGCCGGGCGTGCGGACTGGGGGGCGGTCCCGACGCGCGCGGGACTCCGGGCTGTCGCCGCACGCACGTCAGTCAGTTACGCCGGGCGCCGACAAGGTCGGCCAAAATTTCGATGTACGTGTATTCGTCGTCCGACGTATCCGCGTTGAACAGCGCGATGATGAGGCCCTGCTCAACCAGGGCACAGCCAACGCCGTCACTCTCTCTTTCGTCCAGGCCTCTGACCACGAACTGTGGGACTGTATATGTCAACAGGTTCTCGTTGTACGACAACTCGTACGCGACGCCTTCAAGGTAGAGATAGTTGTCGTTCCACAGGAGGGTAGCGTCATTGACCGTGCTAACGATCGCTTTAAACTCCTCGGGCTGGACACTGAAATCATTGGGACTAACGGCCTCCGTCTAGTCCGTAGACAGCTATCTTGGTGTACCCGGCGAACTGCACCGCCTGTTCCAGCGCGGTTTGCAAGTCGCTTTTCGACACGTTCAACCCCTCCCGTGCGAAGATCCTCTTTGCCATCGTCGATCAACATGAGCTTCTGATCAAGGGGTGCTCGCTCGTGGTCCGGGAGTCCGCCCCCGAGCCCCGCGTACCACGAAGAGGGACACTGCGGCGAGGCCGAAGGCGGTCAGCATGATGACGGCCATGGAGATCGTGCCGTCGCCGAGGAGACCTGACAGGGGAGAGGCGGCCGCGCCGAGGATGAACTGGCTGCCGCCGAGCAGGCCGGAGGCCGCTCCGGGAGCGTCGTGGCCGAGTGACTGGACGACGGTCGTGGTGGCGGGCAGCGCGGTGCCGAGGCCGGCGACGGTGACGAACAGGCAGGCCCACGTGGCGGCGACGGAACCGCCGGTCGTGACCAGCGACGCGACCAGGGCCGCCGTACCGGTGCCGGCCACGGCCAGTCCCGCGACCAACAGGGTGTCCACCCGGACGCGGGCGGACAGGCGGCCGAAGAGGACGCTTGAGGCCAGCATGCCGAGGGCGTTGGTGGCGAAGACGAGGCTGTACCGCACGGCCGAGAGGCCGTAGACGTTCTGGAAGACGAACGTCGAGCCGGCGATGTAGGTGAAGAGCGCGGCCCCGGTGAAGGACGAGGCGAGCACGTACCCCACGAGGGCGCGCCGGCCGGCGAGCATCGTGATGGCCTTGACCACACCGGTCACCCCGCCCGATCGCCTGCGGTCGGCGGGCAGGCTCTCCGGCACCCAGGCGAGGAGCCCCGCGATCAGCAGGACGCCGAAGCCCGCCAGCGCCGTGAAGACCAGGCGCCAGGAGCCGATGTCGAGGATGGCCCCGCCGAGCACCGGCGCGGCCACCGGGGCCATGAACACGATCGCCGACAGGGTCGCGAAGTGGCGACCCGCCTCCGGGGTGCCGTGGAAGCGGTCGGTGAGCACGGCTCGGGCGACCACCATGCCCGCCGCCCCGGCGACCCCCTGCAGCAGCCGCGCCGCGTCGAAGATCTCGATGCCGGGGGAGACGGCGCAGGCCAGGGACAGCACCGTGAACAGCGCGGCGCCGGCCAGCAGGACGCGGCGGCGGCCCACCGCGTCGCTGACCGGGCCCAGGAGGAGTTGTCCTGCGGCGAGCCCGACGAGAAAGGCCGTCAGGGACAGCTGGACCGAGGAGGCCCTGGTGCCGAAGGATCTGGCCAGGCTGGGGAAGCCGGGCACATACATGTCGATGGCCAGCGGAGCGACCGCGGTGAGGGCCGTGAGCACGATGATGAGCCGGCCGGTGCGCTTCTGACCGGTGGCCGGAGCCTGGTTTTGGGACATGGGTGAGCTGCTTTCCGGCCTGCGGCCGCTGGCTCCACTCCGGTACGCCGGTGATCAACGGCGGTGAAGATTATGCATGGTTCGTGCGAAGAATGACACCACTAGTCACGGATAATTCATTCCATTAGCATCGGCCCGACCGCCCACGGACACATCCGTCACGTTCAGGTTGCGAGGGCCTGCCGTACGTATCGCCGGTCTGTGCTTGGCAACCCGACAGCTCTTCCAGCAGGCTCGCTTTTCCCTAGCAGTGGGTTATTCGTTCCACCACGCCCCGCGCCGCGGCATGCCGCGCTGCTTCAGCAAGGAGGACGGTTGCGCACACCCGACATTTACCTGCGCAGTATCGGCGTTCATCTGCCGCCGGTGGTCAGTATCGAGACGGCTGTCGCCGAGGGCCGTTATCCGGCCGATGAGGTGGAGTATTTCCGCCTCGGTGGTGCGGCGGTGGCCGGTGACGTACCGGCTCCGGAGCTCGCGCTCCGTGCGGCCCGGCACGCGTTCGAGCGCTCGGGCGGGATGTCGCCGCGCGAGCTGGATCTCATGCTGTACGCCGACGTCTGGCATCAGGGGCCGGAGGGCTGGCAGCCGCAGTATTACCTGCAGCAGCACCTGGTCGGCGGCGATGCCCTGTCCGTTGAGGTGCGGCAGGGGTGTTGCGGGATGTTCAGCGCGCTGCAGCTCGCCTGCGGCTATCTGCGGCCGGGCGGCACCGCGCTGCTGGTCGGCGCCGACAACCACGGCACTCCGCTGGTCGATCGGTGGCGCATGATCGAGGGCAACGTGGTAGGTGACGCCGGGTGCGCGCTGCTGCTCACCACGGATACGGGCTTCGCGCAGGTGCTGTCGGTCAACGTGGTCGTGCTGCCGGAGGCCGAGTCGGTCAACGACGGCGGCGTGCCGATGTTCCCGCCGGACGCGACCGTGGGGCGGCCGCTGGACTTCGCCGCCCGTCATGGTGCGTTCCGCAAGCGGCTGGTGGCCGGCGACGGTGCCGGCGTCATGCTGGCGATCCAGTCGACGTTGATCGGGCTGGTCGAGCGTACGCTCAAGGAGGCGGGGATCACGCTCGACGAGGTGGCGCGCGTCGCGTTCCCGCACGGGCGCTGGGACAACTTGGAGGAGCGGGCGAGTTGGTTCGGGCTGACCTTGGCCGACACCACCTGGGAGTACGGCGCCGGGATCGGTCACCTCGGGGTCAGTGACCAGTTCGTCGCCCTCGACCACCTGCTGGCCAGCGGGGCGCTGGCTCCCGGTGACTACGTGCTGCTTGTCGGGGTGGGTGCCGGCAAGACCTTGGCCTGCGCCGTGCTGCGGATCCTCGACCTCCCCGGGGAGTATGCCTCCGACGGGCCCGGCTGAGCAGCCGATCGAGTTCGGCCTGCGCGGGAGGCGGACATGTTCGGCGGTCGAAGTACGCCATCCGGGTCATCCTCACCAACCCGCGTTACACGGGCCATCAGGTGTGAGAACGTCACAATCCGCTGTGCCCCCGGCGTGCTGTTCGTATTGCCGGGGGCTTCGGCGCCGGACGTTGTTCTAGGGGACGTCGACCTCGATTGCGAGGGTGTTTGCCCGAACGTTTGCGTCTCCGCTTTGGGAGCCCCAGTAGCCCATCCGCTTTTCTACGGCAACGGTCACCTTGTAGTGCCCGGGGTATGCGTCGAAGTCCGCTGTGGCGTTGACGTTGTTGCCGTGCAGGATCTTGGCGGTGTGCGAGCTGAAGGTGGAAAGACGGGTGGTCTCGTGTTCCCTGTGCAGCTGGAACGTACCCAACACGACGCACGGGTTGCTTCTTGTGCAGTCGGCATACCAGCCCACGCCCCACTTGTACCAGATGTCTGCGCCGAAGTAGGCGTGGACGTACTGGCTGCCGTCGGCGCGCTGCCGCACCTCCACACACATCCGTCCGTTGACCTTCGCCGACTCGTCAGCGGAGTAGACGGCTCGCGTGCCGCTGCGCGGATCGCAGGTGGCGGCCGTCACGCTCTGGTGCGCCGCGGAGACGGATGCCGTGGCCGATGTGGGGGCGGCTGCGGCCGTGATGAACGCCAGGGCTGTCAGGCCCGCGGTGATGCCTCGTCTCCGGTTCGGTTGGCGGCGCACACCGCTTGTGGAGGGGGACTGGCGCTGGGGATCTCGCCATTCAGCCAAGCTACTATTTGTAATCACAATGTTACTATAAGTTACTGAACTGGGTGTGGGCTGGCCGTGGCGCGCCAGGGTGAGTTGCTGGCCACTCGTAAGGTGGCCGAGATGCTCGTCATCATGGCGGGATGGGCGTGCGCTACGACGATGTGATCGGTTCCCTTCGAGCGGCCTACGACGGTAGCGCCAAGCGTCGTGACGGCAGCGGCAAGCAGCCATGGAAGCTGGCGGAGCGGGCAGCGTTCCTGAGCCGGGTACAGGACGGCGGCGGAAGGCGGCTGTTGGAGGTCGGTGCCGGAACCGGCCAGGACAGCGCATATTTCCAGGACAACGGCCTGGATGTGGTCGCTGTCGATCTGTCGCCTGCGATGGTGGATCTCCCTGGTGCGTCGCTCGACACGATCGCCGCGAGGTTCTACGAGACGATGTTCGCCGATCGGCCTGAGCTGCTCGATGGGCTGTTCAACCGCGGCAACCAGCACAGCGGCGAGCAGCGCAAGGCGCTGGCGGGTTCGATCGCCGCCTTCGCCGGGGCGCTGCTGGAGCACCCCGATGTGCGCCCCGACGCGTTGCTCGCCCGCATCGCGCACAAGCACGCGGCGGTCGGAGTCACCGATGACCAGTACGTCATCGTGCACAAGTATCTCTTCGGCGCGATCGCGGAGGTGCTCGGCGACGCGGTGACCCCACAGGTCGCGGCGGCGTGGGACGAGGTCTACTGGCTGATGGCCGGTGCCCTGATCTCCCTGGAGGCCCGGATCTACGCCGAGGCGGGGGCGCGTGACGGCAGCACCTGGAGGTCCTGGCAGGTCGTCGAGCGGCGCGAGGAGACGGCGGACGCGGTGTCGCTGGTGCTGCGGCCCGTGGGGGACGAACCCGCCCCGCCCGCGCGGCCCGGCCAGTACGTCAGCGTCCGGATGCTGATGCCCGACGGTGTGCGCCAGCAGCGCCAGTACACGCTGTCGGGTTGCGGCCAAGACGGACTTCGCAGTATCACCGTCAAACGGGTGCGCGGCGGCGACACCCCCGAAGGGGAGGTCTCCGCGCTGCTGCACGCCACTGTCAAGGAAGGCGACGAGCTCACTCTCTCGGCGCCGTTCGGTGACGTGTCGCTCGCCGACGGCGACGCGCCACTCGTGCTCGTCTCCGCCGGCATCGGCTGCACGCCCATCACCGCGATGCTGCGGCACCTGGCCCAGACCGGCTCCTCGCGGCGGGTCCTGCTCGTGCACGCCGACCGTGCCAAGGCCGAGCACGCGCTCCGTCAGGACATGGAGAGACTGGCCGACGCGCTGCCCTCCGGCGAGCGGATCTTCTGGTACGAGGACGGTGGCTGCGGCAACGCCCGCACCGGCCGCATGGATCTGGCCGACGTCGAGATCCCTGAGGGCGCGGTCGTCTACATGTGCGGCCCGCTGCCGTTCATGCGTGACGCACGTGCTCAGCTCATCGGGGCAGGAGTCGCGCCGCGCGACATTCACTACGAGGTGTTCGGCCCCGACCTGTGGCTGGCCGCCGCCTGAGCCTGGCGCGTCGTCACTGGTTCAAGTGGTGACGAATATTGCACGCATCAGAGTCACCCGTCAAGCTGGTGATGTGAGACATGTTTTCCTGTGCGGGAACCCCGCCCTCGACCTGGCCTGCACGCTCCGCGCCCGGCGTACGGCGCCCTTCGAGACGCTCGACGCGCCTGCCCGGCTCGACGCCTGGTATGTGGAGTCCGGCATCGTCGACACCGTCACCGCCTGCCAGGAGGACGACGTCACCCAGGCGGTGACGGTACGGGAGGCGATCTACGCGCTGGTCACCGCCCGGCTCGCGGACGAGGGGTACGACGGCGGGGCGCTCGCGCTGGTGAACGAGGCGGCACGCACTCCGTGCGCGATTCCGCAGCTCGCCGCCGAGGGCCGGTGGACCGAGGCGACTCCGGCACAGGCGCTGTCCACCGTGGCGAGGCACGCCATCGAACTGCTCACCGGGCCGGATGTGCCGCTCATGAAGGAGTGCGCCAACCCCGACTGCACCAAGATCTTCATCGATCGGTCTCGTGGGGGACGCCGCGAGTGGTGCGGCATGGAGTCGTGCGGCAACAAGATCAAGGCAGCGGCCTACCGCGCCCGTAAGCGCCAGACGCGGGCGGCCACCGCGCGATAGTCGAGCCCCTTTTGGACGACTGCGGCTCCGCTAGGCCTGATGGCGTCACCGCCTTGACAGGTGACTTTCGATGTTCGGGCACATCCGGCTGGCGTACCGGGATTCGCAGGCGCGGCGTGGGATGCGTACGGGGTTCGTGGAGCTCGCCTGGGCGAAGAGAGAGCACTCCGAGTGGGTGCAGGGGGACTAATTACCTCCGGCGTATATACTCTCGGGGTATAGTCGCTTGACATGAGTGTCCCCCTCGCACTGCTCGGCCTGCTGGAACGGGAGCCGAGCCACGGGTACGACCTGAAACGCGACTACGACGCCTTCTTCAGCCGGGGCAAACCCCTGCCCTTCGGCCAGGTCTATTCCACGCTCGGCCGCCTGGCCAGAGACGGCAAGGTCACCGCCGGTCAGAGCGAACCGGGAGACGGGCCCGACCGCAAGCGCTACGCCATCACCCCCGTGGGCAAGGACGAGGTCGAGGCGTGGCTGGCCGAGCCGGTCGCGGCCGAGCCGTACCTGCACACGGTGCTGTTCACCAAGGTCGTGCTGGCGCTGATGCTGGGGCGCGACGCGGCGGGTTACCTCGATGCCCAGCGTGCGACGCATCTGGGACGCATGCGCGAACTCACCGAGATCAAGCGCGCGGGCAACCTGGTCGACGCGCTCCTGGCCGATCACGGCCTGTTCCGCCTTGAGGCCGACCTGCGGTGGATCGACGTCACCCAGGCCCGGCTGGGGGCGCTGGCGGAGGCGGTGCGCGACCGATGATCGTCAACGCGCTGCTGCGGGCCGAGGCGGTCAGCCGCTCCTACGGCAACACGCCCGCGCTGCGGGAGGCCAGCCTGTCGGTGACCGCGGGCGAGGTTCTGGCCGTCATGGGACCCAGCGGTTCGGGCAAGTCGACGCTGCTGCACTGCCTGGCCGGGATCTTCACCCCGGACAGCGGCGAGGTGTGGTTCGACGGGCGGCGGCTGGACACGCTGAACGACCGCCGCCGTAGCGAGCTGCGGCGCACCGCCTTCGGCTTCGTCTTCCAGTTCGGCCAGCTCGTGCCGGAGCTGACCGTGACCGACAACGTGGCGCTGCCGCTGCTGCTCGGCCGTACCAGACGCAAGCGTGCCTACGCGCGGGCCGCCTCCTGGCTGGAGCGGCTGGAGCTGGCCGACCTGGGCGGCCGGCGCACCGGGGAGCTGTCCGGCGGGCAGGCACAGCGGGTGGCCATCGCCAGAGCGCTGGTGACCGGGCCGCAGGTCGTCTTCGCCGACGAGCCGACCGGCGCGCTCGACTCGCTCACCGGCGAGCTCGTGATGGAGCTGCTGGTGGGCCTGGCCCGCGAGGAAGGCACCACCGTGATCGTGGTGACCCACGACGCCCGGGTGGCCGCCTGCGCCGACCGGGAGGTCGTCGTGCGCGACGGCCGGGTCACTGACCCGTACGCGAGCGGGATCGTCCAATGATCTCGCTGGGCCTGCGGTTGTCGCTGCGCGGCGGCAGGGAGGTGGCGGCCAGGCTGACGCTGATCGTCGCCGGAGTGGCCGTCGGCGTCGCGGTGCTGCTGGCCACGCTGTCGCTCTTCAACGCCTTCCAGGCCACCAATGACCGCCTGTGCTGGGAGTGCACGCGCGGTTCCGCGCCCAATGGCTGGGCGCTGGACGCCACCAACGACGGCGCGCTGTGGAACCGCCACGAGGACTACTACGCCGGCCGGCTGATCAAAAGGCTGGATGCCGCTGCGCTCGGCACCCGGGCGCCGGTCATCCCGGGTCTGTCCCGCATGCCCGGTCCCGGCCAGTACTACGCCTCGCCCGCGCTGGCCAGACTGCTGGACTCGGTGCCGCGCGAGCAGCTCGCCGACCGCTTCCCCGGCACGCGCGCCGGGTTGATCGGCCAGGCCGCGCTGTCCGGGCCCGACGAGCTGGCCATCGTGGTGGGGCTGACGCCGGGGCAGGTCGCCGCGATGCCCGGCGCCCAGCAGGTCGACACGGTGGCCACCGAGCTCGCGGTCGACGGCAACGCCGACATCTACCAGTTCGGGTTCGTCGTCGCCGCCATCGGGCTGTTCGTCCCGCTGCTGGTGCTGGTGGGCACCGCCACCCGGCTGGCGGCCGCGCGGCGCGAGACGCGCCTGGCGGCGATCCGGCTGGTGGGAGCCACCTCCCGGCAGGTCAACGTGCTCGCCGCGGTGGACGCCGCCCTTGGCGCGCTGCTCGGCGCGCTGGCCGGCCTCGCGCTCTTCCAGGTGGTACGGCCCGCGCTGGCCGGGGCGCGGATCACCGGTTCCCGCTTCTTCCCCGACCTGATCGCCCCGCGCTCCTGGCAGTATGCGGCCGTGCTCGTCTGCGTGCCGGTCGTCGCGGCGTGCGCCGCGCTGTGGTCGCTGCGCCGGGTGCGGATCTCACCGCTCGGTGTGGCCAGGAAGGCCGCGCTGCCCCCGCCGCGGGCGTGGCGGGTGATCCCGCTGCTGGCCGGGCTGGGGCTGTTCGCGGGGCCGGTGTTCCGAAACGTCAAGGAGCCCGACGCCCTGCTGGCCGGTGCGGGCCTTGCCTTGATCATGGCCGGGCTGGTCCTGGCCGGGCCCTGGCTGACGATGCGGGTCGCGCGCCTGGCCGCCGGGCTGACCCGGAGCGCGGCGACGCTGCTGGCCGCGCAGCGGATGGCCGCGGACCCCAAGGCCGCCTTCCGCGCGGTGAGCGGGCTCGTGCTGGCGGTGTTCATCGGCACGGCGATCGCCGGCCTCGTGCCCGCGGTGCTCTCCGGCCAGCAGGCCGTGGCCGGCGGCGCGCTGAACCACGTGCTGCGCGCCCAGTTCGCCCGGCCCGGCGTCACGGGCCTGTCCCAGCGGGTGCAGGCGGACCTGCTCGCCCGCCTGCGCGGCTTCCCGGGCGTGGACGTGCTGCCCATCTACGCCAGGGCCGACAAAGAGAAGATCCCCATGCCCGCTGACGATTCACCGCCCGCGACGACCGTCGTCGAATGCGCGAGCCTGGCCCGCTTCCCCGTGCTCGGGAGGTGCCCGTCGACCGCGCGGGTCGTGGCCGGAACCTTCTACCGTGTGGTCAACGTCGACAACCCGCTCACCATCGACAAGATCCTTCCGCTCGCGGGGCCCGCCAGTGAATCCGTCTCCACCGCCATCACCGGCCTCGACATGGAGTCGATCCTGATCAGCACGACCGACCCGGCGGCGGCGGAGCGGATCCGCACGCTGCTGGCGGCGCACACCGCCCAAGCCCCGATGACCTTCGCCGAGGTCGCCCAGGCCAGAGCGACCCTGTACACCCAGGGCGAGAACGTCGCGCTGGCCATCGTCGCGCTGACCCTGATCGTCGGCGGCTGCAGCCTCGTGGTGGCGGTCGGCGGCGGGCTGGTGGAGCGCAGGCAGCCGTTCACCCTGCTGCGGCTGGCCGGTACCCCCACCCGCACGCTGGCCGGGGTGGTGCTGCTGGAGTCCGCGCTGCCGCTCGTCCTGTCCGCCGTGCTCGCCGCCGGCGCCGGGTTCGGCGTGGCCGAGCCGCTCATCGACCAGCTCGCGATGAAGGGCGCCTCCCTGGCGATGCCCGGACCTGCCTACTTCGCGACCGTCGGCGGCGGTCTCGCCGCCTCCCTGCTGGTGATTCTCATGGGCATGCCGCTGCTCAGGCAGCTGACCGCGCCAGACAACGCCCGCTTCGAATAGGAACCCCATGAAGCTCAGACCGCGACTGGCCGTGCTGATCGCGCTGGTCCTGCTCGCCTCCACCGTGGTGGTCGTGCGCACCAGCGCGCCCGCCGCGGCCGGCGACGCGCGCTACTCCGCCACCATCCGGCGCACCGAGTACGGCATCCCGCACATCTCCGCCAAGGACTACGGCGGCCTCGGATTCGGGTACGGCTACGCCTTCGCGCAGGACAACCTGTGCGTCATGGCCTCGTGGGTGGTGACACTGCGGGGCGAGCGATCCCGGCACTTCGGCGCCGCGGCCATGTCCGACGACCCGGTCAGCCCGGTCAACAACCTCGCCAGCGACGTCTACTACAAGAGCGTCGCGGACTCGGGCGTCGTTCGGCGGTTACTGGCCCGGCCCGCGCCGGTGGGGCCGAGCGCTGAGCTGCGCCGCCTGGTCGACGGCTACGTCGCGGGATACAACCGCTACCTCCAGGAGACCGGGGTGGCGAACCTGCCCGATCCCACCTGCCGGGGCAAGGCCTGGGTCGGCGACGTCACCGCCATGGACATCTGGAACAACCTGCTCGACCTCAACCGCATGGTCGGCAGCTCCGCGCTCAAGGAGGCCATCACCGGGATCGACGAGCCCGAGACCGACGGCCCGGCCAAGAGACCTGCCGCGGGCAGCAACGGCTGGGCGCTGGGCCGCCAGGCGACCCGCGACGGCCATGGCATGGTGCTGGCCGACCCGCACTTCCCATGGAACGGGATCCGCCGCTTCTACCAGGTACAGCTCACCATCCCCGGCGTGCTCGACGTCTCCGGCGGCAGCCTGTACGGCACGCCGGTCGTCCAGATCGGGCACAACGCGAGCGTGGCCTGGACCCACACCGTCTCCCACGCCCAGCGCTTCACCGTCTACCAGCTGCGGCTGGCGGGCGACCGGACCAGCTACCTGGTGGACGGCCACGCGGAGCCGGTGGGCCGCCAGGAGGTGCAGGTCGCCCTGCAGGACGGCACCATGACCAGCCACACGCTCTACACCTCGCGCTACGGCCCGGTGCTCGCCGCCGGGCAGACCGACAAGGTCGCCTACGCGCTGGCCGATGCCAACGCCGCCAATCTGCGCGCGGCCGACGAATGGCTGGCGATGGCCAGAGCGACGAACCTCACCCAGCTACGCGCGGCCCAGAGCACCTATCAGGGCCTGGCGTTCGTCCATACGCTCGCCACCGACATCGGCGGAACCGCCTACTTCGCCGACGCCTCGATCGTCCCCCACGTCACCGACGCGAAGGCGCGCCGCTGCGCCAAGCCCTCGCCCATTCCGGGGCTGGACGCATACGTGCTGGACGGCTCGACCTCCGCGTGCCTGTGGGGCAAGGATCGCGACGCCGTCGTGCCCGGCATCTTCGGGCCGGGCAACCAGCCCAGGCTGACCCGCGCCGACTACGTGGCCAACTCCAACAACACCTTCTGGATGACGAACCCGTCGAAGCCGCTGACCGGCTACCAGCACGCATGGGGTGAGCCGCGCACCGACGTGGAGCCGCGTCCCCGGGTCAGCCTGGACATGATCGCCCAGCGGCTGTCCGGCGCCGACGGGCTCGGCGAGCCCGGCTTCACCCTGGAAACGCTGCAGGCCACCGCGCGCACCAAGCGCAACTACAGCTTCGAGCTCATGCGTTCGGACCTGCTGACGCTGTGCCGTACCCACCCCGAGCTGACCTCGTCCGACGGTAAGCGGGTGAACGTGCGCGAGGCCTGCGCGACGCTGCGGAAGTGGGACGGTCGCGCCACCCTGGACGGCCATGGGGCGATCTTGTGGCGCGAGTTCTTCACCCGGCTGATGGGTCCCCACAAGATGGGAGAGCCCGTTTTCAGCCCGTGGCGGGTGCCGTTCGATGCCGCACATCCGCTGACCACCCCACGGGGGCTCAAGCACGACGCCTCGGAGGTGCGGGAGTCGCTGGCCGATGCCGTGCTCTTCTTCCAGACCAACCGCATCGCCCTGACGCTCACCCCGGGCCAGGCGCAGCGCTACTCCTCGATCCCGCTTCCCGGCTGCACCGAGGGAGAGGGCTGTTTCGACAGGGTGCGCATGCGCGCCGCCGCGCTCGGCACGGACGGGCGCTACCCGGAGGTGGACACCGGGTCCAGCTTCATGATGGCCGTGGAGCTCACTCCGGACGGCCCGCGTACCCGCACCATCCTCACCTACTCCCTCTCCGCCAACCCCGCCTCGCCCCACCACACCGACCAGACGGTCCTGTTCTCGCGCGGCCAGTGGGTCACCGAGCGCTTCACCGAGGCCGAGATCGCCGCCGACCCGCGGCTGAGGACCACCGCGGTTCACCTGGGGTAGAGACTAGGAGGACAGCGATCATGAGGAGACTCCGCGATGACCCAGCCCCCCGTACCCCAGCGCACCCCGCTCAGCGTGGACGAGCAGGCCCGGGCAGAGGCGAATTTCACGACCCTCGTCGCCGACACGCTCGTCAGCGACGGGCGGTTCAGGGTGAGCGCCGACACCCCGGAGATGGTGGAGCTGTTCCAGAGGGTCGCTCGCCGGGTGGGGGACATGCTCCAGCGGCCGGTGGTCAGCTACGCCAACGGCCGGTACATCGTGATCACGTTCGGCCAGGAAGCCTCTTAAGGCGGGTCGAGATAGGGCGCCACGACGTCGCGGGTGTCCTCGCTGGTGACGACGGGGACGATCTCGAAGGTCGCGCCGGAGTCGCGCCACTCCAGGACCCACTGCTGGAGGAGGCGCAGGTCATCGCATTCCATGAGCTGGAAGCAGCGGCTGAAGTCGGGCTCGATCCAGCTGTTGAGGTAGGTCAGCCCCTCGGGCATCAGCCGGCCCCTGTCACGGACCTCCCGGTAGATCGGGATCATGTCGTTGTCGCGGAATCGTTCGATCACCATGAAGAGCATGGTTCGCCTCCTGGGGTGACCAGCCCGGACTCGTAGGCGTGGACGACCAGCTGCGCGCGGTCACGAGCGCCCAGTTTGGTCATCGTCCTGCTCACGTGGGTCTTGGCCGTGGCGTGGCTGATCGTCAGGTGGGCGGCGATCTCCTCATTGGACATCCCGGTCGCGACCAGGGACAAGACCTCGCGCTCCCGGTCGGTCAGCCGGTCGAGGCCAGGTCGCGGCACCGGTCTGGGTGGGGTGGAGACGTACGCTTCGATCAGCCGTCTGGTGACCGAGGGGGAGAGCAGCGCATCGCCCTGGGCCACCACGCGCACCGACTGCAGGAGGTCGGCCGGTTCGATGCCAGCGACTTCCATCATCCGGTGCATCTCCACCTGGCCGCCTTTCAGGTGCTCTCGCGCAACGGCAGGCCCCCCGCGCCGACCGACGCGGGCTGGAAGGACACCGTGGACGTGCACCCCTACGAGGTGGTGGACGTCCTGGTCCGTTTCGAGGGCTACCGGGGGCGCTATCTGATGCACTGCCACAACCTTGAGCACGAGGACATGGCGATGATGACCGACTTCGAGGTGATCTGAGTACTGTCGTACGGCGCTTCCGCAGTAGATCGAAACACACCCGGGCTTCGCCGGTAATGGGGTAAATTACGCGATCACTGATCGGCCGTTCGCACAGGTGCCGCCGCACCGGCTGGCGTCCGCGAGCCGCTGGACTGGAGGTCGAAGAGGCGTGACCGCGGACCGAACCGCGTGGGAGCAACGCAGCGTGGCACGGGTGGTTTCCCCCGTACGCCCGCGCAAGCTGGCGAAGGTTCCCTTCGTCGAGATGGCCGACGGGCGGCTGCAGGGAGTCGTGTCGAGCGGCTCCGACATCGAGCGGGTGTACGTCTCGTCGATCACCGCCGGGACCCATACCTACAACTGCAGCACCAACAACAACCGGCCGTGCGGCGGGCTGTCCAGCTACATGTGCAAGCACTTGCGGTCCCTTGTCGATGAAGCCGTGCTGCAGTACGGCGTCGACCGGGTCGCCGGCTACCTGCGGGTGGAGCTCGCCGAGGGCGACAGGCTGGCGGACTGCCTGCAGGGTGGTGTCGAGCGCACGCAGGGAGCCGCGGTGTTCAGCCGGTTCCTGCGCCATCTGGCCTACCTGGAGTTGCCCGTGACCACCGAGCCCATCGCCGAGCTGCACTGGTTCCCCGCCGCAGGGGCGGTGGGCTGATGCTGAGCGTGCAATTAGCGGGATTGATCGACGAGCCCCTGCCGGGCGTCGGCGAAGCGCTGGACCTGGTGACGGGCTTCGACGAGGCCCTGATGAACGGCTTCGCCCGGCTGGGCGAGGATCGCGCCTCGGCGCTGACCGCCCTGGCCGGCGCGATGGCGGCCACGCCGCTCGGCGACCGGGTGGCGGAGGCGGCGGGGAAGGTCGCCGCGGGCTCGGTCTCGGAAGAGCACGTCACGGCGCTGGCCGCCGGTCGCACCGCGCTGCTCGGCGCCGTCCACGACGCGCTGCTGGAACGGCTCGACACCGCTCTGGGACGTACGCGGGCCGCGTGGGAAGAGCCGCGCTCGACGGCGCAGAGCGACAACCTGCTCGGTGCGTGCCGTTCCTGGCTCAACGAACTGGCGATCACCGGCTGGCGGGGTGTCGACCACGACCTCGTCTCCGCCGTCGACCAGACGATGGAGGCGCTGCTCGCGGAGCCGCGGTTGCGCCGGCTGGCCGTGCTGCTCGACGGCTTGGCGACGGAGCTGCGCGCGTCGTGCCCGGTCGCGACGATGGAGATCGTGCCCGCACGGCGTTGGGCCGACCTGTGGGCGCGGGCGCTGGTGCTCACACAGGCGGGTGGCCTGCCCGCGGGCTCCGGCGAGCCGGTTTCCGGGCGGCTGCTGGTGCTCGGCGTGGACGTGCACGAGCACGCCACCGCCGTGCAGGCGCAGGTCCACGCGATCCTGGAGCCCGCCGACGGTGGTCAGTGCCGCCTCGTGCGTACGAGCGTCGCCGCCACCAAGGTGGACACGATCGTCGGCACCGCCGTGTGGCGGCTGCTGACGGGGGTCCCGGTGCTGCTCAACGCACTGGCGGAGCGCCGCAGCCTGGACATCAAGGACATGCCGCTGCTCGGCAGCGGCGACCTGGTGTGGCACGACGCCCGGGCCACGGTGGGGGAGCCCGCGGACCCGTTCACCACGGCGAGGGTCCAGCTAGGAAGCGCGCTCGCCCCCGCGGCGCCGCCGTTGGAGCGCCACCCGGTGCGCGTCGCCGAGCCGGTGCTGGTCGAGGGCTACACCGTGCCCAAGCGCGGTGAGATGGTGCTCGACCTCGACGGCATGACGATCACGGTGGACACCGACCGGCTGCCGTCGTGCGGCTCGCTCACGCCCGAGATCGTCCGCGGCTCCGAGTCGTGCATCGGGCTGGTGCGCTGGGACGCCGGCCGGTGGCTGCTCCAGCCGCTCGCGGTCCAGGGGACGGTCAAGAAGCTGCCGGTCACCGCGCACACCGGTGACTGGGCGCAGGGTCCCACGGATCCCAAGATCGCCAAGGCTGAGGCCAGGAACGGCGACGCGGTGGCCGTGCTGCGCGAGCGGGCGGGACGGTTGCTCCGGAAATGACCGATCACGAGAACAGGCGCCAGGTGCTCTACTGGCGCCTGCTGGCCCGGGTGTTCAACACCGAGGAGCAGCCCGCCCTGGAGTCGGCCAGCGTGGCCATCGTCGACGACCTCGGCCTGCCGACGGCCCTGCTGGACCCATCGGTGTCGGTGGGCAACCTGGTCCAGCGCTTTCCCGACCTGGGTCCCGAGTTCGAGAGCCTGCTCGACTCGGGCAACGAGGACCCCGCCGAGCAGGTACGCAGGGCTGCCCTGATCTCCAAGCTCCTGCTCCGCGTCTTCGCCACCGGGACGGGTGACGTCTCGGCCGGTCAGCTCGCCGCCTGGCAGAAGGACGCCGGGTGGTTCAAGCAAGCACTCGGTCGCAGCGGTGGGCAGGGCGAGGGAGAACAAGGCGACGGGCAGGGGGGATCCGGCCGCGGGCTCGCCACCGGCGGTGGCGGTCGCGGAATCGACTACGCCGAGCTGAACAAGGTCCTGGCCGATGTGGAAGGCGACCTGGTCCGCCGCATGCGGCTGCGCGAGGTGCTGTCCAACTCCTCCCTGGCCGCCCAGCTCAACCCCAGCATGTCGCTCATCGAGCAGCTCCTGCGCGACAAGGACAACCTCTCCGGAGTCGCGCTGGCCAACGCCAAGGCGCTGATCCGCCGGTTCGTCGACGAGGTCGCCGAGGTGCTGCGTACGCAGGTCGAGAAGACCAGCGTCGGCAAGATCGACCGGTCGGTGCCGCCGAAGCGGGTGTTCCGCAACCTCGACATCGAACGGACGATCTGGAAGAACCTCACCAACTGGAGCCCGGAGGACCAGCGGCTGTACGTCGACCGCCTGTTCTACCGGCACACGGCCAGGCGGACCACCCCGGCCCGGCTGATCGTGGTGGTGGACCAGTCCGGCTCGATGGTCGACGCGATGGTCAACTGCACCATCCTGGCGTCGATCTTCGCCGGGCTGCCCAAGGTGGACGTGCACCTGATCGCGTACGACACCCGCGCGCTCGACCTGACGCCGTGGGTGAAGGACCCGTTCGAGGTGCTGCTGCGGACGACGCTCGGCGGCGGCACGGACGGCACCGTCGCGATGGCCCTGGCCCGGCCGAAGATCGTCGACCCGCGCAACACCGTGATGGTCTGGATCTCCGACTTCTACGACAACCGGTCGCTGATCGACGACTTCACGTCGCTGCACCGCTCAGGGGTGAAGTTCATCCCGGTCGGCTCCGTGAACAGCTCGGGGTACGCCAGCGTGGACCAGTGGTTCCGCGAGAAGCTGAAGGACCTGGGCACCCCCGTGATCTCTGGCCACATCCGCAAGCTCGTGCTCGAGCTCAAGAACTTCCTCACCTAGGAGACCCGCGAATGACCGAGATACTGCGTGCCCCCGCCGAGGTCAAGTACGCCGAAGAGCTCGACTGGCTGGAGTCCGTGGACGACGGCCCCAAGCCGTTCTCGTGGCGGCTCAGCCCCCGGATGGTCCGCCTGTTCGTGCTCGGCTCCGAGCGCTCGGACGGGCTCGACCGGGAGATCCCGCAGAAGTGGTTCGGTGACCGCAGCTTCGTCGAGCGCAGCATCGTGACGCTGGCCTCCGACCGAGGTCTGCTGCTCATCGGCGACCCGGGCACCGGCAAGAGCTGGCTCGCCGAGCTGCTCTCGGCGGCGATCAGCCGCAACTCCACCCTGGTCGTCCAGGGTACGGCCGGCACCACGGAAGACCACATCAAGTACTCGTGGAACGTCTCCATGGTGATCGCCAAGGGGCAGTCGCGCCAGTCGATGATCCCCTCGCCCATCATGACGGCGATGGAGCGGGGCGTGATCGGCCGCTTCGAGGAGCTGACCAGGTCGACCAGTGACGTCCAGGACGCCCTGATCTCCATCCTGTCCGAGAAGTACGTCTCCATCCCCGAGCTCGACGACGACAACATCGTGTTCGCCCAGCCCGGCTTCTCGATCATCGCCACCGCCAACAGCCGGGACCGGGGCGTCAACGACCTGTCGTCGGCGCTGAAGCGGCGCTTCAACTTCGTCCGCATCCCGATGGTGACCAGCAAGACCAGCGAGGCGGAGATCGTCCGCTTCCGCACCACGGAGCTGCTGCGCCGGCACCGCATCGAGCTGGAGCTGCCGCCCACGCTGCTCGACATCCTGCTGCAGAGCTTCGCCGACCTGCGGACCGCGGCGGCGTCGGCCAAGAGCGACGACGACAAGCTCGAATCGGCGCTGTCCACGGCCGAGCAGATCGGTGTGCTCGAAGACGCCATCCTGCACAGCCAGTTCTTCGGCGACCGCACGCTGCGGGCGGAGACGCTCGGCGGCTCGCTGGTGGGCTCGCTGGCCCGCCGTCAACCGGAGGACCTGGCCATCCTGAACAAGTACTGGCACGGCATCGTCGAACCCCGCAGCAAGAAGGACGGCGGGCCGTGGACGGACTTCCTCGAAGGTGGCCGCCAGGCCATCAAGACGCTCTCATGAGCCCGTTCGGCGCACTCCGCGAGCAGCTGCTGGACGCCGCCGCCGCGTTCGCCGGCGAGCCGGACACCCTGGCCGGGATCCTGTCGGGCCTGGTCGACGACGTCGACCGGGCGCTGAGCGAGGAACTCGAGATCTTCCCGGTGTGCCACCACTCGCCGGCCTCGGCGCTGGCCATGGTGCGGCGCCTGCGCGAGAAGCAGCCCAAGGTCATCTACCTGGAGCTGTGCGAGGACCTGCGGCCGCTGCTCGACGAGCTGCGCAACTGCCGCCTGCCGGTGGCGTTGCAGGCGTTCGCCACGGACGTCGACGGCTTCCCGGCGAGCTGGGAGCCGCTCAGCGTGGTGGCGCCCATCACGGAGGCGTCGGCCGAATACCAGGCGATCTCGTACGCGCTGGAAACGCCGGGCGTCGAGCTGGTGCTGGTGGACCGCTCGTCGGACCACGTCTTCCAGTGGCTGCCCCGCGAACCGGCCGAGGCCAAGCAGGGCGGAGAGGACGTGGGCCTGCACGGCGACGCCGTGGGCGTCGAGATCGGCGACCTGCGGCCCCGCTTCGCCGAGCTGGAAGAGCACCTGCTGCACCACGGCAAGGTCCGCCACTGGTCGGAGTGGTGGGACCAGTACGTCGAACAGCCGCTGACCGGCGCGGACTACGAGTCGTACCGGCAGGTCATGGTCCTGATCGGCAGCCTGTTCCGGCGCCTGCGCCCCGAAGGGGACCAGCGGACGGACCGTGACGAGGACCGCGAGCGCCACATGTGGACGCGGATGCGCGAGCACCTCGCCGCGACGGGCGCCGACCCGGCCGAGTGCCTGTACGTCTGCGGCGCGTTCCACGCGGCCAGCCGGGTGGAGCAGTTCGGGCTGGCGTCGGACGCGCCCTTCGAGATCAGCCCCCGTACGGCCACGCGCTGGTTGTACGGGCTCATCCCGTCGAGCAACTCCGCCATCGAGGCCCAGTTCGGCCTGGCCTCCGGCTCGATCTCGATCGCCGCGGCCACCTGGGACAAGGCGTTGCAGCGCGGCGGCGTCAAGCCGTACCAGATCGCGGGCCAGAAGGCCGGTAAAAAGAAGGCGAGCAAGAAGCCGGTCGCGCCGGCCGCGCCGGAACCGGTCACTGACCGGCTGTCCGGCTTCCTGGCCAAACCGCCGGTCCTGGACGGCCTCGACGAGGCCGAACTGCTCGGCTGGTCCGTCGACATCGTCCGGCTGGCCCGGCGTAACGGCTACCAGTCCAGCACGGCCGACGCCATCGCCGTGTTCGAGACGGCCATCCTGCTCGCGGGGCTGCGCAACCGGGGCCGTCCCACGCCGTACGACTTCCAGGACGCCGCGGTCACGTGCATCGAGAAGGACACCGTGCCGGGGCGCCGGGACGTGCGCCGCCTGTGCGAGATCCTGCTCGGCGGCGACCGGATCGGCCAGGTGGGCTACCACGCGATGCCGCCGCTGGCCCAGGACGTGTTCGACCGGCTGGAGCCGCTGGGACTCGACCTGAGCAAGCGCACGGTGCAGCGGGCGCTCATGGACCTCAAGGCGGACCCGGACCTGGTGCCCTGCTCCGACCTGCTGTGGATCCTGCGCCACCTGCTGCCCGACGACGCCGTGCGGCCCATCATGGGCGCGCGGCGGCTGGGCGAGCGGGCGATCCAGGAGAGCTGGGACCTGACGATCGGCAAGCACCAGCGCTCGATCATCGAGCTGGGCTACGAGGGCGTCACGGTCGAGCAGGTGCTCGAACAGCGGCTGCGGCGCGCCGTGTACGACCCCAAGACGACCGCGGCCGGCGCGCTCGCGGCCGTCGAGGACTCGATCCTCTACCTGCGCAGCCGCCGGTTCACCGACGAGCTCGGCGCCCGGGCCGTGGAGCTGCTGGCCGCCGAGCGGTCCGTGGACGACGCGCCGGAAGTGCTGCGCCGGATCAGGCGGCTGCTGGCCCACTACCGCGCGACCGAGCCGGAGCTGCCGGCCTGGTGCGAGGCGTTCGTCACGGCGGGGTTCGCGCATTACTGCACGCTGCTGCCGACCGCCTTCGTGGACGAGGCCACCGGGGTGCGCCAGGTGTCGGCCATGCTCGGCTTCCTGTTCACCATGGAGAGTCTGGCGCTGGCGCTGGGCTGCGAGCGGGCCCAGCTGGAGATCGCGGTACGGCAGTCGCACCCGGAGCAGCCGGCCAAGATGGCCCTGCTGTGGGCCGCCCAGTACCTGCTCGGCACGCTGCCGCTGGCCGAGCTGCGGGCGCGCTGTGACGAGCTGCTGGACAACCCGCTGGTCGTTCCGGCGTTTCCGCAGTACATGAGCGGGTTCGCGCAGGCGATGGAGCCGGCGCCCGCGCTGGCGTCGTTCGTGGTCGAGCTGATGTCGAAGGCTTTCGGCCGGTTGCCCGACTCCGTTCTGTTGCCGTGGCTGCCCGGTCTGATCACGACTCTGCGGGAGCAGGCCGGGGAGCTGGTGCCCGTACTGGTACGGGAGGCAGGCCGGACGTTCCCCGGCGCTCTCTCCACGCTCGACCAGTGGACGCCGCCCTGGTCGCCGAAGGCGTCGACGTCAGGCGCGGCGGTGCCCGCGTCGGCGGGGCCGGTGACGGACCTGCTGGCCGGACATCCGGCCGCGACCGATGCCATGGCCGCGCTGCTCGGTTGCGACGGCGGCTGGCAACAGCCCGCCGGAGGCCCGTCCACCGGCGAGGCAGGCGCCCTCCTGACCCGCCACCCCGAGACCGCCGCCGCGGTGTCGGAGCTACTCGTCCACGCATGACCCCGGCGGCGTCGGTCGATCGGTCGGTTACCGCGGTGGCAGTGGGATCGGGCCGAGTTCGGGGCGTTTGGCGACGCGGCCGTCTCCTGAGGAGCGGCCGCGTAGGCGACGGTAGATCCACGGGCCGGCGAAGGTGGCGACCCAGCGCACCTCCGCGCCCGCGACCCGCCAGCCCGCGCGCCGGGGCACCGGTGTGAGCGGGACCGACCAGGTGTCGTCGCTGCCGGGCAGCCCGATCGCGTGGGCGATGGCGGCGGCGATCCTGGCGTGGCCCAGCGGGCTGGCGTGCAGCCGGTCGCTGGTCCACATCCTGGGGTCGGTGGTGAAGGAGTGCGGAAAGGTGTCGACGACGATGACACCGTGGCGGGCGCCGGCCGCCCGGATCCGGGCGTTGAGGTCGATCACGCGGGGGAGCAGCCGCCGGGCCAGCGGAGCGATCTTGCCGATGTCGGGGAAGGTCACGGTCACCACGCACGCGCCTGACGCGATGAGCTGCTCGAACATCTCCTCCAGCGCCGAGGCGACCGCGGCGGCGTCGAAGCCGGGCCTGATGATGTCGTTCATGCCGGCCATCACCGTGGCCAGGTCGGGCCGCAGCCGCAGCGCCGGGCCGAGCTGCTCGTCGCGGATCTGCCCGGCCAGGCGCCCGCGTACGCCCAGATTGGCGTACTGGGCGGCGGGGTTCGCCGCGGCCAGGTGCTCGGCGAGCCGGTCGGCCCAGCCGCGGTGGCCCCGGACGTCGTCGCCGTCGCCGAGGCCCTCGGTCTGGCTGTCACCGAGGGCGACATATCGGGCGTAGGTCACTCGGTGCACTCTATCGAGGAACCCCGGGCATTTACTGTTTATGCCCGGGAGAAATCGCTGCTGAAATTCATGTTCGAGTCGTGCGGCTTCGCTGAGCACGCCGATGTCAACGCAGCTCGCAACATCGCCACCCGCGGCGTTGCGAGCTGGGCAGTGAGTCACGCTGCCGACGACGCGGCCTGACCCGTACCCCCCATGTACGGCGAAGAGCTGCAAGCTCGGTCCTTCAGTTCACGGCCGAGAAGCCTGACAGAGTAGAGCCCATAGGACCGCCGGGGTCAACGGCGTCTGGGTGACGCGGCCGGCGATCTCCGGCAGGGCGGCGGCGATGGCGTTGCCGATGGCCGCCGGCGGGCCGATCGTCCCCGACTCCCCGGCGCCTTTCATGCCGCCCGGTGTACGCGGCGAGGGCACCTCCAGCATCGCGACCCGGATGTCGGGGACCTCACGCGTGGTCGGCAGCAGGTACTCGGAGACCGGCTGTCCCTCCTCGGTGTAGACGATCTCCTCCGTCAGCGCCATGCCGATGCCCTGCGCGATCCCGCCCCGGACCTGGCCCTCCACGATCGCCGGGTTGACCAGCACCCCCGAGTCGTTGACGGCCCAGTAGCCCTCCACCTCGACCGCTCCGGTCTCCGGGTCGACCGCGACCGCCGCCGCGTGCGCCCCATAGGCGTACGTCATGTCGGCCGGATCGTAGGAGACCCGCTCCTCCAGCCCGGGGGTTGCCCCCTCGGGCAGGTCCCATCCGCGCCACGCCGATGTGGCGATCTCCCGCAGCGTCAGCGACACCTGAGGATCCCCCTTGACGCGTACGGCGGAGTCCACGATCTCCAGGTCGGCCGGCGCCGCTTCGAGCCGGTGGGCGGCCAGGGCCACGATCTTCTCCCGCAGCCGGTCCCCGGCCAGGGCCAGCGCGCCGCCGCCCACCGTGAGCGAGCGGCTGGCGATCGACCCGATCGAGGAGTACGGGGTGGCCGAGGTGTCGCCCAGCACCACGCGTACTCGGTCGATCGGCACCCCCACCCGGTCCGCCGCGATCTGGGACAGTGCCGTCTCGATGCCCTGCCCGACCCCCGACACGCCCGCCGAGACGATGACCGAGGCGTCCTGTTCCATCCGCACGATCGCGGTCTCGAAGCCTCCGGCCAGCATCCCCATGGCCTTCATGCCCATCGACGAGCCGAGCCCGGTGGCCTCCACGTGGCAGGAGTAGCCCACGCCGCGCCTGCGCCCGTCGTCGCGGGCCGGGGGAGCGACCAGGTCGCGCAGGGTACGCAGGGCGAGGGGGTAGTCGCCGGAGTCGTACGACTGCCCGAGTCGCGACGTACAGGGGAGTTCGCCGGGTCCGAGCATGTTGCGCAGCCGCAGCTCCACCGGGTCGGCGCCGAGCCGTCTGGCCGCCTCGTCGATCAGCCGCTCCCTGGTCCAGGTGGCCTCGGGCTGGCCGAAGCCGCGGTAGGAGCCGGTCGGGGTGGTCGTCGTGACGACGGCGCGCAGCCGTACCCCGGCCCGGTCGAAGCGGTAGGGGCCGGGCAGCATCGTGGCGGTCACCGCGAACGGTGAGATGCCGACGTTCGACGGGTGGCCGCCGAGGTCGCCGACGACGTCGGCGTGCAGCGCGACGAAGCGCCCGTCCGCGTCGAACGCCAGGCGGGCGCGGTGCACGGCGGCCCGCGACGGCAGGGTCGAGGCGAGGCGGTCGGTGGGCGACTCCGTCCAGCTCACCGGGCGGCCCAGGCGCATGGCGGCGAGGCAGATGAGCGCCTCGTCCGGATACAGGTGCTCCTTCCCCCCGAAACCGCCGCCCGCGTCGCCGGTCACGACGCGTACCCGGTCGTGCGTGAGCCCGAGCGCGTCCGCGGCCTGCTCACGTACATGGTGCGGAGCCTGCGTCGAGGTACGCACGGTCAGCTCGCCGTCGGCGTAGTCGGCGACGATCCCGCGCGGCTCCAGCGGGTATGGTGTGGCCCGGCCGAACGCGCACGTCATCTCGACCACGTGCGCGGCCCCCGCGATGGCCGCCTCGCAGTCCTGGTCGCCGAGGGTGAAGTCGGTCAGCACGTTGCCGCCCCAGTCGGGGTAGAGCAGCGGGGCGTCGCCGGCCAGCGCCCGCTCGATCCCGATCACCGGGGGTAGCGGCTCGTAGTCGAGGTCGATCAGGTCGGCCGCGTCCCTGGCGGCCTCGGGCGTCCGCGCGACCACCACGGCGAGCGGCTGGCCCACGTAGCGGATCGCCTCGTCGAGCGCCGGATAGGAGGTGATGGGCTGGCCGGGGCTCATGGTCACGCAGGGCAGCCGGATCGCGGCCGCGTCGCCCGGCGTGATGACGTCGAGCACCCCGTCGACCGTCCACGCCTCCTTGGCGCCGCAGCTCACCAGCCGTCCGTGGGCGATGGGGCTGCGGACGACGATCGCGTACACCATCCCGGGCAGCCGGACATTCGCGATATACCGGGCGCGCCCGGTCAGCAGCCGCGCATCCTCGCGGCGGGGCGTCCTGGCACCCACATAACCATCAGCCATAGCCCGATTGTGAGCGAGGTCGTGCGCCCGGTCCATCAGCATCGGGACGCGGTCACAGGGCAGCCTCCCAGATGGTCCGGATATGGCGCTGCTTTGGCAAACGATGCGTACGGGCCCTGCTCCCACCTTGCGGATCTGACAAGGTCGACGCGGCTGTGACCAACCTTCCGTCTAGGAGACACATGCTTGAGGTCCGGTCTCCGGCCGTCGTCCCTTCTGTGCCCGCTCGCCGATGGCGGCTGCTCCGATCCGGCCGGCTACCGGTCGCGTTCGTCGTCCTTCTGGCGGTCGTGACCCTCAACGCCTATGCGGTGCCTCTGCCCGAGATCGGGGTGTTCAGCGCCTACATCCTCCTCGGCGTGACGCTGCCCGGGATGCTGTGGTGGCGGGCCCTGTCCGGCACGCCGCGGTCGCCGGTCGCCGACGTGGCGGCGGGGACGGCCCTGGGCTACGCGCTGGAAGTGCTGACCTACATCCCCGCGCGCTGGCTGGACGTGCCGCAGGTGTTCCTCGCCTGGGTCGGGATGACCTACCTGCTGTTCGCCGCGATGCCTTCGTTGCGACGGCACTGGCCGGCTCGCGGCAATTCGGACAAGGTGCCGGTGGGATGGTCGTGGGCGATGGCGGGCCTGGTCGGGTTCGCGATCCTGTACGGCGCCGCCACGTTCTTCCGGACCCATGGGCTGAGCTGGCCGGGCAACGGTGCTCCGTATATCGACCTCCCCTACCACCTGGCCATGGCAGGCGACGTCAAGCATCACATCCCGGCGATGTTCGCGAACGTGGTCGGCGAGGCGCTTCACGACCACTGGTTCGCCTACGCCGACCTGGCGGCCACCAGCTGGGCGACCGGCCTGGAGCTCCAAACGCTGCTGTTCCGGCTGTCGCCCCTGCCGATGGGCGCGGTCTTCACCGTTCTCATCGTCGTGCTGGCCCACCGGCTGAGCGGCCGGTGGTGGACGGGCATCGCGGCAGCGGTGATCACGTTCTTCGCGACCGCGCCCGACCCTTACGCCTGGACGGGCGTGATGGTGCCGAGCGTTGGCGGCGCGGGCTTGCCATGGGTGAGTCCCACGCAGACTTTCGGCGCACTCCTGTTCGTCCCTCTGGCGCTCCTGCTGGTCGACCTCGTGCGTCGCCCCGGCGGGCTGAACGGGCGATGGCTGCTGGTGCTCGTGCTGATGCTCGCGGAAGTCGGGGGGAAGGCGACATTCCTTCCGCTGGCCCTGGCGGGAGTGGCGCTCGTCCTCGCCGTCCACCTGATCGTCCATCGCAAGGTGCACAGGGCCGCGGCGGTGCTGACGGGTCTCTGCCTGGCGTGCGTGGCCTTCGCCCAGATTGTGGTGTTCCAGGGGGAAACCAAAGGGCTGCGCTTCGCGCCCTTTCACCTCATGCGGTGGCATGAGGACAGGCTCGGCCGGGATGCCGGGCTACTTCTCCAGAGGCGGGATGAGCTGCTGATCGTGGTGGCGATCTACCTGGTGAGCTGGGTGGCGGTATGGGGCGGTGCCGTGGGGTTGCTGCGCCGGCGGCGATGGCGGACAGATCCAGCCGTGGTGTTGCTGGCGGGCATCGGCATGGCGGGGGTCGGCGCCGTGTGCGTGTTCGGGCATCCGGGGCTCAGCCAGGGGTACTTTCTCGGGTCGGCCGCGCCGTACCTGACGATCCTCGCCACCACGGGTCTCGCCGCCACGCTGCCCGAGAGGCGGCCATGGCCGGTGGCTCTGCCCGCATTGACGGCAGGGGCCGTCGCGATCTGGGCCATCGAGTCGTGGGTCGCCGTCGCGCGGCCGCATGGCGGGAACGTCGTGATCGAGCGGGTGATCCCGTACGCGCTGCTGGCGGGGGTGGCGGCTGTCGTCGCGCTGGTGCTTGTCCTGACCGGACGGCGTGGCCGGACCTGGTGCGCGGTGCCGGTCTTCGCGCTGGGCTGCTGCCTGTACTCGGGATACGCGCCGCGGTTGGCTCCCCTGTGGAGCATCGCGGAGGCGGCGCCGGTGAGAGATCCCGAACTGCTGCATGTCGCGGAGGGCGGGGTGACCGCGGCGCGCTGGCTGAGAGATCACTCCTCTCCTGACGATCTCGTCGCGGTCAACGCGCACTGCCGCAGGCCGGCGGGCGGGTGCGACAACCGGCACTTCTGGATCTCCGCGTACGCGGAACGCAGGATCCTCGTCGAGGGCTGGGGATACATCAATGGCGCGAACAGCCGGGCGGCCCTGATAGGCAGCCCCACCATGGGCACCATCGAGTTTCTGGACCCGAAACGGCTGGCGGACAACGACGCCGCCTTCCTCCACCCCAGCACGGAGACGGTCGGTGGGCTGCGAGACACGTACGGGGTCCGCTGGCTGTTCGTCGACGACAGATATCCGGCTCTGACCTCCGAACTAGGCCGGTTCGCCGCCTTGAGATTCCGAGCTGGGCACTGCTGGGTCTACGAGGTCACGTCGTCCGCATGAGCTCACCCTGCGGCCTCCCACACGGCCTCGAAGGCGGCTCCGGTGATCTCGGTCAGGTCCCAGATCTCCACCGCCTGCTCGGTGAGGAAGCCGTGCTCGTCGTTCGGATGGCGCCACCAGTAGCGGTGGGCTGTGCGGTCCGGACCGATCTCGACCTGCCGGACCGCCCAGTGCTCGCCGTCGCCCTCGACGGTCTCGAACAGCCAGATGCCACCACGCTCGTCGTCGCCGCGCCAGTGGTGGCGTGGCAGGTCCGACTCGGTGAGCTGCTTGATCAGGTCAGGAAACACGGCTCCACTCTAGGTTGATCGCGAGCCGCCCTGGGTAGCCGGTGGTCATGAGGCGCTGTGCAGACGTTCCTGCCTTATCCGGACTTCGCGTGCACCGCGGCGGTCCTCGACCCGCTGCGGCTGGGTAAGCAGCGGGTCGAGACCCTGCAGATCCTGCGCGCCCTCACGATCCCCGGCTACGGCTGGCGGCACCACCCGGCCGTGCGCATGTGGGCGGGCTACGAGGAGGCCCTGGTGCGCTACGGGCTCGACGTGTGCGGCCGGTGGTGTGCCATCGGCCGCGCCGACACCTGTGCCGGCACCCTGGCGAGGGAGTTCGCCGAACACTGCGGCGGCACCGCCGTCCGCCGCCAGGCACGCCTGGAAGCGGACGGCGAGCTGCCGCCGTGGCTGGGTGACGCCGGCTTCCACCTCAGCCACCGCTCCGCCCTGCTGCGCAAGGCGCCCGGCTTCTACCGGCCGCTGTTCGGTGACGAGCCCGACGACCTGGCCTACGTCTGGCCCGCCTCCGGACGCCCGCCGTCGTGCCTGCCCGGCCGGGAGTTCAGCTGAGCAGTCCGTCCCCGATCCAGCCCTCGGGTGTACAGCCCCGCGGGATGGCGAAGACGGCCGAGCCGATCGGCGTGACCCACTCGTTCAGCAGGTCGCCCTTGGCCAGCTTCCGCTGGATGGGCACGAACTGGCGGTCGATGTCCGCCTGGTAGGAGGCGAACAGCAGCCCTGAGTCCGACTTGCCGTCCGGAGTGAGACCCTCGTCGTAGTTGTAGGGACGGCGCAGGATACGCAGCCCCGGATCCGTGACGTGGGCCCGCCTGATGTGGGCGTACTCGGAGATGATCGGGAAGCCGAGCCGGTTCACCTGGCTGTAGTCCGGCTCGTCGCGTTCGGCCCGGCCGGTCAGCGGGGCGCCCGTGTCGAGACGGCGGCCGATCGTGAACTCTCTGGCCACCCGGTCGGCGGCGTCCCATGTCTCCAGCTTCATGCGGATGCGGCGCAGCACCAGGGTGGTGCCGCCGCGCGCGGGTCCCTGGCCGATCCATACGGCCCGGTCCAGGTCGGCGGGCTGAATCGTGCCGTCGACCTGGCCCATCAGATTGCGCCGGGTGGCGCTCTGGAAGCCGCGCTGTACCCAGCGGACCTTGGTGAACGAGCGGGTGTCCTTGACGATCACCCGGAGCGCGTGGGCGACGGTGACGCTGTCATCCGCGCAGATCTGCACCAGCAGGTCGCCGCCGCTCCACCGCTTCTCCAGCTTGTCGACCGTGAACGTCGGCAGCGGAGCCACCGGCGACTCCACCTTCGCCGCCGCGAACAGCCCCGGGCCGAAGCCGAACGTGATCGTCAGCCGGGCGGCCGTCACCGCCAGCTCCGGCTCGGTGTCGGCGAGCGCGGGCCGCCCCTGGGTGAGGCGGCGCGCGTCGTCGGTCAGCAACTGGAGGAGCCGGACGATGGCTTCCTTACCGGTGTCCGGCAACAGGTCGAGGCCTACGAAGACGGCGTACGCCTGCGGCGGCGTCGCGATCCCCGCCTGGTGGATCCCGTGGAAGGGCTCGACGGTGGTGGCGTGCGCGGGGCTCGCGGTCAGGGCGCCGACAGCCGTCAGAGCGCCTCCGGCGATGAGACCCCGGCGGCTGATCACTTGTGCCCCATACCGGGCTGGTAGTCCTCCTTGCCGCCGGCGAAGTCCTTGCCGATCGCGGTGAACTCCAGCGGCTCGCCGCCCTTGACGGTGAGCGTGAACGGGATCTTGGCACCCGGCAGCACTTCCTGGGCGACGCCCATCAGCATGATGTGGTCGCCACCGGGCCGCAGCTCGTGCGTGCCGTGCGCGGGGATGACGAAGCCGCCCTCCTTGGGCCGCATGATCATCTTGCCGCCGGACTGCACGACCTCGTGCAGCTCGATCTTCGGAGACAGCGGCGAGGCGCCGGAGACGACCGTCACCTCGGCATCGGTGTTGTTGACCAGCGTGCCGAAGGCGGCGCTCATCCCCTTCTTGGCGGTCTTCACCCAGGGATCGGTGATGGTCAGCGCAGGGGACTGCTTGGCCGCGACGGCGGGGGACCGGGTGGCCGGGGCGGCGGCCACCTGCTGGGAGCCGCAGCCCGCGAGCGCGACGACGGCGGCGGCTGTGAGCAGCAGGGCATGGCGAGAGAACATGGGAAAGGCCTTTCTCCACCCGGTACGGCACGCGAAAGCGCGCCCCGCCGGGCGTGGTCGTCGAAAACGGGGGGTCAGCTGGTTTCGACGACCATCGGCGGACCCCGCCCGGAGACCACGTGCCGCAGCACGGCCGAGCGGAAGACCGGCGGCTCCGTCGTACACGGAGCGGCGAACGGGACCCGGGCCACGGACGGCAGCATGATCAGCAGCCGCACGGCCAGGCGGCGCAGCAGACCCCAGAGCACGGCCTCGCCGCGCGCCAGCCACAGGGCGGTCAGCCCGACGGCCCAGCCGTGCGCGACCAGCATGCCGAGGCCCGGCACCAGACCCGAGTGCAGGTGGCCCGTCGCCGCGACCGGCGAGGCGGCGTGGGCCAGCGAGAACACCAGGTGCAGGACCACCTGGAGGCCGCCGAGCAGCGGCAGGATCGTGCCCACCGTCCGCTCACGCCCCGACAGCGGGAACGCCGCCGCCAACGACAGGCCCAGCGCGGCACCCGTGGCTGGGGCTCCGACCGTGCCACCGCCGAGGGCGTGCGCCGCCACACCCAGCCCGAGGCACACCACGGCGAACACCGCGGTGCGGACGAGGCGGAAGGACAGGCCGGGGGTCACAGTGCGGACATCATGCCACGGCCATCGGCCGCCCCGCGATCAAGCATCGGAGTGAATACTCACTCCGCTGTTGACGGAGTGAGCACTCACTCCGTACTGTGGTTCGTATGAGTGAGAAACCCGTCCGGCGCAGGGCGCCGGGAATGAGCCCCGAGGAGCGCCGCGCGATGATCGTCGCCGCTGCCCTCCCCCTGGTGGCCGAGTACGGCACCGCGGTCACCACCAGCCAGATCGCCAGGGCGGCGGGCATCGGGGAGGCCACCATCTTCCGGGTGTTCGCCGACAAGGACGAGCTGCTCGACGCCTGCATGGTCGAGGCGATGCGGCCCGACCACGCCGTCACGGAGATCGCCTCCATCCCGCTCGACCAGCCGCTGGCCGAGCGGCTCGCCGACGCGGCCGACGCGCTCTCCGCCCATCTGGCGCGCATGGGCACCGTGGCCGGCGTCCTGCACTCCACCGGTCACCGGCGCGGCGAGCAGGGCGCCCGTCCGCAGCCGCAGCCGGGCAGCCGCGAGGCGTCCATGCAGCTGATCGGCGACGCGATCGCCGACCTGCTCGAACCGGATGAGGCATCGCTGCGGCTGCCCGCCGAGACGGTCGGCAAGGTCTTCCTGGGCCTGCTGTTCGTCCGGCCGGCCGTCCTGTCCACGAGTCAGCTTGTCGAGGTGTTCCTGCACGGAGCCATCAAGGAGGAGTCGGCGTGACTGTTTCCCTCAACCACACGATCGTTCCCGCGGCCGACAACAACAGGGAGGCCGACTTCTTCGCCGAGATCATGGGGCTGGAGCGCCTGCCGCCTTCGGGGGCCCGGGGTCACTTCGCCCCTGTGCGGGTCGGCGAGACCCTCACGTTGGACTACATGGCCGTCGAGAATCCCGAGGGGCATCACCTGGCCTTCGACGTCGATCCCGCCACGTTCGACGCGATCCTGGCCCGCATCCAGGAGCGCGGTGTGTCGTACGGGAACCATCCCGCGACCCCCGACAACGGGCGGATCGACCACCCGCTCTGCCCGCGCGGACTGTTCTTCACCGACGCGGTCCGCAACCTCTACGAGGTCATGTCGCCCGAATGAGTTGATGAACACTGCCGCGTTCTCACCGGCATAATGACGCCCAATGCCGAAATTTCATGATCTGTCGGAGTATGCGGCGACCATCGGTCCCGTCATCGACGCGGTCCACGTGAACGTGCACGCCTCGGCCCGCAAGGAGGTGGCGGGGCTGCCGCTCGGCTTCCTGACCGACCTGCGCTTCACGCTCCCTGTCCGCGCGCTGACCCGGCGCTCGCTCGCCGGCATTTATCGGTACGGTGACGCGGCCTCGCTCGATGCCGAGATCCGGGACCACCTGGAGCGGGGCATGCTGGAGGAGGACGGAGACGGCGCGCTGCGGCCGACGGCCGAGGCGCTGGCGTTCATCGACGGGCTCTACGCCGTGCACGCCGCCACCACCGCGCGGATCTGGGCGGGTCATGATCTCCAGACGCTCGCCGACCTGGCTGGACGGGTGGTGGACGCGGCCGGTGCCGCTTACGGTCGCGAGCCTGGTGGCGACGCCAATGGTGAGCCCAGTGGCGACGCTTATGGTGAGCCCGGTGGCGCTTTTGCCGCGATGGCGCCGCCGTACGAGCCGGTGGGCACGCCCGCGGGCGTGCTGCTGTTCAACCGGCTCGCCGCGCTGCGCTACCACCGCGCCGACGCGCACGCTGCCGCCTGGCGGGCCGCCGGTCTCACCGCCGCCGAGATCGTCGCGCTCGGTCCGGGGCCTCTGCGCGACCGGATCGAGCGGGAGACCAACCAGCGGGCCGCCGCGCCGTACGGCGCGATCACCGACCACGAGCGCGCGCTCTTCCACGACGGCCTGCTGGCGCTGGTCTAGAGCGACTGGGCTCCGGTCCAGAAGGATCGGGCACCGGTCTAAGGGGACGTCAGCAACCGCCCCACCTCCGCCCGGTCGTTGACGCCGAGCTTCTCGTACACGGCCTGCAGGTGGTTCGCGGCCGTCCGGGTGGAGACCGTGAGCCGGGCGGCGATCTGCCGGTTGGTCAGGCCGGCCGCCGCGAGCTGGACGATCTCCCGCTGCCGTGGCGTCAGCTCGGGCGTGGCCAGCTCGACCAGCGCGGGCGTCGAGACCCCCGGGCAACGCCTGGCCAGCGCCCACGCCCTGGTCTGCGCCCCCTTGGCCAGGGCGCCCCGGCCCAGAGCGCGGTAGGCGGCGGACTCCTGGGCGGTGGCCTCGGCGGCGTAAAGGATCATCCCGAGCCGCTCGAACTCGGCCGCCACCGCCCGCAGCTCCTCGGGGTCGCGGGTGGCCCGCGCGTGCCTGGCCAGGAGCTCGACGAGGGACCCGTCCACCCGTTCGGCCAGCACTGACAGCCGGTCGGCGGCCAGCTCGGGAACACCGAGCCGCACCAGATCGTGCAGCGCGAACATCAGGTGCCCGAACTGCTCGTGCTTCTCCGCGACATCGGCCGCCGACAGGCACAGGCGTACCGCCCCATCCAGGTCACCGCAGCCCGCCGCCACCCACACCGCGGCCTGCAGCGTCGGATGGCGGGTGAACGCCCATCGGGAGGCGAGCTCCTCGGCCTCGGGCAGCAGTTCGCGCGCCTCCGCAGTCCTGCCCAGCAGCGCCAGAGCGTGCGCCTGCTCGGCCAGGCACCGACCCCGGTATGGTGAGCGGTCGTGCAGCCCGGCGGCGTCGTCGCGGCTCCAGCGTACGGCGCCTTCCGCATCGCCCCGCAGCCTGCTGGCCAGCGCCCGAAAGGCCCCGAAGCCGGAGACGGACAGCTCGGCCACGGCCAGCTCCATGCCGTAGTCGGCGGTGCGTTCCGCCGCGTCCAGCTGCCCGGCGAACGTCTCGGCGGCGCAGCGCGCGTCGAGCATCGTCGGCAGCGCGTGCGGCGTCTCGTCCCCCCAGCCGTCCGCCCCGGCCAGGGCCTGCTCGACGACCGCGAGGGTGTGCTCGGTCCGGCCCGAGTAGGCGCTGGACCAGGCGTCGAGCGCGGCCACGTGCGCCGCGCCGCGTACCGTGATCGGCGTGCACGCGCGGGCCCGGTCGAGCGACTCGACGGCTCTGGTGGTGCGGCCCGCCCAGAACTCGGCCACGCCGAGGTAGATGTACGCCTCCTGCCGCCAGGCCGGGTCGGTGAGGGTGCGCGCCGCCTCGCCGAGCACCTGACACGCCTCGGCGAGGGCGCCCGCCCAGGCGTGGTTGAGGCCCAGGCTGATGGCGTGTTGCGCGCGTTCGCTCTCGGTGACGACCGCCCGCGCCGTCTGCCGGAGCGCCGTCAGCGCGGCGTCGGCGTCACCCAGCACCATGAGCGCCTGGCCGAGCAGCGCGACCGCGGCCACGCTCGCCCCCGCCTCCATCGCGGCCCTGGCCAACCGGGCGGCCAGGCGGGGATCCTGCCTGGCCCAGGCCAGGCCGGCGGCGACGAGCAGCATGTCCGGCTCGGCCGTAGAGCCGCTGTCGAGCCGCCACACCGCCGCGCGCAGCACGTCCTCGCGCCGCCGCAGCCCGCTCGCCTCCAGCGCCTCGGCCAGCATCCGCAGCCGCCGCCGCGTCCGCAGCGTGCCGCAGCCGCCGCGTACCACCTCGCCGTAGAGGGGGTGGCCGAGCCGCAGGTGCTCCCGCTGCCCGTCGCGTACGGCCACGATCAGCCCGCGGTCCTCCACCCGCTCCGTCGCGCTCGGCGAGGTGAGCGAGACCAGCAGCTCGGTGCCGAGCGGCTCGCCGAACGCCACCAGTTCCAGCACCTCGCGCTCGTCCTGGTCGAGGTGCCCGATCCTGGCGTCGACCAGCTCACGCAGCCGGGTGGTCATCGACAGCTCGCCCTGCCAGCGCCACTGACCGTCGGTCTCGGTCAGGCAGCCGGCGCTGCGGCCGGCGTGTACGAGTTCGCGCAGGTAGAGCACGTTCCCCTCGCTGACCCTGGCCAGGTGCCTGACCGTCGGCCCGGCCACCTCCCCGCCGAGCGCCCCGGCCAGCACCTCCGCGACCTCGGCCACGGTCAGGGGCGGCAGCTCGATCCGGCAGAGCAGCTCGTCCTTCCACAGCGCGGCGACCGGCGCGGGCAGCGGCTCACCGCTGCGCACCGTGACCAGCAGCCTGGCGGTGCCGCTCTCCGCCAGGTGGTGCACCAGCGCCGCCGACGCCGGATCGAGCCGGTGCGCGTCGTCCACGCTCACCAGCAGCTCGTCCCGCCCCGCGCTGATCCGCAGGTGCCGCGCGGCCCACCGCAGCAGGTTCTCGCCGCTGCCGGGCGGTCCGGTCAGCGCGTGCGCGAACGCGCCGAACGGGATCACCGCCGCCGTCTCCGTGCCCAGCGCACGGACCACCCCGTACCCCTTCAGACCCGACAGCGCCTGCGCCGCCAGCCTGCTCTTGCCTACCCCCGCGTCCCCGGCGATCATCACGCCAGCTCTCGACCGCAGAGTCTCCCGTACGGTCGCCAGCTGACCCCCTCGCCCGACGAACGGCCATGCGCTCCCCAGCTGCTCGCTCATCGTGCCTCCTCTCACCCTTGATGGTGGTGAGGAAGGTTCGCGGGAGGTTCAGGGCTGATCTGGCTTCAGACCGGCGGCGGAGAGTAGCAGGTCGACCACCGCCTCGCTCCCACTGAACGGCACCGGTTCGCCCCCGACTTCTTCGAGCAGCCCGCGAAGCTGGCCGCCGGACTGCTCCGGCTCGACCAGCCGTACGATGACCGTCCTCATTTCGGCACCATCTCGCCGAACGGTTCAGGTCAGGTTCAGGTGGGGTAGGGCGCGGGCTCCACTTCCAGCTCACGCATCCGTTCGGCGTACAGGGCGTAGCGCCGCCGCGCGTCGCCGCGCCGCCCCGCCGAGTCGAGCACCCGCACCAGCCCGAGGTGGGCGCGCTCGTCGTAGCGGTCGCGTTCGAGCAGCCGCAGCCAGTAGCGGGCCGCCTCGTCGTGCCTGCCCTCGGCCGCCCGCGCCGTCGCGAGCCTGGCGGCCGCCTGCACGTACGCCAGCCTGGCCTCCTCGCGCAGCCCCACGGCCCAGTCGGCGTACGGGTCCTCCTCACAGAAGTCGCCCCCGTAGGACGCCTCGGCCTCCGCCCACCGCGCCAGCGCCTCCACCGGCCGCCCCGCCTGATCCAGCTGTACGGCCGCACCAACCAGGCCGAGGAACCCCTCCACGTCGACGTCCACGTTCGCCAGATCGAGCCGCAGCGCACCTTCGTCGGAGACGACGAACTCGTCCGCGGGCCGTACATGAGCCGGATCGAGCACGCCCCGCAGCGTGGACACCATCACGTTCAGCCGCTTCAGCCCGACCGAGTCGCCCTCCTGGTCCGGCCAGAGGATCTCCACCAGCCGCTCCCTGCTGATCGCCGCGCCCCGGCGGCTGACCAGGATCTTCAGCAGGTCGCGGGCCTTGCGCGACTGCCAGGCGGTACGCGCGACGGGCACCGCGCCACGCAGCACTCGGAACGTTCCCATGGTCTCGACCAGCACCCGAGCCTCCGTCGCCGGCGTGAACCGGCCGACCAGCGCGTCGATCCTGGCATCGAGCGCCCGGCAGCCGATCGCGTGCATGCGGCTCCTGACCCGGTACGCGACCTCCCTGCCGGTCACCGCGTCGCCCAGCGCGGCCCTGATCAGCTCGGCCCTGGCCCGGCCGACCGGATCGCCGAGCGCCGACCACCGGCGTACGGCCTCGTCGGCCAGCAGGGAGTCGCCGTCGAGCGCGGCGCGCAGCTCCACCATCGCGGCCTGGGCCGCGTGGTCCCTGCGCCGCACGGCGACCGGCTCGGCCTCGGCCAGCAGCGCCCTGGCCTCGTCATAGCGCCTGGCGGCCAGCGCGACGCGGGCCGCGACCAGCCTGGCGTTCACCCCGGCGATGCCCTCCGCGTGCTTCAGCGCCCGCGCGGCCACGCGAGCCGCCTCGTCGGGATCGTCGTCCGCGAGCAGCACGGCCAGCTTGTTCAGCGCGTTGGACAGCTCCTGGACCTCGCCGGACGCGCCGGCGTCCGCGATGATCCGCCGATAGATGGCCATCGCCGACCTGCGGTCGCCACGCAGCACCTGTACGTCGGCCAGCCGGATCAGCCCGTAGCCGACGAACCGCGACCCCATCGCCTCCCACCTGGCCGCCGCGTCCGCGGCGTCGATCGCCGCCTCCTCCAGCCGGCCGAGGCCGATGAGCGCCTTGGCCCGGTTGGCGATGTTCAGCGCGGCGTACGGGGCGAACGACACCAGATCCGACAGCCTGGCCGCGATCTCGACCTCCGCCAGCGCCCTGGCGTAGGCGCCCTCGTCGAGATGGCAGGAGGCGCGGTTGGCCCGGATGCGGATGAGCTGGACGACGTCCCCGGCCCGCTCGGCGTACTCCAGTGCCCTTAGGTAATAGGCGTCGTTGGCCCGCCGGTCGCCGTCGAGCGAGGCGAGCATGGCCTGCACGGTGCAGGCCGCGGCCAGGGCACCCGGATCGCCCAGCGCGCTGGCCAGCTCCAGCGCCCGGTCCGCCAGCTCGGCGCAGCCCGCCCGGTCCCCCTTCAGCCAGAGCACCGACGCGGTGGAGGCCGCGCACATCGCCGCGTCGGCGGGCGGCAGGCCGTACTCGAAGCCCTTGGTGTAGATGGCGATGGCCGAGTCGAGGTCGCCGCGCAGGTGGTCGATGAGGCCGAGCCGCCTGGCCAGGAACGCGTCGAACACCGACGTCGCCGCCGCGCGGGCGAGCAGGTCCCGCGCCCGGTTCCAGGCGCCGCGGTTCTGCTCCGCGATGCCGGCCAGGCGGAGCATCGCGGGCGCCTGCCTGGTCGGCTCCGGCAGCAGGCCGAGCGCCGCCACCACGTCGTCGCCGCGCTCGGCCAGGTGCGGGCCGTGCGTGCCGAGCAGCGAGGTGACGAGCGTGGTGTGCCGGGTGGCCACCGCGGCGCGCAGGGCCAGCTCGGGCTGGTCGTGTTCGACGTACCAGCGGGCGGCGACGGCGGCCGTGTCGTGCGCCTCGTGCCGGTCGAGCGGCGCGTGCGCGGCCAGTACGTGGGCGCTGGTGGCCGTTAACCGGTAGCCGCTGGTCAGGGCCGGTCCGTGCGCGATGGCCGGCCCGTGTCCGCTGATCGCGGCCGGCCGGTGCCCGTCGTGGCTCGCCTCCAGAAAAAGGCCCCGGCTGGTCAGCGAGGCCAGCGTGTCGGGCGGGGCGCCCAGCGCGGTGGCGAGGTCGTCGGTGAGCACCGGCAATACAGTCGCCGCCCGCAGCAGCTCGCGCATGGTCGCGGGCAGGTCGTCGAACGCGGACAGCGTGAGCCGCTCAAGCGTGGCAGAGGTGGCGGCCAGGCCCGCGGCGGTGCCCGGCCAGGCGGCGGGATCGGTGCGGGCCAGCGCGTCGAGCGCGGCCCGTACGGCGGCCGGCCAGCCGCCGCAGGCGTCATGCAGCGTGGCGGCGATCGCGGCCCCCGGCTCGCCCAGCCGGTCGCGCGCCCAGGCCGTGGTCTCCTCGATCGTGAGCGCGAGGTCGGTCGCGTCGAGGTCGAGCACCTCGTGGTCCTGGCGCAGCCGGGCCGTGGGGAACGGCAACGGCGCCCGCGAGGCCGTGACCACGTGCAGATGGCGAGGGGCCGCCCGGATCAGCGTCTCGACATAGCGTACGGAGCCGGCCGCGCCGATGATCGTCTCGATGCCGTCGAAGACCAGCGCGAGCCCCCGTCGCAACCGCCCGGCCAGCGCCTCGGCCAGCGCGCCCGCCAGCGCCGCCGCCCTGGACAGCTCGTCGGCGTCGGGCCCGAGCGGGGACTCGGCGGCGGCCGCGAGCTCGGCCGGCAGGTCGGGAACCGCCTCCGACAGGGCCGCGACCAGGGCGCCGGCCAGCGTGGTCAGGTCGCGATCGGCGGGCCCGAGCCGGTGGAGCACCGCCCCGACATCCTCGCTCCAACTCGTCAGGGCGATCGACTTGCCGTAGCCCGTGGTGGCCACCAAAGTGGTGAGCCTGTGCGTCAGCGCCCCGTCGAGCCGCCGGTCGAGGGCGGGACGGGGTTGCACCCACCCACGTTCCACCCACGCATGCTACGCCGGGGATCGCGAACGACTCCAGAGTTCGCAAAGTGCCACCTCCCGGTAACCAGGGGGGAGGCGCACTATGGTCGAGTACTTCTTCGAGGAGGGTCGCGGTGGATCAGGACCTGCCCGGCGGAGCGAGGCTGATCGTGGGAGTGGACGAATCTCCGGCCTCGCGTTGGGCGCTGGCATGGGCCATCGGGGCGGCACGGCTGCACCGGATGGCGCTGATCGCCGTGCACGTGAGCCGGGCGCCCATGCACCCCTTCCCCGAGGCGCTGCCCGTGCAGCACGCCATCAGGGCAGGGGAGGAGGCGCGGTGCAACGAGGTGATCGCGGGGGTGTTCGACGACGTGGCCGGTGGGCTGCCCGCCGACCTCACCACGGCGGTGGTCGGACGGGTCGGCGATCCCGGCTATCACCTCGTCGATCTGGCGCGTGAGGGCGATCTGCTGGTGCTCGGGCGGGGCAAGCGGGGGGTGTTGAGCCGGTTGCTCCTGCCTTCGACGAGCATGTACTGCGCGCGGCACGCCAAGACGACCGTGGTGATCGTCCGCCAGCCGACGCCGCCGGACGAGCCGCAGCTGCCGGGGGAGCGGACGCGGCGGTTCTGGAGCCGGAGCCGCAAGCACTTCTAGCTTGTCAGCAGGCTCAGGCCCTCTGGGATCTTGGACTGCTGGATCGCGCCGTAGCCCAGGACCAAGCCGTTCTGGGCGGGGGTCTCGCCGCAGTAGGCGTCGAGCCGTTCCACGGCGAGCCGGGGCGACGGCCGTACGGACACCCCTGGGGCGAAACGGGCGCAGAGGTGCAGGCCCGCGACCGAGGGGACCAGGCGCAGCCGGTCGTCGCTGGCGAGGGCGTCGACGATGAGGGCGTGCCGGGCGGCGTACTCGCGGGTGGCCTTCCTGATGTGCCTGGCCAGCAGGCCCTCGTCGATGAAGCGGGCCAGCGCGGCCTGCGCGGACAGCTCGCCGTGCCAGTCGGTCAGTTGCCTGGCGGCGCGCAGGGCGGGCATGAGCGAGGCGGGGGCGACCAGGAAACCGAGCCGCAACATGGGCAGCAGCGTCTTGGAGAACGAGCCGACATAGATGACCCGGCCCGCCCGGTCCAGGCTCTGGAGCGGCTCCAGCGGCCGGTCGCCGAAGCGGAACTCGCTGTCGTAGTCGTCCTCGACGATCACCGCGCGCCGCCGTTCGGCCCAGGCCAGCAGGGCGGCCCGGCGGGCCAGCGACATCGGGGTGCCGAGCGGGAACTGGTGGGACGGGGTGACGTACACCATCCGGGCGGCGTTCGGGATGGCGGCCACGTCGATGCCCTCGCCGTCCACCGGGACCCCGGCCACTCGGGCGCCCTGCGAGCGGAACAGCAGGCGCGCCGGCGGATAGCCCGGCTCCTCGACCGCCACGCAGGCGCCGGGATCGATGAGCACCCGGCCGATGAGGTCGAGCGCCTGCTGGGCGCCGTTGGTGATCAGGACGTCGTCGGCGCTCGCTCGTACGGAGCGGCTGATGCCTATATGTCGCGAAATAGCGTCTCTTAGGCCTTCATGGCCGGAGGGGTCGGCATATCCGGCGAGGCTGGTGCGGAGCTCGCGGGCCACCAGCCTGCGCCATGCCTCCATCGGGAACAGGCGCGCGTCGGGCATGCCCACGCGGAAGTCGTACTCGGGAGTGGGGGTCGGTGGCTGGGTGGGCATGGAGCGCCAGAGGGCGCGGGGGCGTACGACGCCTTGGGGTGCCGACCTGGCGCGTACACGCTCCGCGGAGACGAACGTGCCCGCGCCCGCCCGGCCGATGAGGAAGCCGTCGGCCACCAGGCGGTCGTACGCGACCGCGACCGTGTTCCGGGAGATCTCCAGCCGCTTGGCCAGCTCGCGGGTCGGCGGCAGGCGTTCGCCCGATCGGAGGCGGCCGTCGAGGATCGCGTCCAGCAGTTGCCGGTAGACCTGTGCGGCCAGGTCACCCCGGCCGTGGAGACTTATATGGACATCCATCTTGGCCCAATCATTTAACCGGAAATTGGAGCTTATGTCGGGACAAGGTGGGCTCTAGATTTGGGGTTATGACAGAGCGTATGAATCTCGGCGAACTCGCCGGAGAAGCCTACAAAGCCATGGCCGGCCTGGAGCGGTACGTCAAGCACAGCACGCTGCCCGCGCCCCTGCTGGAGTTGGTACGACTACGCGCTTCGCAGATCAACGGCTGCGTCTACTGCGTGGACATGCACAGCAGCGACGCCAAGCAGGCGGGCGAGTCCGACGCCAGGCTGCACGCCGTGGCCGTGTGGCAGGAGGCTCCCTTCTTCACCGACAAGGAGCGGGCCGCCCTGGCCTTCACCGAGGCCGCCACCAGGCTCTCGACCGACGACATCACCGACGAGATCTGGCAGCAGGCCGCCGAACAGTTCGACGACCAGGAACTCGCCGCACTCGTGGTGGCCGTCGCCACGATCAACGCCTGGAACCGGATGGGCGTGGCCACCCGCATGACCCCTGAGTCGTACAAGGGCTGATGACACTCCACAGGCGGCTCCTCGCCCAGGCGCAGTTGGCGAATTCGATCGGCGACGGTGCCTACCTGGTCACCTCGGCGCTCTATTTCGCCAGGATCGTCGGTCTGTCGGCGACGGAGATCGGCTTCGGGCTCACGCTGGGCTGGGCGGTCGGCACCGTCGCGGGCGTCCCGCTCGGACATTTAGCCGACCGGCGCGGGCCGCGCGGAGTGGCCATCCTGCTCGCCCTGATGACCGCCGTCGCGGTCGCGTCGTTCCTGTTCGTGCGGTCGTTCGCGCTGTTCACGCTGGTCGCCTGCCTGTACGGCACCGCGCAGACCGGCCTGTCCGCGGCCCGGCAGGCACTGCTCGCCGGACTGATCGAACCGGACAAGCGCACCGAGGTCCGAGCCGTGCTCCAGTCCACGCTCAACGGCGGCCTCGCGGTGGGCGCCGCTCTGGGCGGGCTGGCGCTGCACTTCGGCACTCGGGAGGCGTATCTGGCGGTGTTCGCGGTGGACGCGGTCAGCTTCCTGGCCGCCGCCGTACTGCTGCTGAGGCTGCCCGCCGTCGCCCCCGTCCCGGCCGTCGCCGGACCGAGGCTGGCCGTGCTCAGGGACCGGCCGTACGCGGTGGTCACGCTGATCAACGCGGTCATGCTCTTCTACATGCCGCTGCTCAGCCTGATCGTCCCCCTCTGGATCGTCCAGCGCACCACGGCACCGACCTGGCTCGTCTCGGCTCTGCTCCTGGTGAACACGGTGAGCGTGCTCCTGTTCCAGGTACGCCTCGCGCGGCGGGTAAGGGGCCTCGCCGACGCGTCCCGGTCGGTGCGGCACGCGGGCCTGGTCATGCTGGCGGCCTGCGCGGTGTTCGCGATGTCGGCCATCGGCTCGTCGGCCTGGCTCGCCGGGCTGATCCTGCTGGCCGCGGCCGGGCTCCAGGTGTACGGCGAGATGCTGCTGGGGGCGGGTGCCTGGGAGATCGGGTTCGCACTGGCTCCGGCTGACAAGCAGGGGCAGTACCAGGGGTTCTTCGGGACCGGGGTGGCGGTGGCCAGGATGCTCGGGCCCGTCGTCCTCACCACGCTCGTCATCGGCGGGGGGACACTGGGATGGCTGCTGGTCGGCGGGGTGTTCGTGGCGGCCGGCGCCGCGATGGGACCGGCCGTGAACTGGGCTTCACGAACCCCCGGTGTGCGTACCCCTGACCGGGTTTGACATGATCCACACAGTGTCCAAGATGGGACGGGTATAACCGGTCCCACCTGGGTATGTTCACTCGTTCTTTGCACATCCGGTACATCTGGTTCGTGCACAACACAAGGACCGCAGCCATCCCTTGCTAGGCTGCATGTCAACCGTTGGGTCTCACCCCGGCAGGTGAGGCCGTCGAAGAAGTGGGGTCACACCGTGAAGAAGCTTGTCGTTCTGGCGCTGATCGCCCTTGGGGGGCTGCTGGTCTGGCGCAAAGTGCAGGCTGATCGCGCCGAGCTCGATCTCTGGACCGAGGCCACCGGCAGCGAGAACTGATCGACCTGGCGAGGCGATGAGTGACGTCGTCCCCATCAAGCTGGCGTGCCTGGACCTGGCCGGCACAACAGTCGGTGACATCGCCATGGTCGAGCGTGCTTTCGCCGAAGCGATAGCCACTCAAGGCATCGTCCCCGGGACCGGAGCGTACGCGCGTGCCATGGTGCACGTGCACCGGTCCCGGGGCTGCCCCAAGATCGATGTCTTCCGAGGGATCTTCCCCGGCAACGAGGCCCAGGCCCAGGCGGCGAACCTGACGTTCGAGCGCTCGTACGAGGGTGCGCTCGACCGAGCAGGTCTCGTCCCCATGCCCGGCGTCATCGAGGTCCTCGACAAACTCCGCGGCTCCGGCGTGCGCCTGGCCCTGATCACCGGCTTCAGCCGCGTCACCCTGAGCCGCGTCCTCAGCGTGCTCGGCTGGCACGACAAGATCGACCTCGCCATCTGCCCCGAAGACGCCGGCGGCCGCGGCCGCCCCTGGCCCGACATGGTCCTGCACGCCGTACTCCGCCTGGGCATCGAGGATGTACGACAGGTGGCGGTCATCGGCGACTCGGAAAGCGACATGCTGTGTGGTCGTCGAGCGGGTGCTTCTGTTGTGGCTGGGGTGATGACGGGGGTACACAGCCGGGAGCGGCTGCTCAAGGGAGGCGCCACGCACATTTTGGACTCGATCGCGGACTTCCCTGGCTTGATCTTGAGCGAAGACCTGAGCAGGCAGCAGATGGGTGTCGCGGACCGGTAAGCTATCTTCGTCGAGGGGCCTTAGCTCAGTTGGCAGAGCGCCTGCTTTGCAAGCAGGAAGTCAGGAGTTCGAATCTCCTAGGCTCCACCAGCCAAAACACCCCGCCACTGATCTTGTGACGGGGTGTTCGGGCTATTAACGGACCATTAGCCATCCTGGCCCATCCTCTTCCATTCGGCCTCGACACGAGCGCTGAGCGCATCCGCGATCCGCTGGTCAGCGTCCTTGGTGGCGTGCTGGTAGATGAGCGCCGCCCGATCGCTGTCGTGCCCCATCCGTGCTTTGAGATCGGCCAGGCTCGCCCCTGACTGCGCGGCGAGCGTGTTGCCCGTGTGGCGAAGATCGTGGAAGTGCAGGCCGGCGAGCCCCATCTCCTTGAGCGCCCCGTCGCCATCGCCCCAGGACAAGCCCAGCGGGCCAAGGGCCTGGGGCGAAGGTCGTTCCTCCAGTTGGGGGCTCCACCTTCACCCCAGGCCCTTGGCCCGCTTCCCTGACGGGTGGGACGACGGCGACGGGATGATCCGGCCAGAGGGCTATGCGAGGGCGCAGCGAGGATCGCTTGTCGCCAAGACGATCGCAATACCCCAGGAGCAGTGGAAGCTCAAACCTCCAGGCACGCATGACCGCGCGGCTTCTCGTAGACGAAAGAGAGGGTTTTCCACGTGTCGGCACGGCCCGCACTCCGCCCTGTCCGCGTGCTGTAGGGCGTGGGCGGCGAATGCCCGCAGGGCGTCGGCGTTCCATGCATGGCCGTCGGTCTCCCGTTCCTCAAGTGAGACCGGTCGAGCGCTGCGATAGCACGCGAGCGCCTGCTCCACGATCGGCCGATGGCGTTCGGGTAGTTCCTCCAGGGCCCACAGGGCTCCCTCCTCCTTGCTCAGCACGGTTCCCGGGGGGCTTTCGAACATCGCGATCACGCGGCACGCGTTGAGCACCCCGTAATAGGGGGATTCCAGCAGGCGATCATCCTTGAGCGCCCACGCCAGGTCCTCGAGAACGGCTGCCTTGTAGTCGGACTCCGGCACCGGCGCGAAGACGTCCTGCGGGGGCTCCCCGATCAGGGTCACGCCCCGGCTACGTGTCACGGTGATGTGCGCGGCCAGGTCCGGATCGGCCTGATGCCGGTCGTTGTAGTCCATCTGGCCGAGCAGGATCCGCTCCGTCCACGCGGCGGAATAGTGCACCTCGTAAGGTCGCGGATGCTCGTTTGCTCGCGCCTGTCGGCGGGTCAGGATGGACAGTTCGAGATCGCCAGTGATCGGCCGCCGGTCGCTTCGCATGGCCAGGGCGAGGGAGGTGTGCTCCCGTTGCCGGTCGTTGAGCGGCTCCTCGACGACCAGGAGCAGGTCCAGGTCGCTTTTGGCGCGGTAAAAGCAGCCCATTGCCAGGGAACCGTGCAGATAGGCGCCGACAAGTGGGATGCCGACAGCCGCGGGCGTGCCGGTCACATACTCGCGGACATCGGCGTCGCAGTCGTCCCACGACTGGGCGCGGTCGGCAGGATGAAGGAAATCGCTCAGCACTCCAGGGAACCTATGGCGCGGAGATTCGGTGTATCAACACTTTAATCCGCAGGTTCTGCGTTCGCGTCCTGGGCGTTCTGCGCCAGCGGCCCGCTGTGCAATATATGTGCGCGCCCGTACGGTCAGCGACCAGAGGGGATCACGAGCTCTCAAGTGGGAGCCACCCTGGGAGCCACCGGACTGGACGATCACGAGCATTGGCGGACTACTACGGACGTTGCAGTCTCCAGCCACCTGCCCGGCGAACACGTCTGAACGACATTGAAGATCGTTTGGGGACCTTGTAAACAGAAGGTCAGGTAGTGGTGCCCTGGCTGTACAGCCAAGAGGGCGAACACCGGCGGAACTCAGCGAACATCCACGGACACCGAACGCCGAGGTCAGAGCCGCCGAGCTTGATCGAAGCGCCTTCTTTTAATCCGCGGCTCCATAGGTTGACCTTTCGGGCGCGCTTCCTTGCGGGATGCACTACCAGGAGCCTGGCGCATCAACGATGAGATCTTCCGGCCGAGGGAGTGGGGCTGGCTCGTCTTCGATGGAGTAGATCTCCAGGCACAACAGGTGGCCTCCCTCGACGAAGAGCAAGACACCATCGTCGCGCTCCTGCACGCGCGCGGAGATCAGCACGCCGTCTTGCACCGGAGGGTTGAGTGCGCAAGGGCCTTTCCCTGGGCGAAGATCCACCGTCGCGCATCCGCATCCACAATGCCCGGCGACAACTGCCGAAGGGACTTGAGCCCGAAGCTCGTCCGCGCCAGGAAAGTCCTGCGCAAGAAGTGCCAGAATGACAGCTTGCTCCTTGTCTGACAGATGACGCTCGCTGCTCGACACATCGTCAAGGTATCGGATCGCCTGCAGGATATGCGCGGGATGATCTCCCTCGAACCCGAGGGACCATAAGGTGTTACAGGGCGCAGCCTCTCATGAAGGCGTCCGGGGGCCGTGCAATATGCGTGCAATGATCTTGGTGCTTGTGACGGCCTAGCAAGATGGCACCGCAGGTCGGATGCATGGAGTCGATAGGAACGGTCACGCCCTGTAAAACCGTCGGCGGTCTGTACCGCCCTTACGATCGCCTGTCTGTGGTCAGCCGCCGTAGGTGGCTGGGGGCGATCGACGGTCCAGGGCTTCGTTCCTCAGCCCCGGCCCACCGAACAACGTGGCTGATCACCTTATCGGCGGTGGAGGGCGATGAGGTTCGGCGCTCAGTTCGTGCACCTTGAGGCCCCGCCCGTTACCGGGCGAGCGTTCCTATCGCCAGCCCTACGATAAGTCGCACTCGTCGATCCATAGATCGGCTCCAGCTCTGTGAAGAAAACTGATGGCTTCTTCGTCAAGAACGAGCCCCCGCGGGCCGAAGCCCTCTCCCGGTTCAAACGACCGAAGCATGACCAACGTGGCCGCTGCGCCACCAGCGGTCAGCTCTCCGATTCCGCGCCGAGAATCGGGTGCCGCCGGCCAACGGAGATCTGGTCTTCTCCTGCTGTGAGCGGGGGTGACTGAGTGAGAGCATGATGGCGCGCTTTCATGCTCGGGAAGATAGGTTGGTCGGTATGACCGCTCAGCCTGTGGAGCCCGTTGCGCCCGGTGATCCAGGTGAGGATCCGGCTGCGATCTACGAGGCGCTTCCGCCATCGCACCGTGCCCGGTTCCGGGCTGAGTACGACGAGGCTTTGGAGGCCGCGCACGACTTGGCCCGCTTCAAGCAGGTGCAGACGCTGTTGCGTCAGTGGCGCCTGCGTGCCATTGCTTACGCTCGCCCGGGCTACGAGGAGGCCGTCCAGGACGCTCTCCAGAACCGTACGGAGATGTTCACTCGCTACACCCCGCCGGAGTGGAAGGGCCGGGTGTGAGCTACAAGTTCGATGGTTTCCACGGACGCGCCCTCTACGAGCTGAACGGTCTTCCCGACGAGGTCCGCGACGGCCCGCTGCTGGAACGTCTTCTTGAGCTCCTCCGCGATCCGTGGGACGCGGTCGCGGAGCGTCCCGGCCAGTCTGCGGTGAGACACGCCTTCTTCGGAGACAACGGCCAAGGGATGATGACGTTCATTCTCGATGAGGAGACCCGAACCTTGCGCATCATCGACCTCCTCTGGGCCGGCTGACCTCTGTGTCGCAGGCGGACGAGCACGGCTCGACACGCAGGTCCTTGACCAGGCGGGCCGCGTGCTCTCGGCGGGCCCGGTCGTCGGTGTCGTGGTCGAGAGGGTCGGTGGCCAGGCTCTTGATCAGGTACTAATCCAGCCACTTGCCTGCCGCAGGCGTACGCGCCAGAACGCTCTGAACGTCGTGCTGTTGACCGAGGCGGGCCACGTGCAGAGGCTGATAGGTGGCCGGGGGCGATCGACGGTTCATGGGGTCGTGGTCGCGGCCGGCAGGGTGCCAGGCAGTGCCATACGGCCGGTTTCGGGCCGCGTTAGCCCGTCGCCGCTACCCGCGACCTGCGGATATCTCGGCTGGTCGGATCATGTTTCATTGGTCGCGGGAATGGTCGCGCCACCGCGACCGGTTGCGGCTGGCTCGCGACCCTCACCCCCGCGATCATCCGAGAGTGTTCACAGCAGCTTTTCGCGCGCGGAGCGCGCCTCAGAAGACGCGCGAAGCGCCTTCAGCCCCCTTCCCCCCGCCGTACGGGTCCCGGCGAGGGACAGCAGGGACACCCTGTCCCTGGGATGTCCCTGATGATCCGGGCGCGTTACCGCAGGTCAAATCGCGCTCGGGGACACGGGGGACAGCAGGGACACTTCCGTGCAGGGACAGCCTGTCCATTAGTCCCCCTTGGTGTCCCCCGTGTCCCCCGTGTCTCCGGACATGGGCTGAACTGCGGAAACGTCGCTACGGCCGGGGGACACTTGGGGGACAGTCTCCGACCAGGTGTCCCCTGGCGGCGCGGCGTCCCTGAGAGCCTCTCTCGCAAGAGCATCTTTGCCTGCACGTGTGGCATCAGGACGTAGCTGGTAGGCCGTCTCGGTCCATCTCGACGTCTCGGACTGATCGCAAGCGCGTCTCCTCGGCACCTTCACCAGCGGCGCCCGCAGACCTACTGCCGGCGCACCGCCTGCCTACGATGCCGGCTATCGATCTCAGTGGGAACGCTCAGTCGGATCGGGCTCCGGATCGCCATGAACAATCGCGTGGAACGACTGACGTAGCAACGCGATGATCCTTTCCGGTGGCGCGTCCCGCAGCCCATCCAGGCCCAACAGGTACCGCCCAACGACGGTCCCCAACGTCAGCGCGCCGATCAACCCCGCCCGCAGGTCCGCATCCTCCCCTGGTACCGTCTCGGCGGCCTGGCGTTGCTCGGCGAGCATCGCCTCGCGCACCTCCTTGGCGGCCTCCGGATGGGTGAACATCGACCGAACAGCCGCCAGCGCGCCGACCGGCTCCGCCGTGACCTTCGCACCCAGCGCCGCCAGCAGCAGCTCAGCGACCTGCTCAGGGGTTCCGCCAATGGGTTCGTGCTGGTCAACCACGGCGACCTGGGCGAAGAGCTTCTCTTTCGACTCGAAGTACCTCATGACCAGGCCGGGATCGGTCTTCGCCTCGGCCGCGATCGCGCGAATCGTCGTCCGATCATAGCCATGCTCAGCGAACAACCTCCGCGCCGCCACCATGATCCGATCCTGGGTACGGCGACGCTGCTCAGCCCGGGAAACAGGTGCGGAACCCACCGGCTCAGTCTACACGCGTTGACTCAAGGCTCGAACCGCTGCTAGGTTTCAGTCAACGACTGTAGACCGAACTCCAGGGGAATCATGTTTCAGACCATCGCGCTCTCCTTCCTCGCCGGCCTCATGGGCACCAACGCGCTACCCCACCTGATCAAGGGCCTCGTCGGTGAGGAGTTCCCGAACGTGCTTGGCAACTCGCCCCTACGCAACGCACTCGCCGGCGCGACCGGAATCCTGCTAACCGGTCTCTTCGTACTCTGGGCCGATATGCCCAGCCACCCGTTGACCGCCGCCATCTCCATCGCCATCGGCACCTATGTCATGGCCATCTTCCACGGCCTGCGCGGCGCCTTCTGGCTGAACACCGCCGCCGGCCGCCCCAACCCGGCCACGCAGGCGAGCCAGGGCACACAGAGCAGCTAACACAGCGCGCATGAACTCCACAATGGACGATTCGATCGCGTTGGCGTTGTAGTCGAACTCCAGCTGCTACCAGCTGAAGGACCGCCTCCCAGACCATCGGGGCGCTCAGGCGCTTCTTCCAATGGGGCCGGAGCCCCGACCCCTGGAGGACTTCGCTTCGCTCAGACGTCTATTTGAGAAGGCGCAGGCTTCGCCTGCGCGTTCCACGTGACCGTTTATCGGGTTAGCTGGACAGTGTCTGCTGGCTCTGCCGCTCCCAGGTCAGATGTCTGGGTTTTCGATCTTCCTAGAAGCTACGGATGGGCCTCGGCGTGCGAGAGGGTATTGCACGGGATCATTGATCACGCCCTGCGCGAGGCTGCTCAGAATCGGCAGTAGAGGGCGGTTGCGTCGTCGAAGGTCTTGCCGCGTGGCCAGCGGGAGCCGTTCGGGTCGGACTGCTCGGCCTTGCGAACCTCATGGATGAGGCCGGAAGGTCCCTGCCTGTCGAGGATGTTTATGGCCTGCTGCCAGGTTGCTAGCTCGAAGCGGTCGATGAGGCGGGTGGCGCCGTCGCTGAGGAGTGCTGCGGCCCGGACGCGGCTCGTGGGGATGGTGCCGGCCAGGGCTTGTTCGGCGGCTAGGGGATCGATGGCTGCGACCCAGAATCCGCCGTCGCGGTTGCGGTGGTGGCGCATCCCCTCGACGTAGGCGCGGTGTGCTGCGATGTGTTCGGGGCTGCCGGAGTCGAGGGCGTCCACGGTTGCCCGGTAGCGGGCGCCTACGTGGGCTTCGCGGTCATCGGTGATCACCATGGGTTCCGGCTCGCCGATGTCGAGCACGAGCGTGGAGTCGGCCAGGACGAGCCAGTCAAGGGCGTCACTCGTGCACCGGAGCATGATCACGGTGGCGGAGGGGGTGCCCGGATGGGCCAGGTCGCACGTGCTGTCATGCAGTGAGGCGACGGTCTTGATTCCGTCCGCGAGCGTGTCGGTCAAGGATTCGGCGCTTTGGGTCATTGATGCGACCAAGGTGGAGCCCAGTGTCCGTGAGTACCAGGCGACGCCGTGCGTACAGCCGGATTCGGAACCTGGTGGGGTTCCCGCTCCGTCCAGGAGGACGGCGATATCGGGGGTGGCGGCGGCATAGTCTTCGTTGTCGCGGCCTGGAGCCGCTTCGGTGGCGAAGCCGACGCGCACGGCTACTCCTCTTCGTGGCGATACAGCGGGCTGGCCAGTTCGGACCTGACAGGTTCCCCGGTCGCGGGCACGTGAAGCGGGACTCCAAGCTCCGATAGTCGCCGGCGATGTCGGCGAGCAGGCCCGCAGCGCCTCGCCGTACACAGCAACCGACCCGAAAGCCTCAAAGGTCTCCACATGCGTCCCGATCTCCTCGGGATCGGTCAGAGTGAGGTCACCTGTGAGACTGTCAACGATGCTCGTGGAGCCGTCGAAGATCGTGAAGCCATGCAGGGGGAAGCACGGTGCCTCCACCGTCCACGGCACTACTCCGAGCCCAACCTGAGACAGGGTGGACACCTGGGCGAGCCGGTCGAGCTGCGCCATCATCAACGCAGGGGAGCCGGGCCAGGTACGCACCGCCCCCTCGGTGAGGAGGAAGGAGAACTCGCGCTCAGAGTCGAACAACACGGCTTGCGCTTCCAGCCGTACCGCCGCAGCCTTGGCCGCATCCGCCTCATCGACATCACGGCCGATGGCCAGAGCCAGTCGGGCATACTCCGCCGTCTGCAACAGTGCGGGGATCATCGCCGGCTGAAACGCAACCACCCGACGAGCCGAACGGAAACGAGCCGCGTTCGCCGTCTCACGCCCCGCGAGCCCACCCTTGAGCCGGGACACCTCATTACGCAGCCGCACGAGAAGGGCATCCAGCCCCGTACGCCCGGACTCGTCGAGCTCCAGCGCAGCCGACAGACGTTCCACCGTGTCAGGGGTCGGAAGGAGCTGACCTGTCTCTATCCGCGAGATCGTTGGCTGGGCGACCTGAGCACGCACGGCGAGTTCCTTGCCGGTCAGCCCGGCATCCCTGCGCAGCCGTCGCAGCAGCTCACCCAGCGCCCTCAGTCGATCTCGCCGATCCTCCACACAGGCCGTTCTACCACCGGCCATACGCCGATGTCTGGTCTCACTTGATGCTTGACGCTTTGGCATCGGATGATGCTTGACACTCCTAGCCGATCTTTCGCTTCTTAGTATGCGCCTGAGACTTGATCCGGGTGATCTCCTGGGTGGTGGTTCGGGGCACGACGCGGATGGGTTCGCCGTTGTCGTGCACGGTGATGTGGGTGTCGTCCACGGTCACGTCCAGGATCTTGCGGGCGTGGATCCGGCCGACTTGGATCTTCTGGCCGACGATCTGGAAGTGTCCGCGGCTGCAGACCACCCGCTGGACGGTGACGGGCTCGGTCGAGGCGCCGGGCGGTGGTCCGGCGGGGCGGGCGTTGCGCAGGGTGAGGCACTCGGCGAGCGGGAGCGGACAGGGCACGACACGTAGCAGCAGGCGTTCCTCGTCCATGACGCGGGCGGTGATGCCGTCCAGGCGCACGACGACGCGGCGGCCGGCCAGGTGGGCGCCGATGCACAGGGCCCGGCCGGCCAGACTGACCGTGCCGATCGAGCTGACCTGCCGATCCACCTCGACGGCGCTCGCCGCGATCGCGGGCTCGGGAACGGGTTCGGCCGTTGCCGGGCGGGCTTGTCCCGAGGCGAGGAGTGCGGCCAGGTCCTTGACGGTCAGCCGGGAGGCCACGCTCTTGAGCGTGCCACCGCCGGTGGTGAACACGTGCAGCCGCTGGGTGCTGATCCACAACGTGATCGGCATGCCCGCCCGGTCGGGGCCGAGCCAGAGTTGCTGGCCGCCGATCGACAGATTGCCCGAGGCGGGCACGATCCGATCGACCTCGATCGCCTGGCGTGAGAGCGGATCGATCGTGGTCGTCAGCATGGGCTCGGGCCGTCCGGGCCGTCCGGGCCGTCCGGGCCGTCCGGGCCGTCCGGGCCGTCCGGGCCGTCCGGGCCGTCCGGGCCGTCCGGGCCGTCCGGGCC
>NZ_JBEZDR010000026.1:182911-210823 GCF_040648415.1 Nonomuraea sp. NPDC049141
CGGGCCGTCCGGGCCGTCCGGGCCGTCCGGGCCGTCCGGGCCGTCCGGGCCGTCCGGGCCGTCCGGGCCGTCCGGGCCGTCCGGGCCGTCCGGGCTGGGCGGACTGATGGGCGGCGGCAGGGGCCGGGGAATCGGCGGGCATCGGAGTAGGGCAGGCCGCAGGAGCGGCTTCAGGAGCGGGAGCGGGCATCGTGGTCAGGCTGGCCGGCAGGTGCAGCGGTAGTTCCTGCTCGGCCCGGCGCTGGCCGTCGCCGCGCTCGGTGAAGAAGCGGTCGGCGGGGAAGGCCATGTCCAGCGCCTGGTGCGGGCGGGCGGTGTTGTAATGCTTGGCGAACGCGTCCACCTCACTTTGAGCGGCCTCGAGCGAGGCGAACGGCAGCGCCTCGGCCAGCAGTTCGCGGCGCACGCTCTGATGGAAGCGTTCGATCTTCCCGGTGGTGGTCGGAGTGCGCGGCGGGGTGTGACGCAGCTTGATGCCGTTCTCCCGGCAGACCCGCTCGAACAGCACCTCGCCCGCCTTCGGTCCGCCGAACCGGCCGGTGAACTGCTTGCCGTTGTCGGTCAGCACCTCCAGCGGCACCCCATAGGCGCGCATCGCCGCGGCGAACGCGGCGCACACCATCCGCCCGGTCGACCGCGCCACCACCGAGGCGATCACGCAGAACCGGGAATGATCGTCCACACCGGTGATCAGCTTGGCCTCGCTGCCGTCGGCCAGCAGCAGCCCGCCCATGATGTCCATCTGCCACAACTGCATCGGCTCGGGCCGCTCCCAGCGCCGGTAATCCTCGCGCTTACGCCGCCGCGCCACCGCCTCGATCAGGCTGTTGCGCACCAGTACCCGGTAGATGCTCGCCCGGGACGGCAACGGCTCCACCCCGCGCCGCCCCAGCTCCCACAACAGGGTTCGCGGTCCCCACCGCGGATGAGCGCGCCGCAGCTCACAGATCAACGCCTCGACAGCGGCCGGGGTCTGCATCGGGTGCGCCTTCGGCGCATGCGACCGGTCAGCCAGCGCGGCCAGGCCGCCGTCCCGATACCGGCGCACCCAGGCATGCACCGACTGCCGCGAGATCCCATACCGGCCGGCCACGTCGGTGACCTTCGCCCCCGACAACACCTCGATCACCGCGTGATAGCGCTGCTCCACGACGCTCCACTCCACCAATGCCACCTGAGCCTCCCCCGAAGCGTCGATAACGCCACGAGCAGGCACAGAAGACGATCAAGGTGTCAAGCATCAAGCGAGGCCAGAGTGTCAACCATCAAGCGAGACAGGACACCGGCCATACGCCGATCACTGCCGAATTGTTCTCATAGGGATCAAGGCGACGGCGCTCCGCGCCGCCGCCCGCCCGCCGTCCGGGCGTGCGGCGTGGGCGCCGGTCCCGAACGGCGGCGGGAATGCGGGCCGCCCGCCGTACACAGCGCCCGCCGCACCAAGCCTCACCCGCCGACCAGGGACGCGCCGCCGCCCAAATGCAGCACTACGATCGCCTGGCTGTGGCCAGCCAGCGTACGGGGTCGGGGGCGATCGCCGATCCGGGACTTCGTTCCTCAGCCCCGGCTCACGGAGCATCGTGGCAGCCGTGATCAGTAAGCCCGCCCAAAGATGACACGCTTGCCATACGCAGATGCTTCACCGCAATGCACGCACCATCCGGTTTCTGGAATACCGTCGAGCGGAATACAGCGCGGAGTTGCTGCGACCTTGGCCTTGATGTCGTCCTCACACGCGGGACTGCCGCAGTGCAACACCAACGCCCATCCCGACGCTACGGCCTTCGCGAAGGAGTCCCAGGTGTCCACTCTCATGGTGTGACTGTCGCGGTATTCGGTGGCCCGCTGCAGAAGGAAGGCTTGGAAATCCTCCAGTACGCCAGGAATGAGCTCCGGCGCGGAAGACAGCGAGATGCTTTGCTTGCCCTCATCGCCGAGCCTCTTGGCCATCACCACAGTGCCAGACTCAAGATCACGCGGACCGAGTTCCAGCCGGATAGGAGCGCCGCGCAGCTCCCATTCATTGAACCGGAACCCAGGCGAAAGCTGTGCGCGATCATCGACATGGGTACGAATACCGGCCGCTTTAAGTCGCCCCGCAAGCTCCAGCGCCGCCGCCGAGGTCTGCGCGCCCTGATCGCCACGTCCAATCGGCACGATTACCACTTGATAGGGGGCAAGTCGGGGCGGGAGAACCAAGCCCTTGTCATCGCCGTGGGTCATGATGACCCCGCCGATCATTCTCGTCGACATGCCCCACGAGGTGGTGTGACACAGTTCGAGACGACCAGCTTCGGAGGTGTACTGAATGTCGAAGGCCTTGGCGAAATTCGTGCCCATGTAGTGGGAGGTTCCAGCTTGGAGCGCCTTTCCGTCCCTCATCATGCCCTCGATGGTGAAGGTACGGACGGCGCCGGCGAATCGCTCCCCAGCTGTCTTCTCGCCAGGCACTACCGGGATCGCCGCGATGTCCCGCGCAACCTCTGTGTAGAGATCGAGCGCCAGCATCGTCTCACGCATCGCGTCCGCCTCGTCGGCGTGTGCTGTGTGACCCTCTTGCCAGAGGAATTCCGTCGTGCGCAGGAACATGCGGGGCCGCAATTCCCAGCGCACGACGTTGGCCCACTGATTCAGCAGGAGCGGAAGGTCGCGATGGGATGAGACCCACTTGGCCATCATCTCACCGATGATCGTCTCTGAGGTGGGCCGAACGACGAGCGGCTCTTCAAGCTCCTTACCGCCAGCGTGAGTGACAACGGCGAGCTCAGGCGAGAACCCCTCGACGTGATCGGCCTCTCGCCGGAGGTAGCTCTCTGGGATCAGCAGAGGGAAGTAAGCATTCTCATGACCGGTGTCCTTGATCCGGCGATCAAGTTCCGCCTGGATGAGTTCCCACAGGCGGTAACCGTACGGTCGGATGACCATGGTGCCCTTGGCTGGTCCCCTGTCAACGAGCTGCGCCTTGGCAACCAGCTCGTTGTACCAGGCCGAGAAGTCCTCATTCTGGGGAGTCACACCACGTTCATCACGTCCCATGCAGGGAGAATATCGCTCATGGCATGTCCTCGTGGCCCGTCAAGGACGGCCTCGCGACAGTGCCCTACGGGACGGGGGCGGATGACAGGCATAGGTTCTGTGACGCCCAATACATCAATCGCTACATCAACCTGGCCTAATACACGCTCATGAGTGCACACGGGCAACCGCATGGAGTGAATGCTCAGCTCCGATTCTCCTTCGGGCAGTAGGGGGCTCTCAGCGGTCGCGTACTGCAACCAGTACTGCAACAGAGGCACACGACCACTCACGTCCACGCCCTTGCAGCGCCGCTCAAGACGGGGTTGCAGACCTCTGATCGCGGCCGGGATGGTCCTGATAAGGAAGAGGTCCGTTAAAGACGGCGTGCCCGTCGCGTGCCCGATGGGACGGGAAATGAGGGGGAACAGCGGGGAGTCACGGGGAACGCGATCAGGGCGCGGAGCTGCGTCTTCGCAGGCCGAGCAAGATCGGCATGCGTCTTTGCAAGCAGGAAGTCAGGAGTTCGAATCTCCTAGGCTCCACCAGCAAAACACCCCGCCACTGATCATGTGACGGGGAGTTCGTGCGGCTGGTCACGCACTACTGGGCCAACGATTGTTTCCGCCGACCGACGGCGATCTGGTGGAGCGGGCTCACCTGCTGGAGGGCGTCTCCGGCGTGCCGGTCCACGGCAAGCTCGATTTGAGCGGGCCCCTTGAACCGCTTGGGAGCCGCGCGAGAACTAGCCCGGTAGTGAGCTGGTGGTGGTCGACGCGGCCCATGCGCGTTTCCAGCCGTCGAACGGAAACGGTCAGGTCATGGCCAGCAGGATGCGGCGCGACCCCTTGTACGCGGTGCGGCTGTGGGCCAGCCGGACGTTGTCGAGGATCAGCAGGTCCCCGGGCACCCAGTCGAAGCTCACCGCGCTCTCCCAGCCCGCCCGCCGGATGTCGTCCAGGTCCTCGACCTGGAGCGCGGACCCGTCGCCGTAGTGGCACGAGCTGGGCAGCTCGTCCTCCCCGACCAGGCTGAGCAGCTCTTCACCCAGCCCGGGACCCGCGCCCGACCAGTGCCACTGGTCGGCCTGGTTGAACCACACCTCCTGGCCCAGCTCGGGATGGACCACCGTGGCGGGCCGGACCTGGCGGGTGTGCAGGGCGCCCCGGGCGGTCCAGGAGAAGTCCACCTCGAAGGCTCGCAGATGATCCTCGACGACCGCGCGGTCCTCGGTCTCGTACGTGCTCTGCCACGACCTGCCCAGACCGGAGCCGCTGTGGAGCCGCTGCTGGTACAGCAGCCCCTTGTCGGTGAAGCGCCGACGCACCTCGGCCGGTATGCGGCGCAGGATCTCCCGGCTGTCGGCGATCGGGGTCTGCCCGCCGCTCTCCGGCGCCACCACGCAGTGGAAGAACAGCAGGCTCGGCCACCGGCCGGCGTAGGACAGCTCGTTGTGCAGGGAGATGTCCAGCTCGGCCGGGTATTCGGTCGAGGTGTAGACGTTGGCGCCGGACACCTTCTCCCGCGGGGAGTTCCCGTGCACGTAGTTCAGGAGACGGCTCTCCGTCGCCGCCACCGCCGCGGCGAACACCTCCGGAGAGGCGGCGTCGAAGCCGCGCAGAAGCACGGCACCGTGCTCGGCGAGCCGGTCACCGAGCCAGGCCCGATGCCCGGCCACGAACTCGGCCAGGTCGGTGGGGGTGTCGGGTTCGACACGGAGCGGGAACCCGCGGTCGGCGTCGAGCAACGTCGTCTTCATGTCACTTCCCGTGCAACCGGCGCAGGTAGTCGTACGTGGTGGGCAGGGACTCCAGCAGCTCCCGCTGCCGTTCCTTGATCCCGGCGAAGATCGGCTCCGCGCTGGCCAGCATGTCGGGACGGTGGGCGAGCACCGATGGCGCGCGGTCGGGGTCGAAGCCGAGGCCGGCGAAGATGCAGTAGTAGTTGCTGTTGTTCCAGAAGTTCCGGAACTCCGCCTCGAAGTTGCTGTAGTAGGTGTTCTCGTCGGTCACCGGCATGTTGACCGCGAGTCCCGCCCGGTACATCGCGATCTTCTCGGTGATGTCCGGCGACAGCGCGAGCTGCTTGTTCGCCTTCCAGAACGGCGTGTCGTCGCGCGGCGAGAAGGAGAAGTGGGCCTGGATGAAGTCCCGCGAGTCGTCGAACATGATCTCGATCTCGCGGTTGAACCGGTCGAGCAGCACCGGGTCGAAGTTCTTGTCGGGGAAGTGCTTGGCGAGCTGGTAGATGGCGGCCGTGATGAAGTAGATGCCGGTCGACTCCAGCGGCTCCAGGAAGCACGACGACAGACCGATGCTCACGCAGTTGCGTACCCAGGCGCGGCGGTTGCGGCCGACGCGGAAGCGTACGTGGTTGAGCGGCACCTTCTCGGGGTCGAGGTTCCAGAGGTCGCAGAACTCCTGGGTCGCCTCGTCCTGGCCGGCGAAGCGGCTGGAGTAGACGTAGCCGCTGCCGAACCTGCCGAGCATCGGGATCTTCCACGTCCACCCGGACGACATCGCGATCGACGAGGTGAAGGGCTCCACGCCCAGCTCTTCGTCGTCGTTGGGCACCTGGGTGGCCACGGCGCGGTCGTTGAGCAGGAAATCGCTCATGTCGAGGAACGGCTCGCGCATCGCCTGGTTGATCAGCAGGCCGCGGAATCCCGAGCAGTCGACGAACAGGTCCCCTTCGAGGGTGAGCCCTCCCTTGGTCCGGAGGCCGGTGATGTAACCGCGCTCGTCGAGGAGCACGTCGGTCATCTCGTCCTCGACGTGCTGCACGCCCTGCTTCTTCACCGCGAAGCCGCGCAGATAGGCGGCCACCAGGTTGGCGTCGAAGTGCCAGGCGTAGTTCGTCCACTGCTCGCCGTCGAGGGTGCGCGGGGCCAGCATGGCGTCGAGGACCGGGGGCTCGCGGTAACACGCGTACGCGAACGGCTCGTCGGTCTCGCCGGCCAGCTTCTTGGCCGCCCAGTACTGCGACAGCGGCAGCTGCTGATGGTTGGGCAGCAGCCCGAACAGGTGGTAGAAGTGGTCGCTGCCGCCGTCGAAGGCGCGCGGCTGAGCCGAGCCCCGGCCGCCGGTGCGCCAGTTGACGAACTTGATGCCCATCTTGTAACTGGCGTTGCACTCGCGCATCCACTCCTCCTCGGGCACGCCGAGGAAGTCGAAGAGCACGCGCTGCAGGTTCGGCACGGTCGCCTCACCCACGCCGATGCGGGGGATGGACGGCGCCTCCAGCACCGTGACGGTCACGTCGCCACCCAGCGCCTTGCCCAGGTAGGACGCGGTCATCCAGCCCGCCGTGCCTCCTCCGAGGATCACGACATTCCTGATCCGATTATCCATCGTGACAGGCCCTTTCATTGCGGGACGGGCATGACCGTTCAGGGCGTTCAAAATCCCGGAACGGGAACCTAATCCAGCTCTCACCCGGCCGTCAACAATGGATATCAGACAATTCAGGGAGCGGACTTCGACCGGTTCGATAGCGACGATAGATAATGCGCCGTCGGGGCGCAAGATGCGGAATGCCGGCGATGGCGGCGGATCGAGCCAGGGCTCTGAACAGGTGCTGGGAGCTGAAACGGTGGCCGGTAGCGGGTTAATGACCCGCCTCCGAAGCGCCAATGGTGTTTCAGTGGAGGCCCGCTGACGCCCGGGCTCCGGCTCTTGTCCGGAGCCGTCGGCGCGTGTGACCATGCTGAAACACGACCGCCAGAAAAAAGGCATCCAGCGAAAAATTCGTGACCGATATTCCGCGCTGAACGGACGGACGTTATGCGGGACGAGACAATGAATTCGGGGACGCCCGCCGGCGCGTCCTCGCTCGCCTTGTCCGGAGGTGGGACGGACCTCCGGAGGGAGGACCTGCACCCCAGCGTGTCGGACCCGGTCATGGACACGATGAACTTCCTCAACGAGATCACCCTCCGCTATCCGGAGGCCATCTCGTTCGCGCCGGGCCGACCGTACGACGGGCTCTTCGACGTCGAGCAGATCTTCTCCTACGTCCGCCGCTACCTCGATCACCTGGCCCAGCAGGGCGAGTCGCCGGCCCGCATCCGCGAAGCGCTGTTCCAGTACGGCCCGACCGCCGGACGGATCCGCGAGCTGATCGCCGGTTCCCTGCGCGCGGATGAGGGCATCGACGTGCCGGCCGAGTCGATCGTGGTGACGGTCGGCTGCCAGGAGGCCATGTTCCTGACGTTGCGCGTGCTGTTCTCCCGGCCCGAGGACGTCCTGCTGGTCTCCAGCCCGTCCTACGTGGGGATCACCGGCGCGGCCCGGCTGCTCGGCATCGAGCCGGTCGGCGTGAACGAGCACGAGGGCGGCCTGTCGTGTGCCGACGTCGAGGCGGCGGTCGCGGTGGAGCTGGCCGCCGGGCACCGGCCGCGGGCGATCTACGTGACGCCGGACCACTCGAACCCTTCAGGCGTGACCATGCCGCTGCGGACCCGGCACGAGCTGCTCGACCTGGCCGCCCGCCATGATCTGCTGATCCTGGAGGACAGCCCGTACCGGCTGGTGAGCCAGGCAATCCGGCTGCCGACCCTGAAGTCGCTCGACCGGGGGCGCCGGGTGGTGCACCTGGGGTCGTACTCCAAGACCGTCTTTCCCGGGGCCAGGGTCGGGTTCGCCGTGGCGGACCAGACGGTCGTGGACGCCGCGGGCCGCTCCGGGTTCCTGGCGGACGAGCTGGCCAAGGTCAAGAGCATGGTGACGGTGAACACCTCGCCGCTGGGCCAGGCCGCCGTCGCGGGTGCGCTGCTGGAGTCGGCGGGCCGGATCTCCGACCTCAACAACGAGACGGCGAAGTACTACGACGACACGTTGCGGACCACGCTGCGCTGCCTGGACCGGATCCTGCCGCCCGCTCGCCGGGCCAGGCTCGGGGTCGGCTGGAACCGGCCGAGCGGGGGATTCTTCCTGACGGTGAAGGTGCCCTTCCGCGTCGACAACGCGGCGCTGGCCAGGTCCGCGCAGGACTTCGGGGTCATCTGGACGCCGATGAGCTACTTCTATCCCCAGGGCGGCGGCGAGCGGGGCATCCGGCTGTCGACCAGCTACCTGACCCACGACGAGATCGAGTCGGGCATCGAGCGGCTGGCCGCGTTCATCGCCTCGGCGAGTGAGGCCTCGTGAGGACGGCGGCGGTGGTGGGCACCGGGCTGATCGGGACCTCGGTGGCGCTGGCCCTGAGTCGTCGCGGGGTGGCCGTGCATCTGAGCGACGCCGACGAGCAGGCGGCAAGAACAGCCGCCTCGCTCGGTGCCGGCACGCTGAGCCCGCCGGCCGGGCCCGTGGACCTGGCGGTGCTGGCCATGCCCCCGGCGCACATGGGGCGGGAGCTGGCCAGATGGCAGCGGCAAGGGCTCGCCCGCGCGTACACCGACGTGGCGAGCGTCAAGGCGCGCCCGCAGCGCGAGATCACCGGCGCCGGCGGCGACCTGGCCAGATACGTGGGCGGGCATCCGATGGCGGGCGGGGAACGGTCCGGGCCGCTGGCCGGCCGGGTCGATCTGTTCGAACGGCGGTACTGGATCCTCACGCCGTCCGCGGACACCGAGCAGGACGTGCTCAACACGGCGCTGGAGCTGGTCTCGCTCTGCGGGGGAGTGCCCGTAGTGATGGGGATGGCCGACCACGACCGGGCGGTGGCGCTGGCCTCGCACGCGCCCCATGTCGTGGCGGCGCTGATGGCCGGTCTGCTGGAGGACGTCACCGAGGACGCGGTGCGGATCTGTGGCCAGGGGCTCAGGGACGTCACTCGGATCGCCGGCGGCGACCCGGAGCTCTGGGCCGACATCCTCGACGCCAACGCGGACGCGGTGGCGGACGTGCTGCAACTGTACGCGGGTGATCTGGCGCGAACCATCACCGCGCTGCGCGGGTTGTCCGGCGCCGATCCGGTGGATCGGCGCCGGGGGGCGGTCGAGCTGGAGTCGGTCCTGCGGCGCGGTACGCGGGGTCACGCCCGGATTCCCCACAAGCACCACGGCCCGGAGCCCAGCTACGCGGAGGTCGACGTCGTCATCTCCGACGAGCCCGGCGCGCTGGCCAGGGTGCTGGCCTCGGCGGGAGACGTCGAGGTCAACATCGAGGACGTACGCATCGAGCACACGCTGGACGAGCCGAGCGGGAGGGTCCGACTGCTGGTCACTCAGGCGTCGGCGAACCTGCTCGCCCAGCGGCTCAACGCGGACGGTTGGGAGGTACGGACATGAACGCTGCGCTCGCCCGGAACTCACGAGGTACGGACATCAACGCTGCGCTCACCCGGCACTCACTGGGTGCACGGGATCAGGGTGACCTCCATGGCGGGAGCTCGTTCGAGGATCGCCATCTGGAGGTGCCTGAGCTCGGCCCCCGGCTCGATGCCGAGGTCGTCGCGGAGCTTTCGCCGGATGATCTCGTAGTCCTGCAGGGCCTCGGCCTGGCGGCCGGAGCGGTACAGGGCGAGCATGAGCTGCGCGGTGAAGACCTCGTGGAACGGGTACTCGGTGACGATCTTGTGGAGGTCGGGGATCATCCGCCGGTGGTTGCCGAGCTCGAGTTCGAGGCTGGCGAGCTCCTCATAGGCCGCGATGCGTTCGTTCTCCAGCAGGGCGGCCTCCCGCCGCAGCAACTCACCCGGCACCCCGGCCAGGGCGCTGCCCCGCCAGATGGACAGGCCGTTACGGAGAGCCGTCACCGAGCCGGTCTTGTCGCCCTGCCTGGCGTGCTCGCCCGCCTCGGCCATCCGGTCGTGGAACAAGCGGAGGTCGAGAACGCAGGAGCCGAGCTCGATCGTATAACCCGAGGTGCTGTTCCGCAGGTTGACCTGGGGCAGCGGACTGAGGAGCTGCCGGAGGCGATACACGTACGACTGCAGTGTGGTCTGCGCCGCTGTCGGCGGCCGGCCGTCCCACACGTGATCGATCAAACTCTCGCTTGACACTTCGTTGTCGGCTTCAAGGAGTAACGCGGAAAGAACAATCTTCTGTTTTGGCGCTGTGATGTGAATCCTGCCCCCAGGGTGCTTGACGTCGAGAGATCCCAGAATAGAGAAGCTCATGCCTGTCCCCCATCATGATCAATGCTGACGCAATTGCCGATCCTAGTTCTGTCCGACAATTCACGTCAACGGACAGAACAGTTTGACGATAAGTCAAACCTCCTGATGAGAGCCCGTCCTCGGCCTGGGGAAGCCGGTCGTGGAACGTATTAACCGCACGGAAATAAATACCCTCTCGTGCCTGAAAGTCCGATGCCACCGAAAGCGATTCGGGAAAAGGTGAGCCCCATTGGTACTTGAATTAGCAGAATGGCAGAGCACCCCGCGGAGTAAGACCCGCATGTGGGGGTGGACCTACCGATGACCACCGTCCTCACCATGCCTCAGGCCCGTATCGCCGGCGTCGGCACCGCGGTGTCCCCCGATGCCTACTCGCAGGAAGAGGTGCTCGACGCCTTCGCGATCACGGATCCCCGGATCCGCTCGCTCTTCCTCAACAGCGCGATCCAGCGGCGTCACCTCACCCTGCCTCCGCTCGGCGCCGACGGCCGCCGGGTGCAGGAGTCGCAGGGCGAACTGCTGAGCAAGCACAAGACCATGGCCGTCGCCATGGGGGCCCGCGCCCTGCAGGCGTGCCTGAAGAACATCGGCGCCGACATCTCCGACGTACGGCATCTGTGCTGCGTGACCTCGACCGGTTTCCTGACGCCCGGCCTGAGCGCGCTGCTCATCAACGAGCTCGGCCTGGACCAGCACTGCAGCCGCTCCGACATCGTGGGCATGGGGTGCAACGCCGGGCTCAACGCGCTCAACGTGGCGACCGGCTGGTCGATGGCCCACCCGGACGAGCTGGCCATCGTGCTCTGCGCGGAGGCGTGCTCGGCGGCGTACGTCTTCGACTCGACCATGCGCACGGCGGTGGTCAACAGCCTGTTCGGCGACGGCGCCGCGGCGGTCGCGCTGCGCTCCGAGCCCTCGGAGAACACCGTGCCCGGCCCGCGGATCCTCGGCTTCGCCAGCCGCATCATCACCGAAGCGCTGGACGCCATGCGTTACGAGTGGGACGAGAACGCGGGCAAGTTCAGCTTCTTCCTGGACCCGGACATCCCCTACGTGGTCGGCATGAACGCGGAGGAAGTCGTCGACCGGCTGCTCCGCGCCGCCGGCCTGCGACGCAGCGACGTCCGGCACTGGCTCGTGCACTCCGGCGGCAAGAAGGTCATCGACGCGGTGACCGTCAATCTCGGACTGACGCGGTACGACGTACGGCACACCACGGGAGTACTGCGTGACTACGGAAACGTGTCCAGCGCGTCCTTCCTGTTCTCTTACGAAAGGCTGCAGGAGGAGAGAGTGGCGGAAACAGGCGACTACGGCGTCCTGATGACCATGGGCCCCGGCTCCACCATCGAGACGGCGCTGGTCCAGTGGTGACCGGCGACGCGCTCTCCATCAGGATCGACGGCGCCCTGCCGGTGTCCCCGGAGTCGATCGGCAAGCTGAGAGAGCTCTGTGACAGGGCCGACGACCACGAGGGCGGGCGGCCCGTCGTCGTCCACGTCTCCGGGACCCCCGCGCACCCCCGCGCGGAAGGACTGACGGTCGCGCTGGTGAACAAGTGGGAGCAGGCGCTGCGCCGGCTGGAACGCCTGGCGGCGCCCACCGTCGCACTCGCTTCGGGCGACTGCGGCGGCCGGGCCTTCGAGGCGCTGCTGGCCACCGACTACCGCATCGCCACCCCGCACACCCGCTTTCTGATGCCGCTCCAGGCGGGGGCGGCCTGGCCGGGCATGGGGACCTTCCGGATGGCGCAGCAGGCGGGAGCGGCCGGAGCGCGCCGGAGCGTGCTGTTCGGGATGCCCATCACCACGGCCGAGGCACTGTCGCTGCACCTCATCGACGAGATCGTGGCCGACCCGGACGCGGCGCGGGCTCGTACGGCCGAGCTGGCGGACGTGGTGTCCGGCCAGGAGCTGGCCATCCGCCGCCAGCTCCTGCTCAACGCGGAGACGATGAGCTTCGAGGACGCGCTCGGCACCCACCTGGCGGCCTGCGACCGCGTGCTGCGCCGGGCCGCCGCCGAGGTGGCGCCATGACTGCGGGCACCATGCGGGCACCGCTGCCGGCGGACAGTACGCAGCCGCCGTCGGCGGACAGCATGCGGGCGCCGTTGCCGGCGGCCCGGACGGCGCTGGCCGCGGCGGCGGCCCGGGCCGCGGCCGCGCTGGCAGCGCTTCCCGACCCGGGCGAGCGCTCCGGCGAGCAGCGCGGCGCGGCGGCGGAGGCCAAGGCGGCCGCCCGGCGGGAGCGTGCCGCGTTCCTGGAGACGCACGTGGAGGCGGTATACGCCGAGCTCACCGCGGATCGCACCGCGTGGCCGCGCCTGGCCGAGCTGGTCGAGGCCGCGGCGGCCGCCTTCCCTGGGCTGGTGCCCACGCCGGAGCAGCTGATCGCGGAGCGGGCCCGCCCGCAGGCGGAGAAGGAGGGGCACGAGATCGACCAGGGCCTCTTCCTGCGTGCCGTCCTGCGCTCGCCTGTCGCCGGGGCACACCTGATGGAGGCGATGCTTCGGCCGACGGAGCGCGCGCTGCGGCTCCTCCCCGAGTTCACCGGCACCGGCCTGGTGGAGCTCGGCTCGGTGCGGGTGGAACGCCGTGACGGCGCCGCGTACCTGACCATGACCGGCGCGGACTGCCTGAACGCCGAGGACGACGGCCAGGTCGACGACATGGAGACCGCCGTCGACCTGGCGCTGCTGGACCCCGCCGTACGCGTCGGGGTGCTGCGGGGCGGCGAGATGAACCACCCCCGCTACCGAGGCCGGCGGGTGTTCAGCGCCGGCATCAACCTCAAGAAGCTGCACGCGGGCGACATCTCGCTGGTGGACTTCCTGCTGCGCAGGGAGCTCGGCTACATCAACAAGCTGGTGCGGGGCACGGCCGGCCACGAAAAGCCCTGGGTGGCCGTGGTGGACGGGTTCGCCATCGGCGGCGGAGCCCAGCTGCTGCTCGTGTTCGACCAGGTCATCGCCGCGTCCGACGCCTACGTGAGCCTGCCCGCCGCGCAGGAGGGCATCATCCCGGGCGCGGCCAATCTGCGGCTGTCGCGGGCGATGGGGCCGCGCCTGGCCCGCCAGGTCATCCTGCACGGACGGCGGGTATGGGCGACCGAACCCGCCGCCGCGTTCCTCATCGACGAGGTGGCCGAGCCCGGCGACCTCGACGCCGTGATCGCCGGCGCGGTGGACCGGCTCAGCGGGCCGGCCGTCGTGCCGAACCGGCACATGCTGAACCTGGCGGAGGAGCCGCCGGACGCCTTCCGCCACTACCTGGCCGAGTTCGCGCTGTACCAGGCCGAGCGCCTGTACAGCGACGACGTGATCAGCAAGATCGGCCGGTTCCAGGCCGAGCGGAAGACCCGGGCGCGGGTGCCGTGAGCACCCGGGTGGCGTATGAGAAGAAGGACCACGTGGCCAGGGTCACGCTGGACCGGCCCGCCGTGCTGAACGCGATGGACCTGCGCATGCACGAGGAGCTGGCCGAGGTCTGGGACGACGTCGAGGCCGACGACGACGTGCGGGTCGCGGTGCTGACCGGCGCCGGGGACCGGGCCTTCTCCGTCGGGCAGGACCTGCGTGAGCGCGCCCGGCTGAGCGCGGCCGGCGCGCCGCCGACCACATTCGGCAGCCGGGGGCAGCCGGGCTGGCCCCGGCTGACCGAGCGGTTCGGCATGTCCAAGCCGGTCATCGCCCGCGTGCACGGCTACGCGCTGGGCGGCGGGTTCGAGTTGGCGCTGGCCTGCGACATCGTCGTCGCCTCCACCCAGGCGGTCTTCGCGCTGCCGGAGGTGCGGCTGGGGCTGGTGCCCGGCGCGGGCGGCGCGTTCCGGCTCGCCAGGCAACTGCCGCTCAAGACCGCCATGGGCCACCTGCTCACCGGCCGCCGCCTCACCGCCGACCGGGCGCTGCACCTCGGGCTGGTCAACGACGTCGTCCCCGCGGCCGAGCTGGACGCGTGCGTCGCCGGGTGGACCGACGACCTGGTCCGGGCCGCGCCGCTCTCCGTACGCGCGATCAAGGAGGCCGTGCACCGCTCGCTCGACATGCCGATCGAGCAGGCCTTCACCACCCCCTACACGTGGGAGACCCGCCGCATGCACAGCGACGACGCGCAGGAGGGCCCCCGAGCGTTCAACGAAAAACGTGAGCCAGTCTGGCGCGGCTCATGACACCGAAAGTACGCGCAACCTCAAAGGGAGCATTCATGGCCGACGAGCCACAGTATCTCCGCCCCAATGTCATCATCGAGCCGCTGGTGGACCGCTTCTACGCCTGGCTGCACACGGTGGCCCCGGTTCAGGCGTCGATGAATCTGGCCTTCCTGCAGGCCCCGTTGCTGGAGTCCTACCTGCAGTCGCCGCCCGTGCACGTGGCGGCCACCGCCAACCCGGAGTTACGCGGTGGCTACTTCGTCGGGATCCCCGAGGAGCGCGCGGACGAGGTCCGCGACCTGCTCAACACCATCAAGAAGGACAGCGCCGACATGTTCGCCTTCGCCGAGGCGATCGCGAAGGGCGAGGACATCGTGCGGCAAGGGGCGACCGGGTTCGACCTGACCCCCCTCTACGCCAAGTTGCCCGCGGAGCTGGCCGGCCTGGTGGAGATCGCCTATGACACCAGCAACCAGGCGTCCCTGCACTTCCTGGAGCCGCTGGTCTACAAGAGCAAGGCGTACATCGAGGACCGGCAGTCCGTCCAGCTGTCGATCGAGCCGGGCGTCGAGCGGCCGTTCATCCTGAGCACGCCGCGGCTGCCCGGCCCGGACGTGCTCGACCTGCGCATCCCCTTCCGCCATCAGGGGCTGGAGGAGCTCTTCTCCACCCGGCTGCGGCCCCGCAGCCTGAGCAGCCTGCGGGAGGCCCTGGAACTCGACGACGCCCAGGCCGCCCAGCTCGCCACGTTGCTGACCAGCGACTACAGCCAGGCTCCTGACCGGCACATCGAGGAAGGCGGCCGGATCCGCTACTTCGGGCACGCCTGCCTGGCGCTCCAGACGTCCGAGGCCACGGTGCTCACCGATCCGTTCATCAGCGCCGACACCAACGCGACGGACCGCTACACCTACCGTGACCTGCCCGACCACATCGATCTCGTGCTGATCACGCATGGCCACCAGGACCACATCGTCCTGGAGACGCTCATGCAGCTGCGGGGTCGGGTCGGCACGGTCGTGGTGCCACGATCCTCGCGCGGCAACCTCTGCGACCCCTCGCTCGGCCTCTACCTGGAGCATCTGGGCCTGCCGGTGCTGGAGGTGGACGAGTTCGACGAGATCCCATTCCCCGGCGGCAGGGTCGTCTCGACCCCGTTCCTGGGCGAGCACGCCGACCTCGACATCCGCAGCAAGTCCACGTACTGGATCGAGCTGGGCGGCAAGTCCGTCTTCGTCGGCGCCGACTCCTCGGGCGTCGACCCCACCCTCTACCGCTACATCTCCAGCCACCTCGGCACCGCGGACCTGGCCTTCCTCGGCATGGAGTGCGACGGCGCCCCGCTGACCTGGCTCTACCAGGCGCTGCTCACCAAGCCGGTGACGAAGCGGATGAGTGACTCGCGCAAGCTGTCGGGCTCCGACGCGGCCCAGGCCGGCGCGATCGTCAACGAGCTGGGCGCGAAAGAGGTCTACATCTACGCGATGGGGGAGGAGAGCTGGCTCGGCCACGTCATGGCCACCAGCTACAACGACGACTCCTACCAGCTCCAGCAGATCGAACAGTTCATGTCGTGGTGCAAGGAGCGCGACATCCGAGCCGGCCACCTGCTCAACCAGCACGAGTGGCGTTGGTAAACCCGTCAACCCCGTGAAGGAGACGACCATGCGTACCACCACCTTCGACTTCGAGAACCCCGAGGCCCGCTTCAAGGTGTTGATCAACCACGAGGAGCAGTACTCGCTGTGGCCCGGTGACCTGCCGGTCCCCGGCGGCTGGAACGAGACCGGCGTGCTCGCTCCCAAGGAGGAGTGCGACGCCTACATCGAGGAGAACTGGACCGACATGCGCCCGAAGAGCCTGCGTATATTGCTCGACGGGAAATAGCGTGCCCTACGTCTTCACCAATGGCATCCGGCTCACCTATGACAGGTGGGGCCAAGGGGAACGCGTACTGCTGATCATGGGTTCCGCCGCCGCGGGCCGGGTCTGGACGATGCACCAGACCCCGGCCCTCACCCGAGCCGGATACCAGGCCGTCACCTTCGACAACCGCGGCGTCCCGCCATCCGACGTGCCGCCGGGGAAGTATTCGATGGCTGACATGGTGGCCGACACCAAGGGCCTCATCGAGGCCCTTGGTGCGGCCCCGTGCCGCATCGTCGGTTTCTCGCTGGGCGGCCAGATCGCCCAGGAGCTGGCGATCCACCACCCCGAGCTGGTCAGGTGCGCGGTGTTCATCGCGACCACGGCACGCTCGGACACCATGCGCGCCGCGTACCGGCGGGCCTACCGGGCGCTGGCCGGCAGCGGCGTGGAGCTGCCCGGCGAGTACGAGGCGGCCATGACGGCCGCCCAGATGCTCTCGCCCGCCAGCCTGAACGATGACGCCGTCGTCTCGCTCTGGCTGGACGCCTTCCAGCACTCCTCCGGCAAGCAAGCGGCGCAGGGGCAGCTGTGGGCCGAGAACTCCGACGACCGGCGCGCGGCGCTGCGCGCCGTGGCCGCGCCCTGCCGGGTCATCGCGTTCTCCGACGACGTGGTCACCCCGCCGCACCTGTGCGCGGAGGTGGCGTCCGCGATCCCTGACTGCGACTACGTCGAGATCCAGGACGCGGGTCACTTCGGCTGCCTGGAGCAGCCGGACGAGGTCAACGAGGCGATCCTCGGATTCCTGAAACGAACGGACTGAGCCATGAGACTGCCCTCCGCGCCGCTCGAAGACTGGCTGCGTGACTACTACTTCACCGCCGAGATCGACATCAGCTCCAGCGGCGTGCACTCGTACTCGATGGGCGAGGTGCGCGCCATCACCGGGACGGGGCACGACGAGATCGACGCGCTGGTCCTCGACGACGGCTACTCGCTCGGCACGCCCGCGGTCCGGGCCGAGATAGCCCGCCGCTGGGGCGACGGCGACCCGGACAAGGTGATGACCAGCTGCGGGTCGGGCGAGGCCATCTCGCTGGTCATGATGTCGCTACTGCGGCCCGGCGACGAGGTGATCGTGGTCGCTCCCGGCTATCACCTGCTCGTCGACTACGTCGCCGCGCTCGGCTGTACGGCGCGCGAGTGGCGGCTGGAGGCCTCGCAGGGCTTCCGGCCGCCGCTGGACGACCTCGCCGGGCTGGTCAACGAGCGCACCAGGGCGATCGTGGTGAACTTCCCGCAGAACCCCACGGGCGTCACGGTCACCGACGACGACATGCGCGTCCTCGTCGAACGCGCCCGGGAGGTGGGCGCGTACGTGCTGTGGGACGCGGCCTTCGCCGAGCTCACCTACGACCGGGCCCCCCTCCCCGACATCTCCACCCGGTACGAGCGGGGCATCGGATTCGGCACCTTCTCCAAGGCGTTCGGCCTGCCCGGGCTCCGGTTCGGCTGGGCCTTGGGACCGGCGGAGGTGCTCAGGGACTGCATGCGGATCAAGGACTACACCACCCTGCACGTCTCGCCGCTGGTCGAGCTGCTGGCGCTGGGCGTCCTGCGCCACGCCGACGCGTTCGTGGAGCCGCGGCTGAAGCAGGCGAGCGTCAACCGGGAGATCGTCCGGGACTGGGCCGCCTCCGTACCGGAGCTGGTCTCGCTCACGCTGCCGGACGGCGGTGTGTCGGTTTTCCCCCGGTTGCTGGGGATGGCGGACACCGGGGACTTCTGCGAGGAGCTGTTCCAGCGGCACGGCGTCCTGGTGATCCCCGGCTCGTGCTTCGGCGGTCCCGGGCACATCCGGCTGGGGTTCGGCGGCTCCACCGATGAGCTCGTGACCGGGCTGGAAAGACTGACCACGGCGCTGACGGCCTGGCCGAGAGCTTGAGGGCCGTCGGATGATCCTCGCCCTCGGGCCCGTCCCGCCGATCACCGCCCACCAGTCGCTGCTGTTCCTGCTGCAGATCGGCCTGCTGCTCGGCACGGCCCTGCTGCTGGGGCGGCTGGCCACCCGCCTGTCCATGCCCGCCGTGGCCGGCGAGCTGTGCGCCGGCGTGCTGCTCGGCCCGTCGATCCTGGCGCAGGTGGCGCCGGGGATGGCGGCCTGGGTGTTCCCCGCCTCGCCCGAGCAACTGCACCTGGTAGACGGCGTGGGTCAGATCGGCGTGCTGCTGCTGGTCGGTCTGGCGGGAATGAGCATGGACGTGGGCCTGATCCGGCGCAAGGGCGTCGCCGCGGCCTGGGTGAGCGCCGGTGGCCTGCTGGTGCCGCTCGGTCTCGGCGTGGCGACCGGGTTCCTGCTGCCGGCCGTACTGCTGGCCGACGGCGCTCCCGGCGGACGTACGGTCTTCGCCTGGTTCCTCGGGGTCGCGATGTGCGTCAGCGCCATCCCCGTCATCGCCAAGACGCTGCTGGAGCTGCGGCTACTGCATCGCAATGTCGGCCAGCTGATCATCAGCGCGGCCGCCGTGGACGACTTCGTCGGGTGGCTCCTGCTGTCAGTGGTGGCCGCGATGGCCACCGGCGGCGTGGACCCGGCCACGGTCGCGCGGTCGACCGCGATGTTGCTGCTGGCCGCGCTGACCGCGGCCACCGTGGGGCGGCTGCTGGTGAACGGCGTGCTGCGGCTGTCAGCCCGCGTGGCCGAGCCCGGGGTGATGCTGGCGGCCGCGGTGGCCGTCATCGTCCTGTTCAGTGCGGCGGCCCAGGCGGCCGGTCTGGAGCCGATCGTCGGCGCGATGTTCGGCGGCGTCCTGATCGGCTCGTCGGGCTGGGTGGATCGGAAGAGACTGGCGCCGCTGCGTACGTTCGTCGTCGCGGTGCTGGCCCCGATCTTCTTCGCCACCGCGGGCCTGCGGATGGACCTCACCGCGCTGGCCGACCCCGGCGTGCTGCTCGCCGCGCTCGCCGTTCTGGCGGTCGCCGTGATCGGCAAGTTCGCCGGAGTGTACGGCGCCGCCCGGTTGGCCCGGCTCGGTCACTGGGAGTCGCTCGCCCTCGGGGCCGGGCTCAACGCGCGTGGCGTGATCGAGGTGGTCATCGCGATGACCGGCCTGCGGCTGGGCGTCCTCAGCCCGGCGATGTACACGATCGTGATCCTGGTAGCGGTGGCGACCTCGCTCATGGCGCCGCTGCTCCTGCGCTTCACCGTGCGCCGCATCCCCGTCACCGAGGAGGAGAACGCGCGGGAGGTGGCGATGGCCACCAGGTGAAGCGGTCTCATCGTTCCGCGACCGGTGGTAGTCCGTTCGCGCCGTTGGCCCGGTGCAGCTCCCTGGCCAACGGCGGCTGGGCGGCGGCACCGTGCCTGACATCGACGAACTCGCGGGAAAAGTAGACCAGCGGGGCGATGTCGCCAGGTGAGACGTGGACAGCGGTGACGACCCCGATCAGCAGGAAGTGGGTCGAACGCTCCATGATCCCGTCCACCTCGCACGCGAAGCAGGCGGCGGCGTCGAGCAGGATCGGCACACCGGAGGAGTCCTCGGACCACCTGCCATAGGTGAAGCGGTCGACGCCCTTGATGCCGGGAATCCGCCCGGCGAACGCCTCGGCGACGTCGCGCTGCCCGTCGCCGAGAATGCTGACCGAGAACGTTTTCAGCTCCGGGACGATGCCGCCCAACCGGGTCTGCCGGTTGACGCCGACCGCCAGGCTGGGCGGATCCACGGTGAGGGAGAAGACCGAGGTGGCGGTGATGCCGTAGGGCCGGCCCTCTGCCGAGCGCCCGGTGATGACGCTCACCCCGCTGACCAGCCTCTGCATTCCGAGTCGGAAACCGTCGACAGAGTCCATGACCTTCTCTCCGGACTTTCCGGCGCGGGCTCATCCGGCAGTCGCCGCAGCCAATCAACGGATAGCCGGGCGAGCCTTGCAATAATGGCCGGAGACCGCTCCGCTGTAATGCGAAACAAGGATGACCTCGGCGCGTGGTCCGGCTGTCTAGACTTCCACCATAGAGACCGCGACCCGCTTCAGGAAGACCTGACAGCGGATCACCAGCATTCCGCCAGAACGCCGCTATCGTTTACTGTAAGCCCAGCTCAACTGGTCTCAATGGACGATTTCACCAGCGATACTCCAGCGCTTTTACAGGGCTTATCAGGGGCCTGTTCAGTAATGCTGCCGACCGGCAATTTAAATTGGCTGAGACCTATTGTTTCCGCGGTCGTTGTGGGTACTATCCCTCAGGTAGTGGCTCAGAGCTGATTATGCGGCTCCCTGGTGCGCGAGTGCGGCCAGTCGAAGAAATCGACAATGCGGAGGTTCCCCCATGCATTGCGCGACAATCGCGAGGAACCGATGAAAGGGCGCGGGGACGGCCCTGTGCACTCGCGTGAGGGCGGTCATGAAGGTCCTCCGACGAAGCGCGGCCGCTCCAGGCGGCCGCCGGTCAGCGAGGTCCTCGGCCTGATGGCCGGCGCCGTCCGGCTGGTGTGGAGGTCCAGCCCGCGGCAGTTCCTCGTGGTGATGATCGCCGATCTGGTGCAGAGCGTCGGCATCTTCGTGGTGATCGTGCAGATCCAGCAGGTGCTGACCGAGCTCATCCAGGCCAACTCCGGCCTCGACGCCTCGGGCCTGGCCCGCGACATCATCCTCTTCCTCGTCGCGAACGTGGTGATCCTGGTGGCCCAGGCGTTCATCACCAACCGGCGCCTGCTGCTGACCGAGCAGACGAGCATCTACGTCTGCGGCGAGATCCTCAAGGTCTCGTGCCTGGCCGAGCTCAGGGACTTCGACGACTCCGGCTTCCACGACCGGCTGCAGCGCGCCGCCTCCAGCGCTATCACGCGTCCTGCCCGCATGGTGGACAGCCTGATCATGATCACTCAGGCGCTGTTCGCGCTGGTGTCCATCTGGGCCGCGCTGCTCACCGTGAACGTCTGGATCGCCCTGGTGGTCCTGGCGGTCATCATCCCGATCTGGATCGGCGGCATCCGCGGCGGCGAGCAGTTCTTCGAGTTCGTCACGGAGACCACGCCCGCCGACCGCAACCGCAACTACCTGTTCAGCCTGCTGACCACCCGCGAGCCGGCCAAGGAGATCCGCGCGTTCAACACCGCGCAGCACCTGGCCCAGCGCTGGCGGACGATCACCCAGCGGCGGCTGGAAGCCCTGGCCGTGACGCTGCAGCGGCGCTTCCGCTCCTCGTTGATCGCCTCCATCGGCAGCAACGCGGTGGTCGCGGTCGCGGCGGGCGTCCTCATCCTGCTGAACCTGTCGAGCGTCCTGACCCTCGCCCAGACCGCCACCGTCGCCGGCGTGCTCGTGCTGTTCAGCCAGCGCATGCAGGACATGATCGCCGGCACCAACGAGTTCTTCGAGTCGGCTCCGCTGGTCCGCGATCTGAACGCCTTCCTCGCCGAGGAGACCAGTCTCGCCAGAGAGCGGGCCGGCCTGCCCATGGCCGGGCCGTTCGACCGGATCGAGCTGGCGAACGTCGGGTTCACCTATCGCGGCTCGGAGCGGGCCGCGCTCGACGACATCTCGTTCTCCATCCGGGCCGGCGAGGTCATCGCCCTGGTCGGGGAGAACGGCTCCGGCAAGACCACCCTGGCCAAGCTGCTGGCCGGCCTGTACTTCCCGCAGGGCGGCTCGATCCAGGTCGACGGCACCGAGCTGCGCGACATCGACTCCCGCGCCTGGCGGGAGACGGTCGCCGTGCTCTTCCAGGACTTCGTCAGGTACGCGCTGCCCGCCGAGGAGAACATCCGCCTCGGATCGATCGACAAGCAGGCGGACCTGGACGACATCCGCGAGGCCGCCCGCGCCGCCGGGGCCGACGCCTTCCTGGCCACGCTCCCAGACGGCTACGAGACGATCCTCTCGCCGCAGTTCGGGGCAGGGCAGGACCTGTCGCTCGGGCAGTGGCAGCGGGTCGCGCTGGCCAGGGCGTTCTTCAGGAACGCGCCGCTGGTCATCCTCGACGAGCCCAGCGCGTCCCTGGACGCCAGGGCCGAGCGGGCCCTGTTCGACAGCGTCCGCGACCTGTACGCGAACCGGACGGTGCTGCTCATCTCCCACCGCTTCTCCACCGTGCGCACGGCCGACCGGATCATCGTGCTCAACGAAGGAAAGATCATCGAGCAGGGCACGCACAACGCCCTCATGGCCGCCGACGGCCTCTACGCCGAGCTGTTCACGATGCAGGCGAGCGGCTTCCTGGACGACGCCGAACAGCGCTCCACCGACAAGCTGGGGGAGATCATGACGGCCGGTTCCACCTCCGAATCGGGCTGAGGCCCCTCATCTCCTGGCTACGCGGCCCGCCCGGATTGGAGTCTGCCGTGAAACTAGGTCAAACCGAGCGGGTCCGGCCGGATACGCCGGCCCCGCTCACCCCGCAACCGCTGCCGGTCGCGGCGCACGTCGCGCTGCGCCTCACCGGGCGGCTGGACGTGGCGGCCCTGCAGGGGGCGCTGACCCGGCTCGCCGCGCCGCGTGAGCCTGCTTTCGCGGTGCTCGACCTGAGCGGTGAGCCGCGTGGCCCGCGTGCGGCCGGCGAGGTGGTCGCCACCATCCTCGCCGAGGAGTCGCTGACCGGCCTCGACGCGGCCGCCCCACCGGCGCCACGCTGCTGGCTGGTCCGCATCGGCGCGGACGACCACCTGCTCAGCATGGTCCTGGACCGGGGGCTGGCCGCGCTGCTGCCGAGCCTGCCGCTGCTGTACCGGGGGGACGGCGTCCCCGACGCGGCGGCGGAGCGTGCGGCCGTCGTGCCCGGTGCCCTGACGGAACGTGCGACCGCCGGCGGCTCGGCGGCGGCCAACTACGCCTTCGCCATCCCCGCCGAGACCGGGCGGGCGCTGCGCGAGACGGGCGACCGGCTGCGAACCACCGTGCCGGAGCTCGTGCTGGCGACGTTCGCGGCGCTGATCGGGGTGTGCGGCGAGTGGGACCACGTGACGCTGGGCCTCCCGGCGCGTGGGCAGATCCTGCGACTCGACCTCACCGGCACACCCTCGCTCGAGGACGTGCTGGTCCGCGTGCGGCCGGGCCTGACCGCGAGCCCGGCGGCCGACACCTGCCATCTCGCGTTCGAGAGCACGACCGCCGGTGAGTCGCGGCACGGCGCCGGGCGGTGGACGCGCGGGCTGCGCGCCGCCTTGGCCTACGCCGACACGACCCCGGACGACGTGGACCTGGCCTTCGTCCTCCACGCCGGCGACCACCGGCTCGGCGGCCGGTTCCGCTACCGGACCGACGCGTTCCACGAAGCCGCGGCCGACCGGCTCGCGAACTATCTGATCACCGTACTCGACGCCGTGGCGGCGGACACCGGGCGGCCGTTCTCGCGGATCCCGGTCGTGACGACGGGCGGGTTCCACCGGCTGGCCCGCCAGCTCCCCCGGCAGTGGACCGAACCGTGGAAGGGCGGGGGCCCCGATGACAGCACAGCAGGTGGCCGGCGATGACGGCCCGCGCACTCTTCCCGCCGCGTTCGAGGCGGTGGCGGCACGGTACCCGGACGCGGTCGCCGTCAGTGCCGAGGGCACGGATCTCACGTACGCGGAGCTGAACAGCGCGGCGAACCGGCTGGCCCGGCACCTGGTCGTTCAGGGCGTGGGCCCGGAGGAGTTCGTCGCCCTCACCCTCCCGCGCGGCGCGGACCTGGTCGTCGCGATCCTGGCGGTGCTGAAGGCCGGGGCCGCGTACGTGCCGATCGAACCCGGCCACCCGGCCGACCGGATCGCGCACCTGATGCGGGACGCGCGCCCGGCCTGCACGGTCACGGCCGAGACGTTCGCGGGCCTGGCCGGCTATCCCGGCCACGACCTGACCGACGCCGACCGGGCGATTCCGCTGGCGGCGGCGCACCCGGCGTACGTGATCTACACCTCCGGCTCCACCGGCAGGCCGAAGGGCGTGGTGGTGTCGCACGCCAACGTCATCCGGCTGATGAGCACCACCGAGCCGCTGTTCGGCTTCGGACCCGACGACGTCTGGACGCTGTTCCACTCGTTCGCCTTCGACTTCTCCGTCTGGGAGTTGTGGGGAGCGCTGCTGTACGGCGGGCGGCTCGTCGTGGTGCCCTACCTGACCTCGCGCTCGCCCGACGACTTCCTGCGCCTGCTGGCCCGCGAGCGCGTCACAGTGCTCAACCAGACGCCTTCCGCCTTCTACGCGCTGATGGACGCCGACCGGAACGACCCCGCCCCCCTCGCCCTGCGATACGTGATCTTCGGCGGGGAGGCGCTGGACCTGGGGCGCCTGGACGCGTGGTTCGCCGGCCATCCCGGGCTGGAGCGCCGCGACACCGTCCTGGTCAACATGTACGGGATCACCGAGACCACCGTGCACGTCACCCACCTGGCCCTGGACCGGGCGAGCGCGGCCGAGGCCGGCGCGGGCGCCATCGGCTCCGCCCTTCCCGACCTGCGCGTCCACGTCCTGGACGAAGCGTTGCGGCCCGCCGGGCACGGCGAGCTGTACGTGGCCGGCCCCGGCCTCGCCCGCGGCTACCTGAACCGGCCGGCGCTGACCGCCGAACGCTTCATCGCCGACCCTTACGGTCCAGCCGGGGCCCGGATGTACCGCAGCGGCGATCTGGCCCGCCGGAACGACGACAGCACGCTCGGCTACCTGGGCCGTGCCGACCAGCAGGTCAAGATTCGCGGATTCCGCATCGAACCGGGGGAGGTCGAGGCCGTCCTGTCCCGCGAACCCTCGGTCGCCGGTGTCACCGTGGTGGCCAGGGAGGACCAGCCGGGCGTCCGACGGCTGGTCGCCTACGTCGTGCCCAGGGCCGAATCCCCGCTGACGGAAGCGGAGCTGCGCGCGTTCGCCGCCGCGCGGCTGCCGGACTACCTGGTCCCGGCCGCCGTCGTGCTGCTGACCGCGCTGCCGCTCACCCCCAACGGGAAGATCGACCGCGCCGCGCTGCCCGCTCCCGCCTCGCTCCCCGGGCTTCCCGCACCCGCCCCCGAGACCGGGCCCCGCACGCGCGAGGAAGGGCTGCTCGCCGTTATCTGGGGCGAGCTGCTCGGGCGGGACGACGTCGGCGTCCACGACAACTTCTTCGAGCTGGGCGGCGATTCGATCACCGGCATCCAGATGGTGGCCAGGGCCCGCCTCGCCGGGCTGACGCTGACCTCGGCCCAGGTCTTCGAGCACCAGACCGTCGCCGAGCTGGCCCGCGCCGCCGCCGAGCCGGCTCGCGCCGCCGCCGGTCCGCGGGAGGCGCCGCTGCCCGCGTTCCTGCGCACGCTGTCGCCGTACGGGCTGGCCGAGCCGGGGCGGCACGTGCAGACGCGGCTCCTGCGCCTGCGCCGGCCGGTCGCGGAGGAGACGCTGCGGGCGGCGCTCACGGCCCTGGTCGATCACCACGAGGGGCTTCGCCTGCGGCTCACCGGCCCGGACGCGACTGCGATGACTTGCGTACCGGCCGGCGACGATCCTGAGCTGCTGACGGCGGCCGGGCCCGGGTCCGCCTCGGAGGCGAAGGCGTGCGCGGCCATCGACCCGGTCCACGGGCCGCTGCTGCGCGGCGTGCTGATCGACGGGGGATCGCTCCTGCTGGCCGTGCACCGGATCGCGGTGGACCCGGTGTCCTGGCAGCTCTTGCTCGACGACCTGGAAACCGCCTGCACCCAGCTGGAGCGCGGCGAAGCCGTCCGGCTCGCGCCGACGGCCACGTCAGTCCTGGCTTGGGCCGAGCGGACGGCGCCCACCCCCACGCTCGTACACGGGAGACCACACCATCGGGTACGCATCGTACGGACGGAACTGTCCGCCGAGCGGACCGGGCTGCTGCCGGAGGTGCTGGCCACCCACGGCGTCCGGATGGCCGAGGTGCTGCTGGCGCCGCTGGTCCCCGTCCTGCGCGAGTGGGCGGGCGGTCCCGTCACCGTCGACGTGGCCGGCCACGACCGCGACGCCGACCTGGCGCGCACCGTGGGCTGCCTGTCCACGCTGCGGCAGGTGCGCATCGACGACCTTCCCGCCGCTCCCGGTGACGCGCTCAAGCAGGTGAAGCAGCGCGTACGGGCGGCGGCCCCGACCTCGCGGCCGGCTGAAGTGTCGCTCGGCTACCTCGGCGAGGACCACCGGGCCGACGCACTGTTCCAGCCGGTCCAGGGCCACGCGCCGGCGCCGACGTACCCGATCGAGATCGACTGCCGGCTGACCGGCGGGCGGCTCGAAATGACCTGGTCCCACGACGACCGCGTGAGCGCCGACCGCCTGGCGTTCCGCCACGCCGAGCTGCTCGCCACGCTCGTCGACGGCTGCCTCCTGCGGCCCGGCACCGGATACACCCCCTCGGACTTCCCCCTGGCTGGGCTCGACCAGTCGGCGCTCGACCTGATCCAGCAGCGTATTGGTTCCCCATTCGGAGGTCGGTCATGACGTCACCCGGTCCCATCGAGGACATCTTCCCGCTGACCGCCATGCAGCAGGGCATGCTGTTCCACTCGCAGCTGGATCCCGGGATCTACTGGCTGCAGAACGGGCTGCTGCTCGATGGCGACCTCGACATGGGTGCGTTCGTGCGGGCCTGGGAGTTGATGTTCGAACGGCACCAGCTGCTCCGCGCGACCGCGATGTGGGAGGGGCTGCCCAACCCCGTCTGGGTGGTGTCGCGCGCGGTGTCGTTGCCGCTCGACGTGCTGGACTGGTCCGACCTGGACCAGGAGGCGGAGCTGGCCGATCTCCTGGCCGCCGACCTGGCCTGCGGCGTCGACCTGGAGCAGCCCACCCTGGTACGGCTCATGCTGATCCGCCTGGGGGAGGACCGGCACCAACTGGTGTGGAGCCACCATCACGCCGTGCTGGACGGCTGGAGCATCCCGCTGGTGCTCAACGAGTTCCTCGACGCCTACCACGCCTTCGCCATGGGGGCGGAGCCCGAACTGCCCGTACGGCGGCCGTTCCGCGATCACGTCTCCTGGGTGACGGGACAGGACCACGCCCTCGCCCTCGCGGAGACCGAGACGTACTGGCGGGACCGCCTGGCTGGGCTGGAGTCCGCGACCAACCTGCACGTGGAGAGGCCGACCGGCGACCACGGCTACCACACCCACCGCGCGTACCTCTCGCGCGAGGCCACCTCGGCGCTGACCGCGTTCGCCCGCCACCACCGCCTGACCCTCAACACCCTGGTGCAGGGCGCCTGGTCACTGGTGATGTCGGCCTACTCCGGCAGTGACGATATCGTCTACGGCCTGGCCACCTCCGGCCGCGGCGACCACCTCGACGGGGTCGAGTCGATGGTCGGGCTGCTGCTGAACTCGATCCCGGCCCGCGTACGGGTCTCACGAGACGAGACGGTGACTTCGTGGCTGCGTGACCTGCAGCGGGACATGGTGGCGGCGCGCCGGTTCGAGCACACGCCGCTGACCGCCATCCAGGAGTGGACGGAGGTGCCCAAGGGGCAGCCGCTGTTCACCAGCATGTTCGTGTTCGAGAACTATCCCGGGATCGATGGCGGGACCGGCTCGTTGCTGATGTCGGAGAACTTCGCGCTGGAGCGGAACAACTTCCCGCTCACCGTGGCCGTGTTCCCCGGGGCGGAGCTCGGCGTCAGCATGGCGTATGACCTGGGCAGGTTCGGCCAGGCGACGATCGAGCGGCTGGCCGGGCACCTGTGGATGGTGCTGGACGCCGTGGTGGCCGGGCCCGATCGGTTGTTGTCGGAGCTGCCTGCTCTGACGTCGGCTGAGTTGCAGGCGCTGCGGGAGGTCAACGCGACCGGGGTGGTGCTGCCTGAGGTGGGGGGCGTGCACGAGCTGGTCGCGGCTCGGGCGAGCGCTGATCCTGGGGCGG
>NZ_JBEZDR010000027.1:0-207316 GCF_040648415.1 Nonomuraea sp. NPDC049141
TCGGTGAACGACAGATACAGCGACGCCAGGATCGGACCAACCGTGATCACGAACAGACCGACGAACCAGGGCGCGAGGAAGACGTAGGCCGTACGTGCCTCACGCCGTCTGTGAGCGTTAACTTGGGGGACGCGACGACGCCCTCTGGGCGGTTGCGCGCGTGGTGGCACGGTCGCAACCGCGCTGTCCGGGGTTACAGACATTCATGCACCCCTCATTTCAGGACCTGCCCGGGCACGGCGGGATCGGATAGCGCCTTCCTATAGGTGCGCCAAAAGTTTCGTCAACCCTTTGCAGGCGTTACAAAGACGTTACCGATATATCTCTATCTAGAAACCCCAGGTCACGGGGCAGTCGAGAGAAAAGGGTCGGATGAATGTTTTGCCGGTGAATACAACCGGTTGCACTACCACTTGCAACCGCATCATGCTGGCGAAACGGCCCCTACCACTTGCCTCCGAGATCCTTCAGCGTGAAGACGCCGCCCGCCCGATCGTGCAGCGGCTCGCTCAGATCGGGCTCGCCCTGCTCGGCGATCAGCGCGGCGGCCTGGCCCTCCGAGTCGTCCCGCGACACGTACCCGATCGCCCGGGCCTCATCCAGCGACCACCAGCGGCGCGCGTTGTCGGAGACACCCCAAACGACGTGATAGCCGGGCGCGGTCAGCGCGGCCTCCACCAGGCGGGCGAGGTCGTCAGGGGAGATCCAGGTGGCCAGGCCGCGGGTGTCGCCCGAGGCCTCGTTGCAGGTGCCCAGCCGGATCACGGTCACGTTCAGGCCGAACCTGTCGTGGTAGAGGCTGCCGAGGGCCTCCATGACGACCTTGCTCACGCCATAGAAGGTGTCGGGCCGCGGGAAGGCGTAGTCGGGCAGGTCCGCGCCCGCGGCGGGCCGGGTGTGGAAGCCGGCCGCGTGGTGGCTGCCCATCAGCACCAGGTGCTCGACACCCTCTTTACGGGCGGCCTCCAGCAGGACGTGCACTCCGTCCATATTGGCCCGTACGATGTCGGCCCACGGATGCTCGCGGCTCTGTCCGCCCAGGTGGATCACCGCGTCGACGCCCTTCATCGCCTCGGCCATGGCCGCCTCGTCGGCGAGGTCGGCCACCACCATCTCCTCGCCGGGCCCGGTCTCCACCGGCTGGAGGTCGGAAAGGCGCAGCGTACGGCCGTCACGGGCCAGGCGGGGACGGAGCAGCGTGCCGACCTTGCCGGCGGCACCGGTCATGAGAATGCGCATGAGGGTCATTGTTGTACACAACTCTGGTCGAACTTCACATCCTTGAATGTTGACCGTGACCTACGTCACTCGTTACGTTCACATGGACATGCTCCACGTCTGCGACAGTTGTCCACGTATGTGAACGGGAGGCGGTCTGATGTCACGCCAGCTGCTCGGGGCCGCGATTGCGACGGCCCTGGCCGTAACGCTGACAGGCTGCGGCTCCGGGGGATCGAGTTCCGACGACGCGTTAGAGATCTGGATCAGGCAGGCGCCCGATTCCGACTCCGCCAAAACGGCCGTGAAATTGGCCGACGCGTTCACGAAAGCCAGCGGAATCAAGACGAAGGTCGTCGCGCTCTTCGATGACTTCGAGACCAAGCTTCAACAGCAGGCAGCTCAGAAGAAGCTACCTGACATCGTCATCAATGACACGGCACAACTCGGCAACATGCACACGCAGGGCTGGCTGCAGGAGGTCGACAAGGCCAAGCTCGCCGGCGGCGACAAGGTGTCGGAGCAGGCCTGGAAGGCCGCTCAGGGCTCCGACGGCAAGTACTACGGCACGCCGTTCTCCGCCCAGGCCTTCGCCCTGATCATCCGCAAGGACTGGCGGGAGAAGGTCGGCATGGAGCCGCCCAAGTCCTGGGACGACCTGGCCAAGCTGGCCGCGGCCTTCACCGACAAGGACCCGGACGGCAACGGCCAGAAGGACACGGCCGGCTTCGTCATCCCCGCGGGCACCAAGCGCGGCTACGCCTCCTGGTACGCCTCCTCGCTGATCTACGCCAACGGCGGCGACTTCGTGAAGGCCAACGGCGGCGGCAAGTTCTCGCCCATCGTGAACGACCCCAAGACCGTGGAGGCGGTCCAGTACCTGCAGGACCAGTTCTGCAAGGCCAAGACCGTCAACCCGGGCGCGGTCAGCAACGACACGACCGTCACCCACGAGGTGTTCGAGAAGGGCCAGGGCGGCATCTACCTGGTCGGCCCGTACGTGCTCGCCAGGTTCGTCAAGAGCATCGGGACCGACAAGATCGAGGTCGTACCGGTGCCCAAGGGCCCGTCGGGCGGCCCCGGCACCCTCGGTGAGGGCGAGAACGTCTACATGATGGCCGGTTCCGACAATGTCGAGGGCCAGAAGAAGTTCGCCGAGTACGCGGTCTCCCCCGACGGCCAGCGCATCGGCATGAACAAGGACGCCAACGGCGCCATCGTCCGCCTGCCGGTCAACTCCCAGGTCGACCTGGGCGCCGAACGCCAGGATCCGCGCTGGAAGGTGTTCCAGGAGGCCTACGCCAACGCCGTCTACGCGCCGCCGGTGCCGAACTGGGCGCCGATCCGCCAGGACTCCGCCGACTCCATCAACACCGTGTGGGCCGACTGCTCAGCCAACGTCAAGACCGCGATGGACACGCTGAACACCAAGCTCACCCAGGAACTGCAGACCCAGAAAGCATCATGACTCCGACGCTCACCCAGGCGCGGAGCCGCACGGTGACCCCCCGCCGCCGTCCCAAGCGGATGCGGCGGCGGGGGACCCTCATCGCGTGGGCGTTCCTGTCGCCGGCCTTGCTGCTGTTCCTGTTCTTCAAGTTCATCCCCATGTTCGAGGGCCTGCGGATGAGCTTCTTCGAGGTCCGTCCGTACCTGGGTGACCGGTGGGTGGGCCTCGACAACTACGCCACGATCATGACCGACGAAGCCTTCACGGCGGCGATCTGGCACAGCGTCCTGCTGGCTCTGGGCACGACGGCGGGCTCACTGGTCCTGGGGCTGGTGTTCGCCCTGCTCGTCGAGGGACCGGCCCGCTATCTCTGGTTCATCAGGACCGCGGCGTTCCTGCCGGTGGTGACCACGATGGCGGCGGTCGCCGAGGTCTGGCGGATCATGTACCACCCCGCCGACAGCGGCATGGTCAACAGCATCCTCGGCTGGATCGCCCTGGAACCGCAGCCCTTCCTGGCCAGCGAGCACTCCTCGCTGCTGTCGATCATGGGCATGAACATCTGGCGCGGCACACCGTACGACATGATGATCTTCCTGGCCGGGTTGGTCGGCGTGGACCGCACGCTGTACGAGGCCGCCGCCGTGGACGGAGCCACGACGTGGCACCGGCTGCGTCACATCACGCTGCCCGCGCTGCGCCCGGTGTTCTGGATCCTGTTCACCCTGGCCGCCATCCGCGGCCTGCGCGTCTTCGTCGAGGTGTACGTGCTGACGAACGGCGGGCCGAACGGGTCGTCCGAAGTGCTGATGACCCTGATCTACAAGCTCGGGTTCCAGAAGAGCGAGCTGGGCATCGCAGCGGCCGGCGGGATCGTGTTGTTCGTGGCGACCCTGGTGCTCACCGTGCTGGTCCAGGTCATGCGCAGGAGGCAGAACGCATGATGAGATTCGACAGCGCGCTCGGCCTGGAGGCCAGGCGGGGCCCTCTGGCCACGGTCGGCAAGGTTCTGGCCTACGCCTTCATGGTGATCGTCTTCACCGGGCCGTTGGTCGGGCTGCTGGTCAGCGCCTTCAACAAGACACTCGACCCGACCGCTTTCTCGCTCTGGCCCGACGACTTCACCCTGGAGAACTTCGTCCAGGCCGGCAAGAAGAACGTCTACCACTACCTGTTCAACTCGTTCGTGGTGGTCGGGTTCGGGCTGCTGCTCCAGATGCTGGTCAGCGTCTTCGCCGCCTACGCGCTCGCGCGCAAGAAGTTCCGGGGCATGGCGTTCGTGATGCTGATCATGCTGGCGACGATGATGCTACCCGAGGAGATCATCGCGATCCCGCTCTCGCTGGTGCTCGCCGACATGCCCATCATCCACGCGGACCTCATCGGAACGTACGCGGGCATGATCCTGCCCGTCGGCGCCTGGGGCTTCTCCATCCTGGTCATGACCGAGTTCATGAAGGAGGTGCCGGTCGAGCTGGAGGAGGCCGCGCGCATCGACGGCGCGGGCGAGCTACGCATCTTCTTCGGCATCATCCTGCCGCTGTGCCGGCCCGCCCTCGGCGTCATCGGCGTCTTCGGCTTCACCATGATCTGGGACCAGTACCTGCTCCCGCTGATCGTGGCACCCGAGTCCAGCATGTGGACCCTGCCCATCGCACTGCGCTCGCTGCGCTCCGACGAGGAGGTCGGCATCGGCGTACTGCTCGCGGCGACACTGCTCGCGCTGCTGCCGTCGATCATCGCCTTCCTGGCCTTCCAGCGGCAGTTCATGCGTGGCCTCACCAGCGGCGCCATCAAGGGTTAGATGTCCATGTATCTGGATGGGATCCCATATGCTGACAATCTGAAGCCACTGTCGAGATGGGATGAGTATGGAGCCCCAGCTAGTCAAGTCCGCCGAGCGGACGGTCCGCATCCTGGAGACCCTGGCCGCCTCTCACGAGACCCTGACACTGTCGGAGCTCCAGCAGCACACGGGATTCCCACGCAGCTCGCTTCACGCCCTGATGCGCACGCTCGTCGAGCTGAACTGGGTCGAGACCGACTCCGCCAGGTCCTCCTTCGGCATCGGCCCGCACGCGCTGCTGACCGGCACCGCCTACCTCGACAAGGACCCCGCGCTACCGCTGGCCCAGGAGACGCTGGAGGACCTGCGCGCGGAGACCGGCCAGACCGCACATTTCGCCCGTCGCGACGAAGCGCACGTCCTCTACCTGGCGACCAGGGAGTCACGGGAGGCGCACCACGTGATCCCGAGGGTGGGCCGGCGGCTGCCCGCCCACGTCACGGCCCTCGGCCAGGTGCTGCTCGCCCAGCTCACCGACGACGAGGTCGCGGCCCTGCTGCCCGACCCGCTGGAGCCGATCACCGAGCACACCTTCACCGATCCGGCCAAGCTGATCGGCGAGCTCGACCAGGTACGCACCCGCGGCTGGGCCTATGAACGCGAGCAGGGCACCCCCGGCGTGGCGTGCGTGGCGGTGGCCGTCGACTACCGGATCCCCGCCACGGACGCGATCAGCTGCTCGATGCCGGCGGGCCTGGCACCCGCCGAGGTCGAGAAGATCACCGATGCGGTGATCAAACACACTCGCAAGCTGGCTGCCACTCTTCGCCGGGAGGGCATCCGCTAGGAAGGATCGTTGATGCGGCTAGATGGTGTTCTCTTCTTTCCCGTGACCCCCTACAGCACCGATGGCGACATAGCCGAACAGTTAGTGGCCGAGCACGTCGCCCAGGGAGTCGCCGCCGGGGCCGGAGGAGTGTTCACCGCGTGCGGCACAGGCGAGTTCAACGCGCTCGACCTCGCCGACTACACCAAGGTCGTGGCCGCGTCAGTGACCGCCACCGGCGGCCGGGTGCCCGTCTTCTCCGGCGCGGGCGGCCCACTGCCCACCGCCAAGGCGCTCGCCCGCGCGGCGGCGGACAACGGAGCCGACGGCCTGCTGCTGATGCCCCCCTACCTGGTCACCGCTCCCCCGGACGGTCTGGTCCACTACGTACGCGAGGTGGCCTCGGCCGGCGGGCTGCCCGTCATCATCTACCAGCGCGGCACCGCCCGCTTCTCCCCCTCGGCCGTGGCCACCCTGGCCCAGGTGCCCGAGATCATCGGCTTCAAGGACGGGCTCGGCGACTTCGACCTGCTCCAGCGCATCATCCTGACCGTGCGCCGGTCCACGGACCGGGAGTTCACGTTCTTCAACGGACTGCCCACCGCCGAGCTGACCGTCCCCGCCTACCGGGGGCTGGGCGTGACGCTGTACTCCAGCGCGGTCTTCGCCTTCGCGCCGGAGATCGCGCTGGCCTTTCACAAGGCGGTGACCGGGGATGACGAGGTGCTGGTGCAGCGGCTGCTGACCGACTTCTACCTGCCGCTGGTGGAGCTGCGCGATCGGGTGCCGGGGTACGCGGTGTCGCTGGTCAAGGCGGGGGTGCGGTTGCGGGGGCTGGCGGTCGGCGGGGTACGGGCGCCGTTGGTCGATCCGTCCGCTGCGGATCTGGCGGAGCTGGAACGGATCCTCGCGATCGGCTTGGAGATCGCCGGGGTCTAACCGGCCTTCTGGCGTCTCGCCCTCGCCCTCAATCTCGCCCTCGACCCTGCCTTCGCCCTCGACCCCGCCCTCGACCCCGCCCATCAACCGACCCTGCCTTCGCCCTCGACCCCGCCCTCGACCCCGCCCATCAACCGACCCTGCCTCGCCCTCAACCCCGACCTCGCCTTCTCCCCTGACCTCTCCCTCGCCCTCGGCGCCACCCTCGCCCTCGACGCCACCCTCGCCCTCGGCGTCACCCTCGCCCTCGGACGAGACAGCTCCCCTCCACCCCTCTGAACACCAACCCAGGCAGGAAGACGCGCCCCTCCACCTCCAGACGCCCGGGGCGCGTCCCTGCGTCACTCCCGCCCCTAACGCCCCGGCGCACCATCCACCCGGCGCGGAACACTCAGCGGGTTGCCGTCCCTGAGCTCCTCCGGGAGCAGCTCCTCCGGCCAGTCCTGGTACGCCGTCGGCACCAGCCACCGGTCGATGGCCGTCGCGCCGACCGACGTGTGCGCGGCCGCCGTCGAAGCCGGCCACGGACCGCCGTGATGCATCGCCCAGCACACCGCCACCCCGGTGGGCCATCCGTTCCAGATCAACCGCCCGGCCCTGCGCCCGAGCACCTCGACGACCTCACCGGCTTCGCTGGGGTCGGTGGCGTGCACGGTGGCCGTCAGCGACCCATCCAGCCGCTCCAGCACCGGCCGCAGATCCGAAATTTCGCGATAAGTCACGACGATCGACGCCGGCCCGAAGCACTCCTCGCCGATGCCCGGCAGCTTCTCCGCGAACGAGTCGAGATCCGTGGTGAACACCTTGGGCGTGACCGCCCAGGTCCCCTCCCCCGCCTTGCCCTCGGCCAGGAGCGGCAGCTCGCCGAGCCGCTGCAGCCCGCCCACGTAACCGTCCCTGATCCGCTCGGCCAGCATCGGCCCGCCGGTGGTGCCCTCGACGGCCGCGACCAGCGCCTTGCGCAGCTCGTCGTTCTCCGGCACGAACATCAGCCCGGGATTCGTACAGAACTGCCCGACCCCCATCGTCAGCGACGCGGCGAACCCGGTGGCCACCTCCGCCACGGGCGCGGACGGCAGCACCACGACCGGGTTGACGCTGCCCAACTCGCCGAAGAACGGGATCGGCACCTCCCGCTCGTCGATCAGCCCCTGGATCGCCTTGCCACCCGCGACGGACCCGGTGAATCCGGCCGCGACCACGCTCGGATGCTGCACCAGGTCGGCGCCCGCCTGCATGCCCTGCACCAGCCCCAGCAGATCGGGGTACGGCAGAGCCTTGCGGACGATGCGGGCGACCTGCTCGGAAGTGTTCGGGTGGCCAGGATGCGCCTTCACGACGACCGAGCAACCGGCGGCCAGCGCCGAGGCGGTGTCGCCACCCGCCACGGAGAACGCGAACGGGAAGTTGCTCGCCGCGAACACCGCGACCACACCGGCCAGTGGCTGCTTCATCCGGCGTACGTCGGGCCTGGGCGGGGTGGCCGAGGGATCGGCGTGGTCGATGATGGCGTCGACGTAGCCGCCGTCCCTGAGCACCTGGGCGAACAGCCGGAACTGCCCGGCCGTACGAGCGACCTCACCGCGTAGCCGGGCCTCTCCCAGCGCGGTCTCGCTGTCGGCGGTCTGCCACAGCTCGTCCACCTTCGCGGCGAGCGCGTCGGCAACGGCCTCCAGCGCTTCGGCCCGTTCGGCGGCCGGCGTCGCCCGCCAGGCCGCGCCCGCGGCCGCGGCAGCGGAAACCACCAGGTCGACCCCGGCTCGGTCGGTCTCAGGCAGGGCGGTGCCCACGGCCTCGCCGGTCCTGGGGTCGTGTCCGTAGATCATCGAATGGCCCTTCGGAGTCTTGACACTTCTTCATGTTGATTCTTACAGTTGCCGCAACCTGTCCACAAACCTGGCACGTGTTCACATATATGGACGGCGGTCATATGATCATCCGGCAGATCCACGTCACCCCCGTAGCCTTCAGGGATCCGCCACTGCTGAACGCCGCCGGGGTGCACGAACCCTGGGCGCTGCGGACGATCGTCGAGGTGGTCACCGACGAGGGGTTGAGCGGCCTCGGCGAGACGTACGGTGACCTGGGACATCTCACCAAGGTACGCGAATGCGCCGAGGCACTGATCGGCGTGGACGTGCATGCGACGAACGAGATGTACGCCAGGATCAGCGCGATCGTCGGCGACGTGGTGACGGACATGCATGGCTTGACCGGGGCCGCGACCCAGGAGAAGAGCATCGATCGGGTGTTCGCCGCTTTCGAGGTGGCCTGCCTGGACATTCGCGGCAAGGCAGCCGGCGTGCCCGTGGTCGACCTGCTGGGCGGCCGAGTGCGCGACGCCGTACCGTACAGCGCCTATCTCTTCTACAAGTGGGCGGGGCATCCGGGCGGCGAGCCCGACAGGTTCGGCGCGGCGCTCGACCCGGCGGGGCTGGTCGACCAGGCGTCGATGCTGATCAAAGAGTATGGATTCGCGTCGATCAAGCTCAAAGGCGGCGTGTTCGCACCTCAGGAAGAGGTCGAGGCGATCATAGCCCTGCGGGAGGCGTTCCCGGGCGTGCCGCTCCGCCTCGACCCGAACGCCGCCTGGACCGTCGAGACCTCCATCCAGGTAGGACAGGCGCTGGAAGGCAGCCTGCAGTATCTGGAGGACCCCACGCCGGGCATTCCCGGCATGTCGAAGGTCGCCGCCGAGGTGCCGATGCCGCTGGCCACCAACATGTGCGTGGTGACACCCGAGCACCTGCCGCCCGCCATCGCCGCCAGAGCGATCGGCGTGCTGCTGCTCGACCACCACTACTGGGGCGGGCTCGTACGTTCCTCGCATATCGCCGCGCTGTGTGACACGTTCGGGCTGGAGCTGTCCATGCACTCCAACTCCCACCTCGGGATCAGCCTGGCCGCCATGACCCACCTGGCCGCCGCCACCCCCAATCTCACCCACGCCTGCGACACCCACACACCGTGGCAGAACGGGCAGGATGTAGTCGCGCCAGGCGCGTTGCGGTTCGTCGACGGCGCCGTACCCGTCCCCGACGGGCCCGGCCTCGGCCTCGAACTGGACCGCGACGCCTTGGCCGTGATGCACGAGCAATATCTCGCGTGCGGAATCACCGAACGCGACGACACCACCTACATGCAGCGCTTCGAGCCTGCTTTCTCTGCGAGGAGACCGCGCTGGTGAACGTGGCCTACGCCTACCCCTGGGATATCGTCGGCGACCCGTCGGCCCCTTCGCGCCTCGCGGAGCTGGGCGTCGAGGCCGTGGCGGTGGCGGCCAGCTATCACTCCACCCGCGCGGCAACGCCGTATCACCCCGCGCACCGAGTGCTGGATGTCCCCTATTCGGCCTTCTACCTGCCAGTGCGCCCCTCCTCCTGGGGACGCCTGACACCGGCCTCCCCGACCTGGACGCCCACGGACGCCTACCTGCGGGCCCGAGACGCCCTGAAGGCCGTCGGACTGCAGGTACACGCGTGGACGGTGTTGACGCACAACTCATTCCTGGGCGGCGTACACCCTGACCTGGTGGTGCGTAACGCATTCGGCGATCGCTATCCATATGCGTTGTGCCCCGCTTTCGAGGACGTGGTCGAGTACTGCGAACATCTGGTCAGCGAGATCCTGACCGTCGGAGAGCCCGATGGGCTCATCCTTGAGGCGTGCGGCCCCATGGGGTTCGGGCACCAGAGCGTGCACGAGAAGACGGCGGGCGCCGACTGGACGTCCGTACACAGTGACCTGCTGACGCTCTGCTTCTGCACGGCCTGCGCACCCCGCTACCCGGAGGGCACCAGAGAACGCGTCCGCGCGGCCATCGACGCTCCTCCCCCTGGAACCGCAACCTCTCCCGCACCGACCTCTGTCGCCCCCGCCTCCGCATCCGCGGCCTCCACGGCCTCCGCATCCCCGACATCCGCATCACCGGCATCTACTGCGTCGCCGCTGTCTCCTGCGACCGTGGAGGCCGCTCTCGGCCCCCTCGCCGACGACATCCGAGCCGTACGCGTCGAGCTGTCGGCCTCACTACGCACCCGCCTCGTCGCCGTGGCCCGCGAGACCGCGCCGAACGTCCCCATCACCCTGCACGCCAACCCCGACCCGTGGGCAGCCAGCTCATTCGCCGCCCTCCCCACCGGCGAACCCGGAGCGGAGGTCCTGGTGGGCAACTGCTGGGGCGACCCGACTTCGGACGCCGCCCGTCTGGCCAGGCTCGGCGAACTCTGCAATCCCGGCCAGCGAGTGGGCGCGTACGTCCTGGCCCTTCCCCCACGCCCCGCCGACGGCCAGGCACTCGCCGAACAGCTCAGAACGTACGCCAAGGCAGGCGCCACGGACTTCCACCTCTACCACGCCGGCCTCGCCTCCCCCGGCCGTCTCGCCTCCATGGCCGAAGCCCTACGCCTCATCCGCTGACGAACGCACGAACCCCGGGCCTCGCTCTTTGGCGGGGCCCTCTACCCCTCGCGTGTACGACTTCATCCCGGTCCGCAGTCCTGTGGCTTCTCTCGGCGTCCACGGCTTTCACGCGTTTGTCCGTTGTAGTGGAAGCTGTTGGTGCCCGAGCCGACGCAGCGGGGCTGGTCCGCGCCGGTCCAATCTGGTCTGTGAACGCGTTACGGGCAACCCCTCCCAGCTGCCGCATCAGCGCCTGAGACGCATGTCAGCGACGCTCGAATCCTGACCCCCGATCGACGCGCGGGTTCTAGGGGGTCAGTATTCACGTGTCGTCGACAACGCACACCCCGGCGTCCACGTGGTCGCCCGACCCACATCACCGAACACGACTCCACGGCCCGACCGACCACGCCCGCCGCCCCAGGACTTCGCTGCCCGACCGACCGTCTCTACCTTTCCCGGACCTCTTCCAAAGTCCACGGTCTCTACCTATCCCCGGGCGCCTTCCAGCAGGTCCACGGGTTCTCAAGGCCCGCCGCATTCTCCACGCGCCCGCAGAGGCCTCCCACGCCGGTAATCCCCGGAGACAGCCCCGCACTTACTCAGCTCGCGTTGCTCCACCCATCCGATCGAGCCACCTCAAATGGGCACCCGCGAACGGCCCCTGCCGCTCTCCCACCGCGCCCATCAACCACCTGGCTGTCTCCTCCGCCCGCGCGATCATCTGTTCCGGATATCCCAGTAACACCTGGTGCTCAGCGAATTCGTCCTCATCGTCCAAAATCAGCCGCCCATCCCGCATCCTGATCACGTCAAGGTCGAGATCCAGCATGGTCACCTCATCGTCACGCCACTCGGGAACGGTAGTGACGTCCACATACACCTCAGCCCGATTAGGCAGCGAGTTGAAAGACGCCGTCCACCACCCGTCACGCGGGAACAGCATGATGGCCGTGGTCTTCCACACCACCGGCGGCCCCTCCCCCTTACGGGCAACAGTCCCTTTCGGCGCCGCGGCCCACACCCCGTGCTCATCCTCGCCCAGCACCTTCGCGGGATGATTCCAGTGCAACGCCCCGCCGTACTTCCGGAAGACAACCCTCACATCGGTCACTCCCGGGACGCTACCGGACCATCACTAAGATCCTGCGCCCCCCAACCTCGGATCAACAACCTCGACCTCACCTGCGCTGCCCAAGCCTTCGATCAACAGCCCCAACCTCACCTGCGCTCCCGCCTCTCTCCTGAACGAAGCGCAGAAACGAGCCCGCTCTCGTATGCCACGATGACGAGCTGTGCCCGGTCCCGCGCATCGAGCTTGGCCAGCAAGCGACCAATGTGAGTCTTGACCGTCGCCAGGCTGAGGTGAAGATGGGCGGTGATCTCGCTATTGGAAAGACCCCGAGCGATCAATGTGAGAACCTCCCGCTCCCGCTCCGTAACTCCTTGAAGCCCCTTGACCTCTAGCGATGCCGGCGTGCGGGTGAACTCCTCGATCAACCTACGCGTCACCGTCGGAGCCAGCAGCGCCTCACCGCTCGCGACCACCCGAATGGCGGCGACCAGATCGGCCGGCGGGGTGTCCTTGAGCAGGAACCCGCTGGCCCCGGCACGGAGCGCGTCGTAAACGTAGGCGTCGAGGTCGAACATGGTCACGATCAGGACCCGAGCCACATCACCGATGCGCCTCGTGGCCTCGATGCCATCCATTTCCGGCATCCGTACATCCATAAGGACCACATCGGGTCTCTCATCCAGAGCAACGGCCACCGCTTCGACTCCCGTCGCAGCCTCGCCGACGACCATCAGATCGGGCTCCGAGTCGACTAACACCCTGAAGCTCCCCCGGAGCAACGCCTGATCATCGGCGACAAGGACACGAATCATGAAGTGCCTCCATAAGGCAACTGGGCCGACACCCGAAACCCTCGCCCAGGCAGACGCCCTGCCTCGAACACCCCGTCGTACATCATGACCCGCTCTCGCATTCCGATCAGCCCGTGCCCCGTCCCCTCTACCGGCAGCGTGCGGCGACCAGGACCGTCATCGATCACCTCGATCCGCACCTCCCGCATATCGGCGACCACCGACACCCGGCACCGCGCCGGTGCCGCATGCTTCACCACATTGGTAAGCGCCTCCTGGACGATCCGATAGACCGACAACTCCACGCCCTCCGGCAACTCCACCCCGAGCCGCGAGATATCTTCTCCCCCGCGACTGCCTGCTCCACCCTCCTCGCTGCCCTGGGCTCGTCGGCCAGCCCTCACCTGGGCATCAGTCCGACCGTCAGCCCGCCCCCCGGCTGGCCTACCGCCTCTGATCGGGGCGTCAGCACCATCTAGGGTTGCGCTGCCCCGGTCTGCGCACTCGCTACTGGTCGCCGCAGCAGCGTGAGCGACCCTGCCGTCCGTCGCAGCAGCGGGCGCGCCACTGCCGGCCGCACGATCAATCCGCGAAGGAAGTCCGCCATCGTCTCCGCTGCCACGGCCTTCTCCTGTCGCCAACCGGAGATCCAGTTCCACCTCTACTCCCGCCAACCTGGCCTGCTCGGCCAACCCCGGAAGGCCACCGAGGTCGGGAGCGGGGCCACGGTCGGGCGTCTCGTCTGAGCGGAGGACGCCGAGCAAGTGGCGCATCTCGACGAGCGCGCTCCGGCTAGCGGTCTCGATCACCCGCAACGCATCGTGCGCCTCTTCTGGTCTGGTGCCCATCACATGATTTGCCACGCCTGCCTTGACCGCGATCAACCCCACGCTGTGCGCGACGACATCGTGCAGTTCGCGGGCGATGCGCAGCCGCTCCTCTGTCACGGCCTGTTCGGCCAGGCGCTCGGCGTCACGCGCCGCATAGTGTCTTCGTTCTCGTACGGCTCGCCCGACCGTCCACGCGCCGCCCAGCGCTGCCACGCCGATGAGCGGCCCGTCGATATTCGGAAACCACGCGGGACCCGCCTGCTGCGGCGCAGCGCCGGCGACCACCATTCCGACCAGCGTGACCAGAGTGAGCACGCCGATCGCCGAGGTTGGGACCCACGCGCCCCGGGCATCGCCCAGCGCGACGATATAGAGCGCATAGGCAGGCGAAATATAGGCGAACGACACCCCTAACACCACAGCGACCACGATGGAGAGCGTCAGCATGAGGCAGAAAACAGGCAACGGCCAGATTCTGCGCAGCACCAGCGGCATACCCAGCCCCAGGATAAGAGCCAGCCTCGCCCACGGCGGCAGGTGCGACCCACCCGTCGACGCCGTGAGGAACATGAGAGAGAAGCCCAACCCTGCCAGCAGGTCCAGCGCGATCAACTGACGATGACTCAAGCGAGCGGTGAAGAAGGAGTGGGAGTCGTTCACGCGTTGACCGTAGTGGTTGACGGTGGGCTCGCACGTCAGACCAGGGTCTGACCTTGAGGTTCGGACCGTGGTCCGATGTGACGAACGACCGCCGTACCTCATTCTTTACCGCGTGATCGAACTCAACCGCCTCACCAAACGCTACGGCGACACACTCGCCGTCGACGATCTCTCCTTCAATGTAGAGCCCGGCCACGTGACCGGGTTCCTGGGTCCCAACGGTGCCGGCAAGTCCACCACGATGCGGCTGATCCTCGGCCTCGACTCCCCGACCTCGGGCGAGGCACTCGTCAACGGGCGACGATACACCTCGCTGAGCAGGCCCATGCGCGAGGTGGGCGCGCTGCTCGACGCGAGCGCTGTGCACGGCGGCCGCAGCGCCTACAACCACCTGTTGTGCTTGGCCCGCACCAACGACATCAGTGCGACGCGGGTATCCGAGGTCCTCCAACAGGTCGGTCTAGCCGGTGTGGCGCGCAAAAGGGTGGGCGGCTTCTCACTCGGCATGAAACAGCGCCTCGGCATCGCGGCCGCCCTGATCGGCGACCCGGGCACGCTGATGTTCGACGAACCGGTCAACGGACTCGATCCCGACGGGGTGCGCTGGATTCGCGACTTAATGCGCTCATTGGCCAAGCAAGGCAGGACTGTCCTGCTCTCCAGCCATCTGATGAGCGAAATGGCACTGACCGCCGAACGCATCATCATCGTCGGCCAAGGCAAGCTGATCACGGAAGCCACTGTGGCGGAGCTCACCGAGCGCTACCCGTCGCTCGAAGACGCCTACCTCGCGCTGACGGCGAGCAGCGTGGAGTACGGAGCCGCACGATGAGAGCAATCCTGTCTTCCGAATGGCTGAAGCTGCGCTCGGTCACCTCGACCTATCACGCGCTCGGAGTGGCTGCGCTCACGGTGGTTCTCGGCATGATCTGGACTTTCTACGTCAGCGGTCTGGCGGACGAACGCGGATCACTGCGAGCGGCGGCGCCCGAGCAGGGTTTCCTGCCACTCGTCCAGATCAGCCTGGCGGTCCTCGGCGTGCTGGCCATCACCGCGGAGCAGACCAGCGGCATGATCCGCACGACCCTCACCGCCGTTCCCAAGCGAGGAACCTTATTACTGGCCAAGGCCGGCGTAGTCGCCGCCGTTACATTCGTCGCCGCCAACTCGATCATCATTCTCACGTACGTCACGAGCCGCCTCATGGCGGGCGACCGCCACTTGCAGTTCAACGAGTCCTCCGTGGCCAACGACCTACCCATGCTGCTCGCCTCCGGACTGTCGGTGACTGTGCTAGCACTGGTGGGCCTAGGCCTAGGGGTAGCCACCCGATCCACAGCGGCGGCGATCGTTTCGGTGGTGTCGCTCCTGTTCGTCATGCCCGGCATAGCCAACTACCTGCCTGCGCCGTGGAACACTCGCGTGGCCGCGCTCATGCTGCCCAACCTCGTGCCTCAGATCGCCGACCAGCGGCTCTCCAGACGGCTGGGCGACGGTTTCCTGCCGCCCTGGGCCGCGCTCCTGGTCCTCGCCACATATGCGATCGTCGCACTCGCGGCGGGTTTCTATCTGTTCAGAAGGAGAGACGCGTGAGCGTGCTCGCGTCGGAATGGCTGAAGGTTCGCACCGTTCGCTCCAGTTATCTGGCTCTGGGGCTCAGTCTGGGCGGCATCCTGCTGGGCATCGCGGTCGCCTGGGCGGCGGTCGGGATGTACGACAGCACCACCCCCGAACGACAGGCCCATGCCAGCATCGCGGACCTGGAGGAGGTGGTGCTGATCGTGCCACAGCTCTGCATGGGCGTCTTCGGCGTACTTACCATTACGTCGGAATATGCAACAGGCCTGATCAGGACGAGCCTCGCCATCGTGCCAAGACGCTGGCCGGTCCTGGCAGGAAAGTCCGCGATCGTGGGTCTGCTCGGCCTGGTGACCGGTCCGCTCGTCGTGTTCGGGACCTACTTCGCCGCCCGCTGGATGATCGGCGACCGCTTTCGCGGCTCCTACACGACGCCCTTCCTCGACAAACTGCCGACGCTTGTCACCTCGAGCCTCTCCGTGGTGGTGTTCGCGCTGCTCGGGCTGGGATTGGGCGCGACCTTACGCTCCACGGCGGGAGCCATCACGCTCCTCGTGGGTCTCGTGTACGTGATCCCGATCATCGTGGGCAACCTGCCTGAGCCATGGAGCGAACGGATCGGCTCGGTGCAGATCGGAGCCCTCCCGCGTGAGATAACCGGCGACGATCTCACCCATTCGGTATACGGCTCGCTGCTCCCGCCTGTAGCGGCGGTCATGGTGCTGATCGCCTATGCCGTGCTGCCGTTGCTCGCCGGCGCATGGCTGATGCGCCGGAGGGACGCGTGACCTGCTGACACACCGCGTTGACGGGGACGCGGAGCCAGCGAAACGAGCGGACACAACGGTGACTCGATCAGGCCAGTGGAGACGCTCGCTGAACCGACCGTCCGGGCGGTCGTCAACCGACCTGCCGACTGTCGAGGCAGTGTTCAACCGACCATGCTCAGCAGACCGTCCGGGCGGTCTTCAACCAACCGTGCCCACCAATCGTTTAGGCAGTTATCAACCAACCATGCTCAACCGACCGTGCCCACCAACCGTCCAGGCAGTGTTCAACCGACCGTCCACGGTGGATCGAAACGTTCGTCGATCAGCCGACCTGTCGGCCAGGACGCTGACCGCTGGCTGGTCGACCGGCCGGTCGGTACGCCGTTGCTGTCCGGCAGACCACCAGACGACATCGAACCTGTATCCGGAACGGCTCCCAGAGGTACGGCAGGCGCGCGTGCCTGCCGTACCCATGCGGAGGTCAGACCTCGAGCACCACGGGGATGATCATCGGACGGCGGCGGTAGGTGTCGCTCACCCAGCGCCCGACCGTGCGGCGAACCACCCGGCGGATCTCCTGCATGTCGACGACTCCGTCGGCGGCCTTCTCCTCGAGCGCCTTCTCGATCTGTGGAATGAACTGCTCGAACTGCGCCGGGTCGATGCCGGAGCCACGGGCGTGGATCTCCGGCCCGCCGGTGAGCTTGCCGGTGCTGGAGTCGACCACCACGACGACGGAGATGAAGCCCTCGTCGCCGAGGATCCTGCGGTCCTTCAGCGAGGTGTCGGTGATCTCACCGACGGACGAGCCGTCGACGTAGACATACCCGGCGTGAACCGCACCGACGATCTTCGCCCTGCCGTCGACCAGGTCGACCACCACGCCGTCCTCCGCGATCACGATGTGATCGTCGGGCACGCCGGTGAGCGCGGCGAGCTTGGCGTGCGCGCGCAGGTGCCGCCATTCGCCGTGCACGGGCATGAAGTTCGACGGACGGGTCAGGTTCAACACGTAGAGGAGCTCGCCGGCGGCCGCATGCCCGGAGACATGCACCTTGGCGTTGCCCTTGTGTACGACCCGGGCCCCCCAACGGGTGAGCCCGTTGATCACCTTGTTGACGGCGGTCTCGTTGCCCGGCACCAGCGACGAAGCCAGCAGGACGGTGTCACCCTCGGCGATGCGGATCGGGTGATCCCGGTTGGCCATCCTCGACAGCGCCGCCATTGGCTCGCCCTGCGAACCTGTGCAGACGAGCACCACGTCCTCCGGCGGCCATTCCTCGATGTCGCGCGAGTCGACGATCAGGTCCGGCGGCACCTTGAGATAGCCGAGATCGCGGGCCACGCCCATGTTGCGCAGCATCGACCGCCCGACCAGGGCGACCTTGCGGCCATGCTTGGCCGCCGCATCCAGGACCTGCTGGATACGGTGTACGTGCGACGCGAAGCTGGCCACGATGACCCGCTGCTCCGAGGTACGGATCACCTCGTCGATGACCGGCGCGATCTCCCGTTCGCTGGTGACGAACCCGGGCACTTCTGCGTTGGTCGAGTCGGACATCAGCAGGTCGACGCCCTCGGTACCAAGACGGGCGAACCCGCCCAGGTCGGTGAGGCGGCCGTCGCTGGGCAACTGGTCCATGCGGAAGTCGCCGGTGTGCAGCACGATGCCGGCAGGCGTCCTGATGGCCACCGCCAGCGCGTCCGGGATCGAGTGGTTGACCGCCAGGAACTCGCAGTCGAACGGCCCGAACCTGTGCCGTTCGCCCTCGATCACCTCGATCTTGGTCGGCTGGATCCGGTGTTCGGTGAGCTTGGCTTCGATGAAGGCCAGCGTCAGCTTGGATCCGATGAGCGGGATGTTACGCCGCTCGCGAAGCAGGTATGGCACGGCGCCGATGTGGTCTTCGTGCGCGTGCGTCAGGACGACCGCCTCGACATCGTCGAGCCGATCCCTGATGTATTCGAAGTCGGGCAGAATCAGGTCGACGCCTGGCTGGTCCGGCTCGGGGAAAAGCACCCCGCAGTCGACGATCAGCAACCGGCCCTCGTATTCGAAGACGGCCATGTTCCTGCCGATCTCACCCAGCCCGCCCAGCGCGACAATGCGCAGGCCGCCCTCCGGCAGCGTCGGCGGGGGGCCCAGCTCAGGATGTGGATGGCTCATAGCCGGCCCCCATGGTCAAATCGTGTTCTCAAAACTCCCGGTTCCTCCCCGTTCCTATGCGTCTGTCAACTTCACCCCGCCGGCCACCAGGCAAGCACGCAGCTCGGCGATCTGCTTCTCTGTCGCGGCCACCAACGGCAGCCGCACCGGTCCGACCGGCACTCCTACCATGCCCAGTGCCGCCTTGGCCATGATCGCGCCGCCCGCGCTCAACATGATCCCTTCGACCACGGGCGCCACTTGGCGGTGCACTGCGAGCGCCTGAACGACGTCGCCGTTCCTGTACAGGTCGATCATGCGAGCCAGGTCAGCGCCGACCACATGGCCGACAACGCTGACGAACCCTGCCGCTCCAACCGAGAGCCAGGGCAGGTTGAGCAAATCGTCGCCCGAATAGAAGGCGAGATCGGTCATCGCCATCACCTGGCTGCCAAGGAACAGATCGCCCTTCGCGTCCTTAACGGCCACGATGCGCTCGTGCTGTGCGAGCCGGATCAAGGTTTCGATCTTGATCGGCACACCGCTGCGTCCGGGGATGTCATAGAGCATCACCGGAAGGCCGGTTGCATCGGCCACGGCAGCGAAGTGCTGATACAGGCCCTCTTGCGGAGGCTTGTTGTAATACGGCGTCACCACGAGCAGCCCGTGAGCACCCGCGCGGGCCGCGGCCTTGGCGAGCGAGATGCTGTGATGCGTGTCATTGGTGCCTGCCCCGGCCACCACCGTCGCTCGATCACCCACCGTTTCGAGTACGGTGCGCAGAATGCGCTCCTTCTCGTCATCAGAGGTGGTGGGCGACTCTCCGGTCGTCCCACTGACGATCAAGCCGTCGTTGCGCTGCTCGTCCACCAGATAGGTGGCCAGGCGCCGCACGGCGTCGTAATCGACCGCACCGTCAGGAGTGAACGGCGTGACCATGGCGGTCAACATACGGCCGAAGGGCGCGTCGGTGGTTCCAGTTGGCGAAGCCATAGTGCGAACGCTACCTGGATTCGCAAAAGCGGTGGACGCCGCCACCCCGCTTTGCCTGCCTGGAGTCGCCTGTTGTCATGCCGTTCCCTGGTCTCTCAGGGCATGTCCAACCGCCCTCGACGCGCTGTTCCAAGCGTCCGAGCGTCCGCGTGGAGCTGACTGCGAGCCCAGAACTCGATCATCGGATATTCGGTCGCAGTGATCACCAGGACCACAGAGCAGACTTCATGGCACGCCAGGCGCATGCCGTACGGCCGCAGCTCGACATGCCACGCACAGACGTCATGACGTCCACAGACGTCCCGTACATATCCCAAATCCGCCGAACCGGGTGCGGCACCGGGCAACGCCCGCGCAAGCGACCTCTGAGCCACGCATGGGAAGAGGCCGCCGATATGTGCTCGGGGGTACACACATCGACGACCTCTACCGAAGAATCGGCTGCCCTTACATCGGCGTTACAGGGTTTCTCCGATAATTTTCCACTGCCGCAAAGTTGGGGCTCCAAGTGTCCTCGATGACGGTCGGTTACCTGCCGAATACGGCAACATGGGGCAACGCCTCACACGAACCCTCAGGGATGGACTAGTGGCCACCTCAGATCCGGTCTACCTGCGTGTCGTCGAAGACATTCGGCGACAGATCACCGACGGCACCCTTCCCCCCGGCGCGCCCATTCCCTCACGGGCGCAGCTGACCCGCAAGTATCAGGTCGGCGAGACCGCAGCCCGCCACGCCCTGCGCGTGCTGGCAGGCGAAGGCCTCATCATCGGCCGCGTGGGATCGGGTCATTACGTCAGAGAACGCCCCGACCTTTCCCCATTGCACCGATGGCGCTTCCTCGATCATCCCGCCCCATTCGCCGCCGACCTGCAGTCCCAGGGCCGGCGCGTGACGTGGGACTGGCACAGCGAACCCGCCGAGGCCGGACCCGACATCGCCAGACGGCTACGGCTCGACGAATCGACCACCCTGACGAGGACGCACTATGTCTTCCGCGGCGACGGCAGGCCGCTCCAGCTCGCCACCTCGTACGAGCCCCTGGAGTTCGCCGCCCACACGGAGGAGGAGCGGCGCAGCCTGGTCGCCAGAATGTACGCGCATGGAATAAAGATCACGGAGATCGTCGAAAGCGTGCACACTCGCGTTCCCCGCCCCGCGGAGAGCGACGCCCTCGACCTACCTGCGGGCATCCACGTCCTGCACGTGGAACGCACCCATTGGGCAGGCGACCGCCCGGTGGAGACCAGCGACATCGTGATCCCGGGCGACCGCTTCCGGATCATGTACAGCATGCCTGTTTGAGCGAATGTGAGAGCTCCGGGCCGATACCCGCCTCTTCGGCCTGGAGCTCAGCCAGACGGCCATTGGGCTGACACTTCGCCGCACGTTCGGCCGATCGCCCGCAGCATCACGACTTGTCGCTGAGCCGATTTCCGCGGCTTCAGGGCCTTGAGGTGCGAGGTTTCATTCTGGTCCGGGGCGTCGTGGCCCTCGCGTTGCGGGATCTCCGCGTCCCCGGCTGCTTCAGAGTCCGTATGTCACGCGCCCCCAAACCAACCTGCGGCTTCAGACGGGCTCGCAGCCAGCCCGCGGCTCCGGAACCTGCGCGTTACGCCACCCCCGAATCGACCTGAGGCTCAGGACCCTGCGCGTTACGCGCCCCCCAAACCGACCTGAGAGCCAAGAGTCCGCACGTCACGCCCCTCAAACCGACCTGAGACCCAAGTATCCGCACGTCACGGGATCTCCGGCCCAACCTGCGGCCTCAGGGTTGCGCTTTAGAGGTTTCCGTCTCGGCCTGCGGGTGTCCAGACTGCAAGCGTTCAGAACCGCGGCCGGATCTGCGCCCCTCCAGCTGTGACCGTCCGGAGCTCGACCGTACAGACAGGGGCTATCCAGACCACATACGCACAGACTGCGATCGTGCGGACCACCGTTGTCCCGGCCACCACAACCGTCCAGACCACTGGCGGGCGCGCCGAAGCCGAGCGCCGCCACCCGGGCCTCGATGTGACGGAAGCAACATCAAGCTTCGTCAACTAGACCGCAGCTCTCAAATGCGTCTCCTGCCGACATTCCAGGCGGTTCTCCCTGGTCAGGCCGAGGTTGTCGGTGCTCGTTGATACAACCGTTCTGGAGGTTGCGGATGCGAGTCAAAGACCTGCCAAGACGTGAGCGGCCACGCGAGCGGCTGATGGCGAGCGGCGCGACGGCGCTGGCTGACCGGGAGCTGCTGGCCGTGCTCCTCGGTTCAGGCTTTCGGGGGGCGAGCGCGATGGATCTTGCGGCCCAGGTGATCGAGCACTGCGGCGATCTCGATGGGCTCGCCCGGTCCGAGCCACACCGGCTACTCGCCGTACACGGCGTCGGGCCCGCCAAGGCGGCGCGGGTGATTGCGGCTTTCCATCTCGTACGGCGGGCGCAGGCAGAGCCCGAGCCGACCAGGATCACCAGCACGTCCGATCTGGCCACGGTCGTCGCTCCTCTGCTCCGTGGCCATTCCCGGGAGCGGCTGGTCGTGATGGCGTGCGATGTCCGGGGTGCGGTGTTGCGGCGTGTGGTGCTGACCGAGGGGGGCTCTGACCACACGACAGTGCCGGTTCGGGACATCATCACGGCGGTGCTGACGGCCGGCGGGGCGGCGTTCGGGGTCGCGCACAACCATCCGAGCGGCTCCCTCGATCCGAGCGACGCGGACATGGTCGCCACGGCACGTCTCGCCGAGGCCGCCGAGACGGTCGGGCTGCGATTCCTCGACCATCTGATCGTCACGGACACGGCATGGCGTCGGGTGCCCTTCTGAACGCCAAGGGGGTGGTCCGGGAACCGGGTCGGTCTCCGCCCACCCTGACGGGCGCACGCAGAGCCCGAACCGACCACCAGGCTCCCGGCGCTACGCCAACCCGCCGCCGTTCAGGCGCAATCTGAACGGCCGAGCCCCCAGACACTTACCTGCCCGCCGGACTTCAGGCGCGACCCGGACGACCGAACCCCCAGACACGAACCAACCGCCATATATCGGCGCAAAGCAACCCGCCAGCCCCAGGCGAAACCCCGAAAGACCGAATCTCAAGCACAAACCAACCGCCAACCCCCGGCGCAAAACGGGCCGCCACATGCCCCGCTTGAGCCGGGCGGCGCCCAGCACCGCTGAACCCTCAGCGTGTTCCTCCCCGCCATCGCGACCCATCGAGCCGCCCACTTCGACAGGTCCCTCACCGGCATCACGGCTCTCGGCCTACCCGCTCCAGTGCGTTCCTCAGGGCATTCCAGCGCTTCGCCGAACCGGTATGGGGCCTTTTGGTCACCACTAAGAGTGCTGATCCACCGCAAGACCACCGAAAGGCATGTTTCCGTTGATAGCTCTGAAGGCAAGGCTTCCCTCAGCGGAGCGTGAGACGCTACCTCTGCGAGCAGGTCGACTAAGACGTGAGTCGGCCAATTGCTGGCAAACGCGTGGTCCCGTGCCTCCCGGAGGGCATGGGACCACGTACGGCCCGCAACTGGGTCCGTCCACTACGCGCGACGGCGCAGCAACACCGTGGACGGTCGGACTCCTGGCAAGGTCCACTCGGGAGCAGGCGAAGAGGAAGGCTCAGCACCACCCAAGCGGGTTCTCAGGAGCGTCGGCGGACTGCGCTCGCCGGCGATCAGTGAACCCGCTAGGACCAGAAGACTCTCTGAAATCGCAGCCACTCGACTGTAGAGGGTGGTTGCCTCGTCGCTGGCCCCGCATCAGACGCGGGATGCGGGGCCAGCGCGACCCGGTCTTCGGCCGTGATCGCCGAATCTGCGGCATTTCATTCGGCAAAGCGACCTGATGCCCCACACGGCCACGCCCGCCCCGGCGACGCCGGCTCCAACGAAATGCCCCACCAGAAGGTGGTCGCAGGTCCCAGACGCGGGAATGGGACCTGCAAGAACGAGTTAGGCCCTGGCAGAGCACGGAGTTCTTGGGATGACGTCTGCCACATGCCGCGCAGTCTGGAGAGAAGACGCCGCAAAATGCCCCCACGACGTGCGGTGATCACCTAGCGTCTCCGCACAGCAGCAGGAACCACAGAATGTCCGTTTGAGGCGCGTTCGTTCGGACACTCTCCTCCACCACCACTCGCCCACCCTTTCTCGTCGTTCTGCGGATGCAACGCTGGCCGCCTGCTTGGCACAGCTCGTAAAACACCGGCTGGCAGTCGCAGGTGTGGTCCCGCACGCGCATTCGCTCCACGTCGGGCCTCACCGGATTCCAGTCGATGCGTACGCAGTCCCTGTGCGCCGCCTCGACGTGACGACCAATGCAGTCGTCCGCGTACGGCCCTCTTTTGGAGCCAGCCATTCCACCATCATATATCTAGTTGTATCTCGCTGCCTAGATAACAGGATCGCTCCGTCTACTTGGACGGGACGATATGGGCAAGGTCGTACCTCTTCACCTATCTTGCGTATGTGCTCGACTATGATGGAGACACCCATCCATACCTTCAGATCGCTGAGATCCTCCGCCAACGGGTCTCCGATCTCGCCTCGGGGCATCCCATGCCCAGCGAGGCCGACATCCAGGCGGAGTTCGGGGTCGCCAGGACGACCGCCAGGCGAGCGATCCATGTGCTCCGCGAAGAGGGTCTCATCTACACGGTCCAGGGCGAGGGCACCTTCGTCGGCGCACCGAACGAGGCACCGCGCCAGCAGCGCAAAATCCCGCTCTATCAGCAGATAGCGGCAGATGTGGCGGAGCAGATCAAGGCAGGGACGTATCCGCCACGGCGTCCGATCCCTGGCGAAACAGCGCTACTTCAGCAGTACGACTGCGCCCGCGAGACAGTGCGGCGGGCCATGGCGCTGCTCCGCGAGCGTGGCTGGATCTACACGGTCGCCCAGCGCGGCAGTTACGTGTCTCCAAAGGAGTCGTGGCCCCAGGACTGAACCTGGTCGACTGCTTGTATAGAGACATCTAGAATCTATACATGCTCGATCGTGAAGGACCCACCCCGATCTACGTCCAGATCGCCGACATCTTCCACGATCGAATCCTCAAGGGTGAGCTGCTGGCCGGAGAGCCTCTGCCGAGCGAGGCGGAGATGGAGGCAGAGTTCTACATCGCCAGGACGACGGCCCGCAGAGTCGCCAGAGAGTTGCGCGACCGTCAGGTGGCCCACACGGTGTCGGGCGAGGGCACATTCGTGGGTGTGGTTGGTGTCCCACGACAGAGACGAAAGCCGTTGCCCTCCGAAGAAATCGCGGACGACATCGTCAAGCGGATCCGCCGCGGTGAGTTCCCGCCCAACCGGGCGATATTCAGCGAAAAGGCGTTGATGCGGCGCCACGGGGTCGCCAAGGTCACGGCCCGAAGGGCGGTCGAGTCCCTTCGGAGGCAAGGCTGGGTATTCACCGTCCCCTACCGAGGTACTTACGTGGCCGCCAAGGAAGACTGGCCCGAATAGCCAAAGGCGATCTCCGCCCGGCCCGCAGGCGCCCCAGGCGATTCGATGGCACCGCTAGGCGAGAATGACCAGCCCCCGAAAAGCGCTCACCCAGGAGTAACGAGGCGGAAGGTCAGGCAGACGACCGTCGACGAGTCGGTCACCTCGTGCCCCAGGCCGGCCCAGTACCGGCCATGGACCTCACGCCAGTGCCCGACCGACCGGAACCCCTCCCCCTCCGCCTGCGCGAACTCCCAGCTCACCGCCCCGAACGGCACCTGCTCCACCCCGACCACCTCAACCAGCGCCGCCCGCGAGCCCCCATCGTTCACGAGCACGAGCCGCTCGCCGACGTGTTCCAGCGGCTCCCCTTCGGCGACGTAGTCGAGCTCCAGCAATCCCGCCGTGGCCGTCTTGGCGCCGGACAGGACCAGGTCGGTCAGCCAGATGCGCTGCTCGCCGGGCATGCCGAGTTCGAGCACGCGGAGCCCGTCGATGCGTCCCCACATGTAAAGATCGTACAGACCGGGATCAGAAGACCGGGATGATCTCCTCGGGGTCGATGAAGTCCACCTGGACGCCCTCCAGGTCGAGTTCGGGGATGGCGGGGAAGGCGATGCCCCAGCGTTCGACGATGGCGCGGATGCGGGCCATGGCGAGCCGCCAGTTCTCCGCCTGCTCCTCGTAGGACAGCACGCCCAGCCCGGCCTGCCTGGCGTGGTCCATCAGGACGCGATGGTTGGCCAGGAAGTACGGCGGGAGCTCCCAGAAGCCCTCCGGTGGCTCCCAGAGGATCATGGACAGGAAGACGAAGCCGGCGCGGAGTTGGCGGGTGATGAGAGACCGGGTCTCGTCCGTGAGGCCGGGCCACTCGTTCTCCAGAATGGTCATGCAAATCTGGAGATGTCGGGACTCATCGCGGCCGATGCGCTGGAACATCTCCCCGAAGACGGGATGTTCGGTGCCCGAGGCCATGCCCCTGAACAGCGTCGAGGCGGCCATCTCGCCCATCATGAAGCTGGTGAAGAGCACGGGCAGCGAGTACTTGCCCACGGCCGCGGTGTAGCCGGTCCAGTAGCGACCGCCGTTGTGATAGAGCCAGCCGATGTTGTTGTGCGCGGCCCTCTCCAGGTCGTCGGACGGGGTCCAGTCGAGGGGGCCGCCGGGCCAGAGCTTGGCGATGGTCCGCTGGCAGCACTCTTCGTGGTTCATCTCGTCGCGGGTGATCGAGAAGAAGCACTTCCTGACCGGATCCTCCTCGTGCTTCTCGAACGCCTGGATGGTCGCCCGCGCGAACACGGCCGGCCCCGAGGCGTCGAAATTGGCCAGCACGGCGAACCAGTACATGATCCCGAGGCGCTGCTCACGCGTGAAGTCGTCCGGGTTCAGCCCGTCCCAGGGCAGGTCGGCGGGGTTCCAGAGCGTCCGTTTGGATTTCTCGTAGATCGCCGCCAGTTTGGCCGTCTCGACCCGCCACTCCATCGGGTAGATGTTCGGCTGCGGGACCGCGGGGGCCGGCCAGAAGCCGCCCTCCGGAATCGTGAGGTCTGCCATCTGTGACACCTCCGCTTCCCATCCTGCGGGGCGGCGTCACGGCTTTCAAGTGCGGGCTCGCTGGGTGAGGGCCACGCACACGAGTACGGCCAGCGCGGCGGCCACAGTGGCCGGACCGTACCTCTCCCCCATCAGGAACCATGCCCAGGCGAGCGTGAGCAGCGGCTGGGTGAGCTGGGTCTGACCCGCTCTGGCGATGCCGCCCCTGGCGAGGCCGGCGTACCAGGGGACGAAGCCGAGGAACATCGAGATCAGGCCGACGTACGCGAAGCCGGCGAGAGCTTGGGGCGACGGGTGGACAGAAGTGGTGAGGGCGAGTATGGCCGTCACGGGGACGGTGAGCGGGAGAGAGAGGACAAGGGTGTGGGAGATGACCTGCCAGCCCGGCGTTTCACGGGAGAGCCGGGCGCCTTCGGTATAGCCGATGGCCGCCGAGACCAGGGCGCCGACCAGGAGGACGTCGGGCCAGGCGGCCGTGCTCTGGCCACGGGTGAGGGTGAAGGCGGTGATGGCGATCGCGCCTGCCGTACAGGCCAGCCAGAACAGGGGGCGCGGACGTTCGCCGGCGCGCAGGACCGCGCAGACAGCGGTGGCGGCCGGGAGCAGGCCGATGACCACCGCGGAGTGGGCGGTGGTGGCGCCGAGGTCCAGAGCCAGGCCGCTGAAGACGGGGAACCCGAAGACCACGCCGAGGGAGATCGCGGCGTAGGAGCGCCACTGGTGGCGGGGCGGGATCAGCGGGTGGCGGGCTGCTTTGAGGCAAATGAGGGCTATGACACCGGCGATCACGGCCCGGCCGATGGCGACCAGCCACGGATCGAAACCGCGCATCGCGTAGACAGTGGCGGGGAAGGAGCCGGAAAAGGCGAGAACGCCGAGAAACGCGAGGAAGGTCCCCTGGCGGAATCGCGCCGCGCCTTCCCGAGAGGCGACCGCTACTCTGTCGGCGACGATAGCGCTATTCTTATCCGTCATGGAACAGGATAGCAGTATCGCCCATATCGCCGCGATTCTGCGCCAGGAGCTCACCCGCCTGCGACCAGGTGACCGCCTCCCCTCATCCAGAGAGCTCATGCGCCGCCACAACGTCAGCCCTGTGACGGTCTCGCGCGCCATCGGGCAACTGGCGGCCGAGGGCCGGGTGATCACCAAGCCCGGCATCGGGGCATTCATCGCCCAGCCGCCCGCGGGGCCCAGCGACCTGCCCGACTTCTCCTGGCAGACCGTCGCGCTGGGCGATCGGGTGGTGGACGAGAGCCCGGTGACCGCGTTGCTGACCCCGCCACCCGAGGGCGTCATCCCACTCACCGGCGGCTATCTGAACCCGGGGCTCCGGCCGGACAAGCAGTTGGCCGCCGCGGCGTCGCGGGCGGTGCGCAGGCCGAGCGCGTGGGCGATGCCACCGCTGACCGGGCTGGCGGAGCTGCGCAGGTGGTTCGCGACGCAGGCCGGGGGCGACGTGACCGAGACCGACGCGCTGATCGTCAGTGGCGGCCAGGCCGCGCTCACGCACGCCTTCAGGGCGCTGGCCGCCCCGGGTACCCCGGTTCTGGTCGAGACACCGACATATCCGGGCGCGCTGGCCTCGGCCAAGGCGGCGGGCCTGCGGGCGACGGCCGTGCCGATGGACCGGGACGGTGTACGGCCCGACCTGCTGGCCGAGGCGTTCGCCGTCACGGGCGCGCGGGTGTTCCTCTGCCAGCCCACCCTGCAGAACCCGACCGGCGCGACGCTCACCCGCGAACGCAGGGAACAGGTGCTCCAGGTCGCCAGGGCGGCAGGCGCGTTCGTGATCGAGGACGACTACGCCCGCTACCTCAGCGACCGGACGCCGCCGCCGATGGTGTCGATGGACGCGCACGGCACGGTCGTCTACATCTGCTCACTCACCAAGATCCTGTCGCCGAGCGCGCGGGTCGCGGCCATCGTCGCGCGCGGTCCGGCCGCGCACCGGCTGCGGGCCAGCCAGCTCGTGGAGTCGTTCTTCGTGGCGCGCCCGCTGCAGGAGACGGTGCTGGAGTTCGTCGGCTCCCCCGGCTGGCGCCGGCACCTGGCGAACGTGCGTACCGAGATCCTGGTCCGCCGCGACGCGCTCGCCACCGAGCTGGCCGCGCGGCTGCCCGCCGCCGAGCTGCACCTGCTGCCGAAGGGCGGCATGCATCTGTGGGTACGGCTGCCGCCGGAAACCGACGAGAACGCCCTGGTCGAGGCGGCGAAACGCAACGGCGTACTGGTGAGCCCCGGCCGGATCCACTACCCGTCAGAACCGCCGGGACCCCGCCTCCGCGTCACGCACATCGCTGCCGCGAACCTGGCCGAGCTGGCGGAGGGGGTGCGGCGGCTGGCTCAGGCGCTGGCGAACACCTCGTAGTGCTCCACGGTCCGCTCCCTGTCGACCAGGAACGCGTCGTCCTCGGGATAGAAGACCGCCACGCCCGGATCGTCCCCGGCGAACGCCCTGATCGCCTCCCACGACTCCCACAGCGAGATCAGGAAGAACTCGGTCCTGTCGCCGGTGTCACGCCTGGTGAAGTAGGCGCCGCGGTTCCCGGGCGTCTGGGTGTAGCCGGGGAATCCGGTGCGCAGGAGGTATTCCTCATAGGCCGCGGCATCGGACCCACGCGTCCAGCCTCGCCAGGTACGAACGATCACGCGACTCATCATGGCGCAACCGGCCCCTGCCATACAGTGGTGACATGCTGGCGCCCGCGGAGCTCGTGCGCGACTTCGTGAACACCTACAACCTCGATTCCGACGCCGACGAGCTGGCCTCACCCGCCGAACTGGCCGTCTGGCTCCGGGAGCGGGGCCTGATCGGCCCGCGTGACCGCGCGACCGACGACGACCTCGCCACCGCGCTCACCCTGCGCGAAGCCCTTCGGGCCGCGCTGAGACGCGAGACTCCGGAGCCGGCCGAGCTACGGGCCGCTCTAAGACACGAGACTCCGGAGACGCCCGAACTGCGAGCCGCACCAAGCTGCGAACCCCGGAGGACGCCCGCGCTAAGCCGCGAAAATCCGAAGCCGCCCGCGCTAACACGTGAAACTCCGGAGATGCCCGACCTGCCGGCCTTGCCGCTACTCGTACGCGTCGGCGGCGCCACACCGGAGCTGGTCCCCCTCGAAGACGGCGTCAGAGGCGGCCTGGCCAGGATCACCGCGGCCGTGACCGACCAGTCGTGGCACCGGCTGAAGGTCTGTGCCGAGGGCCTGTGCCAGTGGGCGTTCATCGACTCCTCGAAGAACCGATCGCGCTCGTGGTGTTCTATGCGGGTCTGCGGCAACCGCACCAAAACACGCGCTTACCGGGCGAGGAAGCAGGGTTCGCGTCATCCCCAAGGCTCAAACACCGATACGGTGTAACTCGTGCCTTGTGGCATGGACGGCAGGCGAAGGAGCGGGCCGAGATGGCAGACGTAGGCGTCCGGGCGGCCCGGCGCGAGGATGTGCTCCAGGTGGCGAATACTCAGATTCGCGCCTGGCGCTACGGCTATCGGGAATTCCTTCCCGAGGGGCCGCTCGAGCAGATGACGGGGGCCGCGGCGGAGAAGATGTGGCTGCGCCAGTGGGACGAGGCGATCGTCGCCCCGCCCACCCCCATGCATCGGGTGCTGGTGGCGGTGGAGACGATTCTCGACACCGAGGGCTTCCCGGCTCTCGGCGCGGGCGGCAGCGCCGCCCTGGCCACGCCGCGCGGTGGTGAGCGGGTGGTCGGCCTGGCCTCGCACGCGCCCGCCGAAGATCCCGACCTCGACCCGACCGTCGCCGCTGAGATGCTGACCCTCTTGGTCGACCCCGACTTCGTCCGCCGCGGTCACGGCAGCCGTCTGCTCAATGCCACCGTCGACTACCTGCGGGACGACGGTTTCCGGCAGATCGTCACGTGGGTGTTCGCCGACAACTACGCGGTGCTGGGCTTCCTGGAGTCGGCCGGCTGGGGCGAGGACATGGCCGAGCGCGTGCTCGACATGGGGCGTCCCATCCGCATGGTCAGGCTCACCACCGACATCAGCTAGAGGATTCGTCTTTATGGCAACCCCCGGCCAGTGGATCGCCGGCGCACGTCCGCGCACCCTGCCCAACGCCATCGTGCCCGTCATGGTCGGCACCGGCGTGGCGATCGGCGAGAGCGGCTTCATCTGGTGGCGCGCGATCGTCGCGCTGCTCGTGGCCCTGTCCCTGCAGATCGGCGTCAACTACGCCAACGACTACAGCGACGGCATCCGCGGCACCGATGACCAGCGGGTCGGCCCGATGCGCCTGGTCGGCTCGCGTGCGGCCACGCCGCCGCAGGTGCTGGCCGCCGCGCTCGGCTCCTTCGCCCTCGCCGCGGTGCTCGGGCTGACCCTGGTGCTCGCCACCCGCGCGTGGTGGATCCTGCTCGTGGGCGCCGCCGCGATCGCCGCCGCCTGGTTCTACACCGGCGGCAAGGCTCCGTACGGCTACCGCGCGCTCGGCGAGGTGTCGGTGTTCACCTTCTTCGGCGTCGTCCCCGTGGTCGGCACCGCGTACGTCCAGACCGAGCACCTGTCCTGGGCGGCGCTGCTGGCGTCGATCCCCGTCGGGCTCCTGTCGTGCTCCATGCTCGTCGTGAACAACCTGCGCGACGTGGGCACCGACGGCCAGGCGGGCAAGCGGACGCTGGCGGTCGTCCTGGGCGCGGCGCGCACCCGCACGCTCTATGCCACCTGCCTGATCGTGCCGTTCGTCATCGCCCTGGCCATGCTCCCGATCGCGCCGCTGGCGGCCGCCGCGGTGCTCGCCGCGCCGCTGGCGATCACGCCGGTCAAGACGGTCCTGCACGGCGCCGTCGGCCCCGCGCTGATCGGCGTACTGCAGCAGACCGGCAAACTGCAGCTGGCGTACGGCCTGCTGTTCACGCTCGGCCTGGCGATCACTCTGTGAAGGACGTGCGGGGACCGGAGGGCCCCCGCACGCACCATCAACCTCAGCTCGCGGTGAGTCTCAACCGCTGGTTGTCGTGGTCGATCTCGGCGATCCGTACCGAGACGCTCGACCCGGCCTCTGGCCGCTCCGATCCGACGAGCAGCCCGTGGACGCCGTCGGCGACTTCGATGAAGGCGCCGAACGGGACGACCTTGGCCACGTGCCCGTCGAGCACGTCACCGACGGCGTGCCGCGAGGCGAAGCCTTCCCAAGCATGGGACATGTGATCACCTCCTTTCCTCTGCGATCTCCGCTTGGGGAACGCGAGAGGCGGCGGGCCGCGGGCCCGCTCGGTGATCAAGGCGTGACCGGGCGCCCCGTCTCGTCATGGCACTTGGCCAACCCGGCAGTCACGGTCGCCACCCTACTCGCTAGGGAACGGCGGTGAACAGCTCGTAGCTGTGGCCGTTGGGATCGCGCACGTAGACGCCACGACCGCCGCCGAGGTGGTTGATCCGCCGGTCCCAGCCATGACCCGGGCCGGAACCGTACGAGATCGACTCGGACCCCCGGAGCCGGCCCAGCACCGCGTCGAACGTGTCGTCGTCGACCAGGAACGCGTAGTGGCCCGGCTGGACCTGGTGCCGGTCGTCGAAGTCGAGTGCGAGGTCGTCATTGACCCTGACGGGCACGAACGGGCCGGACGGCGCGGAGACCGGCAGCCCGAGCAGGTCGGCGAGGAACGTGGCGGCAGCGGTCTTGTCGGCCGCCGGGACGATCAGATGGTTGAGAACGATGGACACGTCGACTCTCCTGAAAACTCAGCCGAATACATGCGATATGCACACACTATATATGCATATCGCATCCATCTCGGGGTAGAGTGTGCGCATGAACGCGCACGGCCTTTCCTCCACTGACAGCGACGGCGGTCCCGCACTGTTCCGACTGGTGCGTTTCTGGTCACGCCGGTGGATCAACAGCGCCTCGGAAGAGCAGACCGGGGAGACCCGCCACGTGCAGCACATCCTGGCCGTGGAGGCAGTCGACACGGGCAAGGACGCCACCGAGGAGGCCACCGTAGGCACCGTGGCCCACCAGCTCGGCCTCGACCACTCTGGGGCCAGCCGCATCGTCAAGGACGCCACCAAGGCGGGCTACCTGGCCCGCGCCTCGTCCGAGTACGATCGCCGGCGCGCGTCGCTGCAGCTCACCGCACACGGCGAGAACCTCCTGGCGGGCTCGCGCCAGTGGCAGCGCCACGCCTTCGACGAGCTCACCGTGGGGTGGGACGACCACGACCGCCGGCAGTTCGCCTCCTACCTGAAGCGGCTGGCGGACGAACTCGGCATTTAACCCTCCGCGCGAACAGACCCCTCAGGACAGACAGGTCATGACCACGCGCGGCGCCACCTCGATGCCCAGCTCACGCTCATGCTCGACCAGCGCCCGCAGCTCGAGCCCCCACTCCGCCTCGGGCAGCACGGAGAAGCCGTGCCGCACGTACCAGGGCGCGTTCCACGGCACGTCCCTGTAGGTCGTCAGCGTCACCGCAGGCGCGCCACAGGCCGCCGCGTGGTCGCGTACCGCCGCGACGAGCCGCCCGCCGATCCCCTGCCGCATTCGCGACGGGTGTACGGCCAGCTGATCCAGATGCAGGTTGCCGTCGACCCAGCCGATCAGTGCGAACCCGGCCGGCGGATCCCCCTCGACCAGCACCACGGCCGGGTCCGTGACCTCTTCGATCATGGTCGTGCCCGGCGGGAAAACGATCCCCACCTGCTCGAACAGCCCGTCCGCCGCCAGCTCCACAGCGACCAGCCCGGGCAGCTCACCCGGCTCGGCCCATCGCGTCATGCCGACACGGTCTCACGTTTGGCCTGGTTCGCGCCTCTGGATATTAATGTGGTGAGCAGGCCGGCTGTGCGGAGCCGGAATCCTCTCCTCACGTCGTGCCCATGACCCGCGTCAGGTTGTGGGCATGATGTGCGTTCAGAGGTCGAGCAGTGGCTCCAGGCCGACGGTCAGGCCGGGCAGCTCGCGGACCCGGCGCACACCGAGCAGCACGCCCGGGGTGAACGCCGCGCGGCTCATCGTGTCGTGCCTGATCGTGAGGATCTCACCGTCGCCGCCCAGCAGCACTTCCTGGTGCGCGATGAGCCCGCTCAGCCGTACGGCGTGGACGTGGACGCCGCCGACGTCGGCGCCGCGCGCTCCGCCGAGCTCCGTGGTAGTCGCGTCGGGCATCGCGCCCAGCCCGGCCTTGGCGCGCGCCTCCGCGACCAGCTCAGCGGTGCGGCGGGCGGTGCCGGAGGGCGCGTCGGCCTTGTTGGGGTGGTGCAGCTCGACGATCTCGATGGACTCGAAGTGCTTGGCCGCCTGCTGGGCGAAGTGCATCATGAGCACGGCGGCGATGCCGAAGTTGGGGGCGATCAAACAGTTGGTCCCGGGGAACCTGGCCAGCCACCCGCGTACGGTCTCAAGCCGCCCGGCGTCGAAGCCGGTGGTGCCGACCACCGGGTGGACACCGTGGGCGATCGCCCACTCAAGGTTGCCCATGACGACGTCGGGATGGGTGAAGTCGACGACCACCTCGGCGCCCTGGAGCCCCTCGATGGCGTCGTCCTTGTCGAGCGCGGCCACCAGCTCCAGGTCGGAAGCCGCCTCTACCGCCTTGCACACCTCGAGGCCCACGCGACCGCGCGCGCCCAGCACACCTACCTTGATCACAGGTCAACCCTATACCGGATGACATGCGCGGGACCTCCGGGGAGGTCCCGCGAGCGTCGTCAGGCGATGGCGCCGGAGAAGTCCTTGTCGCCGTAGGGGCCGATCACGGCGAGCGTGAGCGGCCGGTTGAGGACATCGGTCGCGACCTCGGCGATCTGGTCCGGGGTGACGGCCTCGATCCTGGCGAGCACCTCGTCCACGGACAGCAGCTCGTCGTAGACCAGCTCGTTCTTCCCGATCCGCGACATGCGCGAACCGGTGTCCTCCAGGCCGAGAACCAGCCCGCCGCGCATCTGCCCCTTGCCGCGCATGATCTCGTCGGCGTCCAGGCCGTCGTCCACGACCCGGACGACCTCGTCGCGGCAGATCTTGAGCACGTCGTCGATCTTCGACGGCAGGCAGCCCACGTAGATGCCGAACTGGCCGGTGTCCGCGTAGGCCGAGGTGTAGCTGTAGGCGGAGTAGGCCAGCCCGCGCTTCTCCCTGATCTCCTGGAAGAGCCGCGACGACATGCCGCCGCCGAGCGCCGCGTTGAGCACGCCGAGGGCGAAGCGCCGCTCGTCCGTACGGGACATGCCGGTCGTACCGAGCACCAGGTTGGCCTGTTCGGTGGGCCGGTCGAGCACCTTGACCATCGACCGCGTCCGCGCGCCCGGCCCGCTCGTGCGGGGCGGATCGGCCTCCAGCGGGCCACCCAGCGCACCCGCCCGCTCGTAGGCGCGGGCGACCAGCTCGACGACCTCCTCGTGCCGGATGTTGCCGGCGACGGAGACGACCGTGCGACGCGGCTGGTAGTGCCGCTGGTAGTACTCGGCGATCCGGTCGCGGGGGAGCTCGTTGATCGACTCGACCGTGCCGAGGATGGGCCGCCCGATCGGCGAGTCGCCGTAGAGCGCCGCCGCGAACTGCTCGTGCACGACATCGGACGGGTCGTCGTCGTGCATGGCGATCTCTTCGAGGATCACCCCGCGCTCGGACTCGACGTCGTCGGGGGTGATCAGCGAGCTGGTCACCACGTCGGCGAGCACGTCCACCGCGACCGGCAGGTCCTCGTCGAGCACCCGGGCGTAGTAGCAGGTGTATTCCTTGGCGGTGAAAGCGTTGATCTCACCGCCGATGCCCTCGATGGAGGCCGAGATCTCCATGGTGTCGCGGGTGGGGGTGCCCTTGAAGAGCAGGTGTTCGAGGAAGTGGGTGGCCCCCATGTGCTGGGGGTCCTCGTCACGCGAGCCGATGCCGACCCACATGCCGACCGCGACACTACGCACGGTCGGCATGGTCTCGGTCACCACGCGCAGCCCACCGGGAAGGACGGTGCGCGTCACGACCCCGGCCCCGTCACGGCCGGGGTGCAGCGTGGTGGTTGTCACGAGTTGCGGTCGTCTCCATCGGATCCGTCGGCGCGCGGTGCGCGCACACGGGTGCGGGTACGGCGCGGCCGGTCGTCACGCGGCTTGTCGTCCGAAGCGGCCGGAGCCTCGCCGGAACCGGAACCGGAAGCGGAAGCGGAGTCGGCGGAGGAGTCCGCGTCGCCCTTGGCCTCCTTCTCGGCGGCCTCTTTCTCGATGACCTCGACCGGGACCAGGGACAGCTTGCCCCGGCCGTCGATCTCGGCGATCTCGACCTGGACCTTCTCGCCGACGCTCATGACGTCTTCCACGTTCTCGATGCGCTTGCCGCCGTGCAGCTTGCGGATCTGGGAGACGTGGAGCAGGCCGTCCTTGCCGGGCATCAGCGAGATGAACGCGCCGAAGGCGGCGATCTTCACGACCGTGCCCAGGTAACGCTCGCCGACCTCGGGCATGTGCGGGTTGGCGATGCCGTTGATCACCGTGCGGGCGGCCTCGGCGGACGGGCCGTCGGTGGCGCCGATGTAGATCGTGCCGTCGTCCTCGATGGTGATCTCGGCGCCCGTGTCGTCCTGGATCTGGTTGATCATCTTGCCCTTCGGGCCGATGACCTCGCCGATCTTGTCCACGGGGACCTTGATGGTGATGATGCGCGGCGCGGTCGGGTTCATCTCCGCCGGGGAGTCGATCGCCTCCTGCATCACGTCGAGGATCGCCAGGCGGGCGCCCTTGGCCTGCTTCAGCGCGGCGGCCAGCACGGAGGCGGGGATGCCGTCGAGCTTGGTGTCGAGCTGGAGCGCGGTGATGACGTCCTTGGTGCCGGCGACCTTGAAGTCCATGTCGCCCATGGCGTCCTCGGCGCCGAGGATGTCGGTCAGCGTGACGTACTGGTCACCCTCGCCGATCAGGCCCATCGCGATGCCCGCGACCATCTCGCGCAGCGGCACACCGGCGTCGAGCAGCGCCATCGTGGAGGCGCAGACCGAGCCCATCGAGGTGGAGCCGTTGGAGCTGAGAGCCTCGGAGACCTGGCGGATCGCGTAGGGGAAGTCCTCACGCGCCGGCAGGACCGGGATCAGCGCCCGCTCGGCCAGCGCGCCGTGACCGATCTCGCGGCGCTTGGGCGAGCCCACCCGGCCGGTCTCACCGGTGGAGTAGGGCGGGAAGTTGTAGTTGTGCATGTAGCGCTTGGTCCGCTCGGGGTTGAGCGTGTCGATGACCTGCTCCATGCGCAGCATGTTGAGGGTGGTGATGCCCAGGATCTGGGTCTCGCCACGCTCGAACAGCGCCGAGCCGTGCACCCGCGGGACCACGTGGACCTCGGCGGACAGCGCGCGGATGTCCTTGGTGCCGCGGCCGTCGATGCGCAGGCCCTCCTTGATGACCCGCTCGCGCATGAGCTTCTTCATCACCGAGCGGAAGGAGGCGGAGATCTCCTTCTCCCGGCCCTCGAACTCGGGGAGCAGCTTCTCGGCGGCCAGCGACTTGACCTTGTCGAGCTGGGTCTCGCGCTCCTGCTTGCCGGGGATGGTCAGCGCGGCGGCCAGCTCGGTCTTGACCGCGCTCTCCACGGCCGCGTAGACGTCCTCCTGGTAGTCGAGGAAGACGGGGTATTCGGCGGTCTCCTTGGCCGCGACCCGCGCGACCTGCGACTGCGCCTCGCACAGCACCTTGATGAACGGCTTGGCGGACTCCAGGCCCTGCGCGACCGTCTCCTCGTTGGGCGCCACGGCGCCCTCGGCGACCAGCTTGAGCGTGTCCTTGGTGGACTCCGCCTCGACCATCATGATCGCGACGTCGCCGTCGGCGAGCACCCGTCCGGCCACGACCATGTCGAACGTCGCGCGCTCCAGCTCGTGGTGCGTCGGGAAGGCGACCCACTGGCCGTCGATCAGCGCGACGCGGACGCCGCCGATCGGGCCGGAGAACGGCAGCCCGGCGAGCTGGGTGGACAGCGAGGCGGCGTTGATGGCGACCACGTCGTAGAGGTGGTCGGGGTTGAGCGCCATGACCGTGGCGACGACCTGGATCTCGTTGCGCAGGCCCTTGACGAACGACGGGCGCAGCGGCCGGTCGATCAGGCGGCAGGTGAGGATGGCGTCCTCGGAGGGACGGCCCTCACGGCGGAAGAACGAGCCGGGGATGCGTCCCGCGGCGTACATGCGCTCCTCGACGTCCACCGTCAGCGGGAAGAAGTCGAGGTTTTCCTTGGGCGACTTCGAGGCGGTGGTCGCGGAAAGGACCATGGTCTCGTTGTCGAGATAGGCGACGGCGGAGCCGGCCGCCTGACGCGCGAGACGACCGGTCTCGAACCGGATCGTGCGCGTACCGAAAGAACCGTTGTCTATGACGGCTTCAGCGGTGTGGACACCCTCCACGGGGGACCTCCTTGGTCAGTCAGTCTCCCGCGCCCTCTTTCTCACCGGCACCCTCGTTAGGTGCAGCGCCGGTCTTCGATCGAAGCGCCCGGTCAGATACGACTGTTACCGGAAGCCACTACCGAGGACCGGCCCGCATGCGTCGCGGGTCGCTTGGTGCTTGTGCGGACGCGGGGGGCTCTAAGTGTGTCTTGGATATTCAGTTGTCCGGCGCTCGACGCGCCGGTCTCACAACGGAGAAGGGAGCGACGCGAACGCCGCTCCCTCTCACTCTATCGGCGCAGGCCGAGCCGCTCGATGAGCGCACGGTAACGCGCGATGTCGACCTTCTGCAGGTACTTCAGCAGGCGGCGCCGGCGCCCGACGAGCAGGAGCAGGCCACGACGGCTGTGGTGGTCGTGCTTGTGCGTCTTCAGGTGCTCGGTCAGCTCGCTGATGCGCTTGCTGAGCAGCGCGATCTGCACCTCGGGCGACCCGGTGTCACCGTCGGCCGTCGCGTACTCGGCGATGATGGTCTTCTTGGCAGCGGTGTCGAGGGACACGGCTCTCCTTTGAGCTACGGGCACGCGCGGATGGATAATTGATGCGAACGACCGTGCGTGCCTACAGTCGCCGCGGCGAAGGCCGTCAGAGCAGCGCGCAGCGCCGCCGTCACTGGACCGACATGCAAGGTTACCACCGCGGTCAAGCTCCGCGTCATCAATCCTCAGCCCGAGGTCAGCCGCCGGGCCTGGTCGACGTCTGCGTGGATCTGCGCGATGAGCTCCTCGATCGAGTCGAATCGGGTGTTTCCCCGCAGTCTCGCGCCGAAGTCTACCGCCACGTGCACGCCGTACAGCTCCAGGTCGTCGCGGTCCAGCGCGTACGCCTCGACCGTGCGCGGGACGCCCTCGAAGGTGGGGTTGGTGCCGACGGAGATGGCGGCGGGCCAGCGCTCGCCCTCGTAGGCGGTGGGCAGGTTGGCGACGGGCACGCACTCCAGCCAGCCCGCGTAGACACCGTCGGCGGGGATGGCCGTGTGGGGCTGCGTCTCGACGTTGGCGGTGGGGAAGCCGAGCTGGCGTCCGCGCTGGTAGCCGCGTACGACCACGCCCTCCACCCGGTGCGGGCGGCCCAGGTCCGCCGTGGCGCCCTCGACGTCGCCGGCCACCAGCCGTTCGCGGATCTCGGTGGAGGAGACCCCGTCGCGCAGCGGGACCACCTCGACGGTGAAGTCATACTTCTCGCCGAGCGCGGCCAGGGTCTCGGTGTCGCCGGCCGCGCGGTGGCCGAACGTGAAGTTCGCCCCCACCACGACCACGGCGGCCCGCAGCCGGTCGGCGAGCATCGACTGGGCGAACTCGCCGGGGCTCATCCTGGACAGCTCCAGCGTGAACTCCTCGACGCACACTTCGTCGACGCCCAGCCCGGTCAGCAGCTCCGACCTGCGCCTCGGGGTGGTGAGCCGGGCCGGGTGGGAGCCCGGCCGGACGACCTCTCTGGGATGCGGCTCGAAGACGACCGCGACGCTGCGGAGACCGCGTTCCCGGGCGGCGGCCACGGCACGCTCGACCACCCGCTGGTGCCCGCGGTGCACGCCGTCGAACACGCCGATCGTGACGACGGACCTTCCCGAACCCTGCACGCCCGGCCCCATTCGCTTGTGGCGGATCAATCCCCCACCAGCCTGCCATGCGGCGCCGCGTGAGCTCCAATCGAGGGGGTACGATCGGCCGCACCATGCCTCGATACGCACTTCTGATCCTGCCTGCCTACAACCGGGTCTACGGCGAGAGCTCGGTCCGCCTGACCCTCGCCGAGCTGGCCGTCTTCGGCCGGCGAGCCCTGCGGACCGAGGTGTCGGCCGCCGAGGAGCGGGGGATCGGCGGCCTGCCGTACGTGACCTTCGAGACGGCCGCGCCGCTCGCCGACGGCGACATCGCGCTGCTGTCCAACCTCTCGTCGGTCTACGCGCTCTACGGGATCGAGGGCGAGCTGCTGCGGCCGCTCACCATGGCGCCGCTCGACCGGCTCAGCAGCGATTTGATCACGATCCAGAAGTACGCCGGCAAGACGAACGAGCACTTCACCAAGCTGCTGCTGAACGTCACGGTGCTGGCCGGCGACCGGCGGCTGGACGAGCGGCTGTCGGTGTTCGACCCGCTGTGCGGGCGCGGCACCACGCTCAACCAGGCCCTCATGTACGGATATGACGCCTATGGGGTTGATGTCGACGGTAAGGACTTCGAGGCGTACTCCGGCTTCCTCAAGACCTGGCTGAAGAACAAGCGGTTCAAGCACACGGCCGAGACCGTCCCCGTACGACGTGAGCGGGCACTGGTCGGCCGGCGGCTGAACATCGCCTTCAGCCCGTCGAAGGAGGCGTTCAAGTCCGGCGACACGCAGCGCGTCGCCGTGGTCAACGCCGACACCCTGCGCAGCCGCGAGTTCTTCAAGCCGCACTCCTTCGACGTCGTGGTGACCGACACCCCCTACGGCGTGCAGCACGGCAGCAGGGGCGGCGGCGGGCTGTCCCGCAGCCCGCTGGAGCTGATCAGGAAGGCCGCGCCCGTCTGGGCGGAGCTGCTGCGGCCCGGCGGCGCCATCGGCATCTCGTGGAACACCTATGGCGGCACCCGCGACGAGCTGGCCGGGATCCTCACGAAGACGGGGCTCGACGTGGTCGATCTGCCCGACTTCGAGCACTGGGTCGACCAGGCGATCGTCCGCGACATCATGGTGGCCCGCAAGCCATAAGAGATCGGATCTCTTCTCGCTTCCGACAGCTCACGTCACCGCTCTTGACGAGTGAGTGTGGTAAGTGATCCCATGAATCCTGATAGGAAAGTTTCCTAATCAGGAGGAATCCATGCGATTACTCACCACGGGCGCGCTAGCCATCGGATTACTCGTCCCGGCCCTGCCCGCCTCGGCCGACCCCGTGGAGTCCGGACCTTGGACCTCATACGAGCCGACGTTCACCGTCCAGGAGCGGGGTTGCGGTGATGTCAGCGACCTGACCTTCAAGCTGAACTGCTCCACCGGCAGCGGCGACCAGCGAGCCGAGCGGCGTTACGCCACCTACTCCAGCGGCACTCGCCAGTTCGAGGGCTACTTCAAGATCACCAGTCTCGAAGGAACCCGCATCAGCCTGAAGCAGACGTTCAAGACGACGGGCCCGTTCTTCATGCTCGCCGTCGAACGCGGCGGCCGGCTCTACTCCGTGCACGGCGGCGACACGATCGCCACCGGCGCCACGATCGGCACGACGGTCCGCGTCAACACCGTTCATGTGGTCGGCAGCACCCATCGGACCTACATCAACGGGTCGCTGAAGCACACCGTGTCGAGTGAGAGCGGCAGCTTCTACGACAAGTTCGGCGCCTACCGGACCGGTAGCGGCAAGGGTCCCGCCACGGTCGAGTGGAGCGGCATCCAGTTCTGGCGCAAGTAGCGGCGATGAGAGCAGCTCTGGTGGCGTTGCTCCTGCTCGCGGCCGCCTGCGCGACTCCACGGCAGGCGCCGGTCCAGCTGACGGCCACGCTCGTGTCGCCGACCGACATCACGCTGCGCTGGGCGGGTCGCGATCCGGACGCCTCCGGGCAGGTCATCGAGTTCGCCACCGAGCCAGGGGGTCCGTACACGATCCTGGGGTTCCTGCCGCCGGAGCAGACCACGTACACCCATCCTGATCTGATCCCGCGCACGCCGTTCTACTACCGGGTGCGGCCCTACTACGGGCAGGCCTCCGCCCCGGTCGACGTGGCGCTGGGCGGCGGGCCGTACGCCAAGCCGGAATCCGGCTGGTCGCAGCCGCGGACGATCCCCGGCGGCCCGAAAGGGGCGCGGCCGGTCAGGAGCGAGGGAGCGGCGCCGTCGGACCTGACGGCCACCGTCACGCAGGCCGACGGGGTTGCGTTCCGGTGGACCGACCGGACCGCCGACGAGGAGGGCTTCCTGCTGGAGGACCGGCCGTCGGGCCGGCCGGACTTCCGGGTGGTCGCCGCCCTAGATCCGGACGTCAACGCCTTCGGCCTGATCACGCTGCCCGAGGAGAGCCGCGCGTCCTACCGGGTGCGCGCCTTCCGCTACGGGGTGTCGTCGAACATCGTCCATCAGACGACCAAGGGCTAAGAAATGAACTTTAGGAAATGAATACGGCCAGGGGCTTGGCGATGCGGCCCTGCTCCTCCACCAGCGCGAGCAGCTCGCCCTCCGGCCCGAACACGCCGATCGGGCCCTTGCCGAGCCCCGCCGCGGGCAACCGCCCGCCGTGGCTGACGACCCTGGCCTCCTCGGCGGTGAGGTCCCAGCGCGGGAACGCCGCGGACACGGCCTCCCCGATGGGCAGGATCACGCACTCCTCGGTCAGCCGCTCGATGGTCCTGGCCCGCGACAGGTCGTACGGGCCGACCCGGGTGCGGCGCAGCGCCGTCAGATGCCCGCCGACGCCGAGCCCGGCGCCCAGGTCGCGGGCCAGCGCGCGGATGTAGGTGCCGCTGGAGCAGGTCACCACGGCGTCGATGTCCATGACGTCGTCGTGCGCCCTGATGTCCAGCACCGAGAACTCCCGCACGGTGACGGGCCGCGCGGCCAGCTCGACGTCCTCACCCGCACGGGCCAGCTTGTACGCCCGCTGCCCATCGACCTTGATCGCGCTGACCTGTGGCGGGACCTGCATGATCTCGCCGGTGAGCGCGTCGACGCCCTTCTGAACCGCGGCGGGGTCAACCTCGGCCGCCGGGGCCGTCGAGGTGACCTGGCCTTCGGCGTCATCGGTGTTGGTGGTCACACCGAGCCGGATCGTGGCCTCGTAGACCTTCTCGGTCAGCGCCAGGTGGCCGAGCAGCCGGGTCGCCTTCTCCACGCCGACCACGAGCACCCCCGTCGCCATCGGGTCGAGCGTGCCCGCGTGGCCCACCCGCCGGGTGCCGGCCAACCGCCGCAGCTTGGCCACCACGTCGTGGGAGGTCCACTCGGCGGGCTTGTCCACGATGATCAAGCCGCTCTCGGCCATCAAGCTACTCCGTCCGCGTTCGCCAGCAGCGCGCGGAACGCCGCCATGGTGTCCTCGACACTGACGTGCGAGGTGAATCCGGCCGCGTTGTGGTGGCCGCCACCGCCCAGCTCGGCGCAGATCGAGCCGACGTCGACCGCGCCCTTGGAGCGGGTCGACACCTGCCAGGCTCCGTGGTCGTCCTCCTTGAGCACCGCCGCCACCTCGGCCTCGTCAGTGCGCCGCACGATGTCGATGAGACCCTCCAGCTCCGCGTACGGCAGCCCGTACGCGGCCCGGTCTACCCGGGGGACATACGTCCACACCAGGTGGTCCTCCAGCGACACCCGGTCGAGCGCGGCGGCGAGCACCTTGAGGTAGCCGAACGGGGAACGGTCCCACAGCTCGCGGGCGATCTCGTCGGTACGCAGCCCAGTGGCGACCAGCCGGGCGGCCATCTGATGCACTTCGGGCGTGGTCGAGGAGTAGCGGAACGAGCCGGTGTCGGTCACCAGCCCGGCGTACAGGCAGGTGGCGATGTCACGGTCCAGGCTGCCGCCAAGGCGGTAGATCAGCTGCTCGGCCAGCACGGCCGTGGCGGCGACGTGCGGGTCGATGAGGCTGAGTGTGCCGAAGCCGGTGTTGGACAGGTGGTGGTCGATCACGATGACCTCGTGGGCCTTGGCCGTGTTGGCGCCCAGCAGGCCCAGCCGGTCGGGCGTCGAGGAGTCGAACGTGATCATCAGCTCCGGCTCCGCCGGGACGTCGGCCGGCGGCACCAGCAGGTCCTGGCCGGGCAGGAAGCGCAGCAGGCGCGGCACGGCGAACTGCCGGTCGCCGAAGGAGGCGACGACCCGCTTGCCCAGGGCGCGCAGCACCGAGCCGGTGGCCAACATCGAGCCGAGCGCGTCGCCGTCCGGCGACACGTGGCAGGCCAGCGCGATCTCGTCGGCCTTGCCGATCAGGTCCAGCGCGCGCCGCCAGGCGGGCTCGGGGATCACCGAGCCGGAGGGCGGCAGCGCGCCCTCCGGGCCGGTGGGCGGCAGGGCCGGACTGAGGCCCTGCCCCAACGTGCCCGGATCCACGCGGGACGGGCGACCGGTTCTGTCACGCACGTCGGGCGTCACGTCGCCGGCTGCCCGTCCTCGTCAGGCTTGCCGCTGAGGTCCGGCTCGTCGTCCTCCTCCGGCTTGCGGTAGGGGTCCGGGTCGCCGGCGTAGGCCGCGCCCTCAGCCTTGCGGGCCACCTCGGCGTCCCTCGCCTTGGCCGCGTTGATCAGATCGTCGAGCTGGCGCGCGCTGTCGGGCAGCGGGTCGTGCTTGAACTCCAGCAACGGCGTGAAGCGGACACCGGTCTGCCGGCCCACCTCGGAGCGGATGATGCCTCTAGCGCTCTCGAGGGCGGCCGCGGTGTCGGCCCGCTCGGCGTCGGAGCCGAACACCGTGTAGAAAACCGTGGCCTCACGCAGGTCCGCGGTGATGCGCGTGTCGGTCACGGTGACGAAGCCCAGGCGCGGGTCCTTGATCCGGCGCTCCAGCATCTCAGCGACGATCTGCTGGATGCGGTCGGCGAGCTTGCGCGCTCGTGCTGCATCCACCATGTTCGCTCCCCCTCACGCACGACCCGGAGGTCGTGCAGTCGTTCAATCTTCGTCGTTGTAAAGCCGATGTCTGGCCGACAGCAACTCGATCTCGGGGCGGAAGGCCACCAGACGCTCGCAAGCATCCAATACCTCTTTGCAGTTGCCCGCCGACGCCGAGACTACGGCGATGCCGACCTCCGCCCTGCGGTGCAGGTCGAGATGGCCGGTCTCGGCCACCGCGACGCCGGGAAAGCGTCTGTGCAACTCGGCGACCAGGGGTCGCACGACGGAACGCTTCTGCTTCAGCGAATGTACGTCACCGAGCAGGATGTCCAGGGTCAGAGCACCCACATACATCGTTGGTAACCACCGCTTGTCCTGGTGTGTGAAGCGCACCCCGGCCCCGCTGCGGTGGAAAGCAGGTCCAGGCGTGCGAGAGGCGCCCGGCGGATGGTCCGCCGGGCGCCCGGCCGCGTGTTACGCGCGCGGCTTCTCCCGCATCTCGAACGTCTCGATGACGTCGTCGATCCGGATGTCGTTGTAGCCGACCCCGATACCGCACTCGAAGCCCTCGCGGACCTCGGTCGCGTCGTCCTTGAAGCGACGCAGCGACGAGACGGTCAGGTTGTCGGCGATGACAACGCCATCGCGGATGATCCGGGCCTTGCTGTTGCGCACGATCGTCCCGGAGCGGACCAGCGAACCGGCGACGTTGCCGATCTTCGGCACCTTGAAGACCTCGCGGACTTCGGCGGTGCCCATCTGGACCTCTTCGAACTCGGGCTTGAGCATGCCCTTGAGCGCCGCTTCGATCTCCTCGATCGCCTGGTAGATGACCGAGTAGTAGCGGATGTCGACGCCCTCGCGCTCGGCCAGGTCGCGCGCCCGGGGCTCAGGCCGGACGTTGAAGCCGATGATGACCGCGTTGTCGTCGGCGACGGCCAGGTTGACGTCGTACTCGGTGATCGCACCGACGGCGCGGTGCAGGACACGGAGCCTGACCTCGTCGCCGACATCGATCTTGAGCAGGGCGTCTTCCAGGGCCTCCACCGAGCCGGACACGTCACCCTTGATGATGAGCTTGAGCTCGTCGACGCGACCCTTCTCGAGGTTGCTGAACAGCTCCTCAAGGGTCAGGCGACGGCTCGACTTCGCCATGTCGGCGCTGCGCTTGCGCGCCGCGCGCTGCTGGGCGATCTGGCGGGCCATCCGGTCGTCGGTGACGACGATGAAGTTGTCACCCGCTCCCGGCACGGCCGTCAGACCCATCACCAGGACCGGACGGGACGGCGTGGCCTCTTCGACCAGGTCGCCGTTGTCGTCGAGCATCGCCCGGACGCGGCCGTAGGCCTCGCCACAGACGATCGAGTCGCCGACGCGCAGCGTGCCGCGCTGGACCAGGACGGTCGCGGTCGGGCCGCGGCCCTTGTCGAGGTGAGCCTCGATCGCGATGCCCTGAGCGTCCATCGCCGGGTTGGCGCGCAGGTCGAGCTCGGCGTCCGCGGTGAGCAGGATGGCCTCGAGCAGCTGCTCGATGCCGGTCCCGTTCTTGGCGGAGATGTCGACGAACAGTGTCGAGCCGCCGAACTCCTCCGCCACCAGGCCGTACTCGGTGAGCTGGGCACGGACCTTGTTGGGGTCGGCGCCCTCCTTGTCGACCTTGTTGACCGCGACCACGATCGGCACGTCGGCCGCCTGGGCGTGGTTGAGAGCCTCGATCGTCTGCGGCTTCACACCGTCGTCGGCCGCGACCACCAGCACCGCGATGTCGGTCGCCTTGGCACCACGGGCACGCATGGCGGTGAACGCCTCGTGACCCGGGGTGTCGATGAAGGTGACCTTGCGCTCTTCGCCCTCGTGCTCGGTGGAGACCTGGTAAGCGCCGATGTGCTGGGTGATGCCACCCGCCTCGCGCGCCACCACGTTGGTCTTGCGGATGGCGTCGAGCAGCTTGGTCTTACCGTGGTCGACGTGACCCATGACGGTCACGACCGGCGGGCGCGCGGCCAGGTCGGCCTCGTCGCCCTCGTCCTCGCCGAACTCGATGTCGAAGGCCTCGAGAAGCTCGCGGTCCTCCTCCTCCGGGCTGACGACCTGGATGTTGTAGTCGAGCTCGGAGCCGAGCAGCTGCAGCGTCTCCTCGTTGACCGACTGGGTGGCCGTCACCATCTCGCCGAGGTGCAGCATGATCTGCACCAGCGCGGCGGGGTTGGCACCGATCCGGTCGGCGAAGTCGGACAGCGACGCACCGCGCGGAAGGCGGATCGTCGCGCCGTTGCCACGAGCGACCTGCACCCCACCGATCGCCGGGGCCGACATGTTGTCGAACTCCTGGCGCCTCTGGCGCTTGGACTTGCGGCCACGCGTGGGACGGCCACCGGGGCGACCGAACGCGCCCGCCGTGCCGCCACCGCGACCACGACCGCCACCACCGGGACGACCGGCGAAACCGCCACCGCCACCGGGACCACCGGTGCTCGTGCCCGGACGACCGGCGCCACCGCCGCCACCGGGACGGCCGGCGAAACCGCCGCCACCGCCACCGGGACGACCGCCGCCGCCACCGCCGCCAGGACGGCCACCGCCGCCACCGCCACCGGGACGACCGCCGCCGCCACCGCCACCGGGACGGCCACCGCCGCCGCCACCACCGGGACCGGCGGGACGACCCTGCGGCATCATCATCGGGTTGGGACGCGGACCGCCGGGACGGGGACCGCCCGCACCGGGACCGGGACGCGGACCGGCCGCACCGGGCGGACCAGGACGCGGGCCACCGGGACGGGGACCGCCCTCGCCGCCACCACGACCCTGCGGGGGACGCGGGCTCGCGCCGTCGCGCGGCGGACCGTCACGACGCTCGCGCTGCCCGGGACCGCCACTGGGGGCACCGTCACGGTTGCCACCGGGACGCGGCGGCCGGGACTGGCCCATGCCGCTGGCGTTGGAGGAGAACGGGTTGTTGCCCGGACGCGGGCCGCGCGGACCCGGCTTGGGACCGCCGGGGCCCGGACGGGGACCGCCACCGGACGGGGCGCCACCGGTACGCGGAGCCGCCGGACCGCCGCCGCCGGAGGGCGCGCCGGAACGCGCCGCGGGGCCGGGCTTGGGACCCGGACGGGCGGCGGGACCGGGACGCGGGCCCGGAGCGGGGGCGCCCGGAGCGGGCGCGGGACGGGTGCCGCTGTCGAAACGCGCCTGCGGGGCGCCGGAGGTGTCGCCACGCTCGGCCTCAGGCTGCGGCTGGTGCGGCATCGGCACCGGCGGGCGCGGCTGACTGCTGACCGCGGGAGCCGGCGCGGGCGCCGGAGTCGGGGCCGGGGCAGGAGCCGCGGGACCCGGACGGGGACCGGGCCGGGGACCCGGACCAGGACGCGGAGTTGATGTTGGGGTCGGCGCCTCCGCGACGCCGTTACCGGCCTGGCTGTCCGCCGGCCGGGGAGCAGCCCTTGGCGGCTGCGGCTTGGACGACGAACCGCCGCCCCTAGAGGACCCACCCTTGGATGCGCCCAATGCTTCGGTGAGCCTGCGGACCACCGGCGCCTCGATGGTGGAGGACGCCGAACGGACGAACTCCCCCATCTCCTGGAGCTTGGCCATGACGACCTTGCTCTCGACGCCGAACTCCTTAGCGAGCTCGTATACCCGGACCTTCGCCACTGCACTCCCTTACTCGGCCCGGGAGGCTGGCTGTGCCGTCCGGACCGTCGCTACCTTGACGTCTTCATCGCCGCGTGCTCATCAGGCGCTCATAGCAATCTGACTCCGCCCATCAACTCGGCGTCCTACATGACATTTCGTGGTTCTCCTTCTCCAGGTGCGCCCGCACTCGCGAGATGTCAAGCGGCCCCGGCACGCGGAACGCGCGCAGGAACGCTCGGCGACGCTCGGCAAGCTCCAGACACTTCTCGGTCGGATGCAGTGACGCACCTCGACCAGGAAGCCGTCCTCGCAGGTCAGGGATCACGTGATCCTCGACCTGCACCAAGCGGAGCAGGTCGGACTTAGCCGTACGGACCCTGCAGCCCACACAGGTGCGCTGTGGAGCCGCGTGGCCACCATATTCCAGCTTACCGTGTTGACGCATCTACGGAACCGGCAGCATCCTCGGCCTGGGTGTCAGGCCGGATGTCGATCCGCCATCCCGTGAGCCGGGCGGCAAGCCGGGCGTTCTGCCCCTCTTTGCCGATGGCCAGGGAAAGCTGGTAGTCGGGCACGGTGACCCGCGCGACCCGGCCTTCGAGATCGAGGACCTCAACGTGGGTAACGCGGGCGGGCGACAGGGCATTCCCCACGAACTCGCCGGGGTCCTCTGACCAGTCGATGATGTCGATCTTCTCGCCGTGCAGCTCGGTCATCACGTTGCGCACGCGCGAGCCCATCGGGCCGATGCACGCGCCCTTGGCGTTGACGCCCTGCCTGCGCGACCTGACCGCGATCTTGGTGCGGTGACCGGCCTCGCGGGCGACGGCGGCGATCTCCACCGTGCCGTCGGCGATCTCCGGCACCTCCAGCGCGAACAGCTTCTTGACCAGGCCAGGATGGGTGCGCGACAGCGTGACCGAGGGGCCCTTGTGGCCCTTCTTCACCTGCACGACGTAGGCGCGGATGCGCTCGCCGTGCACGTAGTCCTCGCCGGGCACCTGCTCGTTGTGCGGCAGCACGGCCTCGATCTTGCCGAGGTCGACCAGCACCACGCGCGGGTCCTTGCCCTGCTGGATCACGCCGGAGACCAGCTCGCCCTCGCGGCTGGCGAACTCGCCGAAGTTGATCTCGTCTTCGGCGTCGCGCAGCTGCTGCAGGATGACCTGCTTGGCGGTGGTCGCCGCGATCCGGCTGAAGTTGCCCGGCGTATCGTCGAACTCCCTGACGATCTCGCCCTCGTCGTCGAGCTCGGCGGCGTAGATGGTCACGTGCCCGCTCGTCCTGTCGAGCTCCGCCCGCGCCTTGGGCGCGGCACCTTCGGTGCGGAAGTAAGCGATCAGCAGCGCGTCTTCGATCGCCTTGACGACCAGGTCGAAGGAGATGTCCTTCTCCCGCTCCAGGCTGCGCAGGACGCTCATGTCGATGTCCACGAGGCTTTCCCCTTAGCCTTCGTCGCCGTCGACGTCTTCGTCGTCGAACCGGCGGAACTCCACCTGCACCCGTCCACGGGTCAGGTCCTGATAGTCGAATCGGCGATCCGCGCCGTCGACGTCGAGCTCGACGCCGCTCTCGTCAGCGGAGCGCACTCGGCCCTGCACCACGGAACCATCTCTCATCTCCGCCTTCACCAGCCGCTTGGCCGCGCGCCGCCAGTGACGCGGCTCGGTCAGCGGACGGTCGACGCCCGGCGAGGAGACCTCCAGCGTGTAGGCCGACTGGCCCATCGCGTCGGTGTCGTCGAGCGCCGCGGAGACGGCCTGGCTGACGTCGGCCACGTCGTCGAGGCTCACGCCGCCGTCGCGGTCGACGATCACACGAAGCAGCCGGCGCTTGCCGGCCTGGGTGACCGTGACGTCCTCCAGGTCGAGGCCCTCCGCGCTGACGACGGGCTCAAGGAGCTTCCTCAGGTGGTCGCGGGGTGATGCGCTGCCCATATCGACCTCCCTATTGTCATGTCTCAGCCGGGCGGACCTCGCCTCTGGCTCACTTGCCGCCTGGCTGCTCAGCCAGCTACGACAGTTGACACCCTATCTGTACGAGGGCACGAAGAGAGCGCCACTCGGCACGGGCGAATGGCGAGCGTCGCCTGACACTGGGAGCGGGCGCAAGACCGTACGATGCTATCTGCGTTCCGTTTACAGGAGGTCCCTGCCCGTGCGCCCGCGTTTCCTATCACGGCGAGCCGTGCTGGCGGGCGGAGCGGCGGCCGCGGCTCTGTCGGGATGCGGCGCGTCCGACGTCCCCCAGCCGTCGCCCACCCCGGCGGAGGATCCTGAGCGGGTGCTGCTGCGGCAGCTGATCGCCGACAAGGAACACACGATCGCCCTCTACTCCACGTTGATCGCGGCCGGTCAGACCAAGCTGACGCCGTTCCGCGACCGCCACCAGGCGCACCTCGTCGAGCTGCGCAAACGCCTGCCCGGCGGCTCCCAGACGGCCACTCCGGCGCCCCAGGGCTCTCAGACGACCGCTCCGGCGCCCAAGACGTCGCTGTCGCGGCTGCGCGACGCCGAGCGCAAGTCGGCGGCGCTGCGCGTGCGTCAGCTCGCCGGCGTCTCGCCGCCACTGGCCCAGCTCATCGCCAGCATCGGTGCCTGCGAGGCCGCCCACGCCCTGGCTCTGCCGAGGTCGGCGTGATGACGCCGGCCGATGTGGAGAAGCTGCGTAAGGCGCTGGCGGCCGAGCATGCCGCCGTCTTCGCGTACGGGCTGATCGGCGCGCGCACCACGGGCTCGCTGCGCTCGCGGGTCACGACGGCGTTCGACGCCCATCGGGCCAGGCGCGACCAGTTGCGGGCCGCCATCACCGCCCGGGGCGGCACGCCGTCCGAGCCGGAGGCGGGCTACACCCTGCCGATCGTGCCGTCCACGTCGGCGGAGGCGATCCGCCTCGCGGTCTACGTGGAGACCGGCATCACGGCGGCCTATCTGGAGCTGGTGGCGTCGGACGACGCGTCGCTGCGCCGCTACGCCGCCCTGGCCATGCAGGAGTCGGTGAACCGCTCCTACGGCTTCCGCCCGGTGGTCACCACGGCCTTCCCCGGCATGTCGCGGCCCACCGGTTGAGCGCCGCTCACCGCGCGCCGTGACGGGCCGCTCATCGGACGCGGTGACGAGCCGCTCTCCGGGCCCTTTGATCCCCGGTCAGCGGTAGAGGACCGCCAGCAGGTCGGAGCCGAGGCGTTCGATCGCCTCGGCGTCGAGCTGGTAGTAGACCACCGAGCCCCGCCGGTGCACGTGCACCAGGTCGGCCTCCCTCAGGTGGCGCAGGTGCCTCGACACCTGTGGCGCGGTCATGCCCAGCTGGTTGGCGAGCTCGGCCGTGGCCACCGGGTTGCGCAGGATGGCGTAGCAGAGCTTGAGCCGGGTCGGGTGCTGGAGCACGGCCAGCCGCTGCCGGGCGGTCTCCAGTGACAGCCCGGCGGAGGTGCCCACGCCGTACTGGATGGCCACGGGATAGCCCGGGTAGTGCTTGACCACGAAGTGCGGCCGGCCGTACAGGCTGGGTACGAGCAGGCAGGGGCGGTCGGCGCCGATGGGGACGGTGGCGTTGTAGAGCTTGTCCAGGACGATCCTGCGGCCGCCCTCGACGGCCGTGGCGGTGGGGAAGTCGGCGATCGCCAGGGGGCCGCGTACGGCGATCGCCCGCTCGCGCCCGGCGGCCTCGGCGGCCAGCGCCGTCCGCAGCCCCGGCCAGTCCGCCTCGAACGCCGCGGCGGCGAAGTCCGCCAGGAAGCCGGTCAGCTCGCGCCTGAAGCCCTCGGGGTCGTCGTGCACCCGGGTGCCGAGCTCCACCCTGCTGGAGGAGATCAGCCTGAGGCGCTGGAGCACGTTGCCGCCCAGAACGGCGCCGTTCTTGCCGACGAGCGCCTGGAGGGTCATCGCGGTGAAGTCGCCGATCGGCAGCGCCTCGATCTCGGCCAGCTCGTCCTCGAGCGTCCTTGCGCGGCCGGCCGACAGCGGCAGCAGGTAGCGGGCCCGGAACGCGCTCCACAGCGGGGCCCACGCCGTGGCCCTGGCCAGTAGGTCCTCGTCGATCTCGGTGTGGACCCTGCCCACCCAGCGGGCCGCCGCGGGGTGGTGTCCCGGCTCGTCGAGCGCGTGCAGGCAGGCGCAGAGCTCGGCCAGCGGCGAGACACGAACGGTGATCGAGGCCGAGTCGGTGGAGGACAGGAGGAGCGTGACAGGCACCCTGTACATTACCGCGTTGGCGACAATCTCCTTGTCCGAAACTGGATATATGTCCAGGCTGTGGCGCCATGGCCAAGGCACTACACGAAACCGGCGGAGTCAAGCACCCCAAGGAGTTCTATTTCAGCGGCTCCACCACGATCTTCGCTTCCCGATACGACCAGCGCTTCTCCTACTGCCTCTACGTGCCGACGGCCCACTCGCCCGACGGCCCGCCGGTACCGCTCGCCGTGATGCAGCACGGGACGGGACGGCGCGGGCCGCAGTACCGCGACAACCTCGCCGAGTGGGGTGAGCAGCAGGGCTGCCTGGTTCTGGCGCCGCTGTTCCCCGCGGGCATCGAGGACTCGGAGGACCTGCACGGCTTCAAGTTCATCCACTACCGCGGCATCCGCTTCGACCATGTGCTGCTGGCGATGGTCGACGAGGTCGGCGAGCGCTTCAACGTCGACACCCGGCGATTCCTCCTGCACGGCTTCTCCGGCGGCGGTCAGTTCGCCCATCGGTTCGCCTACCTGCATCCGGACCGGTTGTCCGGCGTGTCAATTGGTGCACCAGGGCGGATATCGTACATCGACTGGGACAGCCCATGGTGGATCGGGCTCAAGGGGTTCGAGGAGGAGTTCGGCCAGCCGCCCAGGATCGAAGAGCTCGGGGCGGTGCCGGTACAGATGGTCGTGGGTGCCGAGGACGTCGAGACCTGGGAGATCAACAACCAGGGCGACGCCAACTGGATGGACGGCGCCGACGCCTACGGGACCACCCGTGTCGAACGGCTGGCGGCGCTGCGTGACAACTTCGCCGCGCACGGCATCAACGTCCGGTTCGACGTCGTGCCAGGCGTCGCGCACCAGCCGATGAGCGTGCTGGAGCCGGTCAAGGACTTCTTCACCTCGATCCTCACCCCCCGGGAGAACTCATGAAGATCATTGTTGCCGCCGCCGCCCTGACGGTCCTGGCCACCGGTTGCGCGGTCGGCGAGAGCACCGCGGCGGGCGCCGAATACCCGAGCAAGCCCCTGACGATCATGGCGCCGGGCAGCCCCGGCGGCGGCTGGGACACCCGTGCCCGCGGCATCGCCGGCGCGCTCAGCCAGTGCAAGATCACCACCGCGAAGGCCACGGTCGTCAACGTCCCCGGCGCGGGCGGCACGATCGGCCTCGCCCAGTTCGCCAAGAGCAAGGGCGACCCCTACCAGCTCATGGTCATGGACAGCGCGACCATGCTCGGCGGCATCGTCAACAACCACTCGCCCGTCGACCTGACCACGCTCACCCCCATCGCGGGGCTGAGCAGGGGGCCGAGCGCGATCGTGGTGCCGAAGTCGGCGCCGTACGAAGACCTGAAGTCGCTGCTCGCCGCGATGAAGAAGGACCCGCACGGCGTCAAGTGGACCGGCGGCTCGCTCGGCGGCCCCGGGCAGATGACGGTGGCGGGGCTGGCCAAGGGCCAGGGCATCGACGCCAAGCAGGTCAACTACGTGCCCACGTCGGGCGGCGGCGAGTCGATGAACCTGCTGCTCAGCGGCGCCGCCACAGCGGGCATCGACACCGTCGCCGAGCTCCGCGCGCAGCTCCAGGCCGGAGAGCTCAGGGCGCTCGCGGTGGACGGCGACAAGCGGATCGAGGGCGTCGACGCGCCGACGCTGAAGGAGCTCGGGCTCTCGGACCAGGCCATCTCCACGATGGCCGGCGTGCTCGCCCCGGCGGGGCTGTCGGCCGCGCAGCAGCAGGACATCGTCAAGATGGTCGACAAGATGCGGCAGACGTCGTGCTGGCAGCAGGTGCTCAAGCAGAACAACTGGGTCGACGCCTGGACCCCGGGCGACTCGTTCAAGCAGGTCCTCACCGAGCAGCGCGGTCAGATCACCACCATCCTCGGCGAGCTGGGACTGGGCAAATGACCACCCGGCTCGTGTCGGCCGGGTTCCTGGCGGTCGCGCTGGTCGTGCTGGCGCAGGCGTTCATGATCCCCGACAGCGGCGGCTACCAGGCCGTCGGCCCCCGGGCCTTCCCGCTCCTGGTCGGCATCGGCATGGCGGTGGTGGCGGTGATCGGGGTGGCGCAGGCGTTCCGCGCTCCGGTGAGCAGCGAGGGAGAGAGCGAGGACGAGGGGATCCACTGGCGTCCCGTGCTGCTCCTCATCGGCACGCTCGCCCTGTACGCGACCCTGCTCGTGCCCGTGGGCTACTGGCAGGCCACCACGCTGTTCTTCCTCGCGGTCGCCCGGGTGCTCGGCAGCCGCAAGCTGGTCCGCGACCTGGTCGTGGGCCTGCTGCTGGCGCTGGCGACGTACCTGCTGTTCGACCGGGTGCTGGGCATCACGCTGCCGCCCGGCCTGATCAGATTGGCGATCTGAGATGAGCGTACTGGGCCATCTGCTCGACGGCTTCGCGCACGCGCTCACCCTGCAGAACCTGCTGCTCGGCCTGCTGGGCGTCACCGTCGGCACGCTCGTCGGCGTGCTGCCGGGCCTCGGGCCGGCCACGACGATCGCGCTGCTGCTGCCGCTGACCATGGTGTTCGACCCGGTGGGCGCGTTCGTGATGTTCGCCGGCATCTACTACGGCGGCATGTACGGCGGCAGCACCACCGCGATCCTGCTCAACATCCCCGGCGAGACGGCGTCGATCCCCACCACGCTGGAGGGGTACCCGATGGCGCGGAAGGGCCGGGCCGGGGCCGCGCTGGCCACGGCGGCCATCGGCTCGTTCGTCGCGGGCACGATCTCCACCGTGGTGATCACGTTCCTGGCGCCGGGCATGTCGGCCATCGCCAAGTCGATCCAGCCCGCCGAGTACTTCTCGATCATGGTGCTCGCCTTCGTCACCGTCACCTCGCTCATGGGCGACTCGATCGTGCGCGGCCTGTCCAGCCTCTTCCTCGGGCTGGCGATCGGCATGGTGGGCATCGACCAGATGACCGGCCAGCCGCGCCTGGCCTTCGGCGTCCCCGAGCTGTACGAGGGGCTGCCGGTCGTGGCGCTGGCCGTCGGCCTGTTCGCCGTGGCCGAGGCGGTCGCCACCGCGGCCCAGCGCAACCGGCAGGAGCAGGCGCCGGTGAAGGTGACCGGACGCATCGGCATGACCCGTGACGACTGGCGCCGGTCCTGGCGGCCATGGCTGCGGGGCACCGCGTTCGGCCTGCCGATCGGCTCGCTGCCCGCGGGCGGCGCCGAGCTGCCGACGTTCCTCAGCTACAACGTCGAGAAGCGGCTGGCGAAGAACCCGGAGGAGTTCGGCCACGGCGCCATCGAGGGTGTGGCGGGGCCTGAGGCGGCCAACAACGCGGCGTTCTCCGGCGTGCTGGTGCCGCTGCTCACGCTCGGCATCCCGACGTCGGCCACGGCCAGCATGCTGCTGATCGCTTTCCAGATCTACAACGTGCAGCCCGGACCACAGCTCTTCGACCAGCAGCCGGTGCTCGTGTGGACGCTGATCGCCAGCCTCTACATCGGCAACGTGATGCTGCTGGTGCTGAACCTGCCGCTGATCCGGCTGTGGGTGAAGCTGCTGAGCGTGCCCGCCGCGCTGCTGACGGCGGCGATCCTGACGTTCGCGACGCTGGGCGTCTACGCCACCTCGCAGAGCGTGTTCGAGATCCTGGTGGCGTACGGGTTCGGGCTGGTGGGGTTCGTGCTGCGGCGGGCCGGCTATCCGGTGGCGCCGCTGATCCTCGGGGCGGTGCTCGGGCCGCTGATGGAGGTGCAGTTCCGGCGGGCGCTGGCCTTCAGCGAAGGAGATCCGGCGGTGTTCTTCACCCGGCCCGTGTCACTGGCCATCCTCGTGATCGCCGCCGCCTGCCTGATCGGGCCCGTGGTGCTCCGCCGCCGCGGCAAGATCAAGATGCCCGCGGCGATGGACTGACGCAAAAAACACGGCTCCCCCGCCAGTGGCGGGGGAGCCGTGTTCTTGCCTTATGAGCAGGCGGCCAGCACGCGGTCGGCGGCCGTGTCGAGGGGGATCTCCTCCTTGGTGCCCGAGACGCGGTCACGGAGCTCGACCACGCCCTGGGCCAGCCCGCGGCCGACGACCACGATCGTGGGCAGGCCGAGGAGCTCGGCGTCCTTGAACTTGACCCCCGGCGAGACCCCGGTCCGGTCGTCGACGAGGACGCGCAGCCCGCGTGCCTCCAGGTCGGCGGCCAGCTCGAGGGCCGCCTCGATCTGGTTGTCCTTGCCCGTGCCCACGATGTGCACGTCGGCGGGCGCGACCTCGCGCGGCCACACCAGCCCGAGCTCGTCGTGGGCCTGCTCGGCGATGACCGCCACGGCCCGCGAGACGCCGATGCCGTAGGAACCCATCGTGATGCGGATCGGCTTGCCGTCCGGGCCCAGGGCGTCGAGCCCGGCCGCGTCGGCGTATTTACGGCCGAGCTGGAAGATGTGCCCGATCTCGATGCCGCGGTCGATGGACAGCGGCGAGCCGCAGCGGGGGCAGGGGTCTCCGGCGCGCACCTCGGCGGCCTCGATCGTGCCGTCGGGGGTGAAGTCACGGCCCGCGACCACGCCGGCGGCGTGCTTGCCGCGCTCGTTGGCGCCGGTCACCCAGGAGGTGCCGGTGACCACGCGGGGGTCGACGAGGTAGCGGATGCCGAGGTCGCGCAGGACCTGCGGCCCGATGTAACCACGTACCAGGCCGGGGTGCTTGGCGAAGTCCTCGGCCTCGAAGATGGCGGGCTCGCCGGGGGCCAGCGCGGCCTCCAGTCGCTTGAAGTCGACCTCGCGGTCACCGGGCACGCCCACGATCAGCGTCTCGACCTTGTCGGAGCCGGGCGTGGTGACCTTGACGACGACGTTCTTCAGCGTTTCGGCGGCGGTGATCGACAGGCCGTGGTGCTCGTTGACGTACGACACCAGGGACTCGATGGTCGGGGTGTCGGGGGTGTCGAGGACGCGCTGCGACTCCAGCCCGTCGAGGGCGACGACCGGGGGCGCGGTCGTGGTGACGGCCTCGGCGTTGGCCGCGTAGCCGCAGGAGTGGCAGGCGACGAACGTGTCCTCGCCGGTGGGCGTGGGCGCCAGGAACTCCTCGGAGGCCGAGCCGCCCATCGCGCCCGACGTGGCGAACACGATCTTGTAGCTGATGCCGAGCCGGTCGAACGTCCGGATGTAGGTCTCGCGGTGCTGCTCGTAGGAGTGCTTGAGCCCGTCGTCGTCGAGGTCGAAGGAGTAGGCGTCCTTCATCAGGAACTCGCGGCCACGCAGGATGCCCGCGCGGGGCCTGGCCTCATCGCGGTACTTCGTCTGGATCTGGTAGAGCGTGACCGGATAGTCCTTGTACGAGGAGTATTCGCCCTTGACCATGTCGGCGAAGAGCTCCTCGTGCGTGGGGCCGAGCAGGTAGTCGGCGCCCTTGCGGTCCTTGAGCCGGAAGAGCGTGTCACCGTATTCGGTCCAGCGGCCGGTGGCCTCGTAGTATTCGCGCGGCAGCAGGGCGGGGAACAGCACCTCCTGGCCGCCCATCCGGTTCATCTCCTCGCGGACGACCTTGGCGACGTTTTCCATCACCATCTTGCCGAGGGGCAGCCACGAGTAGATGCCGGGCGCCACCCGCCGGACGTAACCGGCGCGGACCAGGAGCTTGTGGCTCGGCACTTCCGCGTCTGCCGGGTCGTCCCGCAGGGTGCGAAGAAACAACGACGACATGCGCAGCAACACGGCTACTCCTTGGTGGGGCCCGGACATGGAGGACTACAGGCTATCGACTCGGAGCAACCTACCGCGCGGCCTTATCCGGCGATGGGGATCCAGCCGGCCAGCGCGCCGGTCACCTCGACCGCGAACAGGGCGGTCAGGACCGCCGCCAGCGCCAGCGCGCGCACCCGGCCCGCCAGGCTCCTGCGCATTGCCAGCACCAGCGCGACGGACAGGACACCGATCACGATCGCGGGACCGGGCCAGAACGCGGGCTCGCTGTCGATGAAGCCGGGCGTCGCGCGGTCGACCGTGTCGGCGAGCAGCAGGGCCCCGATGACACCGGCGGCGACATCGCCCCAGACGTCAGTCCGGCTCGTCACGTAGGCGAGCAGCCCCACCCCGACCAGCAGGACCAGCGCCCAGTTCAACCCGACCGCGGGCTCACCGGCGACAGGGCTGATGTCCGTCCCGCCGCGCAGCATGTTGCCGCCGAGCGTCGCGACGATCATGGACAGAGCGGCCAGGAACGTGGTGAGCAGCGCCCACCCGAAGCCCGCCGCGCTCGCCCCGACGACCAGTGCCAGGGCCAGGTACATATAAGGCTCATAGAGCTGGCCGAGCCACTGGGGCATCCGGTCGGAGGCGAATATGCCGACCAGGCCGACGGCCAGTCCACCCAGGAAAGCCGCTACTACGTGTCGCTCGATGTGGCGTAGTCGCCGCTCGTATGCGGCGAACTCGGCATAGTCGAGTGCTGTCTCTTTCATCTCCAGTCCCTGGTCATCCCTCCCCCGAGAACTTCTGGGAACGACCGTAATCAGATTATGTGCCTGTACAGAAAAGGCAAATTTAGGACAACCGTATGTAATCAAGCAATCGCTTGGTTAAGCTTGCCCGGTGACCGTCACAGACGAGCTGCGCGCCGTCGTCCGCGCCTATCTCGCCGACCGTCCCGCCGCGCCCTGGCCGGCGTTCGCGCGCGACCTCGGCACCGCCGGCCTCGCCGTTCCCGAGGAGTACGGCGGAGCGGGCTGCGGCCCGGCCGAAACCGCGGTCGTGGCCGAAGAGCTGGGCAGGACCCTGTCCCCCCACCCCTTCCTGCAGAGCGCCGTCCTGGCCGTCGAGGCACTCAAGGCGGGCGGCGACGAGGCGGCGATGGGCCGGCTGCTGCCCGCGCTGGCCGACGGCTCGGTGACAGCGACCGTCGTCCTGCCGGGCGAGGGCGACCTGACCCTCCAGGACGGCCTGCTCACGGGCGTCGTTCCGTACGCGCTGGAGGGCGACGTGGTGCTGGCCTACGCGGACGGGCTCCTGGTCGAGGCCGTGCCCACGCGGCGTGTGGCGCACCAGACCATGGACGAGAGCCGGCCGCTGGCCGAGCTGTCCTTCGACCACGTCCAGGTACGGCCGGCCGGCGACGGCGCGGCGTGGAGCCGGGTGCGCGACCTCGGCATCGCGGCGCTGGCGGCCGAGCAGGTGGGCGGGGCCGAACGCTGCCTGGAGATGGCCGTCGAGCACGCGAAGCTGCGCCACCAGTTCGGCCGGCCGATCGGCTCCTTCCAGGCCGTCAAGCACAAGCTGGCCGACCTGCTGCTGCTCGTCGAGTCGGCCAGGTCGGCGGCGCGGGCGGCGGCCGGGTCCGAGTCCTTCGCGGCGATCGCCGGGTCGTACTGCACCGAGGCGTATCTGACGGCGGCGGGCGAGAACATCCAGGTCCACGGTGGGATCGGGATGACCTGGGAGCATCCGGCCCACCGCTACCTCAAACGGGCCACCTCCGACGCGCAGCTCTTCTGCCCGCCGCGGGCGCACCGCGAACGGCTGGCCGCGTACGTCTTCCAGGGCCCCGCCGGCCGGTCAACCGCCCAGTAGCGTCTCCCAGGGGCGCGGGGCGTTCGTGCTGCGGGTGGTGTCGAGCGCCTCGGCCAGCCGCCAGAATCCCGGCTTGTCGCGTACGCGCTCGCGGCCCAGCGGATCGATGGCCCGCAGCTCGAAGCGGACGCCCATCACGTCGAGCACCGCCGACCGGCTGTCGCCCGGCCCGGCGGGCCTGCCGAGCTCGTCCTCGTACGCGGGATTGCGCACCTGCGCGGCCAGCAGCGCCGCCACTTCGGAGGCGTACGGGCCGTCGCGCCATTCGATGTGCCAGCTGTGGTCGGCGCCGCGCCACCAGGTCAGATCCCGGCACGTCTCGATGAACTCGGCCTCGGTCGCGAGGGCGGCCATCACCCGGCCGAACGCCTCGAAACCACGCCCGCTCGTGAGCGAGAAGTCATCGTCCCGCATATCGGGAAGCGTGCCATCTTTCGGCCGCCTTAGCGCGTGCTTTCGCCTCACGTGCATCACTCTGATCGCGAACGCGCCCTTCCCGCAAGTCTTTGGTGCTGATAGTCTCTACCAAGCGAGCGCTTGGTTTACTACTTTCGCCGGAGGCGCGATGACGTCCCTACGGATCAGCCTGGGGTACGAGCTGGAGGTCCGCGGGCGCTCCCGCGAGGTCGAACAACAGGCGTTCCAGAACGTGATCGACCAGGTCGTGCTCGGCGACCGGCTCGGCTTCGACACCGCCTGGTTCGTCGAACATCACTTCACCCGAGGGTTCTCCCATTCCTCCGCGCCCGATCTGGTGCTGTCCGCGATCTCCCAGCGGACCGAACGGATCCATCTCGGGCTGGGCGTGGTGCTGCTGCCGTTCCAGTCGCCGATCCGTACGGCGGAGCGGGTCGCCACCCTTGACGTGCTGAGCGGCGGCCGGGTGGAGTTCGGCACCGGGCGCGGAGCCTCACCCCTGGAGTACCAGGCGTTCCAGCGGCCGTTCGAGAAGTCGCGGCAGATCTGGGAGGACTCGCTGGAGGCGACACTGGCCATCTGGCGGGCCGACGGAGAGCCGGTCAGCCGCTCGAACGAGTTCTTCGAGATCCCGGACGTGGCCGTCTATCCGCGCCCGGTGCAGCAGCCGCACCCGCCGGTCTGGGTGGCCTCGACATCACTGGAGGGCTACCTGGCGGCGGCCGAGCACGGCTACAACCTGCTCGGCATGACGATGGTCAAGGGCATCGACGACGTGGCCGCCGACATCGCCCAGTACCGCGAGCGCCTGGCCGCGGCCGGGTTCGATCCCGCCTCGCGCCGGGTCGCGCTGATGATCCCCTGGTTCGTCGCGCCCACCCGCGACGAGGCCAACGAGACGGCCGCCGACGCCGTCCTCTGGTACATCCGCCGCCAGGTCAACCTCGTCACCCCACCGGACTACTACGACGCGCGGCACGCCACCCATCGGGTCCTCGGCCAGCTCGCGGCCGGGATGCCGCCGGAGGAGGCGATGGCGACGCTGCGTGAGCACCTGATGGTCGTGGTGGACGACGTGGCGGGCTCGCGCAAGGCCCTGGCCAGGATCGCGGAGGCCGGGGCGACGGATCTGATCATCCAGGCGCAGGTGGGCGGGCTGGCGCACGACCGGGTGTGCGAGGCGATGACGCTGTTCATGACCGAGGTGGCCAAGTGACCGCCCCGGAGACCGGCGGGACCGGCTCCACGGCCGACCCGACGACCGGGCCGACGACCGACCCGACGGCCGGCCCGACGGCCGGCTCCGCGAGCGGCCGGGACGCGTCGGCCGAGGCCGCCGCCGCGCGGTGGCTGACGCGGGACGATCTCCGGGCGGGCGCGCGGTCCGCCACGGGGCTGCTACTGGTCGCTCCCGACGCCTCCAGCGCCTTCCCGCTCGGGTCCGGCGACCGCGCGGAGGCGGCGGGACTGACCGGGGCGGCGCTGCGTGCGGCAGGCGTGGGCGGACGCGACCGGGTCGTGGTGGCGCTGTCCGAACCGGCGGGCGCCCTCTGGGCCACCGCGGCGGCGGACGTGGCGTCGGCGGCGGCCTCCGTGGGGCCGCGCGGCCGCATGCGGCTGATCCACGCGCTGTCCGCCCTGGGCGCCACCACGCTGGTCGCCACCCCGACGGGTGCGATGGACCTGCTGGCCAGGCTGCACCTGGAGTTCCTTCTCGACCCGCTTGACCTGGGACTGCGGCACATCGTCCTGACCGGGGAGATCGCCTCGAAGCGGACGCTCCGCCACCTGGCGGGCGAGTTCGACGCCCACGTGACCGAGGTGTACGCCAACCCCTTCAGCGGCGGCGCCCTGGCCTGGCGGGCGGCCGAGAACGACCCGCTCACTCCCCTGGCGGACGGCGTGCTGCACCTGGCCTCGCTGACCAAGGACGTGCTGCGGCACTCGGAGCCGTCCGGGGTGGCCGAGTTGGTGATCACCCCTCACGGTCACTCGGCGCTCGGCGACGCCGTCCTGCGTACCGGCCAGGTGGTGCGTACCGACTCGCCCGCGTCCGACTCGCCCGCTTCCGACTCCCCCGCGTCCGGCGACGACACGCGAGCCGGTGACCCAGGATTGCCCGCTCCCGCGCACACGGTCGGCGAGCACGTGCTGGTCCGGGGCGTGTGGCTGTCGCTGCCGCGGATCGAGAAGGCGCTGGCCAAGATCGACGGCGTGTCCCGATGGGAGCTGACGATCAGCCGGCCGGGCACGCTGGACACCGCGGTGCTCACGGTCACGTTCGGCAGGGAGAGCCTGGTACGCAATCCGATGTGGCGGGGGCGGATCCAGCAGGCGATCCAGGGGCTGACCCCGATCTCGCTCGGCGTGGAGATCGCACCGGAGATCGCCGAGGCGCCGGGCCCCGGCGTGCTGACCGACCTGCGCGGCCACCACCTGGGCCGCGACCGGGCGCTGATCGTGTAACCGTTTGATCGTGCAACCGGAGGCGCGCACCGATGGGACCGATGCCGGACTGGGGGACGCTCCCCCGCATGCTTCGCGACCAGGCGGACCGCCACCCGGACACGATCGTGATCGTCGACGGCGGCACCCGCGTGACCATGGCGGAGCTCCGCGCCGGAGCCGCCCGCGTGGCACACGAGCTCATCGAGCTCGGTGTCCGGCCGGGTGACCGGGTGGCCATGTGGGGCGTCAACGACCCGTACTGGGTGATGCACGCCTTCGGCATCTGGGACGCCGGTGCGGTGATCGTGCCGCTCTCCTCGCGCGCCAAGGGCCTGGAGGCGGCGGCGATGATCGCGAAGACCGGCGCCGAGGTCCTGGTCACGGGCGAGGGCCCGCCCGGCGTCGTGCTCGCCGACCTCCTGCCGCCGGGCACCGGCCTGCGCCACATGCTGAGCCCCGGATCGGCGCGGGGAGCGCGGCTCCTCACAAACCCCGCGGGCGTCGAGGAGCGGGCGCTGGCCGTACGACCAGGCGATCTGTGCGAGATCATGTCCACCTCCGGCACCACCGGCACCCCCAAGGGCGTGATGCTGGACCACGCCCAGGTCCTGCGCGGCTACTGGGACTGGTCCGAGATCGTCACCCTGGACGAGCACGACCGATATCCGGTGATCGCCCCGTTCAGCCATGGTTTCGGGCTCAACGCCGGGCTGATCGCCTGCGTGCTCCGGCGGGCGACCATGATGCCGATCAGGATCTTCACCCCCGACGCCCTGATGTCGCTGATCTCGGACGGCCGGGTGAGCATCCTGGCGGGCCCGCCGACGCTGTTCCACCGGCTGCTCGACGAGCTGGACCGCGCCGACTGGGACGTGTCGTCGCTGCGCGTGGCCATCTGCGGCGCCGCCGCCGTGCCCGCAGCGCTGATCACCCGGCTGGTCGAACGGGTCGGGCTGGAGCGGATGATCAACGCGTACGGCCTGATGGAGGGCACCGTCGTCTCCATGACCAGGTCCGGCGACCCGATCGAGGTGATCGCCGCGACCACCGGCAGAGCGGTGCCCGGGATCGAGGTGCGGATCGTCGACGACGACGGCAAGGAGGTCGCCACCGGGGAGCGCGGCGAGATCCTGCAGCGCGGGTACGGGGTCATGCGCGGCTATTGGGACGAGCCCGGCAAGACCGCCGAGGTCGTCGATCCGGACGGCTGGCTGCACACGGGTGACATCGGCGTGCTCGACCCGGCGGGCAATCTCGCCATCGTGGACCGCAAGAAGGAGCTCTACATCGTCAACGGCTTCAACGTCTCACCCGCCGAGGTGGAGTCGCTGCTGCTGCGCGAAGGCTCGCTGGCGCAGGCGGCCGTGATCGGCGTGCCCGACCCGGTCTCTGGCGAGGCGGGCTGGGCGTATGTGGTGCCCAGGCCGGGGATGACGGTCGATCCGGGCACGCTGCTCGGCTGGGCGAAGGACAACATGTCCAACTACAAGGTGCCGAAGCGGATCATCGTGGTCGAGGCGCTGCCCGCCAACGCCAACGGCAAGATCGACAAGATGGTCCTCCGCGCCCGCGCGTCCGCCTCCTGAAGGACCGCCGAATGAACCCCCTTTGCGGAAGATGGGTTCATTCGTCCCGGCGATCGGGGATACATCGATCACAGCGCCTGGTTGCATCTGGTGGGACGCTTGCCCCGTGTAACAGAATCGCCGACATGGAGGAGGCAGCGTGACGTTGCGCGTGGCGGTCATCGGGTCGGGCCCTGCCGGTATCTACACGGCCGAGGCCCTGGTCAAACAGGCGCAGGAGGACGTGCGGGTCGACGTCGTCGAGCGGCTGCCCACGCCGTACGGGCTCGTGCGATACGGCGTCGCGCCCGATCACACGTCGATCAAGTCGATCGCCAACTACCTCCGCCGGGTGCTCGAACTCCCCGAGGTCCGCTTCCTCGGCGGCGTCACGCTCGGCGAGCACCTGTCGGTCGAGGACCTGCTGAGCCACTACGACGCGGTCGCCTACGCCACGGGCGCGATGGTCGACAGGAAGCTCGGCATCCCGGGCGAGGACCTGCCGGGCAGCGTGGCCGCCACCGACTTCGTCAACTGGTACTGCGGCCATCCCGACGTCTCCGCCTCCATGTTCACCCTCGACAGCGCCGAGATCGCGGTCATCGGCGTCGGGAACGTGGCCGTCGATGTCGTCCGCGTGCTGGCCAAGACCGCCGACGAGCTCAGCTCCACGGACGTGCCGCACGACGTGCTCGAACGTCTGGGCGCCAGCCAGGTCAAGGCGATCCACATGATCGGCCGCCGTGGCCCAGAGCACGCCAAGTTCACGCTGAAGGAGCTGCGGGAGCTCGGCGAGCTGGCGAACGCCGACGTCTGCGTCCGCGACGACGAGGCCGTCGTACTGGGCGGCGACTTCCCTCGGCAGATCCGCGGCAACATCGACGTCCTTCAGTCCTGGGCGGCCCGCCCCCCGGTCGGCCGCCCGCGCCGCCTCGACGTGCGCTTCTGGCTGCGCCCGGTGGAGATCCTCGGCACGGACCGGGTGGAGGGGCTCAGGCTCGAACGCACCCGGCTGTCCGAGGAGGGCCGGGTGGTGGGCACGGGCGAGTTCGAGACGCTCCCCGTGGGCATGGTGCTGCGCTCGGTCGGCTACCAGAGCATCCCGCTGCCGGGGGTGCCGTTCGACGAACGGTCGATGACGGTGCCCAACGAGGCCGGACGGGTGCGCGACCGCGAGTACGTGGCGGGCTGGCTCAAGCGCGGCCCTACAGGCGTGATCGGCACCAACAAGTCGGACGCGGCGGAGACGGTCCGCACGCTGCTGTCCGACCTGGCGGGCCATGATCGGACACAGTCGGCGCCCATCGACGCGCTGCTGCTAGAACGGGGTGTGCGGCCGGTGACGTACGACGAATGGCTGGCCATCGAGGCGGCGGAGGGCGCGCTGGCCAAGTCGCTGGGCCGGGGCGAGCGCGTCAAACTCGCCGGCCTGGAGGCCATGCTGCGGGCCTGCCGACCCTGACCACGGACGCGCCACAGTGAGAGACCAGTCCCTTCCCGGATTCGAGGAAGCCCACCGGGTCCAGCGGGCCCGCTATCCGGCCGCCGAGCCGGGCTGGCAGCCGGTGCACACCGTCTACGTGCCCGCCGACCGGCTGTCGCCGAGCACGGTCGTGGGGTGGCGCGCGCAGGCACTTGACCTGGTCAAGGAGCATCTGAGCGGCCCCGATGAGCTGGCCGCCGTGTTCGGGCTGCCGGACGCGCTCGCGCGGGACGTACACGACAGAGTGCTGCGCAAGCTCGCCCGCGAGCCGATCGAGGACCTGCGGATCGACTTCGAGGACGGCTACGGCGGGCGGCCCGGCGACGAGGACGGCCACGTCGAGCAAGCCGTCGAGGCCGTGGCCGTGATGCGGGCCGCCGGAGCGCTGCCGCGCCGGTGGGGGCTGCGGGTCAAGTCGTTCGCCGACGGGGATCCCGGGCGGTCGGTGCGGACGCTCGACGGGTTCGTCACCGGGGTGGTCGAGCGGGTGGGCGAGTTGCCCGCCGGGTTCGTGGTCACCTTCCCGAAGGTCCTCATGGAGGCGTACCTGGGGCAGTTCTGCGGCTTCCTGGAGCGGCTGGAGCGGGAGCTGGACGTCGAGCTGCGGTTCGAGATCCAGGTCGAGGCGCCGCAGACCGTGCTGTTCCTGCGCGGGGAGCTGGCCGAGTCGTTCGGGGGGCGGCTGGCGGGCGCGCACTTCGGGGTGTTCGACTACACGGCGGCGCTCGGGCTGCCGCCGCACGAACAGCGGCTCGACCATCCGGCCTGCGACCACGCGCGGCACGTGATGCAGACGGCGTTCGCGGGCACCGGGGTCGAGCTCTCCGACGGGTCGCTGGCCGCCTCCCCCGCCTCCGGGTCGGCCGAGGACGTGCACGCGCTGTGGCGGCGGCACGCCGAGCTCGTCAGGCACTCGCTGGGGCATGGGTTCTACCAGGGCTGGGACATGCACCCCTCGCACCTGGTGAGCAGGTTCGCCACGGTTTACGCCTTCCATCTGGCGCGCTACGACTCCTACCGGGACCGGGTGCGGGCCTGGGAGGAGCGGCGGGCGGCCGGGGGCGGCGTCATGGACGAGCCCGCCACGATCAAGACGCTCGCCGCCGCGCTCCGCCGCGCCGACGCGGCGCTCACGCTCCCAGACTGAGCTCGGCTGAGCTCGGCTGAGCTCGGCTGAGAGCGGTCGCGCCCGGCCCGGGCGCGCTGGGGTCAGTCGCGGTCGACCAGGGTGCGCCACTGGCGGACGCGGCGCTGGTCAACCGGCATCGACCAGTTCTCCCGTACGGCCGAGCCCACATGGAACGCGCGGATGCCGTAGTCCAGCAGGGACGGCACGTAGGCGGGCTTGAGTCCGCCGCCCGCCAGGATGATGGAGCCGTCGCCCGCGTCGGCCCGGCTCTTGAGCACCGGCAGCCCGGACCGCACCCCGGCGGGCGAGCCCGCCGTGAGCACCGTGGCCAGGTTGGGCAGCAGCCGTACCGCCCGCCACGACGCCTGGACGTCGGCCGCGTGGTCGACGGCGCGGTGGAACGTCCACGGCAGCGGCGACGCCGCGTGGATCAGCGCCTCGGTGGCGGCCAGGTCGACGGTGCCCGCATCGTCGAGGAAGCCGAACACGAATCCCGCCGCACCCGCCTGGGCCAGCGCCTTGACGTCGAGGCGGAGCCGGTCGAGCACCTCGGGACCGGCGGTGAAGGTCGCGTCGCAGCGCAGCATCACCATCTGGGGCAGCGGGCACTCCGCGGCGATCGCGGCGACCGTCTCCGGAGCAGGGGTGAGCCCGTCGGCACCCATGTCGGCGACGACCTCCAGGCGGTCGGCTCCGCCCTGCTCAGCGGCCACGGCGTCGCGCACGTTCAGCGCGATCACCTCTAGGAGGGATCCGGTCATGCTGGAGAGGTTATATGGTGCTCTGCCCATTTCCGTGGGTGAAGGGGGATAAAAGTCCCCGCCGGCCGTGCCCCACTGAGGGAAGCAGGGCACGGTCGTACCGGCGGACGCCGGTCAGGTGTGCTCAGACGCCGATCAACTCGGCGACCGTGAGGTCGCGGAACGCCGTCGTCGCGGCCTCCTCCGCGGGCCGCTCGAAGAGGGCGCCCGAGGAGCGGTGCGGCAGATCGACCGTACGCAGGTGCCGGAAGCCGCGCTTGCGGTAGTAGTCCTGCAACCGCGGGTTGTTCTTGGCGCAGTCGAGCCGGAGCCACCGCGACCCGGAGGCGTGCGCCATGGAGCCCGCCCAGTCCAGCAGGGCGTCCCCGAGGCCGAAGCCCGACCAGGGCCGGGCGACGGCGAGCTTGTGCACGTACAGGGCGGAGCCCGGGTCGTCGGCCCGCCGCCAGAACTCCGGGTCGGCGTGGTCGTCGAGGGCGATCGTGGCGACGGGCGGGGCCTCGTCGTCCAGCTCGAGGTACCGGAGCTCGTCGTCCACGAGGTAGAGCACCCGCTCGGCGATGAGTGGCTCGATCCGCTCGGGCCCGAAGCCTCCCCGCGGCCACTGCCGCACTCCCCTGGAGTGCAGCCATTCGGACGTGTCGGCGAGGAGGGTCAGGACGCCCGGGAGATCGGCGGCGTCGGCGCGGCGGAGAGCGAGCGGGTGGAGCAGGGTGTTCGAAAGCACGGTTCAGCCCTTCATGACATCGGGTGTCCATGCGAACACAGAACGTGACTATTGGAGCGCGCGCTGGCTCGCACGGGGGGTTTGAGGCGACATCTATCGAGAAATCGCGCATCAAGGGAGTGCGCAGGACTCCCTTTGCCCAGCGAGGCGGGAGGCTCGTCTTAGGCGGCCGGTGGGATCACCCCCAACCGAGCTCGCTCAGCGGCTGTCGAGCTCGTATCTGATCAAGTGCTTGTCGGCGGGGAGCACCGACACCGCGACACGCACGGGCATGTCGCCGTTGTCGTAACCAACCCGGACGTAAACCATGACCGGTGTGCCGAGCTCAAGTTGGAGACGCTCGGCTTCTTCCTGGTTGGGCATACGCGCCCAGATGTCGTCCACCACCCGCACCTGCTCGTGTCCGAGCTCCTCCAGCACCCGGTTGGCCCCCCGCGGAATATCGCCCGGCCGGGCGATCTCCGTGCTGGCCACCAGGTCACGTGGAAAGTAGGAATCGTTGGTGTTGTACGGCTGGCCGTCGACGAACCGCAGGCGCCGCCGGACGACGGCCAGTTCCCCTTCGGCCAGTTCGAGCCGGCTGGCGATCTCCTCGACCGGAGAGACGGTCAAGACCTCTATGTACTGGCTGGGCGCACGACCTTCCTGCGTCACGGCGAAGGCGAAAGCTTCGCGTAGTTCGCCGGACGGCTGCGGCTCCAGCTCGCGCTGCGGATAGATCAGCAGCGGTCTCCGGTCACGGACGACCGTGCCACGCCGCGGGGTTCGCGTGACCAACCCTTCGTTGACCAGCTCCCCAAGGGCGAGTCGGACAGTGTTGCGGCTCACCCCATGGTCTTCCATGAGCTGCGCCTCGGTCGGCAGCTGCGCCCCGGGGCCGAGTACACCGGAGTAGATGGCTCTCCTCAGCTCTGAGGCCACCAGCTGGTACAGGACCGACCTTGCCACTTTCACCCCTTTTGTTCCAACAATTTAGACGATCTGGTTCTAACAGGCCACAACCCCTTGACCAATGGCCATTGACAGCCGCATCATCCAATCGTTGGTACAAATCCATCGAAAGGCCGGTGAGGGGGTGAGGGCCGGTGTTACCAGTCCACGCGGGCACGCCGTACCTGCCCTGGCGAGACCCTCGTGAAGCAACACGTTTACTGCGTTACGCGTTGCACCGCCAGGGCCCCTGCCACACCTACCAGAGCAATGGGAACGGTATGTCCGAGTTGACCGTGTGGAGCAAGGACGGTTCCTTCATCTGGAATGAGGAGGGCGCCACCGTCTCACATCCCATCGATGACCCCGTCGGCGCGGCCCAACGTATCGTCGACCACTACCAACATCCGGAGTCCTCGAAAGAGGGTCGCTCCCCCACGAACTCCGTGTGCGAACACTCGGCCTAGGACTCCATCCCTCGCCGGAGTCCTGGTGTCGCCGCACACGGGGCAGGAAGCGCGTCCTGGCGGGTCCCCCACGCCCGCCAGGGCGCGCGTTCCTCCTTTTCCATAACATTTGTGGCACTTCGCGCCTTTGACCACCATTCTTTGCGCCTAGCCAGGCCCGCGCCGTACACCAAGCCCGGTCCAGCCCTGCCCCGGAGGCGGGCGCCCGGCGTGCGTGGCCGGCCGCGGTGCGGAGGCGGCCAGACCGGGATTGGCTTTCAGGCCCATTACTACCTATCGTTCCCGACTTGGTGGCGCCGCGAAGGATTTCCCGGGGATGCGTGCTACTCAGCTGGCCGCCAATTGAGTAGTGCCAGGTCATCGCCCATGTCCGCGTACACCCCCTGGACCGCCTGACCGTACTCGGGCTCGCGATCGCCGTCCCACCCGCCGTGAATCAGGCAGCCGGGCACGGCGGAGAGCCGCACCAGCACCACGACGTACGGCTCGGTCGAGCCGGGCATGAACGGCCGGCGGTTGACGATCCAGCTCTCCACCGTGCCCTGCGGCGCGACCACCTCCCAATGCCACCTCTCGGTACGGCAGGCCGGGCAGAAGGCCCTGGCCGGGAAGCGAGGGGTGTGACAGGTGTCACAGCGCTGGACCGTGAACTCGTGGCCGGCGAGCCGGTCCCACCAGTCCTTGGAGTCCCGATCAGGGGTCGGCCGCACGCCGCGGGGCGGCCTGCCGTACCGGTCAGGCATCGGTCAGCCCTTTCTGAGCAGGAGGGCCGAGGTGGCGGGCAGGATGTAGCCGGGCTGGGCGGTCGACAGCGCCACCTCGGCGCCGGCGACCTGCCGGTCACCCGCGTCCCCGCGTAGCTGGGAGACGGCCTCGGCTATGTGGTTGATGCCGTGGACGTAGCCCTCCGACAGGAAGCCGCCGTGCGTGTTGACCGGGAGCGGTCCGTCGAGGGCCGTCGCGCCGGACGCGACGTACGGGCCGCCCTCGCCCTTGGCGCAGAAGCCGTAGTCCTCCAACTGGACGATCACCGAGTAGGTGAAGCAGTCGTACAGCTCCGCCACGTCGATGTCGGCCGGGCCGAGTCCGGCCTGGGCGTACAGGCGCGGGGCCAGCGCGGCGGCGGCCGTGGTGGTGGGGTCGGCCCGGCCGCCGGACAGGTGCGAGTCGCCGCCGCCCCAGGCCGCGCCGGAGATCAGCACCGGCGGGCGGCGCAGCGAGCGGGCGCGGTCGGCGGTCGTGATGACCAGGGCGCACGCGCCGTCGGTCTCCAGGCAGCAGTCCAGCAGGCGGAACGGCTCGGCGATCCACCTACTGGCCAGGTAATCGTCGAGGGTGATGGGGGTGCGCATGAGAGCGCGCGGATTCTTGACGGCATTCGCCCGCTGAGTGACGGCCAGTTGCCCGAAATGCTCCGCTTTAGTGCCGTATTTCTGTATATGGGCTTGGGCATACATCGCATATTGCTGTGGTGGCGCGAAATAGCCATATGGCGCTTGATATTGCACCTCGGGGCTTACCGGAAGGCCCCGCCCGGTGCCGCCCATGCGGAACTCCGACCGGGCATTGATCGCGCGGTAACAGACGACGGTCTCGGCCATGCCGGTCGCCACGGCCAGCGCCGCCTGCGCCACAACCGCGTGCGAGACGCTGCCGCCGCCGAACTGGTCGAGGTACCAGGTCGGATCGGCCATGCCGAGCGCCGGACCCACCAGGGACGGGGCCGCCGAGTCGCCGACTCGGTGCGTGGCCAAGCCCTCGACGTCGCCGGGGCCGAGGCCGGCGTCGTCGAGGGCGGCCAGGATCGCGCGACAGGCCAGGGTGAGCGTGCTGACCCCCGAGTCCTTGGTGAAGGGCGTGTAACCGACCCCCACCACGGCCGTACGGTCCCGGAACTCAAGCAAGCGCTTGGCCATCCTGAAACGCTAGGCCCCACCGTCCACATATGTCAACGGGGAGGTACGCCTGGCATGCCAACCTGCGCCGCATTTCGCTTGACACCTTTTCCGCCGCACGCCTACCGTCCAAGCAAGCGCTTGGTAAGATACGATGCAAGCGGCGATGAGGAGGAGACCATGAGCACACACGCTGCCCGGCTGATCACGCCGGACGGCTGTGGCGGCCCCCCGGCGCCGTACCAGCGCAGGACTCTCAACGGAGCCTCGATGCCGAACGGCCAGTCCCACGAGAGCGGCAACGGCCAGCTCGACAGCCGGAGGTTCCGGTCGGTGCTGGGCAGGTTCGCCACCGGTGTGGTGGCGATCACCGCGCTCGACCCGATGAACGGTGAGCCGTGCGGTCTGGCGGCCAACTCCTTCACCTCGGTGTCGCTCGACCCGCCGCTGGTGGCGTTCTGCGTGGCGCACACCAGCACGAGCTGGCCCAAGGTGCGCGGCGCCAAGGTCATCACCGTGAACGTGCTCGCCGAGCACCAGCAGCACGTCTGCGCCCAGCTCGCGAGCAGGGGCGGCGACAAGTTCGCCGGGCTGCGGTGGACCGGTTCGCCCGGCGGCAACCCGGTGATCGAAGGCGCCTTGGCCTGGATCGACTGCGCGATCGAGGCCGAGCACATGGCGGGCGATCACATGATCGTGGTGGCCCGGGTGCTCCAGCTCGACACGCACGCGGACGGCGGTCCGCTGCTGTTCTTCCGCGGCGGCTACGGCGGCTTCGTTGAGCCCGCCTGATCTCGCCGAGCCCGTCTCCCGTCTCTCAGGAGGCCACGTTGAGCCTGCGTGAGGAGGCGCGCGCCTGGCTGGCCGAGAACCTCACCGGTGACTTCGCGCACGCCCGTGGCCTCGGCGGTCCCGGGCGCGAGCACGAGGGCCACGAGGTCCGCCTGGCCTGGGAGCGCCACCTCGGCAAGGCGGGCTGGACCTGCCTGGGCTGGCCCGTCGAGTACGGCGGCCGCGACGCCTCGCTCGCCGACCAGGTCGCCTTCCACGAGGAGTACGCCCTGGCGGACGCCCCCGCCCGCGTGGGCCTCATCGGCGAGGGGCTGATCGGGCCGACGATCCTGGAGTTCGGCACCGAGGCGCAGAAGGCCCGGTTCCTGCCGCCGATCCAGCGCGGCGACGAGCTGTGGTGCCAGGGCTACTCCGAGCCGGAGGCGGGCTCCGATCTGGCCAACGTCCAGACGAAGGCGTACTTGTCAGGCGACGAATGGGTCATCACCGGGCAGAAGGTGTGGACGTCACTGGCCCACGTGTCCGACTGGTGCTTCGCGCTCTGCCGTACGGAAGCGGGTTCCCAGCGGCACCGGGGACTGTCGTACCTGCTCGTGCCCATGGACCAGCCCGGCGTCGAGGTGCGGCCGATCGTGCAGATGACGGGGACGTCCGAGTTCAACGAGGTGTTCTTCGACGGGGCCAGGACCGCGGCCGGGAACGTGCTCGGCGCGCCCGGCGACGGGTGGCGCGTCGCGATGGCCACGCTCGGCTACGAGCGGGGCGTCTCCACGCTGGGGCAGCAGATCGGGTTCCGGCGGGAGCTGGCCCGGGTGATCGAGGTCGCCCGGCGTACGGGCGCGGCCGACGATCCGGTGCTGCGCGACCGGCTGGTGCGCTCGTGGCTGGAGCTGGAGATCATGCGGCTCAACGCGCTGCGGGCCGATCCGGGGCCGGTGGCCTCGATCGCCAAGCTGTACTGGTCGGAGTGGCATCGCAGGCTGGGCGAGCTGGCGCAGGCCGTACAGCAGAAGTCCGGACTTGTCGCCCGCAACGGTGAGCTCAACGATCTCCAGCGGCTGTATCTGTTCAGCCGGGCGGACACGATCTATGCGGGTTCGAGCGAAATCCAGCGGAACATCATCGCCGAGCGCACCCTTGGACTTCCTCGCTGAACTCCCCTCGCTGAACTCCCCCGCTGACCCCCCGCTGATTGGAGCACGATGGCACCCCCCTATCCGAAGGCGCATGGGCTGCTCGACGGCAAGGTCACGCTGGTCACGGCCGCGGCGGGGGCCGGGATCGGGTACGCGACGGCCAAGCGCTGCGCCGAGGAGGGCGCCACGATCGTCATCTCGGACCGGCATGAGCGCCGCCTGTCCGCCGCGGCCGACTCGCTGACCGAGCTCACCGGCGTCAAGCCGCTGGCGGTGCCGTGCGACGTGACGTCGGAGGCCCAGGTGCTGGCGCTGTTCGACGCGGTGGTGCAGGCGCACGGCCGGCTGGACGTGGTGGTCAACAACGCCGGGCTCGGCGGTACGGCGTCGCTGGCCGAGATGACCGACGACCAGTGGCGCACCGTCATCGACGTGACCCTGAACGGCACCATGCGCTGCACCAGGGCCGCGCTGAAGCAGATGATCGCGCAGGGCTCCGGGGTGATCGTGAACAACGCCTCCGTGATCGGCTGGCGGGCGCAGCGGGGGCAGTCGCACTACGCGGCGGCCAAGGCCGGGGTGATGGCGCTGACCAGGTGCGTCGCACTGGAGGCGGCCGAGCACGGCGTGCGGGTCAACGCGGTGGCGCCTTCGCTGGCCGTACACCCGTTCCTGGCGAAGGTGACTAGCGAGGAGTTGCTGGCGGAGCTGGCGGCGGCGGAGGCGTTCGGGCGCTCGGCGGAGCCTTGGGAGGTGGCGAACGTGATCGTCTTCCTGGCCAGCGACTACTCCTCGTACATGACCGGCGAGATCGTCTCCGTCTCCTCGCAGCACCCGTGACTATGTCCTGAGAGACAAGATATAGTGCGAGGGTGAATATAACGGAGCCCATGTTCCTGGCGCTCACCGCGCTGGTGGACGAGCCGCGGCACGGCTACGGGATCGTCCAGGAGGTCGACCGGCTGTCCGGCGGGCGGGTGCAACTCAAGATCGGCTCCCTGTACGGCGTGCTGGACCGGCTGGCCGGGGAAGGGCTGGTGGCGCTCGACCGGGAAGAGGTGGCCCAGGGCCGGCTGCGCCGCTACTACCGGCTGACGGACTCCGGGGCCGGGGCGCTGGAGGAGGAGGCGGCCCGCCTGGCGGCCAACGCCCGCGCGGCGACCGCCCGGCTCCGGGACCGCACCGCCCGCCTGCACCCCGGAACCGCCACCGCCACCGCCCTCTCCCGCCTGCTCCGCGGAACCGCCGCCGTCGCCGATGCCGGAGGTGCCGGGTGAACGCGTTGGACGAGCTGCTTGAACAGCGTTACCGCACCGTCCTGCGGTTGCTCCCCCGTGCGTACCGGGCCGAGCGGGAGGAGGAGATGGTGGCCGCGTTCATGGAGGGCGGCGAGGTGCCCGACGAGGAGAATCCCCGGCCAGGCTGGGGCGAGATCGCCAGCGTGCTCGCCCTCTCGACGCGCGTACGGCTCGGCGGAGCGGGCGCGATACCCCGGTTCGTCGCCTGGGGCGCGGCCGTCAGGCTGGTGGCGACACTGGGGCTCGCCTTCCACGCGGCGGCCGGCGCCTTCACCCTCACCTCCCTCGCCTTCGCGGCGCCCGGCTCGATGACGCGGCCACTCGGTGTGCTCGCGGCGGCTCTCTGGGCGGCGGCGTTCGTGCTGCTGATGCGCGGGCACGTCCGGACGGCCAAGCCGGTGGCGCTCGCGGCCGGAGTGGCGGCCCTGGCCGAGCTCGCCGCCTGGCAGCTCGCGGGCGGCCTGTTCGTGCCTCTGGACGTGGTGTCACCGGTCCTGAACGTCGTGGTACCGCTGACGGCCCTGTTCGCCGGCTTCCACAGCGACGTCCCGCCGGTGCGGCGAGCATGGCTGCCGACCCTCCTGCCGCTGGCCGCCGGGCTGGTGCTGAGGGCCGTCGTCCTCGCCCTGCTGGCGCCCGCGCTGGGGAAGGTGCCGCTGTTGTGGCCGTGGGTGGACCTGATGGGCCTGGCCACTGTGGTGCTCGTGGCGGCCGGGATCGTCTGCCTCGCGCGCCACCTGCCCCCGTATGTGCCGCTCGCGCTGGCGATCCTCGGGACGCTGATGCTGCCGTCGCGGCTGTCGGTGGTGGACAACAGCTACCTGAGCTCGGGACCGGACGTGCTGTGGGCGTCCAGCGTGGGCCAGTGCGTGGCGCTGGTCGTCATGGTGGTGCTGCTCGCGGTCGCGGGCTTCCGCGGTCTGCCGGCCGTACGACCGGGACAGGTGACCGTCTGAAGATCGGCGGGCCTCCACCCTGACAGGGAAAGACCAGGGTAGGCGGGCAGGCGGGGAAGACTTAGTGTCCGAGACATGGGCACACGCGCTTCCCACCTGCTAGATGTCCTCATGACGGAGTTCGGTGAGTCGATCAAGCAAGACCCCGCGGCGTTCAGGCGGAAATTTCGGAAGATGGCGGCCTCCCCTTTTGCGTTCTACCGGGGCAGCGCCTGCCTGTTCTACGCGGACCTCACCGAAGGATTCGCGGACCAGTCCTACCTTGACGAACCGACCAGCCGCGTCTGGATCCACGGCGATCTGCACGCCGAGAACTTCGGCACCTACATGAACGCCTCAGGGGTGCTCGTCTTCAACGTCAACGACTTCGACGAGGCGTACGTGGGGCCGTACGTCTGGGATCTCAAGCGGTTCGCCGCCAGCGTGGCGCTGATCGGGTACGCCAAGGCCCTGTCGGACGAGGCGATCAGCGGGCTCGTGGGCGACTTCGCCAGCGCGTACCTGGCCGAACTGGGCGGCATCGCGCGCGGTGGGGACGACGCGATCGGGTCGCTCACGCTCGACACCACCAGCGGCGTGCTGCACCGGGTGCTGCAGACGGCCCGGTTGAGCACACGGGTGGCGATGCTGGACGTCGAGACCGTGATCGACGACTACGACCGGCGGTTCGCGTTCATGGACGGGCGCGAGCCCGTCGGCGCGGCGACGCGGGACGCCGTGCTGGCCGCGTTCGAGGACTACCTGACGACCCTGCCCACGGAGTCGAACCCGGTCGAGCACGTGATCAAGGACGTGGCGCTGCGCAAGGGTGTGGGGATCGGGTCCGCGGGGCTGCCGTCATACAACCTGCTGCTGGAGGGACGCTCGCAGGCGCTGGAGAACGACGTCATCCTCTACATGAAGCAGGCGCAGGTGCCCGCGGTGGCTCGTTACATTCCGGACGAGAAGGTCGCGCGTTACTTCCACCACCAGGGGCATCGGACCGCGGAGTCGCAGCGGGCGTTGCAGGCGTACGCCGATCCATGGCTGGGGTACACGACGCTGGACGGGGTGGGGCAAATGGTGGCGGAGGTCTCCCCGTACTCCGCCGACCTGGATTGGGACGACGTCAACGAGCCGGCGGAGCTGCGGTCGATCATGCGCGACCTGGGGCGGGCGGTGGCGCGCATGCACTCGGTCGCGGACGACGAGTCCAGCCACGACCTGGTGAGCTTCTCGACTGAGGAGTCAATCATGCGCGTGGTAAATGGCGACAGGCCCGGATTTATCGGGATGCTGGTGGATTTTGCGCACCGTTATGGGGCACAGGCCCGGGAAGACCACCAACGGTTCGTCGACCTCTTCCGCAACGGCCGCCTCCCGGGAGTGTGACCGCCTGGCCCCCGTGGCGTGCGGGTGGCCGCCGACGCTCCGACGCGGTCCCGACGGAAGGAGCTCTACGGAAGGAGCTCTACGAAAGGAGCTCTACGAAAGGAGCTCTGCGAAAGGAGCTCTGCGAAAGGAGCTCTGCGAAAGGAGCATCGTGAGGCATCTGCTGGGGTTGCTGCTGGGGACGGAAGAGGACTGGCCGTCGGCGTTCGAGACGGTGCTGCGGCGGCTGGGGCCGGTCAAAGGGGTCGGCGAGTTCGATGTGGAACGCATCACGATCGAGCCGTTCGACCTGCGCGATCAGCCCCGGCACGATCTGGTGATCGACCGGCTGGCGTACTGGTACTACCACCCGCGCGAGTGGCTCAAGAAGATCGCCATGATGGACGACGTCTATCTGCTGAACAGCCCGTTCACCTTCCAGTCGATGGAGAAGCACGCCGCCTACTGCGCCATGATGCGGCTCGGGTTGAAGGTCCCGAAGACGGTGCTGGTGCCGTACAAGAATCCGCCCGACAACACCAAGTACGCCTACACGGCGGCCCGCTACAACCAGCCGTTCGATCTTGACGCGGTCGCGGAGGGCATCGGGTATCCGATGTTCATGAAGCCCTATGACGGCGGGGCGTGGCGCGGGGTGTCGCTGGTGCGCAACCCCGACGAGCTCCATCGGGCCTACGACCAGAGCGGCGAGATGCTCATGCATCTGCAGAAGGCGGTCGAGGGGTACGAGGCGTTCGCCCGGTCCCTGTCGATCGGGGCGGAGACCATGGTGATGCGGTTCCGGCCTGAGGAGCCGATGCACGCACGGTATGTCGTGGACCACGAGTTCCTCGCCCCGAGTGTGGGCGACGAGGTGGTCACGATCGGCCGGCTGGTGAACGCGTTTTTCCGATGGGAGTTCAACTCCTGCGAGACGCTGGTCAAGGGCGCGGACGTGCACCCGATCGACTACGCCAACGCCTGCCCGGATGTCGCGCTGACGAGCCTGCACTACTACTTCCCCTGGGCGATCAAGGCGCTGGTCCGGTGGAGTGTGTTCTGCGTGGGCACCGGGCGGCGGCCGCGGCTCGATCTGGATACGCGGGAGTATTTCGCGGTCACCGGGTCGTACGAGGAACGGCTGGCGGCCTATCGGCGGCTGGCCGACGACTACTTCGAGACCGACCGCTACCAGGACTTCTGCGACAGCCGGCTACGCCACCTCGATGAGATCGTGCTGGACTGGGTGGCCGGGCCGGACTTCGACCGGCTGCTGGTCGACACGGTGACGGCCACGTATCCCGCGCACGAGAGGGACCGCTTCGTGGAGCATTTCCGCGGTCTGCTCGGGTTGTGGGTGAAGGACTCCGGCTGAGCGGCGGCGCTAGCTACCGACCGGTTGGTATGGCATGCTTCCGGAACATGACTCTGTTCTCGGTGGAAGGCAAGACCGTCGTCGTCACCGGTGGCTCCCGTGGCATCGGGCGCATGATCGCGACCGGATTCGTCGAGGCCGGGGCGACCGTGTACATCTCCGCGCGCAAAACCGCCGAGGTGGAGCGGACCGCCAAGGAGCTCGGCTGTGTCGCCGTACCGGCTGATCTGTCCACGCCCGAGGGGGTGGACACGCTGGTGGCGGCGGTGGACGGGGCGCTGAACGTGCTGGTGAACAACGCGGGCGCGGCCTGGGGCGCGCCGCTGGAGGAGTATCCGGAGCACGCCTTCGACAAGCTCTGGAACATCAACGTCAAAGGGGTCTTCTTCCTGACCCAGCGGTTCCTGCCGCAGTTGCGGGCGGCGGCCGGCGCGGAGGATCCGGCGCGGGTGATCAACATCGGGTCCATCGACGGGATAAGGGTGCCGTCGGTGGAGAACTACGCCTACTCCGCCTCGAAGTCCGGCGTGCACATGCTGACCCGGCACCTGGCCAGGCAACTGGCGCGCGAGCACATCACGGTGAACGCGATCGCGCCGGGGCCGTTCGAGTCGAAGATGATGGCGTTCGCGCTGGATGATCCGGCGATCCGGGAGAGCGTCGTGTCCAGTGTGCCGATGGGCCGCATCGGCCGCCCCGATGACATGGCCGGGGCGGCGATCTACCTGTCCTCGCGCGCCGGCGCCTACCTCACGGGGACGGTCATTCCGGTTGACGGCGGCATTTCCTGCTAGTCCCCCTGGGAGATCTCAGAGCAGTTCGCGCAGCGCGGTGGCGAGGTTCGCGGCGGCGTGGGGCTCGTAGCGCAGGTACAGGTACGGCTCCGTGAGCTCGACCTCCATGACCACCGGGCTGCCGTCAGGGAGCCGGACCAGGTCGATCCTGGCGTAAAGAAGGGCCTGGGGGATGGCGGCAAGCACCTTCTCAGCGAGTTCGACCTGGTCCGGGGCCGGTGTGCGCGGATCCGCCAGAACCTGGTCCGCGCCCGTCTTTCCTGGGGTGAGCATGGGGGTGCGCCGGACCGCATGGCTGAACCGGCGGTTGAAGTACAGCAGCGAGGTCTCGCCCTCCGACTCGACCATGTCGAGGTAGGGCTGGACCATGGGGACGCGTCCGGCTGCCGCCAGCGCGGCGGCGTGCGCCTCGGCCTGGCCTCGGTCGGTGGTCCTGATCGTGTCTCGGGCACCCGCCGAGATGGCGGGCTTGACGACGTACTCCTCCCAGTACGGCAGGTGCTCCGGAGACCAGTGGGTCGGCACGATGGGCACACCCAGATCTCGGAGATAGGTCTTGTCGGTGTTGGATTCGAGCACGGCGGCCGGGTTGAGCAGTTTGGTGGCGCGCTCTACCCGGCGAGCCCAGGCGAGGAAGTCGGCCCGGCGGTCGAGGTAGTCCCAGACCGACCGGACCACCACCGCGTCGTAGGCGCTCCAGTCGACCGTCGGATCGTCCCACTGCTCGGCACGGCCCTCGATGCCCGCCTCGCGCCACGCGACCAGAACCCCGTCGCGCTCATCGTCATGGTCGTCGGGATTGTAAAACGTCGCATACGCACAGATAGACACCCCGAGATGTTAGTCCAGCCATTCCGGGCCCGACCGTGCTCAGCCTCGGCCCCTAGTCGGAGGTGGTGCTCACGCCTACGCCGCTGCGGCCGGTGGCCGTGGCGGCGTTGCCGTTGACGTTGGTGACATTGGTGCTGGAACCGCTACCGGCATTTCTGACCTGGAGGTTGCCGAAGATGTTGCCCGACTGCGTGGATGAGGAGTTGGAGCTGCGGTTGTCGGTGTCGGCATGAGCGGCAGCGGCCATCAGGACCGTGCCCGCGGCGACGACGAATCCGGTGGCGCAAAGCTTCTTGATCATTTCGACTTCCTTCCGAAGCGTTCTCGTGGACTGGGGACTCCGTCGGACGATGGCGACCGGTGTGCGAGGAAGGGGGATCGGGGTCAGTAGAAGATGTACGTCACCGTGGTGCCGCCGTTGGACGCCGTGGTGGCTATGCCGTTGATGTTGTTGACGTTGGTCGCGCTGCCGGCGCCCTCGTTGAACGCCGCGATGTCGCCGAAGTTGTTTCCGGACTGGGACGAGTAGGTGTTGCCGCTCCAGTTGTCGCTCCAGCCGTCCGCCTGGGCGGGTGCGGCCGGCAGGGTGACGCCGGCGGCCGCCGCCATGACGGCACCGGTGACACGCAACTTCTTGATCACTTCAGTGACTTTCCTTGACGTTGTGGGATCAAAGCCAAAGCGATCATATACGAAGCGTAGTAGTTATGTAGCTGTAGGTAATCAGAATATTCTTCTAGCCCGATTCTGCTGACAGTCGGTGTCAGTTGTCCGCTCGTAGCATCCCCGCATGATTTATGAGTTCCGGAACTACACGCTGCGTCCCGGCCGGCGCGACACGTTGATCGAGCTGTTCGAGCGGGAGTTCATCGAAGGACAGGAGGCGTCCGGGATGGGGGTGGTGGGCCAGTTCCGTGATCTGGACGATCCGAACATGTATCCGTGGATGCGGAAATTTCCAGACATGGAGGCTCGGCGAGCGGCGCTTACGGACTTCTACGGCGGCCCCATCTGGAAGGCCAACCGGGACGCGGCCAACGCGACGATGCTCGACTCCGACAACGTGCTGCTCCTACGCCCGGCGCCCGGCTTTTCCCACGAGTCCGCGCCCAGCCATGCTCTCCGGCCCGCTGCCGATCCCTTTCCGGGTATGGCGCGACCGCCCGTCGGCGCCACCGTCCTGCCCGAGTCGCTGTACGTCGCGATGATCTACCACGTCGGGGACGAGTTCGCCGAGTTCTTCGCCCGGGAGGCCGTACCCGTGCTCAAGGAGGCCGGGGTGCCGCCGGTGGCGTGCTTCGAGACCGAGAGCGCCGAGAACACCTTCCCCGCGCTCCCCGTACGCACAGGGGAGCAGGTCTTCATGTGGTTCGCCCGGTTCGACCGGCCCTCTGAGGAGCGTGAAGTGGCGCTGCCCGGACTGGAGTCCCGGCTGACCGCTCCCCCACAACGCCTCCGCCTGGCCCCTACGGCCCGATCAGCGCTCCGCTAAAGGCCCTCGCGTTCAGCACCAGCCGCCACCGTCTACGGATGAACTCATGCGCACATAGACCATGTCCGGCTTGTCCACCGAAACCGAAAAATCGACGTCCTTGTCGGCGATGGCTTTGGTGAAACAGAACCCACCCGCGTCCTCCTCCTCGGTCGAGGGCTTCCACCCGTCCCTCACGGCGACCTCGCGGTAGAAATCGAACACGTCGTTCCCCGCCCGGGGAACGCGATAGACCTGCTCGACATCCACGATCCGGTCATCCACGTCACAGATCGCCGTCCGCTCGCCTTGTGGCCGGGCTCCGGACGGGCGCTGGGCGAAGATGCCGTGCGCCGCGAGGGACTGGGCCAACCGGTCTTCGCCGCTGCCACAGCCATGAGAGGCGAAGAACGAAAGGGCGCCCACACCGATCCCCATGACACCCAGCACGGCGACGAGAACGACGATGGCCAGGACGGCGGCCAGAGGTTTCATGCAGCACCACGATTCATGAGAGCGCCGTGGGAGACGTATCGGATCAATGATGTCGGAGGACCGCTTCCCCGCCCGGCCGCCACGGTCCGTAACGGCGGTCGTGTCTGGATTTCGGCTCCGGTTAAAGGCTTTTGAGGTGATCTGGCAGGCGGGTATGGAGGTAGTGATCGTGTCCGGGCCTCCGGGGGCGGGGAAGTCGACCGTGGCCCGGCTGCTGGCCGATGCCGTCACGCCTAGCGTGCACCTGCATACGGATGATTTCTGGGCGTTCATCTGGCGGGGCGGCATCGCGCCGCACCTGGCGGAGGCTCAGCGTCAGAACGAGACCGTCATGGGCGTGCTGGCGGGCGCGGCTTTCGGGTACGCGGACGGCGGCTATCACGTGGTGGTGGATGGTGTCGTGGGGCCGTGGTTCGTCGGCGCCTTCGCCGAGGTACGGCGCGCGCCGCTGCACTATGTGGTGCTCCGGCCTGACCGGGAGACGACGCTGCTCAGGGCCACGGGCCGGGGGCTGGACGCGCTCACGGATCCCGAGCCGGTGCTGCAGATGTACCAGCAGTTCGCCGACCTGGGTGAGCTGGAGCCGCACGCCTTCGACTCCGGCGGCCTGACCGCCGAGCAGACCGCCGCCGAGATCCGCGCGCGCCTGTCCGAGGGCGCCTACCTGCTCAAGCGGTAGACGACCCCCAGTGGACGCCTAGCGGACCTCACGCCGAAGACGGCCGAGCGCCGTAAACGGCCAAGCGCCATAGACGGGCCTCAGACCGCAGACGGACGGGCACCGTAGGCGGGGAGTGGGTCGGGGGCCTCTTCGAGGAGCTTCGTGACGGCGTCGCCCACCTCGGCAGGGGACCAGCGGGCGCCGCGATCGGCGCGTGGGCCGTGGGTCCAGCCGGTGGCGAGCGAGATCACTCCGCCCTCCACCTCGAACACCCGTCCCGTCACCGCCTCCGACGCCACCGAGCCGAGCCAGACCACCAGCGGTGACACGTTCGCCGGGTGCATCGGGTCGAAGCCGGACTCGGGTGCGGCCATGGTCTCGGCGAAGACCTCCTCAGTCATGCGGGTACGGGCGGCGGGGGCGATGGCGTTCACCGTCACGCCGTACCGGCCCAGTTCGGCGGCGGCCACCTGGGTCAGTGCGGCGATACCCGCCTTGGCGGCCGAGTAGTTGGCCTGGCCGACGCTGCCGAGCAGGCCCGCGCCCGACGAGGTGTTGATCACGCGGGCGGCCGCGGGGTCGCCGGACTTGGCTCGTTCGCGCCAGTACGCGCCCGCGTGCCGCAGCGGCAGGAAGTGGCCCTTGAGATGGACCCGGATCACCTCGTCCCAGTCGTCCTCGCCCATGGAGACCAGCATGCGGTCGCGGACGAACCCGGCGTTGTTCACCAGCACGTCGAGGCCGCCGTACGCGCTGACGGCGGTCTTCACCAGCCGGGCCGCGCCGTCCCAGTCGGCCACGTCGTCGCTGCTGGCCACCGCCTGGCCGCCGAGCGTACGGATCTCCTCGGCCACGGCCAGCGCGGGGCCGCCGGATCTGCCGTCGCCGTCGCGGCCGGTGCCCAGGTCGTTGACCACCACACGGGCGCCCTGCCTGGCGAACTCCAGCGCGTGCTCCCTCCCGATGCCGCGCCCGGCTCCGGTCACGATCACGACGCGGCCGTCACAGATTCCCACACGGACCTCCCAGAAGATCAAGCAGAGATATCAGGAAATGTCGTCGGAAGCCAGGTTCTGCCAGGCGGGGATCTCCCCGCCTCCATGCACGTGTACCTGCGCCCCGGTCACGTAGCCGGGCGCGGCCAGCCACAGGCAGACCGAGGCCACGTCGGCGGGCGTCGCCATCCGCCCGGCCGGGACGGCGGACCCCACGTCCTTTCCGCCGTAGTGATCGAGGGAGTCCTCGGTGGCGGCCAGGCCGACGATGACCGTGTTGACCCGTACACCGGGGGCCCACTCGGCGGCCAGGCAGTTCGCCAGCTGATGGAGCCCCGCCTTGGCCGCGCCGTACGCCGAGGTGCCCGGCGAGGGCCGCACGCCGCTGGAGCTCCCGATCATCACGACGGAGCCGCCCGAGGCGGCGAGCAGCGGATACGCGCGCTGCGCGACGAGCAGCGGGGCGATCAGGTTGAGCTCGACGATGCGCGCGTGCAGGCGCGGTGACGTGCCCTCCAGCGGTGCGTACGGCGACCCGCCCGCGTTGTTGACGACCACGTCGAGCCGGTCGAGCCCGGAGAACAGCCGCTCCAGGTCGTCGGCGTCCCGCACGTCGGCCCGCACGAACCGCACCCCGGTGGCCGCCGAGCGGGGAGGGGGACTCGGTGGCGGCACCGGGGGCGGGGGATCGTGTCGGGCGCAGACGATCACTTCGGCTCCGGCGGTGGCGAAGGCGGTGGCGATGCCCGCGCCGATCCCCTTGGTCCCACCGGTCACCAGGACGACCTTGCCCGTGTAGTCGTAAGTCACCGTCACGGGTGCTACCGTACCAAGCAAGCGTTAGGTGCAACCAGGGAGCGGGATGGGAATCACGCTGCGGGACGGCCCGATCGCCGAGGTCGTCGTGGACGTTCCACCGGTGAACGCGCTGCCGGCGCGGGCCTGGCACGAGCTGGCCGGAGCCGTGACGGACGCCGGGCGGGACGAAGAGACCAGGGTCGTCGTGCTGCGGGCCGAGGGCCGGGGCTTCAACGCCGGCGTGGACATCAAGGAGATGCAGGCCACCGAGGGCCACACTGCCCTGATAAATGCAAATAAAGGGTGCTTTGCGGCGTTCGCGGCTGTATACGACTGCCCGGTGCCGGTGATCGTCGCCGTGCACGGCCACTGCGTCGGCGGTGGGGTCGGGCTGGTGGGCAACGCGGACATCGTGCTGGCCAGCGAGGACGCCTACTTCGGCCTGCCGGAGGTGGACCGGGGCGCGCTCGGCGCGGCCACCCACCTGGCCCGGCTGGTACCCCAGCATCTGATGCGCGCCATGGTCTACACGTGCCGGAACGTGACGGCCGCCGAGCTGCACGCGTTCGGCTCGGTGCTGGAGGTGGTGCCGCGCGACAAGCTGCGGGACGCGGCGCTGGAGGTGGCGGGCCAGATCGCGGACAAGGACCCGTACGTGATCCGGCGCGCCAAGGAGTCGCTCAACGGCATCGACCCCGTGGACGTGAAGCGCTCCTACCGCTTCGAGCAGGGCTTCACGTTCGAGCTGAACCTGATGGGCGCGGGCGACAGGCACCGGGACCGCTTCGTGGAGGGCTCGTGAGCAAGGTCATGTCCGTCGAGGAGGTCGCGGCGGAGATCGAGAGCGGCATGACGGTCGGGATCGGCGGCTGGGGGTCGCGGCGCAAGCCGATGGCTCTGGTCGACGGCCTGCTGCGATCCGACGTCCGGGACCTCACCCTCATCTCGTACGGCGGCCCGGACGTCGGCATGCTCTGCGCCGCCGGGAAGGTACGCAGGGTGGTGGCCCCGTTCGTCACGCTGGACTCCATCCCGCTCGAACCACACTTCAGGCGGGCCAGGCAGGGCGGCACGATCGAGTTCACCGAGTACGACGAGGGCATGTTCATGTTCGGGCTGCTGGCGGCGGCGCACCGGCTGCCGTTCCTGCCCACGCGGGCCGGGCTCGGCTCCGACGTCATGCGGGTCAACCCGGGCCTGCGCACGGTCCGCTCGCCGTACGAGGACGGGGAGGAGCTGGTCGCCGTGCCCGCACTGGCCATGGACGTCGCGCTGGTGCACCTCAACCGGGCGGATCGGCGCGGCAACGCGCAGTACCTGGGCCCCGACCCGTACTTCGACGACCTCTACGCCAAGGCGGCGGCCCGCTGTTACGTGTCGTGCGAGCGGCTGGTGGATACCGCCGACCTGCTGAAGGAGGGACCGGTGCAGTCGCTGCTGATCAGCCGGTCGATGGTGACCGGCGTGGTCGAGGCGCCGGGCGGCGCGGGCTTCACCGCGTGCGAACCAGACTACGGCCGCGACGAGCGGGAGCAGCGGCGGTACGTGGACACGCCGTGGGAGGAGTTCCATGAGCAGGGCTGACGTGTGCGTGGTCGCCTGCGCGGAGGCGTTCAGGGGTGACGGGGAGATCCTCGCGGCCGGGATCGGCGGGGCGGTCACCGTGCTGGCGGCCCGGCTGGCCAGGCTGACGTTCGAGCCCGAACTACTCACGCATGACGGCGTCTGCCTGCTGACGGGTGACGTGCCCGCGCTGGGCGAGCGGCCCGAGGTGGTGGAGGGCTGGCTGCCGTTCCGCGATCACCTGTGGCTGGTGCTGAACGGCCGGCGGCACGTGATGCTCGGCGCGAGCCAGATCGACCGTTTCGGTAACTCGAACATCTCCTGCATCGGCGACTGGGCGCGGCCCAAGGCTCAGCTCCTCGGTGTGCGCGGCGCGCCGGGCAACACGCGCTGCGATCCGACGAGCTACTGGATCCCCCGGCACTCCCCCAAGGTGTTCGTGCCGCGAGTGGACGTGGTCAGCGGCCTGGGCACCGACAGAGGCGCGTACGACCTGCGGCGGGTGGTGACGAACCTGGCCGTGCTCGACTTCCGCACGCCGGACGGGTCGATGCGGCTGGCCTCGGTGCATCCGGGGGTGAGCGTCGCGGAGGTGGTCGCGGCGACCGGGTTCGAGCTGGTGATCCCCGAGGACGTGCCCGAGACACGGGAGCCGACCGCCGAGGAGAGCCGGCTGCTGAAGGAGGTGCTCGACCCGCGCGGGTCCCGCGAGCGCGAGGTGGCGGCGTGAGGGCGGCGCTGAGCGGCGGCGGAACCGCGCCGAGTGGCCCGGAGATCACGCTATGAGGACCGCGCTGACGGACCTGGTGGGGTGCCGGTATCCGATCGTGCAGACCGGGATGGGGTACGTCGCGGGCGCGCGGCTCGCGGCGGCCACGTCCGAGGCGGGCGGGCTCGGGATCATCGCGGCCGCGACGATGTCCGTCGGCGAGATGACCGAGGCGATCGACAGCGTGCGAGAACGCACGGACGCCCCCTTCGGGGTCAATATCCGCTCCGACGCCGACGACGCGGCCGAACGGGTCGAGGTGATGATCCGCGCGGGCGTGCGCGTGGCGTCGTTCGCGCTGGCGCCGCGGCGCGAGCTGATCGACCGGCTGAAGGACGCGGGCGTGGTCACGATCCCGTCGGTGGGCGCGCGCCGGCACGCGGAGAAGGTCGCCGCCTGGGGCGTGGACGCGGTGATCGTGCAGGGCGGCGAGGGCGGCGGGCACACCGGGCCGGTCGCGACGACGCTGCTGCTCCCCCAGGTGGTGGACGCGGTGGACATCCCGGTGATCGCCGCGGGCGGCTTCTTCGACGGGCGGGGGTTGGTGGCCGCGCTGGCGTACGGGGCGTGCGGCATCGCGATGGGCACCCGGTTCCTGCTGACGAGCGACTCGCCGGTGCCGGACGAGGTGAAGAAGGTCTACCTGGCGACGGCCGACACGCTGGTCACCACCAAGGTCGACGGTGTGCCGCACCGGGTGCTCAGGACGCCGTTCGTGGAGTCGCTGGAGCGTTCGCGGCTGCTCAGGGCCGTGGTCAACGGCGCCAGGTTCAAGCGGCTGTCGGGGCTGACGTGGGCCCAGCTGCTCCGCGAGGGGCGCCGGACGCGGCACGGCCGCGACCTGACCTGGGCGCAGGTGCTGCAGGCGGCCAACACGCCGGTGCTGCTGCGGGCCGCCATGGTCGACGGGCGGGCCGACCTGGGGGTGATGGCCTCCGGGCAGGTGGTCGGGGTGCTCGACGACCTGCCGTCCTGCCGGGAGCTGATCGACCGCGTCATGTCAGAGGCAGCGGTCGTGCTGGAAGCGCTCAGAGCACCGTGATGCCGCGGGCGGCCAGGATGGCCGCCGCCTGGGCCTGGTTGATCGTCGCCCCCGCGTAGGCGCGCAGCTTGGCGTCGTCGGGCTCGCCCAGGTCGGCGCCGCGCAGGTCGGCCTTGACGAACACGGTCTTGAGCAGCTTGCTGCCGCGCAACCGGCAGTCGCTGAACGTCGCCTCGGTGAAGTCGCAGCCCGACAGGTCGGCGTCGTCGAAGCGGACCCCCTCGATGAACTCTCCGCGCAGCGAGCAGCCGCCGAGGTTGGCCATGGTCAGGTTGGACCGGGCGACCTTGAAGCCGGTGCCCCGCGCCCCGGTGAGCGAGGCGCCGATCATGCGGCACCCGGTGAAGGTCACGTCGGTCACCAGCGCCCCGCCGAACTGCGCGGAGGACAGGTCGACGTCGGTGAACGCCACGTCGATGAGCTCGGCGTCGTTGAACCTGATCCGCATCCCGCCGCCGCCCGAGAACACCGCGCTGTCGAGGTCGGCCCGGCGGAAGTCGGCCTGGTCCAGCACGCACGACTCGAAGCGTGCGTCGGCCAGCGGCGCCCGCCGGAGGTCGGCCTCGGTCAGGTCGCAGTTGCGGAAGACGTGGGTCTCGTCCGGGGCGAGCCGGTCGGTCAGCGTGGTGTGGGAGAGGTCCTCGTCTTCGAAGTTCACGGTGTCAAAGGGTACCGGTGATCACTTCGGCGGCGGCCTGGCCGCAGACCCTGGCCGAGCCGTAGGTGGCGATGTGCACGGCGCCCAGGTCGGAGCGGGCGGGCAGGCCCATCTCGACCACCACGGTGTCGGGGCGGGCGCTGAGCAGGTGCCGTAGCGCCTCGCTCTGCCAGGGGTGGCGGTGCGCGTCGCGGACCACGACGACGAGGGGGCGTCCGTCGGCGCCGGCGATGAGCCGCTCGATCGCGACCCCGGTCGCCTCGCCGGCCGCCAGCCGGGTCACGGCGGTGCCGGGCAGCAGCCTGCCCAGCGGCTCGCCGACCCCCCACGGGGTGTTCTTGTCGATGGCCAGGTTCATCTCGGGGGTCAGCTCCACCACGTGGGGCGCGGCGGTCAGCGGCAGGATGGGGGCGTTCGTGCGGCGGGTGACCCTGATCGCGCGGCGGGCCGCGGTGAGGCCGAGGTGGCCGTCCTCGGGCACCGGGGCGGCGGCGGAGGCGGTCCAGGCGGCCAGCTCGCCGACCCGGCGCGCGGCGTCGGCCAGGCGTTCCTCCGGCAGCAGCCCGTCGCGTACGGCCTGGGCGATCGCCTCGCGCACCTCGACGGCGGTCGCCTCGTCGGCGCGCTCCCCGCCGACGCAGATGGCGTCGGCCCCGGCGGCGATCGCCCGTGCGGCGGCGCCCCCGATACCGTACGGCCCGGAGACGGCGGCCATCTCGATGGCGTCGGTGATGATCAGGCCGTCGAAGCCCAGTTCCTCACGGAGCAGCCCCGTGAGCACCTTGGGGCTCAGCGTGGCGGGCAGCACGGCGTCGTACGCGGGCACCAGCAGGTGGCCCGTCATGACGGCCTTGACGCCCTCCCTGATCGCGGCGCGGAAGGGGGTCAGCGCGTCTTCGATCCCGTCGGTGGCGACCATGGGCATGCCGTGGTGGGAGTCGATCGAGGTGTCGCCGTGGCCGGGGAAGTGCTTGGCGCAGGCGGCCACCCCGGCGGACTGCAGGCCGCGGACGAACGCCCGGGTGTGCCGGGCGACCAGGGCGGCGTCGGCGCCGAAGGAGCGCAGGCCGATGACCGGGTTGTCGGGGTTGGAGTTCACGTCGGCCGAGGGGGCGAAGTCGATCGTGATGCCCGCGGCGGCCAGCTCCCCGCCGAGGTCCCTGGCCAGCGCCTCGGTCAGCGCCATGTCGTCCACGACGCCGAGCGCGTGGGCGCCGGGACGGCTGCTGCCGGTGGCGACCTCCAGTCTGGTCACCTCGCCCGACTCCTCGTCGGTGCCGACCAGCACGGCCGGGTTCTCCGCGCGCAGGACGGCGGTCAGCTCGGCGACCTGGGCCGCTCCCGTGATGTTGCGGGAGAACAGCACCACCCCGGCCAGCCCCTCCCCCAGCCGGCGGCGGACCCAGTCGGGCGGGGTCCGCCCCTCGAACCCGGGCAGGAGTACGGCATCGGCAAGGCACAACAGGTCACCGCTCTTGAGCATGATCCGAAATCTAATAGGAAAGTTTCCTATTTGCTAGAGGCATCTTCGGACGTCATAGGCGTTCGATGATGGTGACGTTCGCCTGGCCGCCTCCCTCGCACATCGTCTGCAGGCCGTACCTGCCGCCGGTCCGCTCCAGTTCGTGCAGCAGCTTCACGGCCAGGACCGCGCCGGTCGCGCCGAGCGGGTGGCCGAGCGCGATCGCGCCGCCGTTCGGGTTGACCCTTGCGGGGTCGGCGCCGCTCTCCTTCAGCCAGGCGAGCACGACCGAGGCGAACGCCTCGTTGATCTCCACGACGTCGATGTCGCCGATCGCCATCCCGGCCTTGCGCAGCGCGTGCTCCGTGGCGGGGATCGGCGCCGACAGCATCATGATCGGGTCGCCGCCGCGTACCGACAGGTGGTGCACACGGGCGCGCGGGCGCAGCCCATGATCTTGTACGGCGCGCGGCGACGCGATGAGCAGGGCGGCGGCGCCGTCGGAGATCTGCGAGGCCAGGGCCGCGGTGAGGCGCCCGTCCTCGACCAGGGGCTTGAGCCCGGCCATCCTGGCCGGAGTGGTGTCGCGGCGCGGCCCCTCGTCGGTGGTGACGCCCTCGTAGGGGGTGAGCTGGTCCGCGAAGCGTCCTTCGTCGATGGCGGCGATGGCCCGCCGGTGCGATTCGTAGGCGAACGCCTCCATGTCCTGCCGGGAGATGTCCCACTTGGCAGCGATCTGTTCGGCTCCGGTGAACTGGGAGACCTCCTGGGTGCCGTACCGGGAGAGCCAGCCCTTGGAGCCGCTGAAGGGGGTGTCGTGGCCGAGGGCGCGGCCGGCGAGCATCGCCGAGGAGATGGGGATCATGCTCATGTTCTGTACGCCGCCGGCCACCACTAGGTCGCTCGTGCCCGAGAGCACGGCCTGGGCGGCGAAGTGCAGCGCCTGCTGCGAGGAGCCGCACTGGCGGTCGATCGTGACGCCGGGCACCTCCTCCGGCAGCCCGGCGGCCAGCCAGCAGGTGCGGGCGATGTCTCCGGCTTGCGGTCCGATGGTGTCGACGCAGCCGAAAATGACGTCCGCCACCGCCGCCGGATCGGCGCCCGTGCGGGTCATCAGCTCTTCGAGTACGTGCGCGCCGAGGTCGGCGGGGTGGGCCCGGGCGAGGCCGCCGTTCTTGCGCCCGACCGGGGTCCTGACCGCGCCGACGATGTATGCCTCGTTCACACCCGCATCGTAGCAAGCGCTTGGTCGCACGCGGAACGCCGGGTGAGCTGGGCGGGTTCGGTGAACAAGCGATTGTCTGAGGGCTCATAATGGGAGACGTGACAACGCGAAAGAACTCCGGGCAGAGCACGACCGCCCCGGCGAAGCGTCAGCGCACGACCTCGTCGGGACCGGCGTCGGAGCGCCGTGACCACCTCGTCAAGCTCGCCGCGGAACTCTTCGCCCGCAAGGGATTCCAGGCCACGACCGTACGCGAGATCGCCGATGAGGCGGGCATCCTCTCGGGAAGTCTCTATCATCATTTCGACTCCAAGGAGACGATCGTCGACGAGGTGCTCTCCACCTTCCTCGACGACCTGGTCGCCCGCTACCGCACGGCGATCGGCTCGGGCGCCGACCCGCGCTCGATCCTGTCGGAGATGGTGCGCATCGGTTTCGGCACGCTGGAGCCGCACCGCGCCGCGATCACCGTGATGCAGAACGACTGGAACTACCTGCGGCAGTTCGAGCGGTTCAACTACCTGGTCAAGGCCGAGGACGAGGTCGAGCAGATCTGGGTCGCGCAGATCAAGGCGGGCCAGGCGGCCGGGCAGTTCCGTGCCGACGTCGACCCGAAGCTCACCTACCGGATGATCCGCGACACGATCTGGGTGGCGGTGCGCTGGTTCCGCCCCGGCGGCCGGCTCAACACGACCGGCCTGGCCGAGCACTACATCACGGTGCTCTTCGACGGCCTGGCCACGGGTGAGCGGACCACTCAGCAGGCATGAGCCTTGGTACGGCGGTGCGAACGGCACTGCGTGAGGCGGCGGAGCCCGCGAAGGCCGCCACGATGCGTGCGTACATGAAGTCCGACATGCCGTTCCTCGGCGTGCAGGCGGTGCGGAGACGGGCCGCGCTGCGGCGGGTGTTCGCGGCTCACCCCATCGGCACGGCGCCGGAGTGGCGCCGGGCGGTGCTCGGCCTGTGGCGTCCGGCCGAATACCGCGAGGAGCGCTATGCGGCTGTCGAGTTGACCGGCTATCACCTCTATCGGGAGTTCCAGACGCTCTACACGGTGCCGATGTACGAGGAGATGATCGTCAGCGGCGCCTGGTGGGACCTGGTCGACGAGCTGGCCACGCACCGGATCGGCGGCCTGCTCACCGCGTTCCCCGACTCGATGCGCCCGCTCATGCTGGACTGGGCGCGCGACGGCGACCTGTGGAAGCGCCGCACCGCGATCCTGTGCCAGAACAGGTTCAAGGCCCGCACCGACACGGGGCTGCTCTACGCCTGTATCGAGCCGAGCCTGTCGGACAACGACTTCTTCGCCCGCAAGGCGATCGGCTGGGCGCTGCGCGAATACGCCAAGACCAATCCGGCCGAGGTCATCCGCTATGTGCGGACCAAGGGCATCTCGGGGCTGAGCCGCCGCGAGGCCCTGCGCAACCTGCCGGCTACCTAGTCCACAGAGCATCCTGTACGGCCTGCACCAGGGCCATCAGCTCGGGCGTGACGCGCTCCCTCGCCCACGCCAGCGCGTACGTGATGCGCAGGTCACCCGCGTCCAGCGGGACGAACCGCAGATCGTCGCGGCGGATCGTCCTGGCCAGCAGCTGCGGGATCGGCAGCACCCCGGCCCCCGCCGCGACCAGGTCGAGCGCGGCGGCGAAGTCGTCGTCGGCCACCACGCGCGAGCGCCCCGGCAGCCCGGCCCACGCCCGGCTACCCGGCGTGAGCAGTACCTGCCCGGCGAGGTCGCCGGGCACGACCTTTGCCCGTGGCTCCAGCGCGTGCCCGAGCGGCACCGCGAGCTGGTCCACGGAGACGTGGAACCTGGCGGCGGTGACGAACCGCGCCGGGGCGGGCGTGGTGAGGATCGCCGCCGACACCTCCCCCCGATCCAGCGCGTCGGACGCCACCCCGCGTCCGGCGACCGTGAGCTCCACGCCGATGGCCGGGGTACGGCCCGCGAGCCGCCGGGCGACCCTGGCCGCCAGCGCGCCGACGAGCGGTGGATAAGCGAGATGAATAGTCGGCCGACCCAGCCGGGCCGCCTCGGCCGCGAACGCGGTGGCGGCGGCCAGCAGCTCGTCGGCGTGCGGGAGCAGGGCCTTGCCCGCGGCGGTGAGCCGCACCGCGCGGGCCGTCCGGTCGAACAGCCTGGTCCCGGTGGCGCGCTCCAACCTGGTGATGGCCTGGCTCATGGCGGGCTGGGACATCCCCAGGTCCGCGGCGGCCACCGAGAAGCTGAGCCGGGCGGCCACGCGGGCGAAGCACTGGACCTCCTTGAGCATAAGCAGCACGAATACAGGATGCACCAGGGGTAGCGGGTGTGGTGAATTCTCCGCGTTCGATCAAGCCGTCCACGCAGGGAGCAACCTGATGTCGTCATTTCCCCGGTCCACCGTGCTCGGATATCCGCGGATCGGCCCGCGAAGGGAGCTGAAGCGGGCGCTGGAGTCGTACTGGGACGGCCGCTCGACCCGCGCGGAGCTGGAGGAGACCGGCGCCGAGCTCCGGGAGCGGACCTGGCGGCGGCTCGCCGAGCTGGGCCTGGCCGGGCTGCCGTCCAACACCTTCTCGCTCTACGACCAGGTGCTGGACACGGCCGTGCTGCTCGGCGCGGTGCCCCGGCGCTACCTGGACGCCGAGGACCCCTACTTCGCGATGGCCAGGGGCACCGCCGGGCTGGCGCCGCTGCGGATGACGAAGTGGTTCGACACGAACTACCACTACATCGTGCCGGAGGTCGACGCCGAGACCGTGTTCAAGCTCGACGCCGCCAAGCCGCTGGCCGAGCTGCGGCAGGCTCGGGAGTTGGGCTTCGAGACCCGGCCCGTGGTGATAGGTCCGGTGACGTTCCTGTTGCTGGCCGGCGCGCTGGAGCGGCTGGAGGAGGTGCTCGGCTGCTACGAGGAGCTGCTGGCGCTCCTCGCGGCCGAGGGCGTGGAGTGGGTGCAGCTCGACGAGCCGGCGCTGGTGGCCGACCGGTCTCCCGAGGAGCTGGCCGCCGTCACGGCCGCCTACGAGCGGCTCGGGTCCGCTCCTTCGCGCCCCGGGCTGTTCGTCGCCTCCTACTTCGGCGATCTGGGCGAGGCGCTGCCTGTCCTGGCCGCGACGCCGGTGGAGGCCGTCGGGGTGGACCTGGTGCGCGGCGGGCTGGACCGGCTCTCGGCGCTGGCGGGCAAGACCGTGGTGGCGGGCGTGGTGTCCGGGCGGGACGTGTGGCGTACCGCTCCGGGGCGGGCGCTGAGCCTGCTGCGGGCGGTGCGGGAGCACGCGGCGGACGTGGTGGTCAGCACGTCGTGCTCGCTCCTGCACGTGCCGTACGACGTGGCGGGGGAAGACGGGCTCGACCCGGCGCTGCGGGCGCGGCTGGCCTTCGCCGAGCAGAAGGTGGCCGAGGTGGTCGAGCTGGCGCGCGCCGACTTCCGCGGCGCCGAGGCCCCGGCGGCGTCGGTGGCGCTGGCGGACCCGGTCGTGTTCGAGGGGCGCGGGCCGTACTCGGAGCGCGCCGCGGCGCAGGCCGCGCATCTGCGGCTGCCCGCGCTGCCGATCACCACGATCGGGTCGTTCCCGCAGACCGGCGAGCTGCGCGCGGCCCGCGCGGCCGTGGTGGCGGGCACGCTGGAGGAGGCCGGCTACGACCGGCGGGTCGAGGCGGAGATCGAGCGGGTCATCCGGCTGCAGGAGCGGCTCGGGCTCGACGTCCTCGTGCACGGCGAGCCCGAGCGCAACGACATGGTCCAGTACTTCGCCGAGCACCTCGACGGCTTCGCGGTCACCAGCAACGGCTGGGTCCAGTCGTACGGCTCGCGCTGCACCAGGCCGCCGATCCTGCACGGCGACGTCGGGCGGCCCGCGCCGATCACCGTCCGGTGGGCCCGCCACGCGCAGTCGCTGACGGACAAGCCGGTCAAGGGCATGCTCACCGGGCCGGTCACGATCGTCGCCTGGTCGTTCGTCCGTGACGACCTGCCGCTGCGCGACGTCGTGTTCCAGGTGGCCGACGCGGTCAGGGACGAGGTACGCGACCTGGAGGAGGCGGGCGTGTCGATCATCCAGGTGGACGAGCCGGCGCTGCGCGAGCTGCTGCCGCTCAGGCGGGCCTCGCAGGCCGACTACCTGGAGTGGGCCGTGGCCGCGTACCGGAGGGCCACCTCGGGCGCGAGTGACCGCATCCAGATCCACACGCACCTGTGCTATTCGGACGCCGACCAGATTCTCGCGGCGATCGACGGCCTGGACGCCGACGTCACCACGATCGAGTCGGCCCGGTCCGGGGCCCGGATCCTGGGGGCGGTGGGCTCCTTCGGGCGTGGGCTCGGGCCCGGCGTCTACGACATCCACTCGCCGCGGGTGCCGAGCGAGGCCGAGGTGGAGGGGCTGTTGCGCGAGACGCTGAAGGTGCTGCCCGCCGGGCGGGTCTGGGTGAATCCGGACTGCGGGCTGAAGACCCGTACCTACGAGCAGGTGGAGGCGGCGCTGGCGAACGTGGTCGGCGCGACCAGGCGCCTGCGTGACGAGCTCGGCGCTACGTGATCAGCTGAAGGTCCAGGCGAGGTGGGCCAGGGCGGCGTCGGCGTAGTGGCGTGGGCCGGTGCTCAGGCCGTACGCGAGGTCCTCGATGAGCGCGCACCTGGCGTAGAACAGGACCCTGGCCCGGTCCGTCTCGTCGAAGTCGCGGTCGTAGTGCGAGAGGGTCTGTTCGAAGACCGCGGGGCCCAGGTCGCGGTAGATGAGCGCGAAGTCGTGCGCCGGGTCGGTGACGGCGGCGTCGGTCCAGTCGATGACGCCCGTCAGCGTGCTCGTCGCGACGTCGACCAGGAGATGCTCGCCGCCCAGGTCGTTGTGGCAGAAGCGCAGGGTAGGCGGCTCGTCGGGTGGTGTGCCGCGTAAGAACTCCTCCACCAGCGGCCGCTGATCGTAGGGCACGTGCCGCTCGACGTCGCGGTAGTCGAGCCCGGCGTCCATCAGCAGGGTGGGCGCCGGGTAGCGGTCGAGCGGCGCCAGCTCGCGCAGCTCCCCCGGCTCGGCGCTGTGCAGGGCGCTGAGCAGGCGGCCCAGCGGGGCGGCCAGCAGTGCGGGGTCCGGGACCGGGTGCAGGTTGAGCGGCTCGCCCGGCAGCTTGCGGTAGGCGATCACGCCCTGCTCGTAGTCGGCGAAGAGCACCTCGGGCACCGCCACGGTGGCCAGGTCGCGGACCGTGGCCAGCAGCTCGACCTCGCGCCGCGTGGCCACCGGATCGGCGGCCCGGCTGCCCCGGACGATCAACTCCTCGTTGACCTCGTACACCTCGTTGTCCAGGCCCTGCCCGGACTCGGTGACGGAGCGCACCTCGACGTCGGGGAGGTGGCGGGCCAGCAACGCGCGGATGTCGCCGATCACACCCGCAGCCTAGAACCGCCGGGACCGGCGCGCGAGCGATATTTACTTCAGCGCTCCCGCGGTCAGCCCCGACTGGATCTGGCGCTGGAAGACCGTGTAGACGACCAGCATGGGCAGGATCGCCAGCGTCAGCGCGGCGAACAGAGCCGACCAGTCCTGGTCGTAGCCCGCGGCCGTCGAGATGTCGGCGATGCCCTGGGTGAGCACCCACTTGTCGCGCTCCTGCAGCAGCACCAGGGGGAGCTGGTACTGGTTCCACTGGCCGAGGATGTTGAAGATCGTGATGCTGACCAGGCCCGGCCTGGCCATGGGCAGCATGATCTGGAAGAAGACGCGGGTGTGCGAGGCGCCGTCGACCATGGCCGCCTCCCCCACCGCCGTGGGCAGCGTACGGAAGAAGGCCGCCAGGAAGAACACGGTGAACGGCATCGAGTAGGCGACGTAGACCAGCACGAGGCCCGCGTGGGTGTTCAGGCCGATGAGCGGGCCGATCAGCGGGACGTTGCCCATGTTCTGCACGACGAAGAACAGCGGCGTCAGCGCCATGTAGACCGGGAAGGCCAGGCCCGACACGAACAGCAGGTAGACGGCCCGGTTGCCGCGAAAGGGATAGCGCGCCAGCACGTACGCGGCCATCGAGCCGAGCAGCATGGTGCCGAACACGCTGAAGGTGACCACGATGAGGCTGTTGAGCATGTACTGGCCGATGTGCGCCTGTTCCCAGGCCCTGGCGAAGTTGTCCCAGTGCAGGGTGGACGGCAGCGACCAGGCGTCGCCGAAGATCTCGTCCTCGCTCTTGACCGACGCCAGGAACGTCCACAGGATCGGCACCACCGTGAGCAGGGTCCACAGCAGCAGCGCGACGTGCGACAGGACCGCCAGCGGCCCGAGCCGCCTGCGGCTCTCCTGGCGGGCCAGCTTGCGCGAGGTCGCTATGGTCCAGGGCATCAGTACTCGATTCGTTCACGCCGCGTGAAGCGCAGCGAAAGGATCGCGAACCCGACGGTGAAGAAGAACATCACGACGCCCAGGGCCGAGGCGTATCCGAAGCGGAAGTATTGGAAGGCGTTGCGGTAGATCTCGGCCGCCATGACCGTGGTCGACCAGTCGGGGCCGCCGTGCTGGTCGGTCATCACCCACACGATCGCGAACACGTCGAGTGCCAGGATGCCGAGATAGACCCAGGCCACCTGGACGGTGTCCCACAGCAGCGGCAGCGTGATGCGGAAGAACAGGCTCAGCCGCCCGGCCCCGTCGATCTGCGCCGCCTCGAACATGTCGTTCGGGATGGAGGCGAGCCCGGCGGAGAAGAGCACCACGTAGAACCCGACCGCCTGCCAGACCATGACCCCGAGCACCGACCAGAACGCGACGCCCGGATCCGACAGGAAGCCGATCGGCTTGGCGCCCAGCGCCATCAGCGGCCCGTTCAGCATGCCGCTGCCGTCCGGCCGGAACACCTGCTGGAACAGCACCGCCACCACCGCGACGGCCAGCACCTGCGGGAAGAAGAACACCACCCGGTAGAACTTGGAGCCCCTGATCCCGCCCACGGCCCGCCCGCCGCCGCCCACGTTGAGGAGGAAGGCGAAGAACAGCGCGATGACGATCGTGACCAGGGGCAGCAGGACGAGCAGCCCGGCGTTGTGCGTGACCGCCTTCCAGAAGATCTCATCTCCCAGAAGACGGCCGAAGTTCTCCAGCCCGATGAAGGCCGGCGTGGCCGTGACGCCGCGCCAGTCCGTCATCGCGATGTAGAACGCCTGGATGTACGGCGAGATCACGTAAACCAGATAGAGGGTCACCGGGGCTGCCAGGAACGCGGTGATGAACAGCCCTCGGCGATACCTGTTGAACAGCATCAGCGCTTGTACTTCTTGATCGAGGAGTCGTTCTTGATCTCGTCGGCCTTCTTCTGCAGGCGCTCCAGGTACTTGTCGGGCGTGAGGCCGCCGGTCATGAGCTGGCCGGTGGCGGCGATGGCCTCGTCCTTGAGCTGGGCGTACCAGGTCTGCCAGCGGTAGTAGACGATGTTCGCGCCGGCGGCGGTGTAGGCCTTGGTGGCGCTCGCGGCGCCCGGCGACAGTTGCCGGCCCTCGCCCGCGCCCTTGACCGTCGAGACGGTCTTGACCATCTCGCTGAAGTCGCCCGAGGCCTTCTTCGACAGCATGGCGCGCAGGTACTCCATGCCGCCCTGCGGGTTGGCGCCCTTGGCGGGGACGATGAAGTTCTCGCTCGGCTGGCTGTGGAGCGTGCCGTAGGGCAGCTTGTCGGAGCTGGTGAAGTCGGGGACGGGGAACATGCCGTACTCGAAGTCGGGCGGGGTCGTGGTCTTCTGCTCGTTCTCCAGCCAGGAGCCGGAGGGCAGCATGGCGACCTTGTACTTGTTCTGGGCGGTCTGGGTCTGTACGTGGTCGAGGCCGGCGGTGCCCTCCATGAGGTACTTGGCGCCGATCTCGGCCCAGGCCGTGGCGGAGGTCTTCATGGCCTCCGTTGTCCAAGCGCCGTCCTCGAGGTTGTCGATGTTGACGAGGACCTCGGCGCCGCCGATCTTCGCGGCCATGGTGAGCAGCACTTCGTACAGATATTGCGGGAATTTTCCGGCGTAGGTGAAGGGGGCCATCTTGCCGGACTTTTTGATGGCTTCGTTGAGCTTGAGGAACTCGTCCCAGGTCTTCGGGGGCACCCAGCCGTTGTCCTTGAACGCCTTCTGCGAGTACCAGATGCCGAAGATGTAGTTCACGTAGCCGAGCACGCTGAACGTGCCGTCGTAGGTGCCGATGTCGATGACGGCCTGGTCGATGGTGTCCCTGACCTTGGTGCCCGGGTCGTCCCAGCTCGGCGCGTCGAGCAGCGGGGTGAGGTCCTGGAGCTGGCCGTCCTGGGCGAGGGCGCCGAAGTCCATGGCGTTGGCGCCCGAGTTGTCGATCACGTCGGGCGGGTTGCCGCCGGCGAACCTCGGCTGGAGGACCTTGGTGATCTCCTTGGTGGCGTTGTGCTTGATCTCCACCTTGGGGTACTTCGACTTGAACAGCGGCTGGTGGATGTTCTTGGCGTAGTCCTGACCGAAACCGCCGTCGAAGATCCACACTTCCAGCGGCTTGCTGTCCGACACGCCGAAGGGGTTGGCCGCGCTGGTCGCGACCGGGGCGGCCGACGACGAGGCCGACGGTTTCGCGGCCGGGGTCGCGCACGCGGCGAGCGCGCCCGCCACGGGGACCAGAGCCGCGCTCCGGAGGAGCTCTCGCCTGGTGAAACGGGGGGTGTTCGGCATATTTCTACTCCTGACTAGTCATGCTCCGCGTCGGATCCGCCCTGCGTAGCGGCTCTCCAGGGCCTTGTTGTGCTCGTCGCCGCCGGCCACGTTGACCGACAGGTAGATGGGCGGGGTCTCGCCGAGCGCCACGAGCTCGTCCACCGCCTCGGTGACCACCATCTGCGCGAGCAACGCCGAGGTGACCGTCGAGATCGCGCCGTAACCGCCGCCGCCCGGCAGTTCGAGGATCGCGTCCCCGTACGGCGCGCCGTTGTCCAGCACGACGTCGGCCAGGTCGAGCAGCTTGCGGCCCGACGGGTGGCGCGAGGTCATCTGGGTGCTGTGCTCGACCGAGGTCAGCGCGATCAGGGGATGGCCGCGGTCCTTGACGATCGTGGCCAGCTCGACCACGGCGCCGTTGATGCCCGAGCTGGAGATCAGCACGAACACGTCCTGCGGCGCGACGGGCGCCAGCTCATAGATGCGGTGGGCGATCGCCGGATCGCGTTCGAGCTCGGAGGTGAGCACGCCCGGTGGCTGCCCGCCGTACAGGACGAGGTCGCGCGGGCTGAGCCGGTTGCTGGGCACCAGGCCGCCGGCCCGGCCGGCGATCTCCATCGCGATGGCCTCGGAGTGCCCGGATCCGAACGCGTTGACCACGCCGCCCGCCCTGAGCGACGTGACGAGCAGGGCGGCGGCGCGGCGTACCGGCTCCGCCTGCGACTCCACGACCTGGTGTGCCAGCTCCAGGGCCTTCGTTGCGAACGTCATTCAGCCTCTCTCCACCCGATGGCTCTCCACGGCGCTGATCGTGAGCCCGAACGCCTGGTTGGTGCGCTCGTAGGTGCGCTGGGCCACCGCCACGTAGACGGCGTCGAGCACGAACAGCTGCGAGTGGACGGCCGCCAGCCCGCCGAGCCGGAACGTGGTCTCCCTGCTGGCGGTGGTGAGCACCAGGTCGGCCAGCTCGGCCAGCGGTGAGCGGGCGAACGAGGTGACGGCGACCGTGGTGGCGTCGTGGCTGCCGGCCTCGGCCAGGGCCTCCATGACCTCGCGGGTCCGGCCCCGGTGGCTGATGCCGATCGCGACGTCGCTCGAGCCGAGCAGCGCGGCGTCCGACAGCGCGACGTGCGCGTCGCCCGCGCTCCAGCACGGGACGCCGATGCGCCGGAACCGGCCTTCGTACATGGTGGCGACGTTCCCGCTGGTGGAGACGCCGACGAGGAGGACCCGCGGCGCGGCGACGATGGCGTCGGCCACCTGGGCGACGATCTCCGAGTCGAGCTGGGCGGCGGTGTCCTGGATGAGCCGGGCGTCGGCCGCGGCCATCACCTCGATCGCCGCGTCGAGCGGGTCGTCGGGCCCGATCTCGTGCCCCACGCCCGCGCCCCAGCCCGCCTGCGCGGCCCGGCCGGTCTCGGTGGCCAGCGCCACCCGCAGCTCCGCGTAACCGGAGAAGCCGAAGGCCCGGCAGAACCTGGTCACGGTCGCGGGCGAGCTGCCCGCGCGCTCGGCCAGGGCGATGATGGTCGACCGGGCCGCCTCGGCCGGATCACCGAGGATCACCTCGCCGACCCTGCGCAACGCCTCCGGCAAACCGGGTAGTTCTGTTTCCACACGCCCGAGGGCACCTGAAGTCACGAATATTCCTTCCGGATACCCGGTCTTCCGCCGAAAATTATTCTTGCTTCTCCGCTGAGTCAAGTCCCACAATCGGACCGTGACCAATTCGCTCACCATCGGGGTCGACGCCGGCGCCACCTCCACCCGCGTCGCGGTCCACGCACTGGACGGCACCCGGGTCGGTTATGCCAGGGCGGGCGCGGGCAATCCGACCGCCCACGGGCTGACCAACGCGGTGGCCGCGATCGACGACGCGCTCGGCCGGGCGCTGGCCGGGCAGGACGCGTCGGCGGTCGTCGCCTCCCTGGCCGGGGTCTCGGGCGTCGTCGACGCGATGGAGCCGGAGCTGGGCAAGGTGTGGGCGGGGCACGGCATCGCCTCGGGGCCGCGGCTCATGGGGGACGTGGTGATCGCGTACGTCGCGGGGTCGCCCGAGCCGGACGGCTCGCTGCTGCTCTCGGGGACGGGTGCGGTGGCGGCCAGGATCGCCGGCCACGAGCTGGACGCGATCGCCGACGGGCTCGGGTGGCTGCTGGGCGACGCGGGATCGGGCTTCTGGATCGGGCGCGCGGGCGCCAAGGCCGTCATCGCCGCGCTGGATCGCGGCTCTTCGGAGGGGGTGCTGGTCGAGCTGGTCGTCGAGCACTTCCTGGGGGCCGAGCGCGGTCCCACGCCGCGTAAGGTGGCCGATCGGATCGTCCGGCTCGCGCAGGCCGACCACATGCGCCTCGCCGCCCTGTCCGCGGTGGTCAGTCAGGCAGCCGAAGCAGGTGACCCGCTCGCGCTCGGCATCACCCACGAGGCCGCCGAGCGGCTGGTCGCCACCGTCCGGCGGGTGCACCGGTCAGGGCCGGTGGTGCTGGCGGGGAGCGTGCTGACGAGTGAGGGGCCGGTACGGCAGGCCGTACGGGAGTTGCTGGGCGGGGAGAGCGTGGCCACGGCGCGGGACGCGGCAGGGGCGGCGGCCTGGCTGGCGGCGCGCGACCTGCTGCCGGAGGCCGACCGGCGGGCGCTGCACGCGGCGTTCACCCTCAACCCTTGACCGCGTTCAGCCCTTTACGGCGCCCGCTGTCATGCCGGCGCCGACGCGGCGCTGCAGGAACAGGAACAGCAGCAGCGCGGGAAGCGCGAACAGGCTGGCCGCGGCCATCGTCGCGCCCCAGTCGGTGCCGAACACGTCGCGGAAGGACGACAGCCACACCGGCAGCGTCCGCCGGTCCTGATCCTTGATGATCAGCACGTTGACGAACGCGAACTCGTTCCACGCCGTGATGAAGCCGAACAGCGAGGTCGCCATCAGCCCCGGCGCGAGCAACGGGAACACCACCCGCCGGAACGCCATGAGCCGGCCGCACCCGTCGACCTGCGCCGCCTCCTCCAGCTCCAGCGGGATCGCCTGCAGGAACCCGCGCAGCGTCACGATCGTGAGCGGCAGCGTGATCATGAAGTAGACGCCGGTCAGCATGGTCAGCGAGTCGAGCAGCTCGGTGTCCCTGGCGATGATGAACACCGGCACCAGCAGCGCCTCCCACGGCGCCATCTGGGCGGCGAAGACGGCGAGCACGAAGGCCCCCTTGCCCCGCCAGCGCATCCTGGTCACCGCGAACGCCGCCAGCAGCGCCACGACCAGCGCGAGCAGCACGGCCACCACGGTCACGACCAGGCTGTTGCGCCAGTAGGTCCAGAAGTCAGGCGCAGCGACGGCCGTGGCGAAGTGTTCGAGGGTGGGGTGTGCCGGCCAGAACGTGGGGGTGGCCGCCTGGATGTCGCTGGTCGGCTTGAACGCGGTGAGGAACATCCAGTACACGGGGAAGATCGTCATCGCGAGCACGGCCAGCGCCGCCGCGTTGAGCGCGAGCCGTTTCATGAGCGGACCATTCTGCGCAGGTTGCTGATCAGGGCGATGGCGAGGATGACGACGGTGAGCATGGCGACCGCGGAGCCCAGGTCGTACCGGTGCAGGACTCTGGCGATCTTGAACGCGTAGACGGGCAGGGTGGTGGTGGCGCCGTCGGGCCCGCCCTGGCTGAGGACCCAGATCTGCGGGAAGCACTTGGCCACCCAGATCACCTCCAGGGAGGTGATCAGCGCGAAGAGCTGCCGCAGGATGGGCACCGTGATCTTCCAGAAGACCTGCCGGCCGGTGCCACCGTCGATCCTGGCGGATTCGTACAGCTCGGCCGGGATCGTGGTCAGCCCCGCGTAGAGGGTGAGCGCGGCGAACGGCACCGACTGCCAGACGACCAGGACGACGAGCACGGCGAACGTGGCGGTGCCGTTCGCGAACCAGGTGTAGCCGCGGAAGGAGTCGAGGCCCAGCGTGACCAGCAGCCAGTTGACCACGCCGAGCTCCGACTGGAAGAGCCACTGGAAGATCGTGGTGGCCGCGATGACCGGGGTGGCCCAGGCCAGGGCGAGCCCGCTCATCACGGCCAGGCGCAGGCCGCGGCGGAGCCGGACCAGCATCAGGGCGACGCCGGTCGACAGGACCACGATGAGCACCACGTTGGTCGCGGTCCACCCGAGGGTGCGCAGCAGCACCTGCCAGAACTCCGCGCCCGTCAGGAGCTCCCGGTAGTTCGCAAGGCCGGCGAACGCGGCCCCGCCCCTGATGAGCTCGCCCATGCGGAAGTGCTGGAACGAGATCAGGGCCGCCTTGAGCAGGGGATAGAGCAGGAGGAAGGCCCCACCGGCCACCGTGGGCGCGACGAGCAGGTAGGGCCAGAGCGAACGCGACCTCACTTGCTGTTCAGGGTCGTCGTGATGGTCTCGGAGACCTTCTTCGCCTCGGCCGCCGGGTCGGCGCCGGTGAGCACGGCGGTCATGTACTGCTTGATGACCGAGGTGGCCTCGACGGCGGCCCAGTTGGGGGTGTTGGGGGTGGCCCGGCCGTTGGCGGCGGCGGTGGCCATGGCGGCGGTGCCCTCGTCGCCGGCCAGCACGCCGGCGAGCGAGGTGCGGTTGGGCACGAAGCTCATCGTCTTGGCCAGCTCCGTCTGGAACTGCTCGCCGGCCAGCGCCTTGACGACTTCGTACGCCTGCTCCTGGCGCTGCGAGGCGACCGGGATGATCAGGTCGGAGCCGCCGGTGAACACGGTGCCCGGCTTGTCGGCCGTCTTGCCGGGGATGGGGAAGAAGCCCATCTTGCCCTTCATCTTCGGTTCGACCTCCAGGACCCGTGAGGCGATGCCGGGGACGGCGATGATCTGGGCGACCTTGCCCTGGGCGAACACCTCGTGCTGCGGCGGGTTGGCCTCGTCGGCGTCCTTGGGGCCCTTGCCGAGGGCTTGGAGGCGCTGGTAGAAGTCCATGCCGGCCAGGGCCTGCGGGGTGTCGAGGGCGCCCTTCCACTTGCCGCCCTCCTGGATCGCCAGGTCGCCGCCCTCGTCCCAGACGAACCCGGCCAGGGCGTACCAGGTCTGGCCGGTGAGGTAGATGCCTTGGTCCTGCCCCTTATTAAGCTTCGCCGTGATATTTAGCCATTCGTCCCTGGTTTTTGGGGCTTTGATCCCGGCTTTGAGAAATATGTCCTTGTTGTAGACGACGACGCGGTTGGCGGCATACCAGGGGATGCCGTACTGCTTGCCGTCGATGTTGCCCGGCTGGGCCAGGCCCGGCAGCCAGTCCTCGCCCTTGAGGTCGGCCACCTTGCCGGTCAGGTCCTGTACGCCGCCGCTGGCCGCGTACTGGGCGACCTGGGTGTTGCCGACCTCGATGACGTCAGGGGCGTCGGTGCTGGCCAGCGCGGCGGTCACGCGCTCGCCGATGCCGTCCCAGGCCTGGATCTGGATGTCGAGGTCCGTCCCCTGGTGCGCGGCCTCGTAGCCGGTCTCGAACGTCTTCAGCAGGTCCTTCGTGACGCTGCCGTCCATGATCCAGACGGTCAGCTTGGCCGGGCCGCTGCTCGCGGGCGCTCCGCCGGTCGGCTTGGCATCGGAGCCGCACGCGCCCAGCGCGAAGACGGCCGCCAGAGCCAGGATGCGGTACTTCATCGTCGTTCACCTTCTGGTGGGGGGTGTGTATCGGCGGTGCTCTCAGGAGCTGGGGACCGTGTCCTGGAAGGCGGTTCCGGCGGTGCGGAAGGTGCTGACCCGGCTGAGCACGTCGGCGGGCGAGACGACCTCGTTCTTGCTGTGGTAGACCCAGTCGACCTGCTGCCGGTAGCTACGCGGGGTGGTGCCGCCCTGCAGATCGATGAACCACTGGTTGAACATGATCCACATGGGCGTCTCGGGGTAGTAGATGTCGCCGTGGTCGGCGAACAGCCGCCCGTCGACGTAGTACTTGATGCGCCCGCCACTGACCTGGATGACCAGGTCGTGCCAGCCGTTGAAGCTCGTCCGCTCCTCGGTGTGGGTGTTCACGGCCTGCCAGGGGTCGGCCTGGTAGGTCTCCCAGCTCGTGGTGTAGAGGATGTTGCCCGGCTCGCCCCAGCCGCCGTTGGGCAGGTACTCGAAGTCCAGCTCGCCGTAGTCGGGGTCCATGTTGAAGGTGAGCGGGGTGATCGTGAAGAACGTCTGCACCAGGTGCTCGCCGTCCGGGCCGCTCGTCGGGGCGTCGCTGAAACGCACCCTGGCCGCGTACGTACCCTCGCGGAACTTGCGGGCGGCGGTGGACAGCTCCGTCTGGACGGTGCCCGAGGCGGTGCCGTTGGTCGAGGAGTCGAGCGTGAGCAGGCCGCCGGGGAACGTGATCGCCGACGGCGACCAGGTGGCACCGGCCACGCCGGGGCCGCCGGAGTTGGAGCGGACCGTCCAGCCGCGCTGGGACAGGCGCGGGTCGGCCGAGCTGGTGTAGCTGAAGTCGTCGAACAGCACGCCCTGCGAACCGGGCGGGGTGACGGTCGGTGTCGGGGTGGGCGTCGGGTCGCTGCCTGTCGGCCGGCCCCAGGCGAGCTGGCCGTTGACGTAGACGGTCACCTTGTCCCAGTTGGCGTAGGTGGTCTGGGAGCCGAAGGAGTAGTCGTCGCTCTGGGTGAAGTTCTGCCAGTCGGCGCGGTAGAAGCGGAGCTGCAGGTCGCCGGTGTTCGCGCCGGGCGCGAGCGTGCCGGAGGTGAAGGCGACCTCCAGGTACTGGTCGGCACCCGACTGACGGACGAACTGCCCCGTCACCGTCGAACAGCTCACCACTGCCCATGAGCAGGCGAAGCGGTACGTCTCCGTGCCGGTCAGGTAGTAGCGGATCTTGACCTGGTTGAGCGGGATCGACGTGGTGCCGTCGTTGTAGAGCTGGAACCAGGGCTCGGCCTGGGCGGTGGTGGCGCCCGGGGAGCTGGTCTTGTACTGGAGGCGTACGGCCTGCTGGGCGTTGGCCGGGGTGGTCAGCGCCAGGGCTACCAGGATGAGGGGGAGGGTCAGGCTGAAGAGGATCCTCACGGCATTCCGCGTCATGGCGGGGTTCTCCTTGTTTCGACGGCCCCCGAATTTTCTGCATGCCGAACAGTGCTGTCGTGCTCTGTGATCAGGGACGTGCTCAGGCGCCTCGGCGGATGCGGCCCGCGTACAGCGCTTCGAGCTTGAGGTTGTGGGCGTCGCCCTCGGGGACGTTGGCCGAGAGGTAGACCGGTGGGACCTGGCCCGCCGCCAGCAGGTTGCCCACCGTCGCGATCACGACGAGCTGGGCGAGCAGGGCCGAGGTGATGGTGGAGACGGCCCCGGTGGCGCCTCCGTCGGGCAGCGGAAGCACCGCGTCGCCGTAGGGTGCCCGGTTGTCGAGCACCACGTCGGCGAGGTCGCTCAACTTGCGGCCCGAGGGGTGGCGGGAGGTGACCGCGTCGCTGTGGGCGCGCGAGGTGATCGCGACCAGGTCGTGACCGCGCTGCTTGACGAGGGTGGCGAGCTCGACGACCACGCCGTTCACGCCGGAGTTGGAGATGATCACGAACAGGTCGTCGTCGTGGACGGGGGCGTGGTCGAGGATGGTGTGGGCGACGGCCGGGTCGCGTTCCAGGTCGTAGCGGTCAAGCTGGTCGCGGGGCGCTCCGCCGTACAGGACGATGTCCCTGAGTGCGAGCCGGTTCGTGGGCACCAGACCGCCCGCCCGTCCGGCGATCTCCATCGCGACCGCCTCGGAGTGGCCCGAGCCGAACGCCTGGATGACGCCGCCCTTGCTGATCGCCGCCGTGAACAGTGCGGCGGCCCTGGAGATCTCCGGATCTTTCGGAATGTCCTGGACGAGCGTGGCGATGCGGGCGACGTAGTCCTCAAGATCTAACGCCATATATCCCCTTCCGGGAGTCGATGTCCGGCTACCGCTCTGACTGTCACGTCGAAGGCCTCCTTGGTACGTTCGTAGGTCTTCTGCGCGACCGAGACGTACACCACGTCCAGCACGAGCAACTGCGAATGGATCGCCGCGAACCCATCCGAACGGAACGTCGTCTCGCGGCTGGCCGTGGTCAGCACCAGCTCGGCCACCTCGGCCAGCGGCGACCTGGGATGCGAGGTCACGGCCACGGTGATCGCGCCGTGGCTGCCCGCCTCGGCGAGCACCTCGATGACCTCACGCGTCCGGCCGCTGTGGGAGATGCCGATGGCCACGTCACCCTGCCCGAGCAGCGCCGCGTCCGTCAGCGCGCTGTGCGCGTCGGACCTGCCCCAGGTGGGTACGCGCATCCGCTGCAACCGGTATTCCATCTCGCTGGCGACGGCCGCGCTGCTCGACACCCCGAACAGCAGCACCCTCCCGGCCCGCGCGACGGCCTGCGCGACCTTGCCCACCACGGCCAGGTCGAGCTGGTCACCGGTCTCCTGGATCAGCCGGATGTCGTTGCCGGAGACGACGCCCAGCACCCGTTCGAGGCTGTCGTCGGGCAGGATCTCCTGCCCGATGTCGGTCTGCCAGGTCTGCTGCGCCACCCGCCCGGTCTCGGTCGCGATGGCGACCCGCAACTCGGCGTACCCGGTGAATCCCAGCGCCCGGCAGAATCTGGTGATCGTGGCGGTGGAGGTGCCGCTCCGCTCGGCCAGATCGACGATCGTCAGCCGCGCGGCCTCGGCGGGGCCGCCGAGAATCGCGTCCGCCACTTTGCGCAGCGCCTCGGGCATGTCGTGCTGCTCGGTCCTGATCCGGGCTAGTAGTTCCACGTGGTGAAAATTATGCTCAGATCCTGGCCTCGTCAAGGAGGTTAGGGAATAATTTTTGACATGGACCTGGTTCTGGGCGTCGACGCGGGCGGCACCGCGTCCCGCGCCGCACTCTTCACGCTGGCGGGCACGCGGGTCGGCTATGGGGTCGCGGGCGGCGCCAACGCGGTCGCACTCGGCTTCCCGACGGCTTGCGCCAACTTGGCGACAGCGGTACGGCGGGCGCTGACGTCGGCAGACGGCGTCCTGACGAGCGGTGGAGCGCTGGTCAGGGCGGTGGTCGTCGGTATGGCGGGTAACGCGGCGATGCGTCAGGCCGTAGTGGAGCGGGTGTTGGGCGGGCCGGCCGGTAATGGCGTACAGGGGCCGGCGATCCACCTGCCTGTGGACATGATCCGCACGCTTGGAGACGTCGTCACGGCATTCGCCGCAGGCACGGCATCGCCATCGGGCACGGTGCTGATCTCGGGCACGGGGGCGATCGCGGCAAAAATTACCGACCACGTCCAGGTGGCCGCAGCGGACGGCTACGGGTGGCAACTGGGAGACGAGGGTTCAGCATTCTGGCTCGGCCGAGCTGCCGCCCGCGCCACCATCCGCGCCCTGAACGCCTCCGCCCGCAACCCGCCCATCACCACGCTCCCCCCGACCCCGCCCACCCTCGATCCGACCGACGCCGTCCACACCCTCAGTCCCGCCACCCATGCCTCTGAGGGAGCGGCCCCCTCCCCCAGCCCGACCGACGCCGCCCAGGTCCGGGATGCTCAAAGCCCGCCCACCACCGGCCACGTCCCGCACGCACACAGTCCGACCACTGCGGGTCATGTCCAGCCCCGACGAGGGCGGCTGACAGAGCTTGTTATCTGTCAGCTGTTATCCGATGGGCCATTTGACGATCCGGTTGGGCGGTTGGCGGCCGTGGTGCAGGGGCAGGCGCCGCTCGCGCTGGCCGAATTGGCGCCTCTTGTGAGCGAGGCCGCGGCGGGCGGCGATCCGGTGGCGCTGGAGATCGTGAACGAGGCCGCCATCCGGCTGGTCAGGACGGTGATGGAGGTGCATGTGCCCGGCCTGCCCATCGTGCTCGCGGGTAGCGTCCTCACCGCGGAAGGCCCCGTACGGCAGGCCGTCTTGGCGCTTCTACGGGAGGAAACGGTGAGCTTTGCCGGAGACGGCGCGGGGGCGGCGGCCTGGCTGGCCGCTCGTTCGTACCTCAGCCCGCAAGAGGCCGAGCAGCGCCATCCGCTCTTCGTGTCGCGGGACATCCTTTCGTGACGCCGGGCCGGGTGGTTCAGGCCGCCAGCAGTGCCGCGCTGCCATAGCTGCCGCCGAAGCCCGTCACCAACGCCACCTCTCGGCCCGCCCGGACCTCCCGGACGGCCTGGGCCACGTTGTTCAGGCCGTGTACGTAGCCCTCCGACAGCAGGCCGCCGTGCGGGTTGAGCCAGGCGTGCCGTCGTTCCAGGAGGTAGGGGCCCAGGTCTTCGCGACGGACCAGGCCGAAGTCCGTCAACTGCCGGGGGACCAGCCATGAATACGCGTCGTACGGCAGTGCCGCCGTCACGTCCGACGGGCGCATGCCGGACGCCTCCCACAGCATGGGGGCCACGTACTCGGAGAAGATCGCGGTCACGTCCGGGGCCCGGTCCATCGAGGAGCAGCCGGGGCCGCCGCCGCGTACCACGGCCTGGATGCGCGGGCCGCCGAGCACGCCGCTGACCAGCAGCGCGCACGCGCCGTCGGTCTCCTGGCAGCAGTCGGCGGTCCGCAGTGGCGTGCAGACATACGGCCTGGCCAGGTAGTCCTCGAACGACAGCGGCTCGCGGCGCAGCGCCCGGGGGTTGGTCTTGGCGTTGTCCCTGGACTGGGCGACGACGGCGTGGAGGTGTTCGGGGCCCAGGCCGGTGTCGTGCAGGTAGCGGGTCGCGGCCAGGGCGAAGAGCGGGATCGGGCCGGCCATGCCGTAGGTGAACCGCTCCTGCGGGCCGGTGGAGACGGTGTTCATGCGCTTGCCTGAGCGGCCGTTAAGGGCTCGGTATATCAGGATATTTCGCGCCAAACCGGCGTGGATCAACAGGGCCGCGTCGCCCAGGATCGAGGCCGCCTGAGTGCCGCCTCCGGCTATGTCGTTGTGCCAGCCCAGGCGGTCGATGTGCAGCGCGCGGGCGACCTGGGTCACGGGGGCCGAGTCGTTCATGTGGTAGCTCAGCACCGCGTCCACCTCGGCGGGTGCGATGCCCGCGTCGGCGCACGCCGTACGGCATGCCTCGACCGCCAGGTCCAGCTCGGTGCGGCCGGACTCCCTCGTCAGCGCGGTCATGCCGACACCGGCCACGGCCGCCCTGCCCGCGAAGGGCTGCATGCCCACCTCCTGCCAGGCCCTCACGAACGAACGAACGAACGGACGGACGGACGGACGAACGGACGGACGGACGGGTCTGTGGTCACGGAATGCCGGGTCACTCGCCGGGGCAGGGCGCGATCCACCCCGGCGGGTGACGCATGTGGTGCTCGCCCGTACGCTAACGCTACGGCGGGGTATACACAAGCGCTTGCTCGGCGTGCCGCAGCGCGAACTTCCCGGCGACAGGCCGCGACGGAAATCGTCACCCCACGGCAACTGAACCCCTTCACAGCAGATAGTCCGTTTTGTAATACGGAGGTGCGATCATCCGATAGCCCATCCCCATCACCTCGAGGTGAGCGATGGATCTACGCCACGTACGCAACGCGATCACCATCGCCCGCGCGGGCAGCCTGCGCCGCGCCTCCGCCGTGCTCCACATCGCCCAGCCCACCCTGTCCGAGCAGCTCAGGGCACTGGAGAAGGAGATCGGCGTGGAGCTGTTCACCCGCTCGTCCAGCGGGATGCGGCTCACCGAGGCGGGTGAGGTGTTCCTGGCCCAGGCCACGGTGGCGGTCGACGCCTTCGAACGGGCCGTGACCGCCGCCCGGGGCAAGGGGCAGACGGCCCGCCTGGGGGTCGCGGACGGGCTGGGGGACGTGGTGGCCCGGCTCCTGTCGCAGGTTCAGGGCGCGCGGTTGCGGGTGGCGCCCATGTGCACGGCCGAGCAGATCATCTCCATCATGGACGGAACCCTTCAGGCCGGGCTGGGGTACGCCCCCGGCTCGCTGCCCAGGGGCGTGGCCCGCATGCTCGTCCAGCGGGCCCCGGTACTCGCGCTGCTCCCCCGCGATCACCGGCTGGCCTCCTCCGAGCGGCTGCGGCTCGCCGAACTGGCGACGGAGCCGCTCGTCATGCCGGAGTCCGACGCGGTGGCGGGCGCGCGCCGGTTCCTTGAGGGGTTCGTCCGGCTCGGCCTGCATCCTCGCCTCGGGCCCGGGGCCGCCACCCATGAGGCGGCCGTCGCACTGGTCGAGTCGGGCGCCGGCTACACGCTCTGCGTGCGCGGCGGCCTGCCCGTGCCGGAACGTCTCACGTTCATCCCCGTCGCCGAAGAGGTCCCGCCCCTTGAGGTGGTGTTCCTCTGGAACCGTCAGGCCGACGTGGACGACCTGGTGCACGCGGCCCGGCATCTCGCGCGGTCTGGATAGCGCTATTATCTAGCGATGCGTGTTTCGGAGCTGAGTGTCGAGTCCGGTGTGGCGATCGCGACGATCAAGTACTACCTCCGCGAGGGACTGCTGCACCAGGGCCGGCAGATCGCGGCCACCAGAGCCGAGTACGACGACTCCCACCTGCGCAGGCTCCGCCTCATCCGGGCGCTGCTCGAGGTGGGCCGGCTGCCCGTCGCCTCCATCAAGAAGGTCATCGAGGCGGTGGACGACGAGTCGCTCTCGGTGCATCTCATGCTCGGCACCGCCCAGTACGCTCTCGGTCCCACCATCGAGCCGGAGCCCGGTGAGGAGTGGGACGCGGCTCGCGGCCAGGTCGACACGCTCATCGCGGAGCTGGGCTGGGACGTCAGCCCCGAGGCCCCCACGCGGGACGAGCTCACCCAGACCATCGTCAGGATGGGACAGCTCGGCATGTCCACCGACCTGATGGTCTATGCCCGGACGGCCGAGAAGCTGGTAGCCGACGTGGAGATGGACACGGTGCCGTTCGACGGGCCGCGCGAGGCCGCCGTCGAGGCGCTGGTGCTGGGCACGGTCCTGTACGGCAGGGCGTTCGACGCCCTCCGCCGCCTGGCGCACGAGTCGGAGTCGGCGCGGCGGGTCGGCGGCTCCGCCCGCGAAGAGCTGAGTGGAAGTGATCAGGCCGGGTAGGCGCGGGCGGATGTTCGATGATTTCGCGGCCGACCGGGTCGATGTGGGCGAGGCCGAGCTGTTCGTCCGGCACGGCGGCTCCGGACCACCCGTCCTGCTGCTGCACGGCCATCCGCGCACCCACGCCACCTGGCACCGGGTGGCCCCCTTGCTCGCCCCCGACCACACCGTGGTGTGCCCCGACACCAGGGGGTACGGGCGCTCGTCCAAGCCGCCGACGACCGCCGACCACAAGCCGTACTCCAAGCGGGTGATGGCCAGGGACATGATCGCCCTGATGCGCTCGCTCGGCCACGACCGGTTCGCCGTCGTCGGCCACGACCGGGGGGCGTACGTGGCCCAGCGGCTGGCCCTCGACCATCCCGACGCGGTCACGCGGCTGGTCGTGCTCGACAGCGTGCCCATCGGGGAGGCTCTGGCCCGCTGTGACGCCCGGTTCGCCGCCCTGTGGTGGCACTGGTTCTTCCTCGGCAAACCATCCGCTGTTTCCTGGGCGGCTCAGTCGGTCACGGCCACCGGGCGTTTCAACAGCCACAGGGCGGACCGCTGCAGTAACGTGCGGTGGATCTCGTTCTCGTACGACCTGACGTCGTGCCCCAGCGCGTCGTACACGACCCGCCCCCGCCGCACCGGCCGCGCCCACACCAGTGGCTGCCCGGTGGCCGACGACGCGAGCGGTTCCACGTCCGGCAGCACGTCGAGGTCGCTGTAGACCTCGTCCACCAGGTCGAAGTCGCGCAGCCCGTCCACGATCGGGTGGCCGCCGTGCACGCGTACCCCGGTCCAGCCCAGCGGCGGGTGGTGGGACTTGGGCCAGGTCCAGCAGCCGCCCAGCACGCGCGGCCACCCCTGCCAGTCGTCGAAGCAGATCGACGCCGAGTGCATGCAGAGCAGTCCGCCGCCCCGGTCGAGGTGGTCGAGCAGGGTGGTGCGGGCCTGGGCGGGCAGTTCGAAGCGCCACTCGTCACGCAGGTCGGCGAAGCGGTCGAGGTCCATCTGCCAGCGCAGCGCGTTGACGGTGATGAGCTGGACCTCCGACGGCTCGCTCAGCGCGCCCGCGATGTCCTCGGTGATCTCGGATTCGACTCCCACCCCGGCGAGCACTTCGGCGAGTGCCGCCGACGTGGCCTCGAAGTCATGGAACAAGCCTCCCGAAAGAATCAGATTTCTCGCCACGTCCCAACCTCATCATGCTTGTCGCGGCATTTCTACCCGTGGACTGTCACATCGCAGGGGCTTGTCCCGTCCTGATGACGAGAGAAACGGAGCCATCATGAGAGTTCTCGTCGCCGGCGCCACCGGCGTCATCGGTCGTCAGCTCGTCCCGCTGCTCGCCGCCGTGGGCCACGAGGCGATCGAACTGTCCCGGTCGAAGAACGCCGACGCGCTCGACCGCGAGGCGACCCGGCGGTTCGTCCGGGAGACCGCGCCCGACGCGATCGTCCACCTGCTGACCGCGATTCCCCGGACGATCGACCCGAAGCGGATCGACAAGCAGTTCGAGCTGACGAACCGGCTGCGCGTGGAGGGCACCCGCAACCTCATCGACGCGGCCCCGAACGCCAGGTTCATCGCGCAAGGCCTCGCCTACGCCTACGACCCGGCTCCGGGGCCGGCCGACGAGGACGCGCCGCTGTGGCAGGACCCGCCCAAGCCGTTCGCGCCCGTCGTCCATGCGCTGCGCGAGCTGGAGCGGCAGACCGCCGACGCCGGTGGGCTGGTGCTCCGTTTCGGTCACCTCACCGGCCCCGGCTCGGCGTACGACGAGGACGGCGCCACCACCGAGGCGGTCAGGGCGGGCAAGATGCCGATCGTCGGCGACGGCGGCTCGGTGCTGTCGTTCACCGGCGCGCACGACGCCGCCACCGCGATCGTCGCGGCGCTGGACAGGGACGTGACCGGTGCGCTCAACGTGGTGGACGACGCGCCGATCAGGATGGGCGACTGGCTGCCCGCCTACGCCGCCGCGCTGGGCGCTCCGGCGCCCAAGCGGGTGCCCGCGTTCCTGGCCCGACTGGCCGTCGGCCCCTTCGGCGTCGCGTACATGACCCGGCTGCGCGGCGCGGACAACAGCCGCGCCCGGCTCGCGCTCAACTGGCGGCCCCGGCATCCGTCCTTCTTCGACGTCGCGGCATGATGCCGTGGTGGACTTCGAGGACTACCGCCCCATGCTGCTCGGGCTGGCCTACCGCCTGCTGGGCAGCATGTGGGACGCGGAAGACGTGGTGCAGGAGGCGTGGCTGCGCTGGCAGGCCACGGATCACGCCGAGATCAGGGAGCCCCGCGCGTTCCTGGTGACCGTGGTGTCGAGGCTGGCGCTCGACCAGCTCCGCTCGGCCAGGGTCAAGCGCGAGAGCTACGTCGGCCCCTGGCTGCCCGAGCCGGTCGCGACGGCCGAGGCCGGGCCGCTCGACACGGCCGAGCTGCGCGACACGGTCTCGTACGCCACGCTGCACCTGATGGAGCGCCTGTCGCCGCCCGAGCGCGCGGTGTTCGTGCTGCGGGAGGCGTTCGAGCTGCCGTACGACCAGATCGCCGAGATCGTCGGCGCCTCGGTCGCCAACGCCCGCCAGCTGCACCACCGGGCCGCGCAGCGGCTGGAGCAGGGCCGTGACCGGTTCCAGCCAAGCTCGGAGCAGCATGCCGAGCTGCTGCTCAAGTTCGTGGCGGCGGCCTCGGGCGGCGACCTGGGCGCGCTCACCGACCTGCTGCACGAGGACGTCGTGGCCTGGAACGACGGCGGCGGCAAGGTCCGCGCCGCGCTCCGCCCGATCATCGGCCGCGAGAAGGTGGCGGCGTTCGTCAGCGGGCTGGTGTCGCGCTACGCCTTCGGCGAGGCGGAGCTGGTCGAGGTCAACGGCCACCCCGCGATCCTGACCAGCGTCGCGGGCAGCGAGCAGCTCGTCGCGATCGAGATCCGCGACGGTCGCATCCATGGCCTGTACGGTCTGCTCAATCCGGACAAGCTCTCACGGGTACGGACCGCCTGACGACCTATAGTCACCTTCATGGATCTGGGCATCAAGGGCAGGGTCGCACTCGTCACCGGAGGCAGCGCGGGCATCGGGCTCGCCGCGGCCAAAAGCCTGGCGCGGGAGGGCTGTAACGTCTGCGTCAGCGCGCGCAATCCGGAACGGCTGGCCGACGCGGTGGTCGAGCTGCAGGAGTTCGGCGGCGTGGTGCATGCCGTGCTCGCGGACGTGGAGGAGCACGACGCCGCCGTCCGGGTGGTCGCCGAGACGCGTGACGTGCTGGGCCCCGTGGACATCCTGGTGGCCAACGCGGGCGGACCGCCCGTGGGCCGGTTCGTCGACGTCCGCCTGGACGACTGGGACATCGCGGTGCAGCGCAACCTGCTCGGCACCGTACGCCTGCTGCACGCCGTGCTGCCGGAGATGCGCGCCCGAGGCTGGGGCCGGATCGTCACGATCACCAGCCGGTCGGTGCGCGAGGCGATCGACGGCCTGGCCCTGTCGAACGCGACCCGCTCGGCCGTCGCCGGGATCGTGCGGTCGCTGGCCCGGGAGGTCGGCGGCGACGGCGTGCTGGTCAACAACGTGCTGCCGGGCCCGATCGACACCGAGCGGCTACGCGAGCTCGCGGGCGGCAACGAGGGCCTGGCCGCGCGGGGCAGCGGGGTGCCGGTGGGCCGCGTCGGGCGGCCCGAGGAGGTGGGCGACGTGGTGGCGTTCCTGGCCAGTGATCGGGCCTCGTTCGTGAACGGGGTCTCGATCCTGGTCGACGGCGGCGAGAGCCACGTCATCGCCTGATCAGGGTCGCCACGACCGAGGCGGCCCACGCGTCGGCCGGCTGCCCGAGGTCGGTGAAGAAGGCCAGGTGGGCGCGGTGGAAGCAGGCGCCCATCAGCAGCGAGGCGGCGGCCCCGGCGTCGATCGCGCCGTCGAGCCGGCCGAGCCGCTGCTCGGCCCGCAGCACCTCGGCCAGTGCCTCGATCGGCAGGTGCGGGCCGGTGGCCCCCTTGGCCAGCATGCTCCTGAACGTGCTCAGCAGCGACGGATCGGAGATCATCCCCGAGGCGATGCCGGCGGCGCGGCCGTAGAAGTCGACGGCCGCCAGCGCGAACTCGGTGAGGTTGCCCGCCAGGTCGCCCTGCCCGGCGCGCTCCCGCAGCGCGGCCAGCGCCGGGGCGAGCGCGGGCAGCCGTTCGAGCAGGACCGCCAGCAGCAGCGCCTCCTTCCCGGGGAAGTGCTTGTAGAGCAGCGCCTCGGAACAACCGGCCTGCGACGCGATGCGTTTCGTGGTCGCCCCCGACAGGCCGTACTCGTCGATGGCCTGCTGGGCGGCGTCGATGATGCGATCGCGCGTGTTCATGGGCGCATCTTATTAGTGAGCGCTTACTGACTTGGCAGCACATGACATCCTTCCTTTTAGAGACAAACGTGGGGAAGGCAGGGCCATGGACAAGCCGGTCATCGTGACGGTGGACGACGACCCAGGCGTATCGCGGGCGGTCGCCCGTGACCTGAGACGCCGCTACGGCCAGCAGTACAGAATCGTCCGGGCGGAGGCCGCGGACCAGGGCATGGAGGCCGTGAAGGAAATGCGGCTGCGCGGTGACGACGTGGCCGCGATCCTGGCCGACTACCGGATGCCGCAGATGAACGGGGTGCAGTTCCTTGAGGCCGCGATGGACATGTATCCCTACGCGCGCCGGGTGCTCCTGACCGCCTACGCGGACACCGACGCCGCCATCCAGGCGATCAACGTGGTGGACCTTGACCACTATCTGCTCAAGCCGTGGGATCCGCCGGAGGAGAAGTTCTATCCGGTGATCGACGGCCAGCTCGACGCCTGGCACCGCACCGATCGCGCCGAGGTCGCCGAACTGCGGGTGGTGGGCGATCGGTGGTCGGCGCCGTCGTACAAGGTGCGTGAGTTCCTGGCCCGCAGCCACGTGCCGTACCAGTGGATGCTGGCCGAGGACCCGGAGGGCGCCGAGCTCGTGGCGGCGGTCGGCGCGGACTGCCGGCTGCCGCTCGTGGTCACCGCCGACGGCGTCTCGATGCAGTCGCCCGACCAGGCCTCGCTCGCGGCGGCCGTGGGCCTGTCGACCACGCCGGCCACCGACTTCTACGACCTGATCGTCATCGGCGGCGGCCCCGCCGGGCTGGGCGCGGCGGTGTACGGCGCCTCTGAGGGGCTCAACACCGTGCTGATCGAGGCGCACGCCTCCGGCGGGCAGGCGGGCCAGAGCTCGAGGATCGAGAACTACCTGGGCTTCCCCGACGGCGTGTCCGGCCAGCAACTGACCGACCGGGCGCGCAGGCAGGCGCTGAAGTTCGGGGCCGAGCTGCTGAGCGCGCAGAAGGTCAGCCATCTGGAGCCCCGGGGGCAGGCCAGGGTGGTCGGGTTCAGGGAGGGCGGCGAGATCGCCGCGCACGCGGTGATCCTGGCGACCGGGGTCACCTACCGCCGCCTGGACGCGCCGGGCCTGGACGAAATGGTGGGCAGGGGCGTCTTCTACGGCGCGGCGCTGACGGAGGCGCCCTCCTGCAAGGACAGCGAGGTCTACATCGTCGGCGCGGCCAACTCGGCCGGTCAGGCGGCGGTCTACCTGTCGGGATTTGCGAGCACGGTTCATTTGTTGGTGAGAGGTGACGGTTTGGAGAAGTCCATGTCGCACTACCTCATCGAGCAGATCGCCGCGATCCCGAACATCGAGGTGCACTACCAGACGCAGGTCACCGGCGGCGCCGGCGACGGGCACCTGGAGCGCCTCACGCTCTCCACGAAGGGCGAGGAGCAGGTGGTCGAGACGCAGTGGCTGTTCGTGTTCATCGGCGCCGAGCCCTTCACCTCCTGGCTCGGCGACACGATCGAACGCGACGCCAAGGGGTTCGTGCTGACCGGGCCGGACCTGGTGCAGGGCGGCAAGCGGCCGCGCAACTGGACGCTCAGGCGCGAGCCGTACTTCCTGGAGACGAACGTGCCGGGAGTGCTGGCGGCGGGTGACGTACGGGCCGAGTCGATCAAGCGGGTGGCCTCCGCCGTCGGTGAAGGCGCGATGGCAGTCGCGCTCGTGCATCGTTACCTGGAGAAGCAATGACCATCGACATCGACGAACTCCGCAAGCTCTTCCTGTTCGAGCGCCTGACGGACGAGCAGCTCACCAAGCTGGCCCTCAGCGGTGCCATGCGGTCCTACGCGCAGGACGAGATCATCCTCCAGCAGGGCGACCCGGCGGAGTGCTTCGCCGTACTGGTCGAGGGCGAGATCCAGATGATCCAGGAGACGGTCACGGCCGGGACCGTCGCCATGCCGCGGAGCTCCCAGCCGGGCGTGTACGGCGGGGCCACCAGCGCCTATCTCGGCGACCGGGCACCGGACCGCTACCAGCACAGCCTGCGGGCCACCGCGCCCTCCCGGATGTTCCTGCTGCCGGCCAGGAAGTTCGCGCACATCGTGGCCGAGTGGTTCCCGATGGCGATGCACCTGCTCGACGGCATGATGTCGGGCGGCCGCATGCAGCGGGAGGTCATCGACCGGCGCCAGCGGCTGACCGCGCTCGGCACGATCACCGCCGGGCTCACCCATGAGCTGAACAACCCGTCGGCGGCGGCCGTACGGGCGGTGAGCGAGCTGCGCAAGCTGATCAGGACCTCCCGCATGCAGCTGGCCCAGCTCGCCGAGGACGGCATACCGCCGGAGCGGCTGCGGGCCCTGATCGAGATGCAGGAGAACTGCACCGCGGCCGTCGGCAAGCTGCCCCCACGCACCCCGATGGAGATCTCCGACGCGGAGGACGACCTGGGCGAGGCCCTGGACGAGCTCGGCGTGGAGGACGCGTGGGAGCTGGCACCGGCGCTGGTCAACGCCGGATTCGGCCGCGTGCACCTGGAGAAGGTGCACAAGAAGGTGGGCGAGGAGCACACGGGCGCCGCGCTGCACTGGCTGGCCGAGGCCATCGAGATCTCGCAGATGCTCGGCGAGGTGACCGAGGCGACCGAGCGGATCACCTCGCTGCTCGCCTCGGCCAAGCAGTACTCGCAGATGGACCGCGCGCCGTTCCAGGTCTGTGACGTGCACGACCTGCTGGACAGCACGATCGCCATCTTCCGCGGCAAGATCCCGCCCGGCATCACCGTGGTCACCGACTACGACCGGACGCTGCCGCCGATCCCCGCCTACGCCGGCGAGCTCAACCAGGTGTGGACGAACCTCATCCACAACGCGCTCGACGCGATGGACGGAGAGGGCACGCTGACCATCCGCACCGCGCACGACGAGGACGAGGCGATCATCGAGATCGGCGACACCGGCCCCGGTGTGCCGGACGCGATCAAGGACCGGATCTTCGAGCCGTTCTTCACCACGAAGACCGTCGGCCAGGGCACCGGCCTCGGGCTCGACATCTCCTACCGGATCGTGGCCGGACGGCACGGCGGCGAGCTCAAGGCGCGGTCGGCGCCCGGCGACACCTGGTTCGAGGTACGGCTGCCGCTGCGCGAGTCCGCGGCGGTCGCGTCGTCCCCGGCCGCGTAAAAGCCGACCGGGTAAAGGTCAGGGGTGGTAACTCTCACACGCACCTCGCGTGTCAGGGTCTCCTCCCTTGGATAAAGGATTTACGTGCCCATCACGCGCTGGACCAGCCAAGCCCTGCCCGCGATGCTCGACGATCTCAGGACGCTCGTCGAGCTGGAGACCTACAGCTACGACAAGGCCATGCTCACCCAAGGGCTCGCCGCCGTCCGGGCCCTGGTGGAGGAGCGGCTCGGCGTGCCGGACCAGGCGGTCGTGCACGACGGCGGCCAGTACGGCGACGTCCTGGAGCTGACCTACCAGGGCACCGCGCCCGGCACCGTGCTCATGCTCAGCCATTACGACACCGTCTGGCCGACCGGGACGCTCGCGGAGTGGCCGTTCACCGCGCTGGACGGCAAGATCACCGGGCCGGGCGTGTTCGACATGAAGACCGGGCTCGTGCAGGCGATCTGGGCGCTGCGCGGGCTGCGCGAGCTCGGCCTGCCGCACCCGAGCGTGAAGTACCTGTTCAACGGCGACGAGGAGATCGGCAGCCTGTTCTCCCGACGGCACATCGAGGCCGCCAGCGCGGACGCGCTGGCGAGTCTGGTCTTCGAGGCGTCGCTGGACGGCGTGCTCAAGACGGCGCGCAAGGGCGTCGGGCTGTTCGAGGTGACGGTCACCGGCGTTGAGGCGCACGCCGGGCTCGACCCCGACTCGGGCGCGAGCGCCATTCACGCGCTGGCCGAGCTCGTCACCCAGCTCGCCGGAGCCGGCGCGCGGGAGCTCGGCACCACGCTGAACGTCGGGCTGATCAGCGGCGGCACCGGGCGCAACGTCGCGGCGGGCCGCGCCACCTGCGGCATCGACGTCCGGGTCGCGCGGGCGCCGGAGATGGCGCGCATCGACGAGGTGTTCGCCGGCCTGCGCGCCTCGGACCCGCGGGTGTCGGTCAAGGTCACCGGCGGCTGGAACCGGCCGCCCATGACGCCCAATCCGCACTCGCAGCACCTGTTCGAGCAGGCGTGGGCGGTCGCGGCCGGGTTCGGCTGGGTGCTGGAGCAGACGGCGGTCGGCGGGGCCAGCGACGGCAACTTCATCTCCGCGCTGGGGCGGCCGGTGCTCGACGGCATGGGCGCGGTCGGCGACGGCGCGCACGCGCGGCACGAGCACGTGCTGATCGAGCACATTCCCGAGCGCACCGCGCTGACGATGGGGCTGCTCACAGCCCTCGCCTAGGAAACACGGCCCGTGGTAATGTCCCAAGCGAGCGCTTGGTTTACCACTGAGGGGCCGCCGCATGAAGTTCTCGACCTTCCACCTCTTCCACCGGTTCGACGGCCAGAGCTTCAAGGACGTCTACGACTACCACCTGGAGCTCATCGAGCTGGCCGAGGAACTGGGGTTCGACGGGGTACGGCTGGCCGAGCACCACTTCCGCGACTACGGCGTCGTGCCGAACCTGTTCACGCTGCTCGCCCACGCGGCCGCCCGCACCTCGCGCATCCGCCTGGGCACGGGCATCGTGGTGCTGCCCCTGCACAACCCGGTCCACGTGGCCGAGGAGGCCGCGCTGGTGGACGTGCTCTCGGGCGGACGGCTGGATCTCGGGATCGGGCGTGGCTACCAGAGCTTCGAGTTCGAGGGCTTCGGCATCGACCTGGCCGAGGCGCGCGACCGGTTCAACGAGGCGCTGGAGGTGATCCTCGGCCTGTGGACCGAGGAGGCCTTCCAGCACGAGGGCAAGTTCTACAAGACCGGCGCCGAGGTGTCGCTGACACCGCGCCCCCTCCAGACGCCGCACCCGCCGATCCATGTCGCCGCCGTCTCCCCCGAGACCGTCACCATGTACGGCGAGCGCGGGCTGCCCATCCTGGCCGACCCGGCGGCGACGTTCCGCAAGGTCGTCAAGGCGGCCGAGACCTGGCAGGAGACCGCCGCCCAGGCGGGGCACGCGGGGGGCGCCGAGCTGGTGGTGGCGCGGAGCGTCTACGTGGCGCCGACCGTCGAGCAGGCCCGCGAGGACCAGGCCAGGTTCGAGGCGTCGTTCGACCGGTCGCGGATCTTCAACGAGCGCAGCGCGCCGATCGACCCGAAGACGGGCAAGGCCGCGCAGGGCTTCGAGTACTACCAGGACCGCTATCTCAAGGGCGGCTCCGTCTCGGCCGACTTCCGCTGGGAGCAGCTTGAGGTGATCGGCGACCCGGCGCGGGTCATCGACCAGATCTCGCTGCTGCGGGAGGCCGGGTTCGCCAACCTGCTCTGCGACTTCGGCAGCACCCGGCCGATGCCGCTGGAGGAGATGAAGAAGGTCATGCGGTTCTTCGCCGCCGAGGTCATGCCCGCATTCCACTGACTTTTCCACCGACGCCGCAGGAGAAGCGATGATCCACAGCCTGTCGCTGTCCGACGTACTCGCCGAGCACGCGCGCAGCCGCCCCCAGGTGACGGCGGTGGTGGACGGGGAAACGCGTCTCACCTATCCCGAGCTGGACGCCCGGGTCTCCCGCCTCGCGGACGCCCTCGCCGCCGCGGGCGTGGCGCCCGGCGAACGCGTGCTCTGGCTGGGGCAGAACTCCCACGCGGTGCTGGAACTGCTGCTGGCGTGCTCGCGGCTGGGGGCGATCTTCTGCCCGGCCAACTGGCGGCAGTCGGCGGACGAGCTGCGCTTCGTGGTCGAGGACCTGGCGCCGCGCGTGGTCGTCCGGGAGCCGTCCGACGCCACCGACGCCCTGGAGAGCGGCACCGCGCTCTGGGTGCGGACCGGAGAGGAGTACGAGCGGCTCGTCGCGAGCGGCTCCCCCAGGGACTTCCCGCCCGCCGAGGACACCGAGCCGGTGCTGGCCCTCTACACCGCCGCCTTCGACGGCCGCCCCAACGCGGCCCTCCTCAGCAGCGCGGCCCTGCTGGCCCACAGCGTGTCCCTGCTGGTGGTGCGCCAGATGGAGTCCGGCTTCACCTTCCTCAACAACGGGCCGCTCTTCCACGTGGGCACGATGATGTTCTGCCTGGCCACCCTCCAGATCGGCGGTACGAACGTCTTCACCCCCGCCTTCGACGCCGAGGAGGTCTGCCGCCTGATCGACGCCGAGCGGGTCACGCAGGCGTTCCTGTTCGGCCCGATGATCGACGCCGTGACGAAGGCGAACACCGGCGGCAAGTACGACCTGTCGTCGCTGCGGTTCGTCTCGCACTCCGCGGAATGGGACGCGATGATCACCGTGGACGACTCCCCCTGGTGCCGGTCCAAGATGGGCGGCTACGGGCAGACGGAGGTCGGCGGCATGCTCACCTTCCTCGGCCTGGCGCCGGGCGCCGCCGGGTTCGCCGGCCGGCCGTCCCCGCTGGCCCAGGTCCGCATCCTGGCCCCCGACGGCAGCGAGGTGCCGGCGGGCGAGGTGGGCGAGATCTGCGCCCGCGGCAAGACCCTCTTTTCCGGATATTTCGCCCGACCCGACTTAAATGCGGTTAAGTCGGCGTACGGCTGGCATCACACCGGCGACCTCGGCCGGCGCGAGCCCGACGGCACGATCACCTTCATCGGCCCCCGGCTCCGCATGATCAAGTCGGGCGCCGAGAACGTCTACCCGGCCGAGGTCGAACGCGCGCTCAAGGCCCACCCGGCCGTCGCCGACGCCGCCGTGATCGGCGTCCCTGACGCCACCTGGCACCAGGCGGTCAAGGCGGTGGTGGCACTCAAGGAGGGTGCCGAGGCGACGGCCGACGACCTCATCGACCACGTCAAGAACGCTCTCGCCTCCTACAAGAAGCCGCGTGAGGTGGCGTTCGTCGACGCGATACCCAAGCGCGGCTTCACCCCCGACTACGACGCCCTGGACGCCGCCCACGGCGGCGGCAACTACCCGGGCGCCTGACCGGGCTCCAGGCACAACCCCGCCTCCAGGTGGGCCAGGGCCTTGTCGACCTCGGCGGGCCCGTCCATCACGGGGTTCTTCACCCAGTCGAACCAGACCGCGATCATCACCCCGGCGATCGCCCCCGTGATGTTCCGGATCTCCGGATCGGACGTGGCGCGCCCCGCCCGCCTGGCCAGGATCTCCTGCATCGTCCTGAGCGTCCCGGTGATGTTCTCCAGGCTCGCCGCCCACAGCTCGGGCACCGTGAGCATGAGCCGCTCCCGTTCCACCCCCTCGGCGATCTCCTCGGCCGACTGGCCCGCCGTCACCTCCCGCATGGCGACGCGGACCGCGCGTATCGGGTTCAGCTCGGCCGGAGCCGCGTTCAGGGCCTCGGCGAAGGGCGGGAACTGGTCGATGAACACCAGCTCCTCCTTCGTGGCGAAATAGCGGAACACCGTGCTGGGCGCCACCTCCGCCGCCTCGGCGATCTGCTCGACCGTGGTCTCGCTGTAGCCCTGCTCGCGGAACAGCCGTAGCGCCTCCTTCTGGATCAGCGCCCTCGTCCTGGCCTTCTTCCGCTCCCGCAGACCCTGCACCGGTCGATCGCTCATGTCACTGATTGTCGGGGTTTCGGCACAGAGTCGTCTACTCACAAGAGATCACCTCTATCTGCTATACAACTCTCAAATAGGAGTCTACTCTCAAAATATGCGACTTCCCATGGACAGAACCCCCGGATGCCCCTTCGACCCGCCTCCCGAGCTGGCCAAGCTGCCGCCTTTGTCGCGCCTGGACTACCCGGACGGGCACGCGGGCTGGCTGGCGACGGGCTTCGAGGCCGCGCGGATCGTGCTGAGCGATCCCCGGTTCAGCAACCGCCAGGAGCTCAAGCACAGCGCCGTACGCGCGACCTCGCAGTTCGGCCAGGACCAGCCCGCTCCCCCTGGCATGTTCGTGACGACCGACCCGCCCGAGCACACCCGCTACCGGCGCCTGCTCACCGGCCAGTTCACGGTCCGCAGGATGCGGCTGCTGGAGCCCCGGATCGAGGAGATCGCCGCCGAGCATCTCGACGCGATGGCCGTCTCGGGGCCGCCCGTGGACCTGGTGCGGGCGTACGCGCTGCCGATCCCGTCGCTGGTCATCTGCGAGTTGCTCGGCGTGCCGTACGAGGATCATGAGTTCTTCCAGGAGATGACCGCGCGGTTCGTCGCCCTCGACGAGGAGGGCGTGTCGGAGCTGGCGGCGCTCGCCGGCTACCTGGGCGAGCTCGTACGACGCAAGCGCGCCGAACCGGGTGACGACCTGATCAGCGGCCTGACCGGCGACCTCAGTGACGAGGAGCTGACGAACCTCGCGCTGATCATGCTCATCGCTGGCCACGAAACCACCGCGAACATGCTGGGCCTGGGCGTCTTCGCACTGCTGGAGCACCCGGAGCAGCGGGCCTTGCTCAACAGTGACAACGCGATCGAGGAGCTGATGCGCTGGCTGTCGATCCTGCACGTGGGCGCGCCGAGCCGGGTCGCGCTGGAGGACGTGGAGGTGGCGGGCGAGCTGGTCAGGAAGGGCGAGTCGGTCGCGCTGTCGCTGCCGGCGATCAACCGGGACCCGGGCCAGTTCGCCGATCCGGACGAGCTGCGGCTCGACCGGGCCGAGGCGCGGCGGCACCTGGCCTTCGGGCACGGCGTGCACCAGTGCCTGGGGCAGCAGCTGGCCAGGGTCGAGATGCGCATCGGCTACCGCAGGCTCTTCGAACGCTTCCCCGGCCTGCGGCTGGCCGTGCCCGCCTCCGAGGTGCCACTGAAGGAGCGCGCGGCGGTCTACGGCGTGGAGAGCCTCCCGGTCACCTGGTAGCCGGGGCTCAGAGGATCGCCAGCGGGTTGAGCGGGCTCCCGGTCCCGCCCTCGATCCTGAGCGGGGCCGCGACGAAGACGAACTCCGTACGGCCCGCCGCACTCAGCTCCTCCAGCCAGAGCATCTCGATCAGGTGGATGCCGTGCCGGTGCAGCAGGATGAGGTGCAGGTCGTCGTCGAGCGGCTCGTCGGCGAGCTGGCGGTCGTTCAGCCCGCCGATCGCCGCGTTGTCGGCGGCCACGGCCGAGACGTCCATCGACGCCAGCCAGCGCCCCGCGCCGGCCGACAGCCCCGGCTGGCCCGACCAGTACTCCTCGTGCGAGCGCTCCCATACGGCGGGCCAGCCGGTACGGATCACCGCGACGTCGCCCGCGCGCGGCACGGCGATCTCCGCCAGCAACTGCGCCGGGATGCGGAAGTCGGCGGGCAGGTGGTCGAGCCCGAGATGGCGGGGCACGTCGAACAGGACGCCCCGGGCGACGACTCCGCCGACCTGCTCGATGCCGCACCGGGTGGCGCCGTAGGAGCGTACGCGGGCGGCGGGGTGGCCGTTGTAGAGCTCGTCGCCCGACCACATGTGGCAGAGCGCGTCCATGTGCGTGGTCGTGCCGTGGTGGGTGACGATCAGCGCGTCGTCGGCCATCCGCAGCCCGGCGCCCACCGGCCGGGCGCCGGCCGCGTAGTCGCCGCCGTCGACCGACATGAAGTGCTGCGGCAGGGGACGGCCCCGCAGGTGCGGCACCGTCGTGGGGGCGGGCGACGACGTGGCGCCCCTGATCGGCATGGACAGGCTGAGCACCTGGCCGGTGCGCGCGGCGGCCAGGGCCCTCAGCACGACGTCGCCGGTGAGCAGGTTCAGCGTGCCTCGTTGATCCTCTGGGCCGAAACGTCCCCAATTGTTAGGCTCGGCTGGCACGTAAGCGCTCCCTTTCTGCTTCCTGTCGGAGGTCTGGATGCACTGTGATCCCCGGTTCTCCCGTGTGCGCGAGGTGTTCGAGCGGAATTTCGCCGATGGTGCCGAGCTGGGGGCCGCGTTCGCGGTCTACCTCGACGGCGAGCTGGTCGTGGATCTGTGGGACGGCGTGGCCGACCGCCGCACGGGGCGGCCGTGGGAGCGGGACACGCCCGTGTTCGCGTACTCGTGCACCAAGGCGGTCACCGCGACCGTGCTGCTGCAGCTCGCCGAGCGCGGCCTGGTGGACGTGACCGCGCCGGTCGCCGAGGTGTGGCCGGAGTTCGGTGTACAGGACAAGCAAGGCGTCACAGTCGAGCACCTGCTCAGCCACCAGGCCGGGCTGCCCGCGCTGGACGAGCCGGTGCCGGTGGAGGAGTTCGAGGATCTGCCGGCGATCGCGGCGCGCCTGGCCGGGCAGCGGACGATCTGGCAGCCGGGGTCGGCGCACGGCTACCACGCGCTGACCTACGGCTTCCTGGTGGGCGAGGTCGTGCGCCGGCTGACGGGAAAGTCGGTGGGTGAGCTGGTCGCGGCGGAGATCTCCGGGCCGCTCGGGCTGGACCTGTGGATCGGGGCGCCGGACGACGTGATCGCCAAGGCGGCCCGCCTGACGGCCGGACCCCCGCCCGGCAGCGAGACGGGCAGCGAGACGGGCAAGGGCGACGGCGCGCCCAGCCGCGCGCCCGGCGCCCCTGTGGCGCCCAGCGCCCCTGTCCCCGCCGCGACGCCCATCGGGCCGCCGAAGGATCCGATCACCGCGATCGCCATGGCGGCCCAGGATCCCGGCAGCCTGATGAACCGCGCCCTGGGCAATCCGCGCATCCAGGACCTGAAAGGCGGCGCCAACCACCCGGTGATCCTGCGCGCCGGCTGGCCCGCCGCGGGCATGGTCACCACGGCCAGGTCGCTGGCGGCGTTCTACCGCGCGCTGCTCGCGGGCGAGCTGCTGCGCCCGGAGACGCTGGAGGACGCCATCCGTCCCCGGGTGACGGGTTCCGACCGGGTCCTGCTGCTGGACAGCTCGTTCGGGCTCGGCTTCATGCGGCCGGGCATGACGTTCTTCCTGCCGTCCGCGACCGCGTTCGGGCACACGGGCATGGGCGGCTCCATGGGGCTGGCCGATCCGGCGCACGGATTGGCCGCGGGCTATGTCATGAACAGGATGGCCGACGCCTTCTCCGGCAACCTGCGGGCGATCCGGCTCATGGAGGCCGTCTACCGTTCGATATGACCGCACGGGCGTCACTGCATGGTCACGCCGCCGCTGACCGACAGCGTCTGGCCGGTGATGTAGGCGGCGCGTTCCGTGCACAGGTAGGCGACAAGGCCCGCCACGTCGGCGGGCGTGCCGAGGCGGCGCAGCGGTACGGTCCTGACGATCTTGTCGACCAGCCCTGGCTCGGCCGCGGAGACGCGCCGGAGCATCGGCGTGTCCGTGGGGCCCGGGCAGACCACGTTGGCGGTGACGTGCGCCCTGGCCGCCTCGCGGGCGAGCGTCTTGGCCAGGCCGAACAGCCCCGCCTTGGTCGCCGCGTAGGCGCCTTCGCCGCCGGAGCCGGCCCTGGCGCCGTCCGACGAGATGAACACCAGCCGCCCCCACCCCCGCTCCAGCATGCCCGGCAGCAGCAGCTTGGTCAGCAGCATCGGGCCGCGCAGGTTGACCTGCCACATGAGATCCCAGTTCGCCGGGTCGCTCGCGACGAACGGCTCGACGATCGACACCCCGGCGTTGTGCACGAGGATGTCGGCCTGCCCGGCCGCGCCGCAGAACCGCTCGATGGACGGCGGCGAGGCGAGGTCGACGGCCAGTGCGGCGGCTCCCGGCAGCCCACCGGCCACCTTCTCGGCTCCCGGCAGGTCCACGTCGGCGACCATCACCCGGGCGCCCAGCGCGGCGAGGTCCGCGGCGATGGCCGCGCCGATCGCGCCCGCTCCCCCGGTCACGACGGCCGCGCGCCCGTCGAGCCGCATCCCCTCCATCACCGCGCGTCCCCGGCCTTCCACTCCTCGACGAGTGCGGCGGCGGTGACGCGGGTGGCCAGCAGGCCGATCGTGTACTTCAGTACGGCCACCGCGTAGCCGTCCGGTACGCCCGCGACGGCGTCGGTCACCACGGTGACCCGGTAGCCGAGGTTGACCGCCTCCAGGGCCAGCCCGGTGATGCCCAGGTTGAGCGAGAGCCCGACGGCCACCACGTGCGAGACGGACAGTGAGCGCAGCGTCATGTCGAGGGAGGTGCCGGTGAACGGGGAGAACCCGTGGTGGCGCCGGCTCTCCAGGTCGGAGTCGTCCAGCAGCTCGGGCAGCACCTCCACTGCGGGCGTGCCCTCCAGCATGTGGTCGGGGTCCTTGAGCAGGGCGGTGATGAACGGGCTGTTGCGGGTGTGGGAGCCGGCCCGGTCGGGGCGGAAGGCGGCGGTGCAGTGGATCACCGGGAGGCCGGCCGCCCTGGCCGCCTGGAGCACGGAGGCGGCGTTGCCCACCACGTCACGCCGCCGGCACACAGCCACCAGGTCCGGAAATTTCGTTAAATCGCCGACGACGCCCCGCTGCATCTCCATGACCAGCACGGCCGTACGCTCCATCCGGCGCCTCCAGTTAGCCGAGCGCTTGCTTGGCCACGAACATATCACCCGGCAACCGACCGTGATAATCACCTGACACATCGCGAAATATCTTGACCCGTGACAACCGGGACCCCGGATGAGACCGTCGAACGGGAGACGGCTGCGTTATGGGGGTTCGCTTTGGTCCCTGGTTACCGAGAAGTACGCCAGCTCGGCGCGGGGCACACGGGCCGCGTGTTCCTCGCCACCTACCAGGCCACCGGGGCTTATGTCGCGATCAAATACCTGAACGCGACCCTGCGCCGGGACACCGAGTTCATGGACCGCTTCCGGGTGGACGCCCCCTCTCTGGTGGAGCTCGACGACCCGAACGTGGTCCAGCTCTACGAGTACGTGGAGACCACGACCAGGGCCGCGGTGGTGATGGAGCTGGTCGACGGGGTGTCGCTGCGTACCATCCTGGCCGAGCACGGCAGGACCAGCCCGGAGGCGGCGCTGGCGGTGCTGAAGAGCACGCTGTCGGCGCTGGCCGTGGCCCACGGGAAGGGCGTGCCGCACCGGGACGTCAAACCGGAGAACCTGCTGGTCCAGGCGGACGGCACGAGCAAGCTGACCGACTTCGGCGTGGTGGTTCATGCCGAGGAGCCGGGGGTGCCCGCGGGCAGCCCGCCGTACATGTCGCCCGAGCTGTGGACGCGGGGGGAGGCGGGGCCCCCCGCGGACCTCTACGCGGCGGCGTGCCTGCTGTTCGAGACCGTCAAGGGACGGCCACCGTACAAGGCGGAGGACGTCCCCTCGCTGCGGGACAAGCACCTGGTCGAGCCGGTGCCGCTGGAGGTCGCCCCCGACTCGCTGCGCGACCTGCTCAGGCGCGGGCTGGCCAAGGACCCGGCGGTCAGGTACGCCTCCGCCCGGCAGTTCGCGGCGGAACTGGAGGAGGACGCGGTCGCCGCCTACGGCCCGGACTGGGAGAAGCGCGGGCGCCGCCACCTCGGCGAGCTGGCCACGCTGCTCGCGCTCCGCTTCCCGCTGGCCAGGACCGACGCGCCGACCGCCACCCAGGGGGCCGTCCGCGACCGGCGGATCACCGTGCCCAGGCTGCCGCCGCACCTGTGGATCGCGGGCGCGGCGGTGGTCGCCGTGCTGATCGCGGTGGTGCTCACCGGCGGGCTCGGCCCCGCGGGCACGGTGCTGATGCCGCAGCCGAAGACGTCCGAACCGGTGGATCCCAGCCCGGTCGACGACAAGACCCCGGTCCGCCGGACCTCGGATACCAGCCGTCCCACAGTGAGGACGGCGACGACCGCCCCCGTACCACCCGCCACTGTCTCCAGCGCGCCCGTCACCGTTTCCAGCGCGCCCCCGACGTCCCGGCAGTCCGCCCAGACGCTGCCCAGCCCGGCCGTGCGGTCGGCGGACATCGTGCGGTGGACCGGCTCGGCGGGCGCGGTACGCGTGGCGGCCGACGGCCGGGGGCCGGTACGGCTGCGCATCACGTACACGCGGCGTGACGGCGACGGCCAGGCCCGTACGGTACACAAGGAGACCCGCACGCTCACCGGCCAGACCGCCTACACCGACTCCGTGGCCCGCGACCTGGGCTCGGTCGGCTGCGGCCGGCAGGCGCATTTCGGCCTCCTGCTGCTGACCGAACCGGCGGCGGCCAACGGCCCCCAGGTCAGCGAGGTGACCGTGGACGGGCCGCCGTGCCCCACTCCCAGCGCCTCGCGCCCGACGGCCGGCCCGCCCACCCCGGAGCCCACCACTCCGACGCCGTCCCAGCCGCCCGTCGCGCTGCCCTCGGACTCGCCGCGGGCTGGCACCCCGGCCTTCGTCTCGCCGAGCCCTGACGCGCAGACCTCGCTCACCGAGGATTCGCTGACCCCGGACGAGCTGACCCCGGACGAGCTGACCCCGGACGAGCTGACCTCGGACGAGCTGACCTCAGGTGAGTCGGCCGAGGATCCCGCTGGCTAGGCTTGTCGAGCAACCAAGCGTGCGCTAGCTTGGCAAGCGATGACCTGTGACACCTCCGCCTACTGGGCCGCCTGCAGGCGCGGCGAGCTGGTCGTTCAGCGCTGTACGGCCTGCGATCGGCGGGTCCACCTCCCCGAGGCCGACTGCCCTCGGTGCGGTGGCGAACTCGTCTTCGAGCCGGTCTCCGGCGCGGGCGTGGTGCACACGTACACCGTGGTGCACCGCTCGTTCGCGCCCGGCTACCGGGGTCGTGAGCCGTACGTGCTGGCCTGGGTCGATCTGCCGGAGGGGGCGCGTGTGTTCGGCCAGGTCGTGGGGTGCGCGCCGGAGGAGGTCCGCATCGGGATGCCGGTGCGGGTGACGTTCGTGGACGACTTACCGCATTGGAGGCCCGCGTGATCGTTGGCAACGTGCTCATACCCGTGGCCGATCTGGACGAGGCGATCGCCTTCTACGGGCTGCCGGTGAAGTTCCGCGACGGCGACAGGTTCGCCGCGCTGAACGGAGGTGGCGTCACCGTGGCGCTGGCCGGGCCCGCCGAGCACGTCACCGCCTCGGCCGCGCCGTCGTTCAAGGTGGACAGCGTACGGCGGTCCGTACCCGATCTGGTGGCGCGCGGCGCCGAAGTGGTCCGCGAGCCGGAGGACGGGCCGCACGAAACGCGGGCCGTGCTGCGCGATCCCTCAGGAAACGTCTTCGTGCTCTATTCACCCCTCTGACGACGGAGGCACCCCCGATGGCGCGATCACCGTACGGCAACTACGGCCACGCGATCCTGACCGCCGCGGCGATGAGCACCCCCGACCGGGTGGCGCTCACCTACTGCGGCGAGCGGAGCTTCACCTACGACGAGCTGAACAGAACCGTCAACCGGCGGGCGCACGCGCTGCTCGCGGCGGGCGTCACGCCGGGCACGCGGGTGGCGGCGCTGCTGAACGAGACGCTGCACGTGGCGGAGGTGTACCTGGCGCAGGCCAAGATCGGCGCGGTGACGGCGGCGCTGAACCCGTACTGGCCGGTGGAGACGCTGCGCGCGGTGGTCGAGCGGTCGGGGTGCACGGCGTTCGTGTACGACTCGACCGTGGAGGGGGTGGTCGCGGAGATCAGGCCGTCGCTGCCCGCCATCACCACCTGGATCAAGGCGTCCGATATTTCGGACGCTTCAGAAGAGGAGCCGCCGCTCGCGGGCTTCCACGACGATCCGCTCGCGCTCTACTACACCTCGGGGACGACCGGGCTGCCCAAGCCCGTGGTCCACACGCACGCCTCGTCGCTGGCCACCGCTCAGATCTGGCTCGACGTGCCGCGCGGGCCGGACGCGGTGTTCGGCACGGGCGCGATCATCTGGGGCATCGGCTTCCCGGCCATCGTCGGGCCCGCCCTGTACGCCGGGATGCGGCTGGTGCTGGAGCAGGACTGGGGCCCGGCGAACTTCCTGCGCGTCGTACCACGCGAACGGGTCACACACGTGTCGCAGATCCCGTCGTTCTACGCGGCGCTGCTGGGCTCGTCCGAGCACGAGGCGGTGGACCTGTCGTCGATCCGGGTGATCATGCTGGGCGGCGAGCCGCTGACCGCGACCATGCTCGGCCGGATCAAGGAGCGGCTGCCCGACGCCGGCGTCTACTCCTACTACGGCCAGACCGAGGCCCCCTACACCTGCATGGGCCGGGTCGACGACGGCTCCACGCCGCTCGGCTCGTCGGGCCGGGCACGTACCGGGAACGCCGTCCGGGTCACGGACCCCTCGGGCCGCCGCGTGGTGGACGAGGTCGGCGAGATCAACCTGGCCGGGCCGCACCGGATGACCGGCTACGACGGGCTGCCGGACAAGACCGCAGAGGTGCTGCGCGGCGAGTGGTACGTCGGCGGCGACCTCGGCTCGGTCTCCCCCGACGGGGTGCTGCGCGTGCTCGGGCGGCGCGAGGACGCGATTCTCAAGGGCGGCGTCTGGACCCAGCCGGTCGCGGTCGAGGAGGCCGCCGCCGCACTCGACGGCGTGGCGGAGGCCGGGGCGGTCGGGGTGCCCGCGCACGTCGAAGGGCAGGACGCGGCCGAACAGCGGATCCTCCTGGCCGTGGTGGCACGTGCCGGGCACTCGCTCGACGCGGCCAAGCTCGCGATCGCCCTGGACGACCTGCTGGCCCCGCACCAGCGGCCGGACCGCATCGTGGTGGCCGACACGCTGCCGCACTTCGAGGACGCCTCCGGCGGGCCCGGCAAGCTCTTACGCAGACAGATCAGAGAGCAGCACGGCCACCTGCTGGGGAGCTGAGCGGTGGTCGCGGAGCACGAGGCCAAGGCACTGCTGCGGGAGGCCGGGGTGCCGGTGCCGCGCGGGGTGGTGGTGCGCGGTATGGACTTCGGTCCCGTCATGGACCTGCGCGAACCGCTGGTGCTGAAGGCGTACGGGCCCGGGATCGTGCACAAGTCCGAGGCCGGCGCCGTGGTGCTCGGGCTGGGCCGGGCCGACGTCCCGGCCGCGGCCGCGCGGATGCTGGCCGAGGTCGCCGGGGCCGAGGGCTTCCTGATCGAGGAGCAGGCCGCCGCCGGCGTGGAGCTGATCGTCGGGCTGGTCCACGATCCCGGTTTCGGGCCCGTGCTGCTGGCCGGGCTGGGCGGGGTGTGGGCCGAGACGCTGCGGGACACGGCGCTGGGTCTGTGCCCGATCTCCGAGGAGGACGCGCGGCGGATGCTGGGGTCGCTGCGCGGGTCTCCGGTGCTGTACGGGCTGCGCGGGCGTCCCGGAGTGGATGTGGACGCGGTGGTGAAGCTGCTCATGACAGTCGGCGGGGCCGGCGGGTTGTGGGAGCGGCTGGAGCTGGGCGAGTTCGAGATCAATCCGGTCATCGCCACCGAGTCGGGCGTTGTGGCGGTGGACGCGCGGTATCTCCCGGCTGCCGACGCTGTGCTTGAGGCTGAGCACAGTGCTCAGGCCGGGGGGCTCGTGGAGGCCGGAGAGCCCGCAAAGGCCGGGGAGCTCGCAAAGGCCGGGGAACCGGTGGATTTCGGGCCGCTCTTCGAGCCCAGGGCCGTGGCTGTGGTCGGGGCCTCCACCAGCAGGCCGAACTTCGGGAACATGTTCCTCGAGTTCTACAAGGCCGCCGGTGTCCCGCTGGTGGCTGTGCATCCGGAGGCGCGGGAGGTGGGCGGCGTGCCCGCCGTGCCCTCCCTGGCCGCGGCCGACGTGGACTACGCGCTGGTGGCGGTGCCCGCCGAGCGGTGCGCCGAGGTCGTACGGCAGGCGAGCGGCGTGCCGTACGTACAGGTGATGAGTGGCGGGTTCGGCGAGGCGGGACGGCCGGAGCTGGAACAGGAGCTCGTCGCCGCGGCACGGGCGGCGGGGACGCGGCTGCTCGGCCCCAACTGCATGGGCGTGTACTGCCCGCGCGGGCGGCAGACGTTCGTCGGCGGCGGGCTCGGCCCGGCGGGGACGGTCGCGCTGATCTCGCAGAGCGGCGGGCTGGCCGGAGAGGTGATCAAGGTCGGCGAGCGGCGGGGGCTGGCGTTCAGCCGGGTGGTCACCGTCGGGAACGCGGCCGACGTCACCCCGGCCGAACTGCTCCGCTGGCTGTCGGCCGACCCCGAGACGCGGGCCGTCGGCCTGTACCTGGAGGACCCGCGTGACGGGCGGGCGCTGTACGAGGCGCTGGCGGCCGCTCCCATGCCGGTGGTGCTGCTGGTCGGCGGGCGCAGCGCCCAAGGCCAGCGGGCCGCCGCCTCGCACACCGGCGGCCTGGTGAGCGACGGGCGGATCTGGCAGGCACTCGCCGACCAGACCGGGGCCACGCTGGTGACCTCCCAGGACGACCTGATCGGCGTCCTCGCCTTCTTCCAGGCCCACGGCACCCGAACAACAGGTCCGTACAACGGGACCGCGATCTCGGACGGCCAGGCGGGCTCGCTCGGCGCGGTCCCGGGTGGTGAGGTGGGTTCTCTGAGTGTGGGCGCGCGTGGCGGGGCGCTGGTGATCGGGCCGAGTGGCGGGGCGAGTGTGCTGGCCGCCGATGTCTTCGATCGGGCCGGGGTGCCGCTCGGGCCGCTGCCCGACTCGGTGCTCGGCGAGCTTCGTGGGCTCGGGCTGGGGGCCGGCTCCTCGCTGGCCAACCCGCTGGAGGTGCCCGTCGGCCCCCGGAGCGGGCCGCACCTGGTCCGGCGGGCCGTCGAGACGATCGTGCGGCACCGTCCGTACCCGGATGTGGTGGCGCACGTGAACGTACAGAGCTTCTTCACCTACGGGACGCGGGCCGAACCGCTGTTCGAGTACGCGCGGGCGCTGGCGGCCACACAGGACGCGCTCCCGGGGACCAGGGTCACGCTGGTCACCAGGAACGGCGAGTGCGCACCCCCCGGTGTCGAGGACGAGGTCAGGGCGATCGTGGCGGCGGCCGGGATCCCCGTCTACCGATCTATGGAGGCGGCCTCGGTGGCCGTCGCGGCGGGAGGTCGCAATGGGAATGCTTGACGGCAAGGTGGCGCTGATCACCGGCGGAGCGCGCGGCATGGGCGAGGCGCATGTGCGGCTGTTCCTGGAGGAAGGGGCGCGCGTGGTGTTCGGTGACGTGCTGGACGAGGAGGGCAAGGCGCTGTCCGAGGAGACGGGCGCGCCCTTCGTCCATCACGACGTCACCGCCCCGGAGGAGTGGGCGCGTGCGGTCGCGACCGCCGTCGACATGTACGGCAAGTTAGACGTCCTGGTCAACAACGCTGGGATCCTGAAATTTCGTCGCATTATGGACATGACGGTCGAGGAGTTCGACCGCGTGATCGAGGTGAACCTCAAGGGCACCTGGCTCGGCGTCAAGTCGGCGATCGAGCCGATGCGGGCCGCCGGGCGCGGTTCGATCGTGAACATCTCCTCGATCGAGGGCTTCATCGGCGCCGAGGGGATGTCGGCGTACTCGGCCTCCAAGTTCGCCATCCGGGGGGTCACCAAGGCGGCCGCCCGTGAGCTGGCCCGCTTCAAGATCCGCGTCAACTCGGTGCATCCCGGGGCGATCAACACCTCGATGGCCCTGGACCCCGACATCATGAGCGAGGTGGACGCGGACGCGTTCCTCCGCAGCATGGTCATCAAGCGCTTCGCCAAGCCGGTGGAGGTGTCGCACGTGGTGGCGTTCCTGGCCTCGGACCGGTCCAGCTACTGCACGGGCAGCGAGTTCACGGTGGACGGCGGCCTACTGACGGGCGCGGGCTACTGACGGGCGCGGGCTGCTGACGGACGCAAGCTACTCACGGGGCGTGGGCTACTCACGGGGCGTGGGCTACTCACGGGGCGTGGGCTACTGACCGGCGCGGACCGCTGACGGGGGGCCGTCCAGCCACGCCGTCGGGGTGATGAACAGGCCGGTCGCCTCGGCCAGCACCGTGCCGTCCGGCAGCGATACCCGGCCGTCCGCCCACGCCTTGCGCCCCTCCGTACGCGTGTGCTCCGCCGTCACGACCACCGGCCGGCCGTACGGCACGGGCGCCCGGTAGCGCAGCGTCAGCGTGCCGGTCATAGCCGCCAGCCCGGCGACGGCGACCGCCTGTCCCAGCAGGTGGTCAAGGGCCATCGCGATGATCCCGCCGTGCACGGAGCCGGGCGGCCCCTCGTGCAGCGGCCGGAACGACACCTCCGACCGCACCCCGCCGCTCGCGGCCCGCTCCACGACCAGCGGCACCGCGAACGGATTGGCGGCGCCGATGGCGGCGTTGCCCAGGTGGCGTACGGTGCCGTCCGGCGCGATGTCGAAAGGCCGCGATGACACGCTGACGGTCGCTTCGAGACGTTCGGTCAGGGCGGCCAGCTCGGCGGTCACGGCCACCAGCTCGTCCTCGTCAACGTCAGTGACCAGCACCGCATCCATCAGGTCTCTGGTCCGCTGGGCCAGGGCGCACAGGGCGGCGATGCGGGATTCGCCGGCGGCGACGTCGATCGTCATTGCAGCATCTTAGAACACGTTCTACCAAAACACGTTCTAGACACCCAAAGGTAGATCTTTTACTATCAAACCGTCCTTGTCGGGACATTTCTGGCAAGCTTTTGACCTGCTGTTTTGGTGCGCATTACCTTTGGAGCTACCTGGACCCAGGCTTGACCTGCCCTTTCGCCACGGTAGCCTCCTTCATCACGGAAGACGACAGGCCTCCGGTTTTGCTACATACGTCCCACGTACCCAGGGCTGTGTGGATAAACCCGGTCTTGCCCGGAAGGTTCCTTCGCACGTCCATGACGCCAGAGATGAAGAAGTTCATCGACCTGCTCGAGAGTCAGCTCGGCTACTCCGAGAAAGGCGATGCGTACACCAAGTTCGGCCACTGGTACGGCAAGAACGTCGAGTTCGACGCCGACTACAGCTCCGCACCTTGGTGTGACATGTACCTGTCCTGGGCCGCGCACAAGCTCGGCTACGAGGACTGGATCGGTCAGTTCGCCTGGACGGTGCAGCACGCCGAGTGGTTCAAGGAGCACGGCGCCTGGGGCCACAAGCCCCAGCCCGGCGCCTTCGTCTTCTACGACTGGGGCGGCTCGAACGACATCGACGCCATCGACCACGTCGGCCTGGTGACCAAGGTCGAGGGCGACACGATCTTCACGATCGAGGGCAACATCGACGGCGGCGTCGCCAAGCGCAAGGAACGTGACACCAGCAAGGTCGTCGGCTACGGCTACCCGGAGAAGGTCAAGACCCGCCTGGAGAACGAGGCCGCCAAGAAGCAGGTCGAGGGCGAGCAGGACGCGCAACAGCGGGCGAACGAGCAGGCCTCCACCTCCACCTCCACGACCGAGGTGGGCAAGCTCCAACTCCCCGACGGCACCCCGCTCGTCGACCTGATCCCCCGCATCGGGCAGGGAGTCGGGCAGGGCGAACACCTCGAGGCCCCACTCGCCACCCGCCCCAAACAGGCCGTCTCCCCCGCCCCCACGGCCACCCGCAAGTCGTCGCCCGCGGCCACCACGAAGGCCGCCGAACAGGCGCCCAAGAAGGGCAAGCACGCCAAGCCGGCCACCGCCGACACCAACGCGGTCACCAGCAACCCCGCTCCCCTTCCGACCATCGTCGACGCGTCGTCCGCCGCTCCGCTGCCCACGCTCTCGTCTCCCGCGCTGATCGGCTCCGCGCTGGTGGCCGCCCTCGCGGTGCTCGCCGTCGCCAAGACCAGGAACATGCGCGTACGGCCGGCCCGCGCGGCCACCCTCGCCGCCCCTGCCCCGGCCGCCGTCGGCCACCGGCGCCGCCGCCGCAAGGCCCGCACCGAAACGGCCCCCGCCCTGGCCCGCACGGCCACCCCGGCCCTCACCACCCCGGCTCTCACCACCGCGAGCGACCTCGCCGTCGCCACCCCGGCCGAGCTCATCACCGCGAGCGACCTCGCCTTCAGCGCCCCAGCCGAGCTCACCCCCTCGAACGAGCTCATCGCATCGACCGACTTCGACTTCGCCGTCCCCGCCGAGGTCGTCGCGTCCGCGCTCGGGAGCGAGCCGCACCTCGACGTGACCGACCCGCGCCTGGTGGCCGACCCGCGCCTGGTGACCGGTGCGAGCCGGTCGATCCTGGAGCGGTTGAAGCCGTTGGAGCCGATCGCCGACCTGCTGGCGCGGGCCTCGGCGCCGATCCCCGAGGCGACGACGGAGTTCGACGCGTTCTCGCCCGTCCCCGTGGCGGCGACGACACGGTTCGACGCCTTCACGCCGTCCGCGCGCCGTGACAGCATGCCTTCGACGCGCCGTGACAGTGCGCCGCATCGTCCCAGGCCTCGCACCGCGTCCCAGCACCCTGGTTCGCAGACCACGCCGCAGTATTTCGGCTCGCGCACCGCGTCACAGCACCCCGGCTCGCGCACCGCGTCCCAGCAGCCCGGTTCGTACACCACGCCGCAGCACCCTGACGCGCGCACGCCGTACACGCGCGCGACCGAGCCCTGGCCCACCGCCGAGCAGGCGGAGAGCCCGCAGACGGGCGGCTACTACGGGCGGCGCCGCCGCAGCGGGCACCCTGTCGAGGAGTCGGCTCCGTTCACCGCGGACAGTCCCCTGCGCGGGCGCCGTCATCGTCCCCTGGGCGCTGCCCACGGCGCGGAGGCGTTCGCCCAGGACGCGCCGTCACGGGGCCGCCGTCACCGTCTCCCGTCGGCCGTCCCGCCCCGCACGGATGCCTTCGACACCGCTGCCCGTACTCGCCGTCGGCAAAGCCATGAGGCGCCGGCCGCCTCAGGCACTGTCATGGACGAACTGCGAGCCTGGTCCGACGAACTGCGGGCCGGGAACGGCGAGCTGCTCGTGACCTCTCGAACGCAAGCCCTCCCCCCGGCACACCCTCAGCCGCGCACAACCCACAAGGGATCACGCGGAGGCCGCCACCGCGCCTGATCCCAGCACCCGGCTTGCGCCTAGCCCTCGCGGGCATCAGCCGCCAGACCGGACGTCCGACGATCTCACCAGGCTCGGCCGAGATGATCGAAGTCACATAGCGTGACTGATCATCGCACAGCCACGACATTCATCGGCCCCGCTGGCACGCCCATCACCGTCCGTGTCGGCGGCCGGGCGCTCATTACCGCTGCCGCCGCCACCGCCTGAGCCCTCAGCCCTCGGGTCGACGGCCGAAGTCCGTGGCGAGCCAGGTCGCGAGGTCCGCGGCCGGCCGGCCACGGTCGACGGACCCCGGTTCCCCCGCCTCCGGCTCCCGCACGCGATCGAGGCGGAACACCCGCCAGTCGTCGGCGTCGAGGTCGTGGGCGAGAACGTACCAGCGTCCGCGGGCGTAGAGGCACCGCACCGCCTCCACTCGCCGTCGGCTGACGGCTCCGTGCCGGTCGCGGTAGCCGAACCGCAGCACGAGGTCCTGATCGGCCGCGCGGAGCAGCACCGCCAGGGTCGAAGGCGCCACGCTCTCGCGCTCGCCGCCGACGCTCTCGCTACCCGCGGCGGCGGTGTCCAGGACGGTGCGCAGCCGCCGCGGGAGCACCTGCGACAACTTGGCCAGCGCCCGGTGCGCGGCGTCTCCGGCGAGGATCCCCTCGACCATACGCACGGCCGCGACCAGTGCCACGACTTCGTCGTCCTGGAAGACCAGCGGCGGCATCCGGTGCCCCGGGCGCAGCGCGTAGTGGCCACCCGGCCCGGGCCGGCTCTCGACGGCGTAGCCGAGGCTCTGCAGGCGGGCCACGTCGCGACGCACGGTGCGGGTGCTGACCTCGAGACGCCCGGCGAGATCGGAAGCCGACCAGTCCGACCGGGCGGCCAGCAACTCCAGCAGCCGGAGGGTCCGTCCGGCGGGACCGCCGTCAACAGGTGCGAAGTCGGTCATAGCTCCAGTGTCGCCACAATCGTGGACAGGATCCGGCCACATCTACCCGTACGGTGGACGTCATGGAGATCGCCATCACAGCACCGTCCGGCAACGTCGGCCGCTTTCTGATCGGTCACCTGGTCCGAGCCGGTGTCCGTCCGCGGCTGCTGAGCCGCCACCCCGAGCAGCCCCGCGCGACCTGGGGCGACCTCGTCGACGCCCGCGAGGTCGACCTTCGGGACGCCGCGGCGGTCACCGAGGCGACCCGTGGCGTCGACGCGCTGTTCCTGGTCGTGCCGCCCGGCGAGGCCGACGACCCCGTCGCGGCGTACGCCGAGGTCGGCGAGATCGTCGCCGCCGCGATCGCCGAGAACCGCATCCCCCGCACCGTCCTGCAGAGCAGCGTCGGAGCGGAGCTCCGCGAGGGTGCCGGTGAGATCGACGGGCTGGCCCGCGTCGAGGAGACGCTGGACCGGGTCGTCGCCAAGCACGCCGACCTCGCCGTCACCCACCTGCGGTGCGGCTACTTCTTCAGCAACCTGCTGTTCGAGCTCGACGGCATCCGCTCGGGCACCGTGGCCGTGGTCCTGCCCACCGGCAAGCCGTTCTCCTGGGTCGCTCCGGCTGACATCGCCGCGGTGGCCGCGTCCCTGCTGCTGCGCGCCGACTGGTCGGGACGCCGGGTGCAGGCCGTGCACGGACCACAGGACCTGTCCTGGGACGACGCCCTGGCCGTGGTCGGCGACGTCCTGGGCCGCACGGTCACCGCCCACCGCGTTGCCGACGACGACATGCGCGCCACGCTGGCCGACGCCGGCATGTCCCCGGCGCAGGTCGAGGGCATCATGGGCATGTCGACCGGATTGCGCGAGGGATTCGTCCCCGAGCAGCTGCGGACCCCCGCGACAACGACCGACACGACACTCGGAGCATGGGCCTGGGCTGAGCTCCGTCCCACCCTCGACGCGACCAGGTGACACGTGCCCGACCGTGCGCATCATTCTGGGATTGGTGACAAAGATGGCAGCGAGGGCCTTCTCCAGGCGTAGCCGCGGGCGGCAGGCACCACGCGTCGCGCACGTCCTTGATGCCGGAAGCGGAGAGCATCGCGGCAGCCTGGACACAGGCACCCCGGGCGCTCGCCTCTGGCGCGTCCCGGGTGAGCATCGAGCGGCCGAGCGAAGCGTTCCGGCCTATCGCAGATAGTGGCTCACTATCTGCGATAGGCCGACTCCCGGCGAGTCGCGATCGCTCGCCACGCGACCCACGCCAGGAAGCCGGTGACGAACCCGTACGCCGCCACCAGCCCGTGCCCGTTGCTCTGCGCGAACCACATCACTAACCCCAGCAGCGGCACACCGACCGCGAGCAGCCGCTCCTTCAAGAGCCGGGTCCGCAGCAACAGGGCCGTCGCCAAGGTCGCCCCCAGGAAGTAGGTGGCCCCCGAGCTGCCGGCGAAATTACGCGGATCGGTGCTGGGGCCGCCCATCCCAAGGAGCGCGTCGACCCACTCCGGCAGGAAGATCCCGCCCGCGAACAGCGCCACCGTCAGCGGCCCGCCCCAGAACCACTGCGCCAAGGCCGCCACGATGGCGAGCGTCGCGATGTTCCACACGGCTCCGGCGACACCGCCGTTCTGCATGAAGACCGAGGTCACGACCCGCCACCACCCGGTCTTGGCGGGGTCATTGTCGAGCGCGTCCATCGCCCCGGACCACACCAGCTGGATCACCACCCCGCCCACGGCCAGCGCCGTCAGCCCCACCGCGACCCAGGGGACGGGCCGGCCACGCGCCGGTCCCAGTGCCAGCCCGCTGTTGATCATCATCACCATCAGCGCGGCCGTGGTGGCGAAGAACAGCAACTCACTCATGGCAGGCCCCTTTCAAACACCGTTCGAAACCGCCAGGGCGAGGCTAGCACAGGATTCTAACGGTGTTCAAAAATGCGCTACGGTAGGGCCATGAAGCTCACCCAGGAGCGGATCGTCGACGCGGGGATGGCCACGTTCGCCGAGGTCGGCTACCACGGCCTGTCCATGCGCCAGGTGGCCGTGCGCCTCGACTCCACGGCCGGCAGCCTCTACTACCACGTCAAGAGCAAGAACGACCTGCTGGCGATGATGGCCGACCGCGTATGCCTGCAGGCCTACGACGCCGCCACGGCCACCCTGGCGACCCTTCCGCCCGAGTCCACCTGGCGGGAGGAGGTCGAGGTCCAGGCCGCCACCCTCCGCCAGAGCCTCCACGAGCACCCCGGCGGCGCCATCCTCCTGGCCGACAGCCCCAAGATGCTCAGCACCGGGGGTCTGTCCCTCATGGAGCGCCTTCTGCGGACTCTCCTGGACGCCGGCGTCCCCCGCCCGCACCTCGTCACAGCCGCCGACACCCTCCTGAGCCACATCACCGGATTCGCCCTCCAGGAACAGAGCGAGTCCCAGGCCCCCGCCATCACCCCGGAGCGCTACGCCGACCTGCGCACCCGCTTTCCCCTGACCTTCGAGGAAGCCCCCAGGCACGGCCAGGACGAGAAATTCCACCGAAGCATCCACCTGATCTGCACGGCCATCGAGACCCTCATCGCCCAGGAGCCCGAGCCGCCGGCGTGATCAGCGCCGGCCGCAGCGGATTCGGGCGGAACCCCAGCGATCAATTCGACCACGTCACGACCTCGCGGCCCGTTTCCGGCGTACTGCCGGTCCTGGCTCCGGTGGCCAAGCCGACGCGGGACCGTGCTCTCGACGCCATGGCCCGTACCGAAGCTAGCGCGACGTGACCCCGTAGTCCGCGGCGAAGGCGGCCAGGCAGGAGACCGCGTCGCGGCTGCGTGTCCACGGTCGGACGATCAGCCGGTCCACTCCCAGCCCAGCCCAGTCCGCCACCTCGTCCGGCGACGCCAGCGAGTACGCGTGGGCCGTCACCGAGCAGCGCCTCTCCCCCCGCAGCGCCGCCAGCCGGCCCAGTTGCGGTCTGATCGACTCCAGCGTGTGCGGCATGCTGATCCAGCCGTCACACAGCGACGCGGCCCGGCGCAGCGCGGCGGGTGATTCGCCGCCGCAGAGGATCGGCAGGCGGTGCTGTACGGGCTTGGGCTCGAACGCCACCTCGGGAAATGAGTAGAACCGCCCGGAATGCGCAACCACCGGCGAGCTCCACAGCCGCCTGGCCACCTCGATGGCCTCGTCCAGCCGTGCGCCGCGCGAGGCGAAGGGGATGCCGGCCGCGTCCCATTCCCCCCGATACCAGCCCGCCCCCACCCCGCAGATGGCCCGGCCCGACGACACCACGTCGAGTGTGGCGAAGGCGCGGGCCGACACGAACGGGTGGCGCAGTGCGAAGAGGTGCACGGCCGTGCCGAGTCTGATCCTGGAGGTCAGCGCGGCCAGCCAGCACAGGTACGCGGGCGCGTCGAACAGCGGCGTGGACGGCTTGATGCCCGGCTCGGAGGTGCCCGGGTAGAGGGCCGTCGACAGGTCGGTGCTGAACACGAGGTGCTCGGGCAGCCACACGGACTCGAAGCCCAGCTCGTCGGCGGCCACCGCCACGTCCTTCCACGCGGCCGGGTGAATCAGGCCGAGCGGGACGCCGAACCTCACGGGTACCGCCTCAGATCGCCGCCGATCACCGATGTCCGCACCCGGGCCCGATGTACGGCGGAGCCGCCGTACGCGGCCGACAGCGACCAGGCCCGCGCCAGCCAGAACCGCAGATCCAGCTCCTCGGTGTAACCGATGGCGCCGTGCACCTGCAACGCCACCCGGGCCGCCAGCGCGGCCGTCTCACCGGCGGCGGCCTTGGCGGCACTGACGTCCCGGTCCACGGTCGGCACCGGCCGACCGGCCCCGCGCACCGACCGGCCCGCCGACGAGGCCCCCCTGCCCGCCCCCGGCACCGCCCGGTCTCCCCACGACGCCGCCCGATCCGCCACCGGCCGATCCGCCTCCGGCACCGGCCGATCCACCGACAGGGCCGCGCGGTAGACGAGTGGGGCGGCGAAGTCCAGCGCGATGGCCACGTCGGCCAGCTGGTGCTTGACCGCCTGGAAAGACCCGATGGCCGCCCCGAACTGGGTCCTGACCCCGGCATGCGCCACGGTGACCGACAGCAGGTGCCTGGCCACCCCGATGAGCTGCGCCGCCGTCGCCACGGTGGCCCGTCGCAGGGCCGGGACATACGAGCGGTCCAGCCGTACGGAGTCGTCGAAGGAGACGTCGAACAGCCTCCGGCACGGATCGGCACCGGGCCGGGACGCCAGCCGTACGGACTCCCTGGAGACCAGGTGCAGGCCGTCGGCGCGCGCGACCACGAGCAGGTCGGCCAGGTCGGCGTCGGGAGCGTACGCCTGGCCGGGCAGCAGCACGCTCACGCAGACCGACCCGGAGGCGAGTTTGGCGATGTCGTCCAGCAGGTACGGCGCCGCCACGGCGGTCTCCACGACCGGACCGGGCAGGCAGGCCCGCCCGGTCTCCTCCAGCGCGGCCACCGCGTCCACCAGACGGAGCCCGAGCCCGTCGGCGTCCGGCGGCAGGAGCAGCCCGAAGAACCCGATCCCGGCCAGTTGTTCCCAGGCCGGGCGGCGTTCGGAGCGCAGCGCGGCGGGCGGGCAGTGAGCGCGCAGCACATCCCGTACGGTCTCCGCGAGGGCCAGTTGCTCGTCGGTGAAGGCGAAGGTCATCGGGGCAGCCCCAGAACTCGCTCGGCGATGATGTTGCGCTGGATCTCGTTCGTGCCCGCGTAGATGGGCCCCGCCAGCGCGAACAGGAACCCGTCGAGCCACGGCGTCTCCCCCGCCCGTTCGCCGAGCAGCTCCATGGCCAGGGTGTGCATCCGCAGGTCCAGCTCGGACCAGAAGACCTTGCCCATGCTGGCCGCGGAGCCGATCTCGGCGCCCGACATGAGCCGGTGGGCGGTGGCGAAGGTGTGCAGGCGGTACGCCTCGGCGTCGGTCCAGCAGCGGGCCGCCCGGTCGGCGAGTTCGGGGCTCGCGTCGCGGGCCAGGTGGACGAGCCGGTCGGCGGTGGCCAGGAAGCGGCCGGGGCTGCGCAGGGCGAGGCCGCGTTCGGAGGAGGTGGTGGCCATCGCGATCCGCCAGCCCTCGCCGGGGGCGCCGAGCACCATCGAGTCGGGCACGAAGACGCCGTCGAAGAACAGCTCGGCGAACCCGGGCAGCCCGTCGAGCTGCGCGATCGGCCGGACCGTCACCTCGTCGAGCGGGAACATGAAGTACGTCAGCCCCCGGTGCCTGCCCTCGCCCGAGGTACGGAAGAGGCCGAACCCGTGCGAGGCGTAGGCGGCGCGGGAGCTCCACGTCTTCTGCCCGGAAAGCCGCCAGCCGCCGTCCACCCGGGTCGCCCGGGACTTCAGCGCGGCCAGGTCACTGCCCGCCTCCGGCTCCGACCAGGCCTGCGCCCATACCTCGTCGGCCCTGGCCATCCCGGGCAGCCAGCGCCGCCGCTGCTCCTCCGTGCCGTACGCCATCAGGGTCGGGGCCAGCAGGAAGACGCCGTTCTGGGTGACCCGGCCGGGGGCGCCCGCGGCCCAGTACTCCTCCTCGAAGATCAGCCACTCGATCAGCGAGGCGTTCCGTCCGCCGTACTCCTCGGGCCAGGAGACGGCGGACAGCCGCGCGGAGGCGAGCAGCGCCTCCCACGCGCGATGCGCCTCGAAGCCTTCGGGGGTGTCCATCGACGGCAGCCCATCGGGTACGTGACGGGCGAGCCAGTCCCGAACCTCGGCACGGAAGTCCTGCTCGGCCGCGGAGAAGTCGAGATCCACAAGACCAACCTAGCGTATGCTTGGTCGCCTCGCCAGGTGGCTGTTCTCGGACATACGCTGGAGCGGTGCGAGGACTGCTGCTCCGACTGTCGACGCTGGACACCGACGCGGAGAGCGCGGTGCGCGTCATCGCCTACTTCGACTCGCTGGTACGCGACCATGTGAGCGTCCCGGTGCTGCTCTCGGCGACCGCGCGGCTGACCCAGTGCCCGGTGGGCCTGCTCGACGCGGCCACCGGCCGGCGCACCCGCACGTTCCCCGACGGCTCCGTCGACCACCCGGACACCGACCACCATCCGGAGGGCGACGCTGCGCTCAAGGTGGTCAGGGAGTTGGCGTCTGGGCTCGGCGCGGTCTGGATGGAGCGTGACGGAACCCCGCACGGGCTGGACGAGATCGTCCTCGAACGGTTCGCGGCCGCGGCCGAGGTCACGCTGGAACGCGCCGTAGCACTGGCCCGCGAAGGCCGGGACCCGGCGCTGGTGGAGCTGGCGCTGTCGGCGGAGACCGGCGAGGCGGAGCGGGCGCGGGCGCTGCGGCTGCTGGGGTTCGACCCCGCGACGCCGCTACAGGCGCTGGCCATCGCGATCCCCGCGGACGAGGGCTTCGCCCTGGTGCCCGGGGTACGGACGATGGGGCACCACGTCCGCGCGGCCCGGATCGGCGACACGGAGGCGGTGCTGGTGGCCACCGCGCTGCCCCGGTTGCCCGGCTCCGTGCGGGTCGGTATCGGCCCCGAGCTGCCCATTTCATCGCGGATCGGCATCGGCCCCGAGCTGCCCGGTTCGCGGGTGGCCGAGTCGTGGGCGGGCGCGCGTACCGCGCTGCGCTTCACCGGACCGCACGACCGCGTGGTGCGCTGGACCGAGCTGGGCGCGCTGGCCCTCTACGCCGACGTGCCCGACGCGGCGATCGCCGAGCTGGCCGACGTACGGTCGATGGAGCGGCTCGGCGGCGAGGGCCGGTCGGCCGTGCGAGCGCTCTGCGCCGAGGGTTCGGTGCGTCGGGCCGCCACCGTCCTGCACCTGCACCACAGCTCGATGGCCGCGCGGATCGCGCGGGCGGAGTCGGTCCTGGGCTTCTCACTCGCCGACTCCGCCGGACGGCTCCGCGCCCACCTGGCCCTGGCCCTGGTACGCCTGCGCGCCAATGGCGGATCACCCGCCTGACCACGCGCGACGCTCTCAGCGGCGGAGCACCGGGCCCGCGCGTCAGACGCGGAACGCTCGCTTGAGTCCCGCCAGCCGGTTCGCCCTGGCCCTGCGGCTCAGCTCGGTGTCGGGAACCAGCCCGTCGAACCCGTGGAAGGCCCCGGGATAAAGGTGGAACTCGGTCGACACCCCGGCCTGCACGAGCCGCCGCGCGTACTCGATGCATTCATCCCTGAACACTTCCAGCTCCCCCACGTCGATGAACGACGGAGGCAGCCCCGCCAGGTCGGTGGCCCGGGCCGGCGCGGCGTAGGGCGAGACGTCGTCGGCGCCGATCCGGTCGCCGAGCAGGGCGGTCCAGCCGAACAGGTTCGCGGCCCGGTCCCAGATCACGGCCTCGGCGAACTCGTGGCTGGACGGGGTGATGTTGCGGTCGTCGAGCATCGGGCAGACGAGCAGCTGGAAGGAGACCTCGGGCCCGCCCCGGTCGCGGGCGAGCAGCACGGTCGCCGCGGCCAGCCCGCCGCCCGCGCTCGCGCCGCCCACGGCCAGCCTGGCGGGGTCGAGGCCGAGCTCGCCGGCGTTCTTGGCGGTCCACAGCAGTCCGGCGTAGCAGTCCTCGACCGGCGCGGGATGCGGGTGTTCGGGGGCGAGCCGGTAGTCCACGGAGACGATCACGACGCCGAGCTGCTCGGCGTACTCGATCATCATGGCGTCGTCGATCTCCGGGATACCGATGATCATGCCGCCGCCGTGGATCCAGTACAGCCCCGGCCGGTCCGTCTCGGCCCCGGCCGGACGGTAGATCCGTAGCCGGACGTCAGGTGCGCCCTCGGGCCCCGGTACGTGGCGATTCTCGATCGTGACGTCGGTCTCCGGCGTGGGCGCGGCCGCCAACATGGCGTTGATCTGGGCCCGATGTCCGGGGAGGCTCTCCCGAGACAGCTGGGCGTCCGGCATCGTCATCATCTGGCCGAGCCCGGCACGGAGTTCGGGATCCAGATTGGGGTGTGTTGCCATGTCGCTTCCCCTTCCACGGGATGCTTGACCCTACCCCTCGATGATCAGATCCCGGCCGCCGCCGGACAACCGCCATCCGGCGGCGTTTGACCCCCGTTCACCCGCCAACCCGTCAGCTCAACAGCTCGACGACGCGTTGCGCGAGCGGGGCGGCGCTGGCCGGGTTCTGGCCGGTGGCGAGGCGGCCGTCCACGACGACGTGCGGCTCGAAGTCAGCCTCGCCCTCGTGCCGAGCGCCGCGCGCCCGCAGCGCGTCGGCCAGCAGGAACGGCACCACGTCCGCCACGCCCGCCGCGTTCTCCTCGCTGTTGGTGAACCCCGCCACCCGCTTGCCCGACACGAGGTGCGAGCCGTCGGAGAGCGTGAGGTTCACCAGCGCCGCCGGGCCGTGGCAGACGGCCGCGACGACGCCGCCGCGCTCGTACACCTCCCGCCCGAGCCGGGCCACGTCCGGGTCGTCGGGGAAGTCCCACATGGTGCCGTGCCCTCCGGCGTAGAACACCGCGTCGTACGCCGTGGCGTCGAGGTCGGCCAGCCGCGGGACGGCCCGCCCTTCGAGGTCGGTCAGGAAGGCGGTCTGGACGGGGTCGGCCGGGTCGTACCCGTCCTCGGGCGTCCGGCCGCCGCCCACACTCGCCACCTCGACCTCGAACCCGGCCCGCCGGAAGATGTCCCAGGGATGGGCCGCCTCGGGCACGTAGTAGCCGGTCTTCCTGACTCCGCCGAGGTCGTCATGGCTGGTCAGTGCGATCAGAATGCGCTTGGTCATGTCCTGAGCATGCCCCCGCCGACCCATCAGCCACAAATAGCGAATCCAGCAGTCAGTCATCAGAATACTGATATGTCGCTCTCGCTGGACCTGCTCAGGACGTTCCTCGAGGTCTACCGGGCGGGCTCCATCACGGCCGCCGCGCAGACGCTCGGCCTGTCGCAGCCCGCGGTGACCGCGCAGGTCAAGACGCTGGAGGCGGCGCTGGACCGGCCGCTGTTCGACCGGCTGCCGCGCGGCGTCGCCCCCACGGCCGCCGCGGACGAACTGGCCCGCCGGGTGGCCGGCTCGCTCGACGCCCTGGACGCGGTGGTGGACGCGGAGCTGCCGTCGGAGCAGGCGGTCCATCTGGGCGGCCCGGCCGAGTTCGTCTGCGAGCAGGTGATCCCGCTGCTCGCGCCGCTGGTGCGCGACGGGCTGCGGCTGCGCACGACGTTCGGGCTGTCCGACGGCCTGCTCGCCGACCTGGCGGCCGGGCGGCTCGACCTGGTGGTTTCCACGATCCGGCCGCGCGTACGGGGCGTCCAGGCGGAGCCCGCGTACGACGAGGAGTTCCTGCTGGTGGCCAGTCCCGAGCTGGCCGCGCGGGCGGATCTCGCGGAGATGCCGCTGATCTCCTATGCCGAGGAACTGCCCATCGTGCGCCGCTACTGGCGGACGGTCTTCGGGCGGCGGCCGGCGATGGCCGCGCAGGTGGTGATCCCCGACCTGCGCGGCGTGCTGAGCGCGGTGCGGGCCGGGATGGGCGTCTCCGTCCTGCCCGCGTACCTGTGCGGGACCGATCTGGCGGCGGGCCGGCTGGTCACGCTCGCGGAGCCGGAGCTGGCGCCGATCAACACCGGCTACCTCGCGGTCCGCTCGGGCGGGCTGGCCAGGGCCCCCGTCGCCAGGGTGCACGCGCACCTGCTGACGGCGCTCAGGGCCGCGCCGCCGTACTAGCTTGCCGACTAGCTCGCCGTCCATGAGCCGAGCAGCCACGGCGGCTCCAGCGCGGCTTCTGAGAAACGCGCAGCCCGTGGTCCGGTTCCGCGGCACGTCCCGTCAATATGCTCTGATCATGTGCCACTCCACTGACAGCAGGCCGCCCGCCCCGCCGATCAAGGGCCGTGCCGCCTCCCAGGAGCCGCTCAACCTGACCGCCGCCGACGGCAACACCTTCCTCGCCTACCGTGCCGAGCCCGCGGTGCCGAACGGGCGCGGCGTGGTCATCCTGCCGGACGTGCGCGGGCTGCACCCGTTCTACCGCGAGCTGGCGGTCCGGTTCGCCGAGGCGGGGTTCCGGGCCGTCGCCATCGACTACTTCGGCCGTACGGCGGGCACGGACGACAGGGACGACGACTTCGACTACATGCCGCACGTGTCGCAGTTGACCGCCGACCAGGTACGCACCGACGTCGGCGAGGCCGTCACCAACCTGGCCCAGACGGGCCCGGTGTTCACGGTGGGTTTCTGCCTCGGCGGCGCCCACTCCTGGCGGCTGGCGGCCGAGGGCAACGGCCTGGCGGGCGGAATCGGCTTCTACGGCGCCCTCCGCGCGGCCGGCGAGCCGCCGGCCGTCCCCGGCGCCCCGCTCCTGTTGCTGCGCGCCGGTGCCGACACGGCCTCGACACCGGAGCAGTTCGCCGCGTACACGGCCGCGCTCGACAGGGCGGGCACCGAGCACGAGACGCACATCTATGAGGGCGCCCCGCACTCCTTCTTCGACCGGACGTCCACCGAGTGGGCGGCGGCGTGCGAGGACGCCTGGCGACGCATCATGTCCTTCACCGAACGGCACTCATCGCCATAGATCATTGGGATATGGAGGCAACGGTGCACTGGCGTGGGACACCACACGAAGGCAGAGAAGATGACCACACAGATCAACCACGTCGACCATGAACTGATCCAGGCCGCGACGCATGTCGCGGCCACACGCTGCCGGGGCGACAACCACACCGTGGCGGCCGCGGCCCGCAACCAGGACGGCCGGATCATCACGGCGGTGAACGCCTACCACTTCACCGGCGGCCCCTGCGCGGAGCTGGTCCTCATCGGCACGGCCGCCGCGCAGGGCGCCTACGACCTGGGCACCATCGTCGCCGTGGGCGACCGCGACCGAGGCGTCGTGCCCCCATGCGGCCGCTGCCGCCAGGTCCTTCTCGACTACTTCCCAGCCATCAAGGTCATCGTCGGCACAGGTGACAGACTCCGCACCGTCTCCATCACCGACCTGCTTCCCGAAAGCTACGTCTGGGCGGACCACCAGCTCGATGCCGAGGAAGGCACGAGCTGACGCCGCAGGCATACGCCACCACGAACGTTCGGCCGTCCGCGTTCGCATGGCTTACCGCGCCGCCGGAGGGTGCTACGCCAATGGCGGCCGGCATGCACACGCCCCGGCGACCGCCGCTCCGGTCTCGTGGCGGCGGTCGCCTGAACGACATCAGGGGTAGTACGCCGCCAGCTTGGCCTTGATCTTGGCGACGGTGCCGTCGAAGGGCATGACCTGCGGATCGCCGCGACCAGGTCAGGAGTCGTGCGGCGCTACCAGGCCGGATTCGTAGGCGAGGACGACGAGCTGAGCGCGATCGCGAGCGCGGAGCTTGGCCATGGCCCGGTTGATGTGGGTTTTCGCGGTCAGTGGGCTGATCACCATATGGTCGGCGATCTCGTCGTTGGACAGGCCCCGCGCGACCAGGACAACGGCTTCGCGTTCACGAGTGGTGAGTTCTTTCAGTCCCGGCCCGGTGCCGGTGCGGGGCCGTTGGGTGACGTAGGTGTTGATGAGCTTGCGGGTGATGGACGGGGCGAGCAGCGCGTCGCCACGTGCCGCGACGCGTACGGCATGGAGGAAGTCTTCGGGCACGATGTCCTTGACGAGGAATCCGGCGGCGCCGGCGCGCAGCGCGTTGAAGACGTATTCGTCGAAGCCGTAGTTGGTCAGGATGACGACGTGCACCCCGGCCAGGGCCGGGTCCGCGGCGATGCGCCGGGTCGCCTCGATGCCGTCGAGGACCGGCATCTGGATGTCGATGAGAGCGACGTCGGGCCGATGTTGCTTGACCAGCGTCAGGCCCTCCATCCCGTCGCCGGCCTCGGCGACCACCTCGATGTCGTCCTCGAGGTCGAGGAGCGCGCGAAATCCGCTGCGCAGGAGCGGCTGATCATCGACCAGCAGGACCCGGATCATGACGTCCGGTCCACGGGGAGTTCGGCCTCGACGGTGAAGCCTCCCTCGCGGCGCGGCTGCGCGCGTAGGCGCCCGCCGAGGGCGGTGACTCGTTCGCGCATTCCGAGCAGCCCGACACCGGGCACCGGCGCGGCGTCCGGTGTGGCCTTGCCGTCGTCATCGATGCGTATCGCGAGGGCGTCCGGTCGGCAGTCGATCCGGACCGACGCGGTCGCGGCGGCGGCATGCCGGGTGATGTTGGTGAGAGACTCCTGGACGATCCGGTAGACGGTCCGGCTCACCGCGGCCGGCACGTCATGCTGTTGCCCTTCGATGGTCAGCGTCGCGTTCAGGCCGTTCGTCCGAGCGCGTTCCACCAGCTCCGCGACATGGTCGAGCCCGCGCGGCGGGCTCGTGTCGTCATCGCGCAGCGCCTCCAAGGTCGCCCGCAGTTCCCGGGTCGCCTCCCGTCCGGCCTCCTGGATCGCCAGCAGTGCCTCCGGCACCTGTTCGCCGCGCCTGCGGGCCACGTGGACGGCGACTTCGGCCTGCACTTTGATGATCGAGATCTGGTGGGTGAGCGAATCGTGCAGTTCCCGCGCGATGCGCAGCCGCTCCTCATCCGCGCGCCGCCGCGCGGTCTCCTCCCGGCTGCGCTCGGCTTCGTCCGCCCGCCGCTCGGCCTGCCGCAGCGCCTCACCCGCGGCACCGGCCGCGATCAGCCAGGCCAGTTCAAGGGCACCTCGGGCCTGTGCGAACGCCTCCCCCGTGTCGTGCAGGCCCGAGGCCAGGGCCGCGAGCGGGAGAGCGGCCAGCATGGCCACGCTCGCCGCCACCGTGATGGCGCGGTGTCCCGCCCGTACGGCGGCGTACACCGCGAACAGGTACGCGACCGCAGGCACGTCGAAACCGGCCGCCTGGTACCCCACCACGCACAACCCGGTGACGACCAGGACCACGACCGGAGCCCGGCGGCGCGCGGCCAGCGCCAGGCCGCCGACCGCCAGCAGCGCATAGCCGAGCAGGGCGGGGCTCGTGCCGGAATGCTGCCCGGACAACCCGGTGACCAGCAACGCCGCAGCCACACAACAGGCGACCGCCCAGTCGATGACAGCAGCCCGAACACCGGATCGTCCTGAACCCATGCGCGCACCCTAGCCGGACGCCCGCGCGAGCGACTCCTGCGAGGGGACGATCGGCCGACTACCGCACCCGCGGTATCTCCGCCGCTCCTGCCGCCGATACGGCAGCAGGCTGCCGTATCGGCGGCATCACACATTGCCCTCGTACGCGGGACGACCCGCGGTGGGTCCAGCGGACATGCTCAGACGACATCCAGTCGTAGGAAGGAAGGAGCACCACATGTCCGTGCGTCACCTGCTTACCGCCGCGGTAAGCGTCCCGCTCGCGATCGCCGGGCTTGCCACACCGGCGGCCGCGCACGTCTTGACCCAGCCGGATCCTGTCAGTGCCTACAGCCTGACCACCGGGCGTCTGTGGTCCCTGGTGGCCGCGCTGCTCGGGCTGGCCGGCGTGGTCATCGGCGGGCTGGCTCTGGCCCGCGCCGCCGGTCGTCTCGGCACCGGCTCTGGGAGAAGGGGAGCCGTCGTGGCCCTGGTGGCGGGGCTGGCCGGTATGGTCATCGGCGGACTGGTCGTGGCCGCCGCCGAGGGTGGTCCCGGCACCGGCTACGGGATAGTCGGAGGCTTCGTGGCCCTGGTGGTGGGGCTGATCGCCATGGTTCTGGGTGGGCTGGCTCTGGCCCGCTCCCGCCGCGCCACCGCATCACCGCGCCCCCGGACCGGCTGATCACCGCACAGACGAACTGCGTAGACGCTGCCATCCGCTGTCGGAGGCAGCGACTGCCTCGGCAGCGCGATGATCGATTCCGTGAAACCCCTCCCAGGCGTTCGCGCTCGTCACCGGCACGGGTCAAGGTGGCCCCAGGTAAGCGGCTCGCACCACCGGATCGTCGCGGATCTCCGCCGGGGTGCCGGTGGCGATGACCCGGCCGAGGTCCAGGACGACGAGCCGGTCGCAGGTGTCCATGACGAAGCCCATGTCGTGCTCGACCAGCAGCACCGTGGTGTCCAGCGCGTGGACGACCGCGCGCAGCCGTACCGTCTGGTCCGCGTCCAGGCCCGAGGTGGGCTCGTCGAGCAGCAGCAGGCGCGGCCGGTCGGCGATGGCGCGGGCCAGCTCGACCAGCCTGCGCTGGCCGACGGGCAGCGCGGCGGCGTAGGCGTCGCGCAGGTCGGCCAGCCCGCACAGCTCCAGCACCTCGGCCACGCGCGCCCGCCGCTCGCGCTCCAGCCGCCGCCGCGCGGGCAGGCCGGCCAGGTCGGCCATAAGGCCGCCCCCGCCGCCGTGCCAGTCGAGCGCCGCCAGTACGTTGTCGGCCACGGTGAGCCGCCCGAAGACCTGCGTGCGCTGGAACGTACGGCGAAGGCCCGCGCGGGCCCGCCTGACCGGCGACACCCCGGTCACGTCCTCGCCCGCCACGCGCACCCGGCCACCGCTCGGCCTGCGCAGCCCGGACACCACGTCGAACAGCGTCGTCTTGCCCGCCCCGTTCGGCCCGATCACCCCGCAGACCTGACCCTCGGGCACCTCGAACGACACCGCGTCCAGCGCCGTGACCCCGCCGAACGCCACCGACACCCCCTGCACGGCCAGCACCACGTCCGTACGATCGACGGCCTGTACGTCGGCCATCACGTCATCTCCAGGTAAGCGTCAGACATCACGTCACCCCCAGGTAGGCGGCAGTCAGGCGGTCGCCGTCCACCTCGGCGCGCGGCCCGGCCCACACGACGCGGCCGAGGCGCATGAACGCCACCCGGTCCGCGATCGCCAGCGCCTCGGTGGCCTTCTCCTCCACGAGCAGCAGCGCCACCCCGCGCTCGCGCAGCTCGGCGAACACCTCGAACACCTGCCGCACGACGAGCGGCGCCAGGCCCAGCGACGGCTCGTCGGCGATCAGCACCTTGGGCGGCCGGGCCAGGGCGGGGGCGAGCGTGAGCAGTTGCTGCTCGCCGCCGGACAGCGCGCCGGCGAGCACGGTACGGCGGGCGGCCAGCTGGGGCATCCGCTCGTAGACGGTGTCGGGCTCGGCCAGCCAGGTACGCAGGTTCTCCTCCACAGTGAGACCGGGGAACACGCCTCGCCCCTCGGGAGCCAGCAACACTCCCGCCCGGGCCCGGCGGTGAGCGGGCCAGGCGGTGACGTCGACGCCGTCGAGCAGCACCCGTCCGGCGGCCAACGGCACGTCGCCGGCCGCGACGGCGCAGGTGGTGGACTTGCCCGCCCCGTTGGCGCCCAGCAGCGCCACCACCTCGCCGGGCCGCACCTCGAGATCCACACCCCGCAGGACCGTGCAGTCGGCGTACCCCGCCACGACCCCGTCCAGCCGGAACAACGGCTCCGCGACCGGGCTAGCCACACGCGAGCGCCCCAGGTCCAGGAGTGGCGCGCCGAACGCGCTTGGGGAGGCGGGCAGGTCTGACAAGGCGGGCACGCCAGAGGAGGCGGGCGCGGGAGGGACCGGAGCGGGCGCGACCTCCACCGGAGCCGCGCCGGCGGCCCGGGCCTGGCGTCGCCGGTGGCGGGATTCGGCGAGCTGGGCCAGCACCCCGTCCGGATGCTTGGCCAGGATCATCCCCCCGGCCCCGAACAGAATCGCCCCCACCTGCGCCGACACCCCCCACGTCTCCAGCAGCTCCGGCACCGCCACAGCCACGAGCCCACCCAGCACGGCCCCGCCGATCCGCCGCACCCCCTGCAGCACCACCACGGCCAGCCAGACGAACCCGGAGAACGCCGGCAGATCGGTCGCGGTGATCGACCCCTTGGACACGGCGAACAGCACCCCGCCCAGCCCCGCGATGGCCGAGGCCAGCGCGAACAGCACGATCTTGGACCGCGGCCCGGACAGCCCCGAGGTGGTGGCCGCGGCCGGAGCCGACCGGACCGCCAGGATCGCCCGCCCGGACGCCGACCTTTCGAGGTTGCGCACCAGCAGCCCGACCAGCCCGATCAGCACGAGCAGCAGCACTACCCGCACCCGCGGATCCGAGGTGTCGGCGAACCCGAAGCCGAGCGCGGGCAGCGGCCAGCCGATCGTCCCGTTGCTGAACGCGTCCACCTGGAACAGCACCTGGTCCGCCAGCAGGGCCAGCGCCAGCGTGGCGAGCGTGAGCACCCGCCCGCCGAGCCGCAGGGCGGGCAGCGCCACCAGCATGCCCACCGCGCCGGACGCCAGCACCCCCACCACGATCGCCACGATCAGCGGCCACCCGGCCGAGAACGCCCACCCGCAGGTCAGCGCCGCCATCGAGGCGAAGGCGGCCTGCGCCAGGTTCACCATGCCGCCGATCCCGGTCACCACCACGAACGAGCAGAAGATCAGCGCCAGCACGAGCCCCTGGGCGGCGCGGTCGACGTAGTACTCGGGACCGGCGACGGTGAAGACGAGCAGCGCCACCAATCCGAGCACCCACGGCAGCCGCCGTCGCCAAGCGGGCACCCCGGCCAGGTGGTCGGGCGGCGGAGCGTCCTCGGCCGCGCTTCCGGCCACCCGCTCCCGCGACCTGTTCAGCAGCACCAGCCCGGCGAACAGCAGGATGACCGGGACCGCCGTCCGCAGCCCGGTGATCTCCTCGAGGAAGTCGGTGTAGCCGGCGACCAGGTTCTGCACCACGCCGAGTGCCAGACCTGCGGCGAACGTCCAGGGGATCGACCGCAGCCGCCCGAACACCGCGGCCGTCGCCGAGGCGAACAGCAGCACGGTGTAGGCGGTGGCGTCGAGCCCCAGCACCGGTACGGCCAGCACCCCGGCGAGCCCCGCCAGCCCCGACCCGAGCATCCAGGCCAGGGCCGAGGTGGCGTCCACGTCGATGCCGCGCAGGGTGGCCAGCCGCCGCCGGTCGACGGAGGCCCGCATGCGCAGCCCGTACGGCGTGTGCCTCATGAACGCCCACAGCCCGGCGGCGACCACCGCCGAGAAGCAGAACGTGATGAGCTGGTCGGAGTCCAGCCGCGCGCCGAGCACCTCGAACCCGAGCACCGGGTGCGGCCCGAGACCGCGCGGCAGGGTGGTGCCGTCAGCCCTCGGCAGCCCGAGCAGGTCCACGACGAGCAGACCGAGCGCGGGCAGCGCGATCGTCAGGCCGATCGTGCCGACGATCTGCGCGGTCTCCCCCGCCTGGGCGAGCCCCCTGAACATGAGCAGGTGCAGCAGATAGCCCAGCGCGGGCGCGAACACCCCGGCGGCCAGCAGCGCCGCCAGCCAGGCGGGCACCCCCGCGGCCAGGTTGAGCTGGTAGAACAGCAGCGCGGTCAGGAACCCGATGGCTCCGTGGGCGAAGTTGAACACCCCGGTCGCCGCGTACGACAGGGTCAGGCCCGACCCCATGACGGCGAAGATCGCCCCGGTGACCAGGCCGCTGAGCAGGTAGCCAAGGATCATTTGAGCGGCACGTTGTCGAAGCACTTCATGCTCTTGGCCACCTTGAAGGCGCCGCCCTCAAGCCTGACCAGGGCGCCACAGCCGTTGGGCTCGCTGTGGTCCTTGGGGTACTGGACCCTGCCGAAGCCGGCGTTCTCGTAGGTGTACGAGCCGTTGCCGATGGCCAGGAACTTCTCCCTGGTCAGGTCCTTGCCGGTCTTCTTCAGCATGTCGAGGAAGATGTCGGCCGCCCAGTAGCCGATGGCCATGTGCTGGGTCAGCGTGGCGCCAGGCGACACCTTCTCAACGTCGGCCTTGAACGCGGCGATCTCCGGCGCGGCCGACTCGAACGGCTCGAACATCGGCGCGGCCACCACGCCCTCCAGCGCCTGCGCGATCGCCGGGTCCTTGAGTATGGCCGGGTCATAGCTGGTGGCGTCGGTCAGCACGCCCTTGTACCCGGCCCGTTTCAGCGCCGAGTAGAGACCCACGTTGAACTTGGTGCCGGCGATGATCGACACCAGGACGTCGGGCGCCTTGCCGCCGTTGGACGTCATGATCTTGTTGACGTACGGCAGCCAGTCGGGCGGCGGCGCCGCGGCGGGCAGGCCGGAGTTGAGTCCGACCAGCTTGAACCCCGCTGCCTGGAACGACTGCGAGATCGTGGTGCCTCCATACTTGCTGCCGCTGGAGTCGGTGGTCTGCACGTACACGGTCTTGCCGCTCGCGCCGCCGAGCAGGTCGGCCATCTGGCTGCCCCACCAGGTCTGCGAGCCCGCGCCCTTCTTGGGCGCCAGGCAGCCGCTGTAGCCGAACCCGGTCTTCGTGCCGCACCACTGCGGCCCGGTCGCCCAGCCGAACCACGGCACGCCCTGCTGCTCCAGGAAGGCGGCGCCGCCGAAGTTGGGCGCGTGCACCGGCACCAGCGCGAACACCTGGTCCTTCTGCACGAGCTTCTTGGCCGCGGCGTCGCCCTTGGCCGCGTCCTGATTGTCGTCCTCCGCGCCGACGAACTCGATCTTCCGCCCGTTGACGCCGCCTTCGGCGTTGGCCCGCTCGAACCTGGCCTTCGCCCCGATCTCGGCGTCCTTGGTGGAGTAGCCGCTGGCGCTGGTCTTCGTCAGCACCCCGCCGACCTTCACGGTCGTGTCGGTCACACCCGCCGTACCACCGCCCGCGCTTTTCTGCTGGGCCGCGCACCCTGCTGACAGCCCCACGAACAGCACTGCCGCCGCCGCCAGGATCGCCGCACTCCGCCGCTGATGTCGTCGCACCATCGTTCTCACCTTTGTACGGCAAGGCGCACGGCTCTTTGGCCTAGCGCTCGCTTGGTTTTTGGTCAGCGTAAATTTGCCCGCCAGGGGTGTCAACGGTGCCGAGCAATCGCTTGCTCCCAATCACCCGTCCGGCTAGCGTGAAGCGCATGCTCATGCGCGCGGCCGTACTGACCGGCTTCCACCAGCCCATGGAGATCCGCGAAGTGGAGATCGCCGATCCCGGCCCCGGAGAGGTGCGAGTACAGATCAAGGCGTCCGGCGTCTGCGGCTCCGACCTCAAGGCCATCGACGGCAAGAGCCCGGTCGTGCACAAGCTGCCGTTCATCCTCGGTCACGAGAGCGCCGGCATCGTCGAGAGCGTCGGCGCCGGGGTGACCGCCGTCAAGCCGGGCGACCATGTGATCGTCTCCATGAGCGGACCCTGCGGCAAGTGCCGCAACTGCGGGGCCGGCCGCTTCCACCTGTGCTCCGGCCCGGCCAGGATGACCGCGATCATGGGCGGCGAGCCCCGGATCACCCTCGACGGCCAGGAGACCCGGCGCTTCATCGGCATCGGCGCGTTCGCCGAGTACGCCGTGGTCCGCGAGGCCACCTGCGTGAAGATCTCCGAGGACGCGCCCTTCGCCGCGATGTGCCTGCTGGCCTGCGGCGTCATCACCGGCGTCGGCGCCGTCCTGAACGTCGCCCAGGTCACGCCCGGCTCCAGCGTCCTCGTGGTGGGCTGCGGCGGCGTCGGCCTCAACGTCATCCAGGGCGCGGTGCTGGCGGGCGCGACCACGATCGTCGCCGCCGACGTGGCCGACCAGAAGCTCAAGCTGGCCGAACGGTTCGGCGCCACCCACACCCTGGTCCCCGCCGACCTCCCCGCCCAGGTCGGCGAGCTGGTCAGGGGCGGCGTGGACTACGCCTTCGACGCCACGGGCGTCCCCGGCGTGCTGGCGAGCGCGTTCGCGGCGACCGCGCCGGGCGGCACCACGGTCATGGTCGGCAGCCCGCCCGCGGGTCATCCCGTCGAGCTCGACCCGGCCCTGCTGTTCTCCTCACGCCGCCTCATGGGCACCCAGGGCGGCGACGCCGCCCCGCACCGGGACCTGCCGATGCTGGCCGGCCAGTTCCTGCGCGGCCGGCTCGACCTCAACGGCCTGATCACCGAACGGGTGGCGTTGGAGCAGATCAACGAGGCCGTCGAGCAGGTGCGGCAGGGCGCGGTGGCAAGAACGGTGGTCATCTTCTAATCTCGCATTCCACAAGGAACAGCGAGGAGTCATGAAATGTCCTACCCCGACGCCCGCTACTTCGGCGACGCCGGCGAGGCCAGCGGCATCCTGCGGGCGGCCGACACCTCTCCCGACCTCCGGATGTACGCGCCCGGCGCCGAGCCCCGCGGCACCGACGTCCACTACCTGAGCACCGGCGCCACGACCAACGGCGCGTTCGGCCTGTACCGCTGGGAGATGGGCACCCGCCCCGGCGGCGCCGGAGCGCACTTCCACCGGACGATCACCGAGTCCTTCTACGTCCTGTCCGGCACCGTCCAGCTCTACAACGGCAAGCAGTGGGCGGACGGCAACCCCGGCGACTTCCTGCACGTGCCGGAGGGCGGCGTGCACGGGTTCCGCAACGAGTCCGGCGCGCCCGTCTCGATGCTCATCCTGTTCACCCCGGGCGCGCCGCGCGAGGCGTACTTCGAGGAGCTCGCCGAGATCGTGAGCACCGGCCGCAAGCTCACCGACGAGGAGTGGACGGACCTGTACCTGCGCCACGACCAGTACATGGTCCCATGACGCCACATTTCGCGCTCTCCGCCACCGTGCTCGAATCCACGGACGCCAGGGCGCTGGCGATCTTCTACCAGCGGCTCCTCGGCTGGCAGATCGACGACGACGAGCCCGGCTGGGTGACGCTCCGTCCCCCGCACGGCGGGGGCGCCGGGCTGTCGTTCAACACCGACCCGGACCACGTCCCGCCCGTCTGGCCGGCCGGCCCCGGCGAGCAGCGGATGATGATGCACCTCGACCTCGAGGTGGACGACCTCGACATCGCGGGCGCCCACGCGGTGGCGGCGGGCGCGACACTCGCCGACCACCAGCCGCAGGATGACGTCCGGGTCTACCTCGACCCGGACGGGCATCCCTTCTGCCTGTGGATCCGCTAGGCGGTGGTGACCAGGTCCCTGGCCGGAGGCGCGGCGGGCTCCTCCTCGTGCCCCTCAACCGACAGGTTGGGCAGCAGGCGGTCCAGCCAGCGGGGGCACCACCAGTTCAGGCGGCCGAGCAGCACCATGGTGGCCGGGACGAGGAAGCCGCGGATGACCGTGGCGTCCACGGCGACGGCCACGGCGAGCCCCACACCGAACGTCTTGACCATCGGATCCGGATAGGCGATGAAGGCGACGAACACCGCCACCATGATGAGCGCCGCCGAGGTGATCACCCGGCCCGTCGCGCCGAGCCCCTCGGCGACCGCGCGGCCGTTGTCGCCGTGCTTGAGGTAGGCCTGCCGTACGGAGGTCAGCAGGAAGACCTCGTAGTCCATCGACAGGCCGAACAGCACCGCGAACAGCATCAGCGGCACAAAGCTCTCGATCGGCACGCTGAAGAAGATCGTCTGGAGGTACGAGGCGCTCGACGGAGCGTCCATGCCGACCAGCCCGCTGCCCAGGCCGATGGAGAAGACCAGCGCCAGCGCGCCGAAGGCGGCGCCCAGGGAGACTAGATTCATCAGCGCCGCCTTGATCGCGAGCACCGGCGCGCGGAAGGCCAGCAGCAGCAACAGCGCGCTGAGCAGCACGACCACGCCGATGACCAGCGGGGTCCGCTCGGCCATACGGTCGCCCGCGTCCACCATGGCGGCCACCTTGCCGCCCACGTTCAGCTCGACGCCGGGCACGGAGATGGCCCGGACGTCCCGCACCACCCCGACGGTTCGGCTGTCACTCGGCGCGTAGTCGGGGATGACCTGGATCATCACCGATCGGCCAGAGGTGTTCAGCTTCGCCGGGGCCACGTGCGCGGTCCCGGCCACCGCGTCGATCTCCCGCGAGAGCCGGTCCACGATGGGGTCGGTGGCCTTCGCCACCTTGCCGGGGAGCGTGGCGATGACGATCAGCGGGCCGTTGCTGCCGGGTCCGAACCCGGTGGTCATGAGCTCGTACGCGCGCCGCGAGTCCGACTCCCGCGCCTCGTACCCCGCGTCGAGGGGCCCGAGCCGCAGCGCGAGGGCGGGCGCGGCGAGGGCGCCGAGCACGAGCACGCTCGACAGCAGCACCCGCCACGGCCGCCGCGCCACCCACACCCCCAAAGCGCCCCATCCTGCCCCCTCGGCGCGCTTCCTGCCGAGGAACGGGATGCGCAGCGCGTTGATGCGATGCCCGAGCAGGCCCAGCAGGGCGGGCACCAAGGTGACGGAGGTGAGCACGGCGGAGACGACGGAGACGCCGGTGATCCACCCGAGCGTGCTCAGCAGCGGGAAGCCGCCGAACATCAGCGCGCTCAGCGCGATGATCACCGTGCCGCCGGCGAACACGACCGCGCCGCCCGAGCTCGCCACGGTACGCCGGACCGACTCCTCGACGGGCACGCCGGACTCCAGCAGCCGGCGATGCCGCGACAGCAGGAACAGCGCGTAGTCAATGCCCACGCCCAGCCCGATCATCGTGGCCATGATGCCCGCCTGCTTCGGCACATCCACGACATATCCCAGCAGGCCGATCACGCCCAGCCCCGTGACGACGCTGACCAGCGCGGTGAAGATCGGCACCAGCGCCGCCGTCAGCGTCCCGAACGCGAACACCAGCACCAGCAGCGCGCACACCACACCGATGATCTCGCTGGGCCCGGTCTTGATCTCCTTGTCGGCCGGGGTCGAGCCGTCCGCGGCCACGACCTCCAGCCCCGCGGCCCGTGCCGGGTCCGCGGCCTTGGACAGCGCCTGCGTGGTCTCGGCGATCTTGGTGGTGTCGTTCCCCTGCAGGCGGATGCCGATGAGCCCGATGCTCAGGTTCGCGGCGATGCCGCCCCGCCGGTACGGCGAATCGACCGCCACCACGTGCGGCACCGTGCGGATGCGGTCCACGGCCTGCTCCACGGCCGCCTTCTTGGCCTTGTCGATGAGCAGGCCCTTGTCCGAGTAGACGACCAGCTGCACGGACCCGCCCGCGGCGAACCCGGGGCCGAAGCCCGTGAGCATCAGGTCGTGCGCCCGCTGCGCGTCGGTGCCGGGGATGGTCGCGTCGTTGCTCACCGGACTGCCGAGCGCCAGGCTGCCGCCCATCAGTCCGGCCGCCGCGATCACCCATAACACCAGCACGATCAGCCCATGCCGCGCGCACCAGCCGCCCAGTCGTCCCAGAAAGCGCGTCATCGCCAGCTCCCCCAACTCGACGGCCGTCCTGTACGGTCGTACAGAGATACGTTAAGACAGGAAATATCCGAAGGCTGTAGATCACTGGGAAATGAGATGATGAACACAGCCGACGACACCCGCTCCCGGATCCTGGCCGCCGCCAGGGAGCTGTTCGCGGTCCACGGATACGCGGCCACCTCGCTGGCCGACATCGCCGCCGCCGTGGGCCTGACCAAGACGGCCGTGGCCTACCACTTCCACCCCAAGGACCGGCTCGCCGCCGAACTCACCGCGCCCGCCGGCGACGACATGTGCGCCCTGCTGGACACCGACTTCGCGGGCGACAGGCAGGCGTTCGTCGAGGCACTGGCGACCTTCGTGGTACGCCACCGCATGGTCATCCGCCTGCTGATGGAGGAGATCGTCGGCGCCGACGACGCGCTGCCGGGCTCGCCGGGCGAGGCCATCAGGCCGTTCAGGGACGAGATCTTCGCCAGGCTCGCCGGACCGGACCCCGACGCCGCGGCCCGGATCCGCGGCTGGGCCGTGCTCGGCGCCCTGCAGTGGGGCGTCGTGCAGACGATGGACCTGCCGGAGGAGACGGTACGCGAACTCCTGGTCCGCACCGCGCTGACCATCTAGAGGGGCCATCTAGAGCCCGAGCACCTCGCGTTCGACGTGGTCGAGCGCCAGCCGTACCCCGCCCAAGGCGACGGACTCCTCTCCGAACGTGGACGCGACCACCTCCGGCGCGCTCACGCAGAGCTCGGCCAGGTGGCGGCGGAGCGGGCCGAGCAGCACGTCGCCCGCCCGCGAGTAGCCGCCGCCGATCACCAGCAGCTCGGGGTCGAGGCTCAGCACCAGCGCCGAGGCGCCGATCGCCAGGTTCTCGGCATAGTGGTCCACCCGGCGCGACGCCCGCGCGTCACCCGCCCGCGCCGCCGCGAACACCTCGGCCGCGCCGCCCTCCTTGACCAGCTCCCGCGCGGCGTCCTCCCAGCCGACCTGGCGCAGCGTGCCGATCTCGCCCGCGGCTCCCGACCGCCCGGCGTGCAGCCGCCCGCCGATGAGGATGCCGGCGCCCGGCCGGTGGCCGACCAGGATGTAGACGACGTCGGAGGCGTGCTGGGCGCTGCCCCGCCAGTGCTCGGCGAGCGCCGCCAGGTTCGCGTCGTTGGCGGCCAGCGCCGGGCCGCCGAACCACCGCCCGGCCAGCCCCGCCAGGTCCACGCCCGTCCACCCCGGCAGCGTGAGCGACAGCGACACCCGTCCCGAGCGATCGACGATGCCCGGGGTGCCCGCCGCCACGGCCAGCACCCGTGCCCGCGAGACGCCCGCGCCGTCGACGCAGGCCAGCGCGGCGCGGCGGGCGGCCTCCAGCCGCTCGGGCGCGGCGGCATCCTCGGAGACGGCGGCCCGCTCGCAGGCGACGACCGCACCGTTGAGGTCGGCCACCGACACGACGATCTTCTCGCCGCCCACCTCGGCGCCCACCACGTATCCGGCGTCCGCCCGGAACCCGAACCGGCGGGCGGGCCGTCCCATGACACCCTCGTCAGGCGGGATCTCCCTGACCCAGCCCCGGTCCTTCAGCTCGTCGAGCACCGTCTCGACGGTCTGCCTGGACAGCCCGGTGATCCGGCCGAGCCGGGTCAGCGTGGACACACCCTCGCGCCGCAGGGCCCTGAGCGTGGCCTGGGTGTTCACCTTGCGCAGCAGTGAAGCGTCGCCCGGCCGGAGGTCGGTCAACTTTCGCGACCCTTTCGCATAACTTCCCTATTGACGACTAACTGCATGGATCCTAGCATCGGCCCGACATATGTCAGCCAGTTACATAAGTGGAGGCGGAATGATCACGCTCGCCGTCGTCGGCGCGGGTTCCCGGGGGACCTCCTACGCTCGCCATGCCGTCGAGTCCGGCGGGGCACGGGTGGTGGCGGTGGCCGATCCGGTCGAGAGCCGCCGGGCCAGGCACCCGGGCGCGGCCCAGTACGCGGACTGGCGCGAGCTGGCGGCACTCCCCCGGCAGGCGGACGCCGTGATCATCGCGACGCAGGACGCCGATCATGTCGAGCCCGCGGTGCGGTTCGCCGAGCTGGGCTACGACATCCTGCTGGAGAAGCCGATGGCCGTCTCCGAGGACGACTGCCGGACCATCGTGGCCGCCGCCGAGCGCTCCGACGCGATCTTCGCCGTCTGCCACGTGCTGCGCTACACCCCGTACACCCGCACGCTGAAGGCGCTGCTCGACTCCGGCCGGATCGGCGAGATCGTCAGCATCCAGCACCTGGAGCCGGTCGGCTGGTGGCACCAGGCGCACTCCTACGTGCGCGGCAACTGGCGCAGGTCCGACGAGTCGACGTTCATGCTGCTCGCCAAGTCCTGCCACGACCTCGACTGGCTCGTGCACCTCACCGGCAGGCAGGTCGCCAAGGTGTCGTCGTTCGGCGGCCTCAAGCACTTCAGGCCGGAGCACCGGCCCGAGGGCGCGGCCGACCGCTGCCTCGACTGCGCCGTCGAGGACACCTGTCCCTACTCGGCCCAGCGCGTCTACCTGCCGCTGGCGGGCAGGGACGTGTGGCCGCTGAACGTGGTCACCGACGACCTCTCCGAGCACGGCATCCTCGAAGCGCTCCGGACCGGCCCGTACGGCAGGTGCGTGTACGCCTGCGACAACGACGTGGTCGACCACCAGGTGGTGAACCTGGAGTTCGAGGGCGGTGTCACCGTCTCCTTCACCATGACCGCATTCACCCCCTCCCTGCGCCGGCAGACCCGGATCTTCGGCACCCACGGCTCGATCGAGGGCGACGGCGAGCGGCTCGACGTCACCGACTTCCGCACCGGCGGGCAGGAGAGCGTCGACACCCGGCCGACCGGCGACGGGACGGCCGGCGGCGGGCACGGGGGCGGCGACGAGGCGCTGGTCGACGCCTTCCTGACCGCGGTACGCACCCGCGACCGCGCTCCGATCCTCTCCTCGCCGAGCGAGAGCCTGCACAGCCACCTCATCGCCTGGGCGGCCGAGAGATCCCGCCTGGAGGGCGTGGTCGTCACCCCCGCGAGAGAGAGCTAGCCACACGGCTGTCCGGACGACGGGCGCGTCTGTTGCAGCCGTCACTCCGGGGGCGGAGGGGTTTCCGAGGTGACCGTCGGGGTGGGCTCGGTGGGATCAGGGTCGCTCTGGCCCGCGACGCCGACGGTCACGACCACGGTGGTGCCCGGCTTGGCGCAGCCCCCGGCCGCCACGCTCTGCGCCAGCACCACGTCCACCTGCTCCTCGTCCGTGACCACCTGCGTCTTGAAGCTCACGGTGAACCCGGCCGCCTGGAGCGCGCCCCCAGCCGCCGCCTTGGACTCCCCGACGACGGCCGGCACCGCAGCACCGTGACGGGCGAGGACCAGCGCCACTTTCGTACCACCGGAGACCCGGGTGCCCGCCCCCGGCCGGCTGGACAGCACCTGTCCGTCCGGCCGATCGGAACAGGTGCTCGTGGTCTCGCCGACCACCAGCCCGGCACCGACCAGCGCCGCCTCGGCCTGCTTACTCCCCAGCCCGACGACCGCCGGAACCGCCAGCCCCGCCGACACCTGAAGCGAGACCGTGCTCCCCCGCGCCACCGTGACCCCACCGGCGGGACTGCTGCTCACCACCTGGCCGATCTTCTGCCGCGAGTCGACCTGGGTGACCGCCCCCACCGCGAACCCCGCCCGCTTGATCGCCTTGATCGCCGTCGACCGCTCCATGCCGGCCAGGGCCGGCACCCGCACCCCGGCGAGCCCGGCGGGTGGCGACTGCGTGGCCGGCAGATGGCCGCCCAGTGCCCGCTCTCCCCGCCTGGTCGCCGGTTGGCCGAGTTCGGGCGCGGTCGCGGTCGAGGGCGGCCCGGTCGTCACGACGGACGGCCGCTCGACCGCCTGCGGACGCACCTGACTCTCGTCTTTGACCGTCGGCAGCAGTACGGCGACCAGCACGGCGCCGCTCACCAGGAGCGCGGCGGTGACCGCGAGCGCCGCCCGGCCCACGGCCTGACGCGTGCGCCTGCCCGGCTCATCCCAGAGTCCCGGAGCACCGCCGTCAGAGGAGCCGACGCCATCGTAGGGCGAGCCGACGTCCTCGGCACTGTCCCGCCGCACACCCGGCTCCCCAAAGCCCTGCCGCCGCACGCCCGGCCCCCCAGAACCCTGCCGCAGGACTCCCGACTCCTTGGAATCCTGCCGAGGCACGCCCGGCTCCCCGGAATCCTGCCGAGGCACGCCCGGCTCCCCGGAATCCTGCCGAGGCACGCCCGGCTCCCCGGAATCCTGCCGCGGGACGATCGGCGGCCAGGAGGTGCCGTCGTCCGGCGAGCCGCCGCGCAGGCGGTAACCGGCCGGCGCCCCCGTCGCCTCGGGCTCGGCCATCGGGTACGCCGGGCGGTTCGCCGCCCCGTGCGCCACCGACGGAGCCGGCATCGCCCGCAGGATGTGCGGCGGCGGCGAGCGCAGCACCTCCGGCGGCACGAAGTCGTTGTCGCCGAGCAACGCGAGCAGCAGTTCCCGGCTGGCGGGCCGGTTCCTGGCGTCCTTGTCCAGGCACGCGATCACCAGCTCCCGCAGCCGCCCGTCCAGCCGCCCCAGCTCCGGCGGCGCGGTCAGGATGCGGTGCAGCACCGGCGCCACCGAGTCCTGACCGAACGGCGCCGACGCGTTGGCCGCGAAGCACATCGTGGCGCCCCAGGAGAAGACGTCCGCCGCCCCCGTGAGAGCCGACGCGGTGATCTGCTCCGGCGCCATGTACGCGGGCGTGCCGACTCCTCGCCCGCTCACCGTTGCCGCCGCGTCCAACGCCCTGGCCAGCCCGAAGTCGATCACGCGTGGCCCGTCCGGGCCGAGCAGCACGTTCTGTGGCTTGAAGTCGCGGTGCACGATGCCCGCGCGGTGGATCGCCGCCAGCGCGGTGATCGTGCTCACGGCGAGCCGTTCGAGCGCCGCGCCCCGGCGCGGCCCGGTGATCGCCACCTCGCGCTGCAGCGACGGCCCGTCGACGTACTCGCTCACGATGTACGGCCGGCCCTCGTCGAACCCGGCGTCCACCACCTGGGCCGTGCAGAACCGCGCCACATGCTTGGCCAGCTCCACCTCCCGCAGGAACGCCAGTTTCTCGTCCCCCACGGGTCCGTGCAGCAGCTTGACCGCGTATACGTCCTCGACCCTCGTCCCGAGGTACACCACGCCCTGGCCGCCCTCACCCAGACGCCCGGACAGCTCGTAGGCGCCGAGCCGCCGCGGATCCCCCGTTCTGAGTGGCTGTGCCGTTGGCACGGGGCTGCCTCCCCTCGCCGCCACCCACCGTTTCCAAGTCCACTGAAGGCAACGGACGCGGGAGAGTCAACGGTGGCCGCCGCAATGCCGCCTGACCGTGACACATCCCGTCAAGAATGTCGCGAGAGCGTGCCTGAATAGGTGATGTCCGTGTCACCCTGACGTGTCATCTTGATAGCCACTTGGTCGAGCTCCGGCGTCGGGAACACCCGCAGCATCCCCGGAACGCACCCTTCGCCCTTGACCCGGTCGAGGGTGAACACGAGCCGGCTCCTGGTCGGGCTGAGCCGCCCCGAACACCGCAGTCCCGCACCCCACCGCAGGGCCGAGTCATCGTCGGCCAACTCCATCGCCACCGGGAAGACCGGCCCCGTCCCGGCCATCCCGGCGCGGATCGACGCCGTGCCGGCCGACCCCGTCCACTCTCCCGCCAGCCCGGGGCTCTGCGCCCCCCGCAGCCAGAGCACGAACCCGGCCACCCCCATGACCAGCCCGGCACCGGCCACGACCACCTGCCACACCCGCGCTCGCCGCATCGCCTCGACCCTGCCTGGGAGGCCTCCGAGATTACGGCAGTCTCAGATCAGCCGGGCGTACTCGTCGAGCAGCGGCAGGATCTCGTCGGCCGAGCCGCTGGGCAGGTTGGCCACCGACTCCTCGATGCCCAGCTCGGCGTAGTAGTCGAGCTTCTCCCTGGTCGGCAGCGTCCCGAACGGGATGACCTTGGCCATCGGCCGCTCCGCCTTCTCGCAGGCCTCGCGTAAGGCGGGCAGCGCGGCCTTGACGCCCTTGCCGCCGATCGGGATCCAGCCGTCGGCGTACTCGGCGACGTGCGCGAACAGCTTCGGGCCCGCCGCGCCGCCGATGTAGACGGGCGGCGCGGAGATCGGCTTGGGCCAGGACCACGACGGCTCGAACCCCTCGAAACCGGCCACTTCGTCCCGCCACAGCTTCCGCATGGCCAGCACGTTGGCCCGCGCGACCACGCGCCGCCTGCCGTACTCCACGCCGTGGTTCTCGATCTCCTCCACGTTCCAGCCGAAGCCGACGCCGACCACCACGCGCCCGCCGCAGAGGTGGTCGAGGGTGGCGATCGCCTTGGCGGTCACGATGGGGTCGCGCTGGGCGGCGAGCAGAATGCCGGTGCCGACGACCAGCCGCTCGGTGGCGGCGGCGGCGAACGAGAGCGCGACGAGCGGGTCGAGCGTCCGCTTGTACTCCTCGGGCAGTTCCTCCAGCCCCATCGGGTGCGGCGTGCGCCGCGAGATCGGGATGTGGGTGTGCTCCGGCACGTAGAGGGAGTGGAATCCGCGCTCCTCGGCAGCCTTGGCCAGGTCCACGACCGGCATGCCCAGATCCGTGGTGAACATGGTGACACCAAGCCGCATACGACTCTCCTTGACGTCAACCAAGCGATTGCTCGGCTAAGATTTCTAGAGTAGCTTGCCGGACAGAGAAGCGCCCCGCGGAAAGAGGTCTCCTGGTGAAGTTTTCCATCTTCCTGAATCCGCAGATTCCAGGCTCCGGATACGCGGCCGAGGAGAACGCCAAGGCCAAGCGGCCCATCGGGCGTGACACGGAGTCGTACCAGAAGCTGCTGCACGAGGTACGGGAGATCGCCGTCCACGCCGACCAGATCGGCTTCGACGCGCTGATGATGACCGAGCACCACTTCCACTCGGAAGGCATGGAGTTCTCGGTCAACCCGCTGATGTTCCTCACCGACCTCGCGGCCAGGACCGAACGCATCCTGCTCGCGCCGCTCGGCATGGTGCTGCCCGCCTGGGACCCCATCCGGGCGGCGGAGGACGTGGCGCTCCTCGACCAGTTCTGCAAGGGGCGGCTCCGGCTGGGCGTGGCCAGGGGCTACCAGAACCGGTGGATGAACGTGCTGGGCCAGCGCTGGCACGCGGCGGCCGCCCGTTCCGACGGCTCGGCCTCCGACACGCGGAACTTCGACGTCTTCGGCGAGGTCCTGAAGATCATGAAGATGGCCTGGACCCAGGAGACGATCCGCTACAAGTCCGACGTACTGGACTACGAGATCCCCTACCCGTTCGACGGCATCGAGGGCTGGCCGGCCCTGGAGTGGACGAAGACGTTCGGCGCCCCCGGTGAGATCTCGGACGACGACAAGGTGCAGGCCGTCTCGGTCTGCCCGAGGCCGTACCAGAACCCGCATCCGGAGCTGTGGCAGCCGTTCACGATCTCCGACCGCTCGGTCATCAGGGCCGCGCAGGAGAACATCCTGCCGTGGATGTTCACCCCGAACCCCGACGACCACGCCGCCAAGGCCAAGCTCTACCAGGAGGAGTCCGCCAGGCAGGGCCGCGACTACAAACTGGGCGAGCACACCGGCATCCTCAAGATCGTCGGCATCGCGGAGACGACCGAGGAGGCGATCAACACCTTCGGCCGGAGCATCCCCAAGGACTTCGCCGCCTTCTTCGGCCCGTTCGGCTATCTGGAAGTGCTGCGGAAGAAGGAAGACGAGAAACACAAGCCCATCTCCCCCGAGAAGGGCGACGCCAAGCGGATGAACGACGTGGAGATGGCACTGTTCGGCACCCCCGACGACGTCAAGCGCGGCATCCAGCGGATGCTCGACCGGATGCCCGACCTGGAATGGTTCGGCCTCTACATGCAGGGACAGCAGGGCGTGCTCCCCCTGGACACGGTCAAGCGGAACCTGGAACTGTTCGCCACCAAGGTCATCCCGGAGTTCCATTGACATCCTCCCTCGCCGAAAGGCAGGGGATTCCAACTGCGACTACCCCACGGGGAGGAGGTCTCGTTGAGGTTCACGGTTCGCCGGCTCGCCCAGCGGCGGGCCTCCCCGTGCGGACACGGCATGCCCTGCCGCGTGTGCGATGTTGCGGGCCGCGTTCACATCGGCGTTACCGGCATATCCGCAGGATCGGCAGCGGTAGGCGGCTTGGCTCTCACGCGCCCGCCGATCTGCGATCCCACACGCCGAGCAACGCTGACTCGTATACGCGGGGTTGATCTTCACGACACGACCGGGCGCCTTATGCTCCAGTCGCTCTACCAGCCGACCCCACCCGGCCGCCAGGATGCCACGATTGAGGGCCGCCTTCTGACGCACATTCCTGCCCGGGGTTTGGGGGGTGCCCTTGGCCGAGCGGGTCATCCCCCGGATGTTGAGATCCTCCACAGCGATCACGTCGAAGCGGCGAGCCAATGTGGTCGAGATCTTTTCCACCCAGTCCTTGCGCCGATCGATCCCCCGCGCCGTCAACTTGGCGATCGCGGACTTCACCCTGCTGCGCCGCTTCGAGCCGCGCCGCGCCCGCGCCAGCCTGCGTTGCAGGCGCAGCAGACGGGCTTTCTCGCTGTCCTTGAGGGTGGGTGCGATCAGCAACTCGCCGGTGGACAGGGCAGCCGAGACGGTCACCCCGCGATCCACGCCGACCACCGCATCCGTGCCCGGCGCGCCGATCGGCTCCGGCACCGCGGCGAACGCCACATGCCAGCGCCCCGCACGATCACAGGTGACCCGGTACGACTTCACTCCAACCGGGACGGCACGCGACCAGCGCAACCGCACCCACCCCACCTTGGGGACCTTGACCTCGCCGACTTTACGGGACAACCGCCGCACATCACCCGGCTTGACCCCGACGATCCGAAACCCTTCGCTGCGGCCACGCCTGCGCCAGGTCGGCCGGCGATGCGTCTTACCGAAGAAGTTGGCCATAGCCTGCGCGAAGTCTCTCAGCGCCTGTTGCTGCACGATGATCGACCCCGCCCGCAACCACGCGCATTCGGCTCGGGCCTCGGTCAACTGGCGGCACTGCTCAAGAAGCCCTGGCGCGCTCTTCCGCCCCGGCTTCCAGTGGGCGTGCTGTTCCACAGCCAGGTTCCACACAAACCGAGCGTGTCCGCAATGCACGGCCAGCGCCGCCTCTTGGGCAGGCGTTGGTTGCAGCCGGTAACGGGACACGCACAGGAATCTAACAACCACCACCGACAAAACAAGGAGACCGACGTGCCCGCCCACCCCACGCTTCCTCCCTGCCCCGAAGGGCCGGGCCTCCGCACTGCAGGTATTCGGTGAAATTCTGGCTTGGCGCCTCGTTCGCGGACACCGATCAGTTCGTCGATCTGGCCAGGGCGGCTGAGAAGTGCGGGTTCGACACGCTCACGTTGTCGGACCACCTCTTCTACGCCGACTTCGCGACGCCGTACCCCTACTCGAAGTCGGGCAAGCCACGCTGGACCGCCGAGACGCACTGGCCGGACGTGTGGGTGACGATCGGCGCGATGTCCGCGGTGACCAACACGCTGCGCTTCGCGCCGAACGTCTACATCGCTCCGGCCCGCGATCTGTTCACCGTGGCCAAGCAGGTGTCCACGGCGGCGGTGCTGTCGCGGGACCGCGTCACGTTCGGGGTGGGCGTCGGGTGGTGCGCGGAGGAGTTCGCCGCCACCGGCCAGGACTTCCACACCCGCGGGCGGCGGCTCAACGAGATGATCCCGGCGCTACGGGACCTCTGGAGCGGCCGGAACGTCACCATCGACGGGCTGCCCGAGCTGTCCATCTCGCCCACGCCCGCCGAGCCGATCCCGGTCCTGGTGGGCGGCGACAGCGAGGCGGCGCTGCGCCGGGCGGCCCGGCTGGGTGACGGCTGGATCGGCAATCGCATCTACACCGAGGAGCAGCTCGACACCGTGCTCGACTCGTTACGGCAGCTGCTGGACGAGTACGGCAGGACCGGGCCGTTCGAGATCATCGCGCCGCTGGCCGTGCTGCCGGACGCCGACACGTTCCGGCACTTCGCCGCCAAGGGCGTCACCGGGACGATGGCCGCCCCGTGGTGGCTCGCCACCGCCGAGGAGAAGGCGCGGTACGGCGAAGGCAGCCTGGAACTCAAGGTCGCCACCATGGAACGGTTCGCGCAGGAGGTCATCGCGAAGATGTGACCCCGGCGCCGCGACGAGTCGTCGCCAGAAGGGGCCGTCGCCAGGAGGCGGCGGCCGTCACGAGGGGGCGGCCGCGGGCAGGCCCAGTTCGGCCATCGCCAGGTCGACCAGGGCGCCCGGCACCTCGTCCACCGCTCCGATGCGCATCAGGGCGGCCAGGCCGAGGTAGGTGCCGTAGGCCGCCAGCACCCGCCTGCGCGCCTCCTCCTCCGGCTGGCCGAGCTCGCGCAGGACGTCCTGCATGTACCTCAAGCGGCGGTCACTCACCCGCCGCACCACCTCACCGACCAGCGGATCGTCCGCCTCGCTGATCAGTCGGAACGAGATCGCCGCATCCTGCTCGCCACCGAAGGCCAGGTCCAGCAGGGCCCGCATCCGCGCCACCGGCTCGTCGAGCGTCTCCAGCCGGGCGATGACCTGCTCGGTCTCGTCCTCCCAGCACGCCAGCGCCGCCTCGACCAGCGACCGGCGGTTGGCGAAGTGCCAGTAGAAGCTGCCCTTGGAGACGCCGAGCCGTGCCGCGACCGGCTCCACCGCCACGGCGCCCAGCCCGCCCTCCGCGAGCGCCGCCAACGCGGCCCGCGCCCAGTCATCAGGTCCCAACCGCTCCACCACCTCACACCCTCCCTCGCTCGACCGCGCCCCACCCAGGGCCGGCCGTCCACCGCGACCGCACGCCCCTTGCCTCTCGCGAACCCTTGCCCCGCACGGGACCTAACCCCGCGCGGAACCTTCGCCCCGCACTGACAGCCTGCCATACGGCGGCGTATAGTCGCTTCCATACGCAACCGTATGGAGACCGAGGAGCCCCCCATGCCGACACTGGTCGACGACTTCATCTCCCGCCCGGACGCGGCGGAGCGGCACTCGATCGTGATCAACGCCTCCCGCGACCGCGTCTGGCATGCGCTCACCCACCTCGGCCCGCAGGACATCCGCCTGGCCAAGCCGCTGTTCGCCGTCCGCCGCCTGTTCTCCCGCTCCCCCTCCGACCAGCAGAAACAGGACAGGCCCACCTTCACGCCGCTGGCCGAGGACCCGATGCGGGAGATCGTCCTGGGCACGATCGGGCAGTGGTGGCGCCTGGGCCGCGCCGAGCACACCCCGGCGATCGATGACGCGGACGACTTCCGCGCCTTCGACCGGCCCGGCTACGCGAAGGGGACGTTCAGCTTCCTGCTGGACGACGCGGGGCCGGGGCGCATCCGCCTGGTCACCGAGACCAGGGTGCTCGCCACCAGCCCCGACGCCCGCCGCGCCTTCCGTCGCTATTGGATCTTCATCCGCCTGGGCAGCGGCCTGATCCGGCGCATCATCCTGGCCGCCGTCCGGGCCCGCTCCTGACCCATCGGCGCAACGCTGTTCGCGCCGGTCGGGGCGGCGGGCTAGCGCGAAAGTGGTCTCAACGGGCGATAACCTCGTGTCGTGCTTGATGAGATCGCGGCGACCCGCTATGTGACGCCGCTGCGCGAAGGCGGATCACTACCGGGCGTCGTCGAGGCCGATGATCTCGGGACATACGTGGTGAAGTTCCGGGGCGCGGGCCAGGGCCGCAGGGTCCTCGTGGCGGAGATCATCTCGGGTGAGCTGGCCAGACGGCTCGGACTCCGCACTCCCGAGCTCAAGCTGATCGACCTCGACCCGCAGATCGGCATCCGGGAGCCCGATGAGGAGGTGCAGGACCTGCTCAAGGCCAGCACCGGCCTCAATCTGGCGATCGACTTCCTGCCCGGCGCCCTCGGGTTCGAGCCGCTGGCGTGGACACCTGACTGGATGTTCGCCTCGCGGGTGGTCTGGTTCGACGGCCTGATCCACAACGTCGACCGCAGCTGGCGCAACCCCAACCTGCTCATCTGGCACCGTGACATGTGGCTGATCGACCATGGCGCGGCGCTCTGGTTCCACCACAACTGGCCGACGGCGGACCCGCGACGGCCATTCGACGTGGGGGATCATGTGCTGGCGCCGTTCGCCATCGACCTTGAGAGCGCGGCGGCCGAGCTGTCCGCGAAGATCACTCCCGAGCTCCTCGAAACCGTGACCGCCCTGGTGCCCGACGAATGGCTCGACGACGAGCCGGGCTTCGACTCGGCGCAGGCCGTACGCGATGCCTATGTCGACCACCTGCTCCGCCGCGCGCAGGGACCGCATGAGTGGCTGAGACAGCCCGACACGCCGACCGGCAGATCCGCGGGGCCGGGGTCCGTCGGCGAGTTCTGGCGGGGAGGCGACCGATGAGCCGGGATGTCTACGAGTACGCGGTGATCCGCGTGGTGCCACGGGTCGAGCGCGGCGAGCTGATCAACGTGGGCGTGCTGCTCTACTGCCAGCCGCGCGGCTACCTCTGCGCACGGGTCGCCCTCGACGCCGACCGGTTGCGCGCGCTCGACCCGGCCGCGGACGTCGACGGTGTCCGGCAGGCGCTCGGCGCGTACGAGCTGGCCTGCGGCGACGAGGCGGGACCGCTGACCGGGGAGTCGCTCGGCGGGAGGTTCCGCTGGCTGACGGCACCGCGCAGCACGATCGTGCAGACCGGCCCGGTCCACGCCGGCCTCACCGCCAACCCCGACACCGAGCTGGCCCGGCTCTTCGACAAACTGGTCCTGGTCTGACCGAAGCCGCTAGAACAGCACAGACATGAACGTGTCGACCTCGTGGAAGCCCACCTTCCGGTAGACCGCCCGCGCCGAGTGGTTGAAGTCGTTGACGTACAGCGAGACCACGGGGGCGAAGCAGTCCAGGGCGGCGTCCACGACCGCCGCCATGCCGGCCACCGCGTGCCCCTGGCCGCGTAGCGCGGGGTCGACCCACACGCCCTGGATCTGGCAGACGTGCGGGGTGACCGCGCCGACCTCCGCCTTGAACACCACGCGCCCGTCGTCGATGCGCGCGTACGACCTGCCGATGCGGATCAGCTCGGCCACCCTGGTCCGGTAGAGGGCGCCGCCGTCGCCGAGGTTGGGCGAGACCCCCACCTCCTCGGTGAACATCGCGACGCAGGCCGGCAGCAGGGTTTCGAACTGGTCCGGGCGTACCCGCCGGACCAGCGGATCGGCGGGGACGGGCGACCTGCGCGAGGTGGCCATGACCGGCTGCGCCCAGCGGATCGTGCGCGCCCGGCCCCAGTACGGCTCCAGCCGCTCCCACAGCAGTGAGACCGCGTCGGCGGGACCCACGATGGACGAGCAGCGACGGCCCTGCTTGCGAGCGCGGTCGGCGAACGCGTGCACGGCTTCGGGACCGGCGTTGACCGGCACCATGTTTGCCCCGGCGTAGCAGAGCGAGACGAGCCCGCCGCGCGCCCCGAACCCCCACATCTGCCCACCCAGGCGCGCCGGATTGAGTCCGACGGTCCGCACCCGGGAGGAGACGAAGACGTTGGCGACCGGGTCGAGGTCGAGCAAGGCGAGGGCCTCGTCCCGGTCGCTGTCATCGAGCACACGCGACGCCGATGTACGCAGCATCACATGGTCAGACTACGCGAACGACCACCGAATAGCTCATCTGGACAGGAGCTCGGTGAGCCTTTCGTGACCAAGTAGACCAGCGGCCGCCATATGCGCCGTTGGCTTGGGTGGCGCCAGTTTCTGACACTCGGCTCCGCGCCGCGGCACCGTGCCGTCGAGCAGGTAGGCGACCAGGTGGCGGTCCACGCACTGGTTCCCGGCCAGCGAGGCGCCGTGGTTGCCGCCCGCGTCGACGACCATGCGGGCGCTCGGGAACAGCTTGCGCATGTTCAGGGCACCCTGGTACGGCGTCGCGGCGTCGTCCTTCGACTGGATCATCAAAATCGACGGCAGCTTCCGGGACGCACGGATCGTGACCGGGGTGCCTCCGGGCACGCTCCAGAACGCGCACGGCGCGTTGTACCAGGCGTTGGGCCAGGTCAGGAACGGCGCCTGCTTGTGCATCCGGGTCATGTCCGTCCGCCACTTGGTCCAGGACCTGGGCCATTGGACGTCGCGGCACTGCACGCTCAGGTAGATGGCGTAGCCGTTCTCGTCGTCGGCGTCCTGCTTGCCGTACTTGTTGAAGACGTCGACCAGCCCCTTCGGGTCGCCCTGCCGCACGTACTTGGACCAGGCGGCGGCGAGCTCGGGCCAGATCCGATCGGTGTAGCCGCCCACGGTGAAGGTGTCGTCGAGTTCGCTCGGGCCGACCACTCCGCCGGCCGGGCGGTCGTGCAGCCGGGAGCGCATCGCGTTCCAGGCGAACGAGGTCTGCGTGGCCGAGCCGCCGAGCTTGTACACGGCGTTGTTCTTGGCGGTCCAGGCGAGGAACTCGTGGTGCCTGCGCTCGAAGGCCTTGTCCTGGGCCAGGTTGGCTTTGTACCAGATGCCGGCCGGGTCGACCGTGCTGTCCATGACGAGGTGCTTGACCCGGTCGGGGAAGAGCGTGGCGTAGACGGCGCCGATGTAGGTGCCGTAGGAGTAGCCGAGGAAGCTGATCTGCGGCTCGCCGAGTGCCGCGCGGATGCTGTCCATGTCCCTGGCGGTGTTCTCGGTGGTCAGGTAGGGCAGCAGCCACGCCCACAGGTCACCGCACCGGTTGGCGTAGTCGGTGGCCCGGCCGAGCAGCACCTTCTCGTCTTCCTGGGTCTTCGGCACCGCGTCCGGCCTGGGCGGGGCGTAGTAGGTGGCGGCGTCGACGCAGTGCATCGAGGGCTCGCTGTTGCCCACGCCGCGCGGGTCGAAGCCGATGATGTCGTAGCGGTCGGCGACCTTCTGCGAGAGCGCCGCCGACACGTACTCGGCCAGCGACCGCCCCGAGGCACCGGGCCCGCCCGGGTTCACCAGCAGGCTGCCCAGGTGGTTGCCGTCGCGCGGCACCTTGGCCTTGATCCGGTTGAGCGCCAGCGTGATGGACTGCCCCAGCGGCTCGTGGTAGTCGAGCGGCACCCGTACGGTGGCGCACTCGACGCCGCTCACGGCGGGCGCGGACCTGCTGGCGACCGCCCCGGAACCGGCCTCCTCCGTCTTCGCCGCCACCGGGCAGGCTCCCCACTCCAGCGGCGACCCGACCGCGCTCCCGGTGGCCCCCGCAGGCCCGGCCCCACCGGCTCCCAGCACCGGCACCAGCATCGCCAACCCGACGACAACCCTTATGACCCGCTTCACACGGCCTCCCCTTCGTAGGAGGACCGATGCTCCCGCAAGTAACCGAGTCGTGACGCAGGGTATGGCTAAATGCTTACCATTCTGTAATCGCCCAATTGCATGCCGTAACGCATGGCCGCCAAGGCTTCGGGGTTTTCCCCGCCACCGGCCAAGAATGCGCACGTCACGGCGCCGCACCACCTCCACCGGAGGAGCGTGCCCCTGGACAGGGCTCAGCCCGGTCGGCGTCTGGGGCCGACCGGGCTGAGCCGTAAAATATGTCCGTAATTAGCCGACGACGACCTCCGGCTCGCCGTCGAGCGCTATGCCCATTTCGTCGGCGATGCGCAGAGCTTCGTCGATGAGCGTCTCGACGATCTGTGACTCGGGGACCGTCTTCACGACCTCCCCCTTCACGAAGATCTGCCCCTTGCCGTTGCCCGACGCGACGCCCAGGTCCGCCTCGCGAGCCTCGCCGGGGCCGTTCACCACACACCCCATCACGGCCACCCGCAGCGGCACCTTCAGCCCTTCGAGGCCCGCCTGCACCTGCTCCGCCAGCGTGTAGACGTCCACCTGCGCCCGGCCGCACGACGGGCACGAGACGATCTCCAGCCCGCGCTCCCGCAGCCCCAGCGACTCCAGGATCTGCGCGCCGACCTTGACCTCCTCGACCGGCGGCGCCGACAGCGAGACGCGGATGGTGTCGCCGATGCCCTCCGCCAGCAGTGCCCCGAACGCGACCGCCGACTTGATCGTGCCCTGGAAGGCCGGCCCGGCCTCGGTGACGCCCAGGTGCAGCGGGTAGTCGCACTTCCCGGCCAGCAGCCGGTACGCGTTGATCATGACGACCGGGTCGTTGTGCTTGACCGAGATCTTGATGTCGCGGAACCCGTGCTCCTCGAACAGCGAGCACTCCCACAGCGCCGACTCGGCCAGCGCCTCGGGGGTCGCCTTGCCGTACTTCTGCAGCAGCCGAGGGTCGAGCGAGCCGGCGTTGACGCCGATGCGGATCGGCACGCCGTGATCGGCCGCAGCCCGCGCGATCTCGCCCACCTTGTCATCAAATTTCTTGATATTGCCGGGGTTGACGCGCACGGCCGCGCAGCCTGCCTCGATGGCCGCGAAGACATACTTCGGCTGGAAGTGGATGTCGGCGATGACCGGGATCTGCGACTTGCGGGCGATGGCCGGCAGCGCGTCGGCGTCGTCCTGAGACGGCACGGCCACCCGGACGATCTGGCACCCGGCGGCGGTAAGCTCGGCGATCTGCTGCAAGGTGGAGTTGATGTCGGCGGTCACCGTGGTGGTCATCGACTGCACGGAGACCGGCGCGTCGCCGCCGACCGGGACACTGCCGACCATGATCTGGCGGGAGTGCCGGCGTTCGGCGAGGGGCTTGGGGCGGACCGCGGGGATGCCGAGTGCTACAGGAGACATTTCAACCCTTGAGTTTCGGTAACGGTATCCAGTGTAGGTAGCCCGTGGGACTGCCGGGCTGTGAGCTCCGTCCCAGGTCTCATCCGGCGGCCATGCTCCGTACGAGCTCCGTCGCGCGGGCACGTGCCCAGGCGTCGGCGGCCAGCACCTCCTCGACCGAGTCCGCGGGGGTCACCCGGTGCTCCTCGACGACCTTGGCGACCGTGTCGACGATCCCCAGGAACGGCAGCCCGCCGCCGATGAACGCCTCCAGGCACGCCTCGTTGGCCGCGTTGTAGACGGCCGGCGCGGTGCCGCCCTCGGTGCCGACGTGCCTGGCCAGCGCGACGGAGGGGAACGCCTTGTCGTCGAGCGGCTCGAAGGTCCAGGTGTGGGCCCGCGTCCAGTCGATGGCGTGGGCGGCGCCCGCGATCCGCCCGGGGTGGCCGAGCGCGAGCGCGATGGGCAGCCGCATGTCGGGCGGGCTGGCCTGGGCGATGGTGGAGCCGTCGATGTACTCGACCATGGAGTGGATGATCGACTGAGGATGCACCACGACCTCGATCCTGTCGAAACCGATGTCGAACAGCAGGTGCGCCTCGATCACCTCCAGCCCCTTGTTGACCAGGGTGGCCGAGTTGATGGTGATCATGGGCCCCATCGACCAGGTGGGGTGCGCCAGGGCCATCTCGGGCGTGACGTCCAGCATCTCGGCGCGCTCGCGACCCCTGAACGGCCCGCCGCTCGCGGTGATGACCAGCCGCCTGACCGCCTCGGGGCGGTGACCGTCGGGCCCGGAGGCCCACAGGCACTGCTGCACGGCCGAGTGCTCGGAGTCGACGGGCAGGATCTGCCCCGGCGCGGCCAGCCGCTTGACCAGCGGCCCGCCGATGATCAGCGACTCCTTGTTGGCCAGGGCGAGCGTCCTGCCCGCCTCCAGCGCGACCAGCGTGGAGGTCAGGCCGAGCGCGCCGGTGATGCCGTTGAGCACGGTGTCGCACGGCCACGCCGCCACCTCCGCGACCCCTTCGGGGCCCGCGAGCACCACCGGGCTCGCGCCGCGCGCCGCGAGTGCCTCTTTCAGCGCGGGCACGGCGGCGGCGTCGGCCACGGCCACCACCTCGGCGCCGTACGAGGCCGCCTGCTCGGCCAGCAGCTCGACCTTCCCGCCACCGGCCGCGAGCCCGGCGACCCTGAACCTGCCCGGGTCGGCGCCGATGACGTCGAGCGCCTGGGTGCCGATCGAGCCGGTGGAGCCGAGGACGACGACGGAGCGGAGGGTGTCTGCATGCACCCGTCCATTGTCCCCGCTGCCGGAGGCGACCGGACACGCGGCTCCGCCGTCCCAAAATCCAGCAACGAATATGGCGCCAGATCTTCGAGTCCATCAATGCCCAAATATCGCCATATCCACATTCGCAGGTCCCGAGAAATGGGGATATTGAGGCCGCTACCTTCCGAGCTCAGATCCGAGATTTCGGGAGGTACGTCATGCACCGCAGAAGATGGAGACCGCCCAGCCGCTCACCGCCCCCGCGCCCAAGAAGGGAGCCGGCCCGGCCACGAGCAGCCCCGGCACGGTCCCGCCCACCGGCGCCCCGATCGGCGGCCACGATTTCCTGATGTCCGAAGATCAGGGTTTGACCGGCGGTTCGAGTGGCGGTCCGTGGTTCCAGAATTTCAACGCGACGACCAGCCTCGGCAATCTGAACTCCATCAACAGTTTCACATACAGCTTCGCCCCGAACTTGATGTTCGGCCCCTATTTCGGGTCAGAGGCCAAAGCCGTCTACCAAGCCGCCCAGAGCACCAGCGCCCTCTGAGGGTATTCACCGAAAGTAGTCACAAGGACACATCTTGTGGTGCACACTCGGGGGTCATGACCCTGAGCACCCCCTTGCTGACAGGTGTGCCGCTCGTCGCGGGACTGATGGGCCCCGCGCTCATCGGCGCCATGCCCGTCCAGCACCATCACTCCGCCCATGCCATCACCAAGCCGGTCGTCCACACGGCCAAGCGGATGGAGGTGGTCGAGCACGTGGCCGCCCGCACCCCCGCTGAGCAGCGGCGCGTGCTCGACTACTGGACACCGGCCCGGATGGCCGACGCCCTGCCGATCGACATGCTCGGCATCGTCACCAAGGGCAACGGCCTGCTCAACAAGCTCACCGACAAGACGGGGATCACCGCGGCCCCCGGCCTGACCGGCGGCAAGGCCAAGATCCCCACCCCGCGCCTCCAGTCGGCCAGGCCCCAGACCACCACGTCCGGCTCCCGCTGGCTGACCGGCGGGGCGGTGACCCGCACCACCGGCCGCGTCTTCCTGACCGTCAGCGGGATCGACTTCGTCTGCTCCGCGAGCACGGTCCAGAGCGCCAGCAGGGACCTCGTGGTCACGGCCGGTCACTGCGTCAAGGACGGCACCGGCGAGTGGGCGGCCAACTGGCAGTTCGTGCCCGGCTACCGCACGGGCGGCGGGCACCCGTACGGCCAGTACGCGGCCCGCCGCATGTTCGTCACCGGCCCGTGGGCGAACGCCGCCGACGACAGCTACGACATGGGCATGGTGGCCCTGACGACCGCGGACAGCCAGCACGTCACCGACGTGGTGGGTGCCCAGCGGATCGCCTTCAACGTCCCGCGTGGCGGCCAGACGTTCGGCTTCGGCTACCCGGCCGACCCGCCCTACAACGGCGAGCACCTGGTCTACTGCGCGGGCCGCCTGCACGGCGACCCTTACAAGCAGACCCGCGACCAGGGCCTCGGCTGCGACATGACGGCGGGCTCCAGCGGCGGCCCGTGGCTGTCCGGCTTCGACCCGGCCACGGGCGTCGGCGAGATCACGTCGTTGAGCAGCTTCAAGTACAGCGACGACCAGCGCACCATGTACGGCCCGTACTTCGGTGACGCCGCCAAGGCCCTCTTCGACACCGCCCAGCGGGCGTAGAGCTAAAGCGACAGTCCGGTCAACACCATGACCTTCTCGTACGTGAAGTCCGTCATCGCCGAGTGAAGGCCCTCACGTCCGATGCCGGAGTCCTTCACGCCGCCGTACGGCATCTGGTCGGCCCGGTACGACGGGACGTCGCCGATGATCACGCCGCCCACCTCCAGTTCCCGGTTGGCCCGGAAGGCCGCGTCCAGCGACCGCGTGAACACGCCGGCCTGCAGCCCGTACTTGGAGTCGTTGACCATCGCGTACGCCTCGTCGATCGACGCGGCGGGCTGCAGGACCAGGACAGGACCGAAGACCTCCTCAAGGAGGACCTTCGCGTCGTGGGGCACGTCGGCCAGCACGGTCGGCGCGATCGTGGCGCCCTCGCGGGTGCCGCCCGTCAGCACGCGGGCGCCCGCGTCCACCGCCTCCCGTACCCACTGCTCGACGCGTTCGGCGGCGTGCACCGAGACCAGCGGCCCGACCTGCGTCTTCTCGTCGGCCGGGTCACCGGTCACGAGCCCGTCGACGGCCGGGAGCAGGCGCTCGACGAACGCGTCATAGACGGGCCGCTCGACGATCACCCGCTGCACCGCGATGCAGCTCTGACCGGCCTGGTAGTTGGAGAACAGAGCCACCCGCTGGGCCGCCCAGTCGAGGTCGGCGTCGGCCAGCACCACCGCCGCGGCGTTGCCACCGAGCTCCAGCGTCACGTGCTTGCGCGGGATCTGGTCGGCGATCGCGTAGCCGACCGGCGCGGAACCGGTGAACGACACCACCGGCAGCCTCGGGTCGAGCACCAGGCCGGAGGCGCGCTCGTTCTCGACCGGCAGCACGGAGAACATCCCGGCGGGCAGGTCGGTCTCGGCCAGGATCTCGCCGAGCAGGAGCGAGGTGAGCGGCGTGGCCGGCGCGGGCTTGACGATGACGGGCGCGCCTACCGCGATGGCGGGCGCCACCTTGTGGGCCACCAGGTTCAGCGGGAAGTTGAACGGCGTGATCGCGAGCACCGGACCGTACGGCACGCGGGACACGTACGCCAGACGGCCGGCGGCGGCGGGCTCGGTGTCCAGCCGCTGTACGTCGCCGGACCAGCGGCGCGTCTCCTCGGCGGCGAAGCGGAACGTGGCGATCGCCCGCGAGACCTCACCGCGCGCCCAGAAGATCGGCTTGCCGTTCTCGGCGGTGATCAGGTGAGCGATCTCGTCGGCCCGCTCCGAGAGGCGGCGCGAGACGTGGGCCAGCGCTTCGGCGCGCACGTGCACGGGGAGCGCGGCGGCCTGCCCGGCGACCGCGTGAGCGGCCGCGACGGCCTCCTCGATCTGGCCGTCGGTCGGCACGGAACAGCGGCCGACCTCGCGACCGTCGTGGGGATTGGTCACGGTGAGCTCGGAGTCGCCGGTGGCGGGGCGGCCCGCGAGCCAGAAGGTACGCACGTCCATGTTCACGACGTTATGCCACTTCGGAGATCGGGGACGTACACCAGCGTGCACAAGACTCCCGACAGACCTCACCGTTAAGTACAACCTCCCTTGCCTACCCACGATGTAACAGAAGTAGACCTAATTCGGGATGTTTACCATGCAGAGCGGTTTGAACGTTCTCTCGTCTGGCTAAGTCATCGTGTGCGGGTCCCTCAGCGCGGCGGGCCCCCCAGCAGAAAGGCGTGGCCCCATGACCTCCTCGGCGCCGCTCGGGCTCCAAGGGGCCTACTTGCTCGGTGAGCGGGCCACCCACGACGAACTGCGTTCGCGGCTCCTCGACGTCGCGGTGAACCTCCTAATGAGCGATGGTCCAGAGAGCCTCACCATGCGCAGAATCGCCACGGAGGCCGGCTGCACGACCACCGTCATCTACACCATGTTCGGCAACAGGGAAGGACTGGCGGAGGCTCTCTACCTGGAGGGATTCGAGCGTTTCCGGAGGTTTCTGGACGCGGTCCCGCACCGGCGCGACGCGCTCGAGAACCTCACCGCGCTCGGCCCCGCCTACCGGCAGGCGTGCCTGGCCGAGCCCGGCTACTACAGCCTGATGTTCGAGCGGGCGATCCCCGGGTTCGAACCCAGCGAGCGGGCCAGGACCTTGGCCCGCGCGGCGCTCAACATCCTCGACCGGGTGATCGCCGACTGCATCTCGGCCGGGTACCTCATCCCGACCCAGCCCCGCAAGATCGCCGACGCGCTGTGGGCCGCCGCCCAGGGCGCGATCAGCCTGGAGCGCGCCGGTCACCTGCGTGACGGCCGCACCTACGAGGCGGTCACGATGGCGACGATCTGCTGCTATCTGGTGCACAAGCCGAAGCCGAAGCCGTAGCCGCCAGCGCGATCCAGAGCTCGGCGCGCACTCCGGGATCGTCCAGATCACGACCCAGCAGCTCGGTGACCCGCTTCATGCGGTAGCGGAGCGTGTGGCGGTGGATGCCGAGCCGCTGGGCCGCCGCGTCCCAGTGCCCGTTGCTGCCGAGATAGGCGCGCAGCGACTCGATCAGGTCGGGCCGCGAGCCGTACTTGGTGAGGGGCGCGAGCAGCGCCGACGCGAACGCCTGGGCGGTGGCCGGGTCGAGCAGACCCAGCAGCCCCTGCCCGGCGAGGTCGGCGAACCTGACGAGGCCGTCACGGCCGCTCTCGAATGCCCGCCGGGCCTGGTCGAGCGCACCGGGCAACTCGCCGTACACACCGGGCGCGCTCATCCCAACGGTCCCCCCAACGAGCGCCGCCACCTTCTCGGCCTCCTCTACCCCCACGAGCACCGCCACGGCCGCCCCAGGGCCTTTCGACCGCTCAGCGACACCCCGCCGGTCGGCGGGGCTGGGCGAGTCGGCTTCGGCGAAGCGGGCGGTCAACGCGTGCTGGCCGCCTTCGGCGAGGCCGGTGGTGGCGGCGTCTGGGTCGGCGGCGTCTGGGGCGGGGGCGGTGAGGCGGGCGGTGAAGGCGTGGGGTTCCGTCGCTTCGAGCGCGTCGCCCGCCATCGCCAGCACCACCACCGGCTCCTCCGGCAGCCGCTCGCCGAGCGGCGCCAGCACCGCACGCGCCCGCTCCTCGCCTGCCCGCTCCTTCGCACCGGCCAGCAGCAGTCCCAGAACGGCCGAGCGCACCCGGCGCTCGGCCTCCCGCTGGGCGCCACCCTGCTCGACGGCCAGCGTGAGCAGCGACCCGGCCGCGTTGATCACCGTCTGCGTGACGGGCGAGAACGCCCGTGACGCCCCGACGGCGAAGAACCCGCGTGGCCGCGGCCCGCCACCCAGCGGCTGCACGACGACGTGCTCGTCCGGCCCGGAGAGCGCCAGACTCGCAGGCAGCCGCCCGCTCGTAGCGCCCTGCCGCCCGCCCGAAGCGCCTTCCCGCCCGCTCGGAGCGCCCTGCCGCCCACTCGAAGTGCCTTCCCGCCAGACCCCGTTCTCGCCGCGCAGGCGGGCCAGTTCGCGGGCCACCCCCTCGGCCCTGGAGCCGTGGGTGGCGTGCCGTACCTCGGCGTTCTCGTCCAGCAGCGCGGCCCAGCCGCCGACCTCCTTGGCCAGCCGGTCGATGACCGCCTGCGGGCCCTCGGGCCGCAGCGCGGCCCGCGTGAGGCGGCCCTGGGCGGCGAAGGCGCGGGTGATCTCCTCGTACTGTTCGGCGGCGAGCAACTCGCTGACCGCCTTGCCGACCGCGATGAACGGCGTCTCGCGCGGCACCTCCAGCAGCGGCAGCCCGGCCGCGGTGGCCGCCTCCAGCAGGGCGGGCGGCATCTCTTCGTGGGAGAGCCCGACACCGAGGGCGAGCCCGGCCACACCACGCGCCACGAGGCGGGCGACATATTGCGAAAAGTCGCCTTCCAGGCGCATACCGGTGGTCAGCAGCAGCTCGTCGCCCTCCAGGTAGGGCGTGGGATCCTCCAGCTCGCTGACGGCCACCCAGCGCACGACCGAGTCCAAGGTCCCGACCAGCGGCCGCAGCCCTGTCCGTCGCACCACGGTCCGCAGCGAAGGCGCCATACGAGTTGTCCATTCCGGCAAAGACGGGCCTCCCCAGTGTGCCATATCGACACATCGGGCCAGGTCGGTGCCCGGCGTACCGTCAGAAGTATGAGCATTCCGCAGGAGCGTCGTCTCGTCACCGCGATCCCAGGCCCGAAATCGCAGGAGTTGCTGGCCCGTAAGCAGGCCGCCGTGCCGCCGGGCATCGGCACCGTGCTGCCGGTGTTCGTGACCCGCGCCGGCGGTGGCGTCATCGAGGACGCCGACGGCAACTCGCTGATCGACTTCGGCTCCGGCATCGCCGTGACCAGTGTCGGCAACGCCGCCCCCAAGGTGGTCGAGCGGGTCCAGAAGCAGGTCGCCGAGTTCACCCACACCTGTTTCATGGTCGCCCCGTACGAGTCGTACGTGCAGGTCTGCGAGAAGCTCAACGAACTGACCCCCGGCGACCACGAGAAGCGCACGGTCCTGCTGAACACCGGTGCCGAGGCCGTCGAGAACGCCGTCAAGATCGCGCGCCACGCCACGGGCCGCCCGGCGGTCGTCGTGTTCGACCACGGCTATCACGGCCGCACGCTGCTGACCATGACGCTGACGGCCAAGAACATGCCCTACAAGCAGGGCTTCGGCCCGTTCGCGCCGGAGGTGTACCGGGTCCCGCTGGCCTACCCGTACCGCTGGCCGACGGGCCCGGAGAACTGCGCCAAGGAGGCCGCCGCGCAGGCCATCGACATGATCAACAAGCAGGTCGGCGCGGAGAACGTCGCCGCCGTGGTGATCGAGCCGATCGCCGGCGAGGGCGGGTTCATCGAGCCGGCCAAGGGCTTCCTGCCGAGGATCGCCGAGTTCTGCCGGGCGAACGGCATCGTGTTCGTCGCCGACGAGGTGCAGACCGGCTTCGCCCGCACCGGCCACCTGTTCGCCTGCGAGGACGAGGGCGTCGTGCCCGACCTCATCACCACCGCCAAGGGCATCGCGGGCGGCCTTCCGCTCGCCGCCGTCACCGGCCGCGCGGAGATCATGGACAAGGTGCACCCCGGCGGTCTCGGCGGCACGTACGGCGGCAACCCGGTCGCCTGCGCGGCCGCGCTGGGCGTGCTGGAGACCATCGCCGAGGAGGACCTGGTCGCCAAGGCCCGCCGCATCGGCGAGATCATGCTCCCCCGCCTCCACGCGATGCGCGAGCGCTTCGACGTGATCGGCGACGTGCGCGGCCGTGGCGCGATGATCGCGGTCGAACTGGTCGAGCCGGGCACGAAGGAGCCGAACCCGGCCGCGCTCGCCGAGGTCGTCCGGCGCTGTCACGCGGAGGGCCTGCTGGTGCTGACCGCGGGCACATACGGCAATGTGCTGCGTTTCCTGCCGCCGCTGGTCATGCCCGAGCACCTGCTTGAGGAGGGTCTCGGCATCCTGGAGAAGGCGTTCGCCAGCCTGTAGGAAAAGCGTACGAACCGGGCATCCAGCTTGCGGCTGGATGCCCGTTTTTGTAGGTGTACGGGGCGTGGAGCGGGTAGAGAATTCACCCGGGCTTGACGCTCCACTTGACGATCAGGAGCGCGACCGGGGTTATAACGGATCCGGTAGACGACTGGCCCACCGCAGCTGGGAGCGTGATGAACTGGGGTCCGACAGGAACGGCACAGGACATGTTGACGTTCGACCCTGATGGCCTGAGCTGCGCGCAGCTCGACGGAGACGCGTGCGTCGTCTGCCACAAGAGGTGGCCGAGGCCGCGGGTGCGCGTCGGGCGCTTCCCCGACGACGCGCCCGTGATGGCCTGCGCCGACTGCGCCGAAGCGCTCATTCCCGCGCCCCTGGCCACGGTGGTCGCCTTCCCCTCGCGCTGAACGCCCGCGGATGAAAACGGCGGGTCCGCGGCTGAAGGCGGCGGGCTCGCGGGGCCGCTCGTCCTAGGCGGCGGGCTCGCGGGGCCGCTCGTCCTAGGCGGCGGCCTCGCGGATCCGCCAGGGCGAGCCGTACTCGGTCAGCAGGTCGAGGAACGGGACCGCGTCGAACGCCTCGGGCCCGAGCACCCCCGTGCCCTTCCAGACACCGCTCGCCAGCAGCTCCAGCGCGACGACGGGGTGCACGGCGGTCTGCCAGACGACGGCCTGTGAGCCGTACTCGCGCATCGACCAGGCGTTGTCGACCACGTGATAAAGGTAGACCTCGCGAGGAGCGCCGTCCTTGCCGGTGCCCTTCACCCACGTACCCGCGCAGGTCTTGCCGCGCATCCGGTCACCGAGGGTGGCCGGGTCGGGCAGGCTCGCCGCCACCAGGTCGCGGGGCGCCACGTCGGCACCGCCCACCCTGATCTTGTCGGCGCTGTCCAGCCCGAGCTTGCGCAGGGTCTTGAGCACGCCGATGAACTCCTCGCCGAGCCCGTACTTGAACGTCACCCGCCTGGCCGGGATCCAGCGGGGCACGAGCAGCACCTCCTCGTGCTCGACGTTCACACACTCCACGGGCCCGATGCCCTCGGGGAAGTCGAACACCTCGGGCTCGCTGAACGGCTCGGTCGTGTGCCACCCTCCGTCCTCCCAGACGACGGGCGGGTTCAGGCACTCCTCGATCGTCGTCCAGATGGAGAACGTCGGCGCGAAGTCGTAGCCGTCCACGACGAGGTTCGAGCCGTCCCTGACGCCGATCTCGTCGATGCCGTCGAACAGGTGGTCGGCGGCGTAGCGGGCGAACACGTCGGCCAGTCCCGGCTCCACGCCCATCCCGACGAGCGCCAGCCGGTCCCGCGCCTGCCACTCGCCGTCGCGGGCGAACTGCTCGTCGCCCAGCTTCACCCCGGGCTGCTCGTACGGCCGGCTGGAGTGCGGCCTGGACAGCGACATCGCCATGTCCAGGTAGTCGGCCCCGGCCGCCAGCGCCGCCTCGAACAGCGGCATCGTGAACCGCGGATCGACGGCGTTGAACAGCACGTCGCACCGGTGCTCCCGGAGCGCCGCCTCGACCCCCGCCCGATCGGCGGCGTCGAGCCCGATGGCGGTGAACCGTGGATCGTCCACGCCGTCGACGGCCCGCGCCGCCCGGCCCTGTTGGGAGTCGGCGACCACGATGTGTTCGAAGAAATCTCGGCGCGCGGCGATGGACACGACAGCGGAGCCGACGCCGCCGGCCCCGACCAGAAGGATTCTCATGGTGCGACCTTACTCACTGACTGGTCATTCAGTCGAATTTTCGCTGATTGGCCATTCAGTCAAAATCACGATCAGCCGACCGGGAACAGCGAGACGCCCCGGAGCGGGGGGAAGGCCCGGGGCGTCTCTGCAGGCGCGGCCCAGCGGGGGGACGGGGCGCGCCCGCGGCTCAGGTCACGTATGGGCTGACATCCCCCGCTCAGTTCACCAGTGCACCCCACCGTTTGGTCCAAGCGAGGTCGTAATCAGTGCATTCCCCATCAGAACCCTCGCAATCCCCCGGCGGCCGGACGGCGAAGGCGACCCGGTCGAGCCATTTCGGCTTGTCGGCCCCGTACGCGTCGCACATCTGCTTGGCCCGCCCCTTGCACGCCTTGGGGTTGGCCGGGGCCTGCCCGACCCAGGCGGCCGCGTCACGCTGGGCCGGCGCCGCCGCCATCCAGCTCAGCCAGCGGTAGGCGCAGTCGGTGTTGGGGAGGTTGGCGCCGAGCATCCAGGAGTCGAGCCATCCGGTCATCTTGCGCGCGGTGACCGCCTTGATCGGCTTTCCCGCCTTCTGCAGGAGCAGGCGATAGTACGGAGTCGCCTGGGCGTAGTCGAGCGAGCCCGTGGCGAAGCCTTTGACCAGGTCGAGCGGGTTCTTCCAGTAAGTGCGGTCCTTGTGCTCACCCAGCAGCGCCACCGCCCGGTCGAGCTGGCTCTCGGTCAGCTCGAAGGGGTCGTCCACACCGCTGTCGGTGAGCGCCGCGTCGGCGATGGTCAGCGGGCTGTCCTTGAGCGCCACGTGGTCGGACTGGAAGACCTTCTTGAGGTCGGCGCTCTTGACCCTGGTCGAGTCGTAGAGGAACTCGTGGTAGCCCCAGAGGTAGGGCACGCCGTAAATCTTGCTCGACACCTTGGTCATGTCGCGGAAGCGCTTGGTGAGGTCGTCGTAGCCGGTGACCTTGGCCGGGTCGATGGGCTGCACCTGCTTGGCCTTGATCATCGAGGCCGCCAGCACCGGTCCCGCCGAGATCACGTCGTAGGGGCGCGCGGCGACGGCGCGGGCCATGTCGTCGGCGGTCTGCACGGTGTCGAGGCGGGCGATGCGGCAGCCGGTCGTCTTCTCGAAGTCGCCCACCCAGTTGACCCTCGGGCTGGTGCCGCCGTATTCGGCGTAGCCGCGGTAGGTGAGGATCTGCAGCGTGCCGTCGCCCTGCGTCGGGCTCGCCGAAGGGGTGGGGGTGGGGCTCGAACTGGGCGTCTTCTTCGGTGTCGGGCCCGCCGCGCCCATGCTGGCGACCAGAGCCGTCACGGCCAGTGCCATGGCAGGTATACGGCGATCCACGTTGCCCCTCTCATCCGTGTGCTGGAGTTTATCGGGCACACGGAGAGAGGGACGCCTGGTGGACGTCGGTTACCCGTTCGTGGGGAAGCCCAGGTTCACGCCGCCGTGCGACGGGTCGAGCCAGCGCGAGGTGACGACCTTGCCCCTGGTGTAGAAGTGGACGCCCTCGGTGCCGTGCACGTGCGTGTCGCCGAACAGCGACGACTTCCACCCGCCGAAGCTGTAGAACGCCATCGGCACCGGGATCGGCACGTTGATGCCGATCATGCCGACCTCGACCTCGTTCTGGAAGCGCCGGGCGGCGCCGCCGTCGTTGGTGAAGATCGCGGTGCCGTTGCCGTACGCGCCGCCGTTGATGAGCGCCAGCCCCTCCTCGTACGAGCCGACGCGGACGATCGTCAGGACCGGCCCGAAGATCTCCTCGGTGTGCACCCGCGAGCCCGCGGGCACGTGGTCGAGCACGGTCGGGCCGAGCCAGAAGCCGGGCGACTCCAGCGCCTTGCCGCCGCCGAGCAGGGTCGTCTCGCGCCCGTCCACGACGAGCTTGGCGCCCTCCTCGACGCCGAGGTCGAGGTAGGAGGCGACCTTGTCGCGGTGCGCCTCGGTGACGAGCGGCCCCATCTCGGACTTGGGGTCGTCACCCGGGCCGATCACCAGCTTGTCGACGCGCTCGACGATCTTCTGGACGAGCTCGTCGCCCACCGGATCGACGGCCAGCACGACGGAGATCGCCATGCACCGCTCACCGGCCGAGCCGAAGCCCGCCGACACGGCCGAGTCGGCGACCAGGTCGAGGTCGGCGTCGGGCAGCACGAGCATGTGGTTCTTGGCTCCGCCGAGCGCCTGCACCCGCTTGCCGTGGCTCGTGCCGGTCTCGTAGACGTACCTGGCGATGGGGGTCGAGCCGACGAAGGAGACACCGCGCACGTCGGGGTGCTCCAGCAGCCGGTCGACGGCGACCTTGTCGCCCTGTACGACGTTGAAGACGCCGTCGGGCAGCCCCGCCTCCTGCCAGAGCCGCGCCATGAGCAGCGACGCGGACGGGTCCTTCTCCGACGGCTTGAGCACGAACGTGTTGCCGCAGGCGATCGCGATCGGGTACATCCACATCGGCACCATGGCCGGGAAGTTGAACGGCGTGATGCCCACCACCACACCGAGCGGCTGGCGCAGCGAGTAGGAGTCGACCCGGGTCGAGACGCCCTCGGAGAAGCCGCCCTTGAGCAGGTGCGGGATCCCGCAGGCGAACTCCACGACCTCCAGGCCCCGGGCGACCTCGCCGAGCGCGTCGGAGTGCACCTTCCCGTGCTCGGCCGAGATGAGCGCGGCCAGTTCGTCGCGGTGGGCGTACATCAGCTCGCGGAAGCGGAACAGCACCTGCGCCCGCTTGGTCAGCGACGCGTCGCGCCAGGCGGGGAAGGCCGCCACGGCGGCGGCCACGGCCGCGTCGACGTCGGCGGCCGACGCCAGCGCGACGTGCCCACTGACCTCGCCGGTCGCCGGGTCGAAGATCTCCTGTGTCCGGCTGTCGCCGTCCGCGAGAGCTCCGTTGATCCAGTGCTTGACAGACTTCACTGCGTTGCCTCTGCGTTGATGACTTCCAGTGCGTGCACGATGATGCCCAAGCCCTCGGTGGCCTCGTCCACCGTGAGGGTGAGCGGCGGGGCCATGCGGATGGCGGTGCCGTACAGGCCGCCCTTGCCCGCGAGCAGGCCCGCCTTCTTGCTCTCCTCCATGAACCGCGCGGCCTGCGCGGGGCTCTCCAGCTCGATGGCGAACATCAGGCCCTTGCCGCGTACGTCCCGCATGATCGGCAGCCGCTCGGCCGCCGCCCGCAGGCCGTCGATGATGATCTTGCCGGTCCTGGCGGCGTTGGCCTGGAGATCGTGGTCGAGCACGTAGTCGAGCGTGGCGTTGGCGGCGGCCATGGAGATCGGGTTGCCGCCGAACGTGGCCAGGCCCACGGCGGGCAGACTGTCCATGAGGTCGCCACGGGCCACGACGCCGCCGACCGCGAACCCGTTGCCCAGCCCCTTGGCGAAGGTCATCATGTCGGGCGTCACGCCATGGTTCTGGATGCCGAAGAACGCACTGCCGGTGCGGCCCCAGCCGGTCTGCACCTCGTCGGAGATGAACAGGATGCCCTGCTCGTCGAGGACCTCCTTGTAGGCGGCGAACAGCCCGTCGGGGGCCATCGTGAACCCTCCCACGCCCTGGATCGGCTCGGCGATCAGCGCCGCCACGTCGTTGGAGACGGCCGTGGCCAGCACATGGCGCAGGTCGTCGACGCAGGCCGCGATGTAGTCGGCGTCCGAAAGACCCTTGAACTGGGTGAGCTGCCGGTCGGCGCCGTGCAGGAAGTGCACGTTCAGCGGGGAGAGCGAGTTGTTCTTCCACGACCGGTTGGACGTGACGCTGATCGCGCCGAAGCTGCGGCCGTGGTAGCTCTGCCGCATGGCGAGCACCTGGTCGCTCTTGCGCGCGCACGTGGCCAGCAGCAGCGCGGTCTCGTTCGCCTCGGTGCCGGAGTTGGTGAAGAAGACCTTGGCATCGGGGATGCCGGAGAGCCTGGCGATCTTCTCGGCCAGCTCGATCTGGCCGCGCAGCAGGTAGACCGTGCTGGTGTGGACGACTCCCGTGGCGAGCTGGCGTTCGACGGCCTCGCGCACCTCGGGCACGTCGTACCCGATCATGTTGGTGAGGATGCCCGCGAAGAAGTCCAGATAGCTCTTGCCATCGGCGTCGACGACGCGGTTGCCCTTGCCGCTGACGATCTCGATGGGCTCGTTGTAGTTGAGTGCCACCCAGTTGGGGATCACTGCCCGGTGGCGGGCGAGAAGCTCCGACATGCTACGAGTATCCCGGTTTGTCATCGCGCCACCCGCCTCCAACCTGTTGGCATGACACAAAATCCCCTTACATGGTGTCACATACCCTAGGGGATCTCCCGTGCGCCTGCGGGCGTACGGCCGCCTTGGTCGGTACGCCACGGGAAGCACGGCGATTGCCCACCGGCGGCCGACGACCGGCCACCCCCCGCTCCCCCACCATCGAGTCATCACCAGGAACGACTCAAGGAGAGCGGACATGACCATCACCGTCGACCACCGGCCCGACGTCCATCCGGGCCCGCCGAAGCTCGGCCGCGACCAGTTGCTCCAGGCCCAGCGGGACACCCTCGACACCCCGCGCATGACGTACAGCCTGCTGGCCAGGATGATGTTCAAGCCCGTCGACCTCATGTACGGCAAGCAGGGCTCGTTCACCAAGTTCGCCATGCTGGAGATCATCGCCCGCGTGCCTTACCAGGCGTGGGAGCGGATGGGCTACTGGGCCGTGCACCGCCACGCGGGCCGCTCGGGCCTGGCCAGGCGGGTCTTCGAGCGCATCGTGGAGGCCCGCGCCGACCAGGACAACGAGCAGTGGCACCTGCTGATCATGCAGGACCTCGTCCAGCGGCACGGCCTCAGGCAGAACTGGGTGCTGCACAAGGCGGCGCCGTGGCTGATCGCGTTCTTCTACTACCACGTGTCGTGGGTGTTGTTCCTGGTCAGGCCCGACTGGAGTTACCGGTTGAACGCGGAGTTCGAGGACCACGCGGAGCACGAGTACATGACGTTCGTGGCGGAGAACCCGGACCTTGACTTCATCCCCGACCCGGGCACCTACGCCGCCGAGTACGGCCGCTACCGGTCGGTGGCCGACCTGCTGCGGCAGGTCGGCCACGACGAGCGGACCCACAAACTGGACAGCCTGGAGGCCATGCGCGACCCCCGCGTCCGCTAGACCCGGGCGGGCTCGGTGGTCTCCACAGGAGCGGGCGGTCGCAGCACCGCGAGCGCGAGCAGCGCGGCCGCCACGCAGAACCCGGCCCCGACCCAGCAGCCGAAGTGCATCGCGTCGGTGAAGGCCGCGCGGGCCGGCTCCACGATGCCCAGCTTGAAGGCACCGCCGATCGACTCCCTGGCCGCCTCGGGCGCGTCGGCGGGCATCGCCGAGGTGAACACCCCGGCCAGCACGCTGCCCAGGATGGCGATGCTCATGGCCATGCCGACCTGCTGCACGGTGTCGTTCAGCGCGGAGCCGACGCCCGCGTGCTCCATGGGGATGGCCCCCATCAGCGACGCGTAGGCCGCAGGCCCCGCGAGACCGCCGCCCACCCCCATGACCAGCAGACCGGTGAGCAGCGGCAGGTAACCGGAGGTCGTGGCGAGGACGACGAACCCACCGGCCATGACCACCAGCCCCGCGGCGATCAGCGTCCGATTGCTGACCTTCTGCCCGAGCGCGGCGCCGAGCCCGTTGAAAACCGCCGCCGCGACCGCGTACGGCAGCAGCGCCAAGCCCGCCCGCATGGGCCCGTACCCCAGCACGAACTGCAGGTACTGGGTCAGCATCAGCATCACGGCGCCGGCCCCGAACGACATCAGCAGGATGGAGAACGACGCCCCGCTGAAGTTGCGGTTCCTGAACAGCTCCAGCGGCAGCATCGGGTGCTCCGAGCGCCGCTCCCAGATGACGAAGGCGCCGAGGAAGACCACGGCGATCGCGATGCCGACCGGGTTCCACTCGCGCTCGATGATGACGTACACGGCCGCCGTCAGTCCGACGATCGACAGCAGGACGCCCACGGGGTCGATCTTCCGCCCGGCGCTGCGGGTCTCGGGCATCAGTGTGACGGCGGCGATGATCGCGACGGCCGCGATGGGGATGTTCAGCAGGAAGACCGAGCCCCACCAGTAGTGGTCGAGCAGGAAGCCGCCCAGCGTGGGCCCCGCGATCACGCCCACCATGGCGACGGCGCTCCACGCGGCCATGGCCTTGCGCCGCTCGCCCTCGTCGAAGACGGTCATCAGGATGGACAGCGTGGACGGCATCAGGACCGACCCGCCGACGCCCATGAGGGCCCGCGCGCCGATGAGCTGCCACGGCTCGGTCGAGAGCACGGCCAGCAGCGACGCGCCGCCGAAGAACGCCAGCCCGACGATCAGGAAGCGCCTGCGCCCGAACCGGTCGGACAGGCTCCCGGCGGTCAGTAACAGCCCGGCGAAGGCCAGCACGTACGCGTCGATGATCCACTGGATGTCACCCGGGCTCGCGCCCAGATCCTTGATCAGCTTGGGGATGGCCAGGTTGAGGACGGTGTTGTCCACGACCAGCACCAGAAGCGACAGGCAGAGTACGACGAGAATCCACCAGCGGCGGGGGTCTCGCACAGTGTTCGATTCCACTCGCACACTGTACGACAGGACTCGTACAGCGTGCGAGTGGATTTATCCTAGAGGTGTGACCAGCAGGCAGTACAACTCCGTGTGGTTCCGCGAACCGCGCAAGGCGGCCAGCCCCGGCCGCAGCCGCGAGGAGATCGTCATGGCCGCCGTGGAGCTGCTCGACGCCGAGGGCCTGGCCGGGCTGAGCATGCGCAAGCTCGGCGCGAAGCTCAGCGCGGGGGCGACCAGCCTCTACTGGTACGTGGCCCACAAGGACGAGCTGCTGGAGCTGGTCTACGACGAGGTCTGGGGCGAGATGATGGTCCCCGACGCCGAGGTGATGGGCTGGCGGGAGACCTGCTCGGTCATGTCCCACAGCATGCGCCAGGTGATCCTGCGGCATCCGTGGTCGGCCGACCTCATCGGCCGCATGCCCGCGCTGGGCCCCAACGCGCTCCGGGTCACCGACCAGATGCACAAGGCGTTCAGGCTGGCCGGATTCACCGGGCTGGACATCGACTACGCCAACTCGACGCTCACCGCCTATGTGTTCGGCATGACGATCCCCCAGGTCGCCTGGGACTCCGCGGCGAAGGACCACGACTACGACCAGGACCGCCTGCGCGAGTTCGTCGCCAAGGCCGCCGCGGGCTACCCCGAGCTCGTGGAGCGGATCAACGCCATCGATTACGACAATCCGCAGGTGATGCGCGAGGTGAGCTTCGACTTCGGCCTCGTGTCGGTGCTCGACGGTCTTGAGAGACGGCTGGGGACGTAGCAGGATCCGGGGCATGAGCGATTTCCGCGCCGCACGCGATCTCCTTCTCGGAGCCGACTATCCGACGGCCCGCCGCGAGTTCCGCTGGCCGGAGCTGACGGACTTCAACTGGGCGCTCGACTGGTTCGACGGCGTGCTGGCCGCCGAGACCCCCGACGCGGTCGCACTGAAGATCGTCGGCAGGGTCTCCTACACGTTCGCCGAGCTGTCCGCGCGGTCCAACCAGGTCGCGAACTGGCTGCGCGAGCAGGGCGTACAACGTGGCGATCGCATCCTGCTCATGCTGGGCAACCAGGCCGAGCTGTGGGAGTCGCTGCTGGCGGCCATGAAGCTGGGCGCGGTCATCATCCCGGCGACCACGCTGCTGACCGCCAAGGACATCGTCGAGCGCGTCGAACGCGGCGGCGTCTCACACGTGATCGCGAACGCCTCCGACTCGGGCAAGTTCGACGACGGCGGCTACACCAGGATCGCGGTCGGCGACGCGTACGGCTGGCTGCCCTACGCCGAGTCCCGCGAGGCGGCCGAGCACTTCACCCCCGACGGCCCGACCAGGGCCGGCGACACGCTGCTGCTCTACTTCACCTCGGGTACGACCTCGCAGCCCAAGCTGGTCGAGCACACGCATGCCTCCTATCCGGCGGGCCACCTGTCGACCATGTTCTGGATCGGGCTCAGGCCCGGCGACGTGCACCTCAACGTCTCCTCGCCCGGCTGGGCCAAGCACGCGTGGAGCAACGTGTTCGCGCCGTGGAACGCGGGTGCCACCGTGCTGATCCACGACTACCAGCGCTTCTCCGCCGTGGCGCTGCTGGAGGTGCTGCGCGACGAGCGGGTCACCACGTTCTGCGCGCCGCCGACCGTGTGGCGGATGCTCATCCAGGAGGACCTGGCGGCGTGGCGGCTGCCGCTGCGCACGGCCGTCGCCGCGGGCGAGCCGCTCAATCCGGAGATCATCGACCAGGTCGCCAAGGCGTGGGGGCTGACGATCAGGGACGGCTACGGCCAGACCGAGACCACCGCCCAGGTGGGCAACGTGCCCGGCGAGCCGGTCAAGCCGGGATCGATGGGCCGGCCGCTGCCCGGCTACGAGATCGTGCTGCTCGACCCGATCACCGGCGAGGCGGGCGACGACGGGGAGATCTGCCTGCCGCTGGCCGACCGCCCCCTCGGCCTCATGTCCGGATATGTCGGTGGATCTAGTGAAGCGATGAGGGGTGGGCACTATCACACGGGCGACGTCGCGACCCGTGACGCCGACGGCTACATCACCTACGTCGGCCGGACCGACGACGTCTTCAAGGCCTCCGACTACCGCATCTCGCCGTTCGAGCTGGAGAGCGTACTTCTGGAGCACGAGGCCGTGGCGGAGGCGGCCGTGGTGCCCGCGCCCGATCCGGTGCGCCTGGCGGTGCCCAAGGCCTATGTGACGCTGGCGCCCGGGTTCGAGGCGGACGAGGCGACGGCCCGCTCGATCTTCGAGCACTCGCGGCGCGAGCTGGCTCCGTACAAGCGGGTGCGCAGGCTGGAGTTCGGCGAGTTGCCGAAGACCATCTCCGGCAAGATCCGGCGAGTGGAATTGCGGGTGCAGCAGCCCATCCGGGAGTTCAGAGAGGACGAACTGGGCTCGTGATGAGCAGTCTGTAAATGGGTGCCTATCCGATCTTACAGGCTGATCGGCTAGGCTCGGGCGCGTGCTGCCCACCATCGCCGACGTCCTCGCGCTGGACACCGTCCGTCGCGGGAGTCCGCGCGTGGTCGCGGGCGGCGACCGGCTGGACACCAAGGTGCGGTGGGTGCACGTCGGCGAGATCGCCGACCTCGCCCACCTGCTGCGCGGCGGAGAGCTGGTGCTCACCACCGGGGTGGCCCTGCCCGAGGACCCCCAGAAGCTCGCCGACTACATCGGCGAGCTCTCGGCCGTCGGCGCCTCCGGGCTGATCGTCGAGCTGGGCCGCAGGTTCGTCCGCGAGCTGCCCAGCGCGGTCGTCAAGTCGGCCGAGGAGCACGGCCTGCCGCTGATCGTGCTGACCCGCGAGACGCCGTTCGTGCAGATCACCGAGTCCGTGCACGCGCGGATCATCGACATCCAGCTGGAGGAGCTGCGGGCCTCCGAGCAGCTGCACGAGGTCTTCACCGAGCTCTCCGTCGAGGGCGCGTCGCCCGCCGAGGTGCTCGCCCAGGTGGCCCGGCTGTCGAACCGCCCGGTCCTGCTGGAGAACCTCGCCCACCAGGTGCTCGCCTGCGAGTCCGCGGGCCGCGACACCGGCGCGCTGCTGGCCGGATGGGAGACCAGGTCGCGCGCGGTCGCGCCGGCCGAGCGGACCGCCTACGACGCCGCCTCCGGCTGGCTGGTCACCACGGTCGGCGCGCGCGGGCAGGATTGGGGCAGGTTGATCCTGCTCTGCGACAGCCCGCCGTCGCCCCGTGACCTGGTGCTCGCCGAGCGCGCCGCCACCACGCTCGCCCTGGGCCGTCTGCTCGAACGCCACCAGGAGTCCCTGGAACGCCAGGCGCACGGCACGATCATCACCGGCATCCTCACGCACGCCTACGCCGATCCGGACGAGGCCGCCGCCCGCGCCCGTGCCGTGGGCGTGCCGCTCACCGGGCGCAAGCTGGTCAGCGTCGTCATCCGCCCGACCGACCCCATCGAGCAGGCACTCGACGGGCAGGCGCAGCTCGGCGAGCTGGCCGAGGCCACCGCCGCCGCCTGCCGCGACGCCCGGCTGCCCGCCCTGGTGGGCGCGCTCGACCAGGACCGGGTCGGCGTCCTGCTCCCCCTGCCGCCACGCTCGGGCGCCGAGGCCGCGCTGACCGCGCTCGCCGAGCGGCTGCGCATGCTGTGGAAGCCCGGCGCCGCGTTCGTCCTGGCCTCGGGCTCGGTGGTGGAGTCGATCAGGGACGTACGGCGCAGCTTCCTCGAAGCCGAGCAGGTGGCCGACGTGGCGGTCCGCCAGCCCGACGGCCGGGCCTTCTACCGGCTGCCCGACCTGCGGCTGCGCGGGCTGCTCCACCTGCTGCGCGACGACGCCAGGCTGCAGACGTTCGCCGAGCGGGAGCTCGGACCGCTACTGGCGCACGACGCTCAGCGGGGCGGCGACCTGACCCGCATCCTGCGCATCTACCTGGACGCGGGCCGCAACAAGGCCGTGGCCGCCCAGAAGGCCCACCTGTCGCGGCCCGCCTTCTACGACCGGCTGCGCCGCCTCGAACGCATCCTCGACACCGACCTGGACGACGTCGAGTCGTGCCTGTCCTTGCACGTGGCGCTGCTGGCGCTGGAGTCGTTCCGCAGGGAGCACAGGTAACATTTCCGCCCCTCGGGGCTTACCGTCGCGATGTGCCCCTATTCGGCAATTCCCTGGAAGCGGCGGCGCACCGCCTGTCGATCCTGCCCCCGATGCTCGACTACTTCGGCGTCATGGGCCTGCACGCGCTGATCGCGGGGATGCGGCTCGGCCTCTTCGACGCCCTGCGCGGCGGCCCCGCGACCGCCGCCGATCTCGCCGGCTCGCTCGGCCTGGACCGGCACGCGACGGACGTGCTGCTGCGCGGCCTGACCGGGCTCGGCTACCTGCGCGCGCGAGGCGGCCGCTACCGGCTGACCCGCACGGCGCGGATCTGGCTCACCACCGGCTCCCCCGCCTGCCTGGCCGAGGGGCTGTACTTCTGGGAGCGCACCGCCTGCGTGATCTGGCCGCAGCTCGAAAGGACCGTACGTGACGGGTCGCCGATGACCTCGCTGTACGCGCTGACCGAGAGCGAACCGGAGCTGTCGCGCTCGTTCCAGGCGTGGACCGCCGCCGTGGCCGGCCGCCAGGCCCCCGCCGCCGCGGGCGCCATCCCCGTCCCCGCGGGCGCGACGCGGATGCTCGACGTGGGCGGCGGCCACGCCCGCTACAGCGTGGAACTGCTGCGACGCCACCCGGAGCTGCGGGGCACCGTGATCGACCTGCCTCAGGCCCTCGAATCGGCCGCCGCCCACCCCCGGCTGACGCTGCGGGCCGGCTCGTTCCTCGACGAGGATCTGGGCAGTGGGTACGACGTGGTGCTGCTGTTCAACGTCATGCACTGCCTGGACGACCAGGAGGTGGTCACCCTGCTGGGGCGGCTGGCCAAGGCGCTCAACCCCGGCGGCACGATCGCGATCGGCGACCAGTTCGGCGACAGCGTCATGCCCGGGCGGGCCAGCCGGACCCTCGTCGATCTGCTCCATCTCAACTACCTGGTGGCGGGCGGCGGCAGGATCCGTGGCTACAAGGAGGTGGCCCGCCTGCTCAAGGAGGCGGGCTTCACCAGGCCGCGCCACCGCCGCCCGCTGAGATCCCCGGCCACGGAGCTCGCCATCGCCAGAGCTCCCCATTAGAAGCCCATCGCGGCCCGCACCTCCCCGAGGGTGACGATCGCCCGCTCGCGGGCGCGCTCGTTGCCGTCACTCAGCACCTGCCTGGCGTCGGCCTCCGAGTACTCGCGGCGGCGCTTCCTGATCGGTCGCAGGAACTCGTTGACCGCCTCGGTGACCAGCCGTTTCAGCGTGGAGGCGCCGCCGTTCCCGATCTCGTCGGCGATGGACTCGGGCCGGCGGCCGAGGCAGAGGCCGGCCAGCGTGAGCAGGTTCGACACCTCAGGCCGGTTCGTCTCGTCGAAGGTGATGAGCCGCTCCGCGTCGGTGCGGGCCCCGCGGATCAGCGCGGCCGTCTCGTCCTCGGTAGCGGACAGGGCTACGGCGTTGCCCCGGCTCTTGCTCATCTTGCCACCGTCGAGGCCCTTGAGCAGCGGCTGGGCACCCATCATGGCCTCCGGCACCGGGAAAACGGGACCGTAGCGCTCGTTGAAGCGCCGCGCCACCAGCCGCGTCATCTCAACATGCGGGAGCTGGTCCTTGCCGACCGGCACCAGCGTGCCCTTGCAGAACAGGATGTCGGCCGCCTGGTGCACCGGATAGGTGAACATCAGGCCGTTGACCGCCTGCTGCGTACTGTGCGCGATCTCGTCCTTGACGGTCGGGTTACGGCCCAGCTCGGCCACCGACACCAGGCTGAGGAACGGCAGCAGCAGCTGGTTGAGCTCGGGGATCGCGCTGTGCTGGAAGATCGTCACCTTCGCGGGGTCCAGCCCGATGGCCAGGTAGTCGAGGAGCAGGGAGGCGATGTTCCGCTGGATCGCGCCGGGCAGGTCCCGGTCGGTGATCACCTGGTAGTCGGCGACCAGCACGTACATCGGGTGGACGTCCTGCAAGGCGACGCGGTTGGCCAGCGTGCCGAAGTAGTGGCCCAGGTGGAGCGGCCCGGTCGGGCGGTCTCCGGTGAGCACGACGTGGTTCATCACGGGTTCCTTTCTTCAGGTCATGCCGCCCTGAAGAAGAACCCGCGCCGGGCCCGTCCTGAGGACGGCCCGCGCATGCGGAGATCAGCGGCCGTCTGTCGGCCGCCACCACATGCTGACGCGTGTCATGCCACTCATCATAGGCGCAAGCCGCACAGAACCCCAGAAGCTGTGCGGCTTTCGCCGACTCGTACTCGACTCGTACTCACTCGTGAGGATCGCGCGTCACGTCGGCGCGGGACCGATCCTCGGGGCGGGCGTACATCACCCACCCGCGGGGGCGGGTGACGAACGCGCCCAGGATGAACCCCAGGACCACGCTCGCGATGATCACAATGAGGATGCTCAGCCCCATAACGGCTGCCTCTCGGACTGGTATGCCGCTCAGCTCGCGGCCTACCGCACCGTAACGCCGCCCCCACAGTGCGCGCAGGAAAACCCCCTGAGGGATGTCAATCTTGTAACCTCTCAGGCCGTTTAGCGTGTTTGCCTGCCTCCACGACCATGATCTCGCCAGGATAGGGCGGTTCCTTTGTCCGCCCTCTGGAGTTTTCATGTCTCGACGCACCCTCGCCATTGGCCTTTCGATGGCCACGGTCCTTACTGGGACGGCCGTACCCGTCGCAGCCGCCGAGCGGGTTTCGGTGACGTTCCCCTCAGCCAAGTTCCCCCTGGGCGTGCCGGCCGTACCCACCAAGACGATGACCAGCGTGGCGCCGGGCATCGACTTCTGGGACGTGAAATCGGGTACGTCGACCGACGGCTACACCGTCACGGTCCTGATGCCGAGCGGCCGCGACTACGGCATGCAGCAGACGGCCGAGGCGAAGGTCGCCGAGGTCGAGGCCACGGGCGAGACGGCCAGCCTGCAGAAGGTCGTGCGCCCGAAGGTCGCCGACGCCGACGCCCAGATCGTCTACATGGTGCGGGTCGGGCTGTGGAAGCTAGAGGAGAAGGACAAGGCCGCCGAGACGGCCAAGAAGCTCAAGGACGCCGGGCTGAAGGTCAAGGTCGACTACCTCGGCGACGACGGCATGAAGACCACCGGCCCCTGGGACGTCAAGGTGGTCATGATCGACGCCAAGACGTTCCGCGGCTCGTACGCCGCCACCCTCGGCACCAGCGTCGCCAAGCGCGAGACCGTCTCCTCGATGGCCAAGGCCGGCCAGGCGCTCGCGGCCGTGAACGGCGGCTTCTTCAACATCCACACCGCCAAGAACCTGCGCGGTGAGCCGGTCGGCATCTCGGTGGTCGGCGGCAAGCTGCTCAGCGAGGCCGTGCCGGGCCGCTCCGCCGTCGTCCTCAAGGGTCGTACGGCCCGCATCACCGAACTCAAGTCGACCGTCACCGCGATCGCCCAGGACGGCCAGAAGCTGACGGTCAACGGCGTCAACCGCACCGCGGCTGCGGACGAGCTGGTCCTCTACACCGAGGAGTACGGCGCCAAGACGCCCGCGGACAACGGCGCCGACGCCGTGCTCGACGCCAATGGCAAGGTCGTCGCGCTGCGCGCGCCGGGCGCCGCGGTGGCGGCGGGGACGCGGGTCCTGCACGGTGTCGCCGGGGTCGCCGCCGAGTGGCTGAACGCGCACGCGGCCGAAGGCGTGACCGTCAAGGTCGACACCAAGGTCGTGGACGTACGGACCGGCAAGGCGCTCAAGCTGACGCCCGACCTGGGGGTGATCGGGGGCAATGTCGGCCTGGTCAGGAACGGGCACGCTAAGATCACCGCCAAGCTTGACGGCCAGGACTCCGTGAACATGATCCTCCGCCGCCACCCGCGCACGCTGCTGGGCACCACGCGCAACGGCAGCCTGATCCTGGCGACCATCGACGGCCGGCAGCCCGGTGTGACGGTGGGAGCCAGCTTCATCGAGGCGGCCCAGTTCATGCGCTGGCTGGGCGCCAAGCAGGCGGTCAACCTGGACGGCGGCGGGTCCACCGCGATGGTGGTGGGCAACAAGCTCGTCAACCGGCCGTCCGACGGCGTGGAGCGCGGGGTCGGCGACGCACTGCTGGTACTGCCGAAGTAGCCGTCGTTGCCGCCCACCCCGGCCAGATCTGGTCGCCGGTGGGCGGCTTTGTCCCAGCTTGATCAGCCTGCGGCGCGGTCCGCCAGCGCGCTGCCGGGCGCCAAGGACGTGCGTGGGCGGCCCTGCCCTCCTCCGGAAAGCCTGCGACCAACCTCCAGAAAGCGCGCGACCAGCGGGTTCTCATCACCCAGCCGCCAGCACATCGCGACCGTGGTGCGGGCGTTGTCCGGCTCGATCCGGCGATAGGCCACCCCCTTGAGCCGGATCCGGCGCACGCTCGCCGGGGCGAGGGACACCCCGAGCCCCGCCTCGACCAGCGCGGAGACCGTCGCCCACTCCACCGCGTGCTGACCGATGCGCGGCTCGAACCCCGCCGACCGGCACAGACCAACGATCCGATCGTGCACGGTCGGCCCCGCCGCCCGGTTCAGCAGCACGAACGGCTCCGCCGCCAACTCCGCGACCGGAACGACCCGCCGACCGGCGAGAACATGACCAACCGGCAGAACCGCCACGAACTCCTCCGAAAACACCGGCTCGGCGGCCAGCCCCGGATCGTCAGGCGGTTCCCGCAGGAGCCCGACGTCGATCGAACGCTCCAGGAGCGCGGCCGTCTGGGGGGCCGTCGTCATCTCCCTGATATCCATCTCGACCTCGGGATAGCGATCACGGTAGGCCCGCAGCATTCCCGGCAGGATCGTCAGCGCGAGCGACGCCGCGAACCCGACCCGGATACGACCGGCCTCTCCCCCACCGACACGTCGCGCCGCCTCCAGCCCATCCGCGATCTCGCCGAGCGCACGCCGGGCGGCGGGCAACAGTTCGTGACCCGCCGACGTCAGGACGACCCCTCCGGGATTTCGCTCGAACAGCGGATGCCCGACCCTCTCCTCCAGCCGCCTGATCTGCTGGCTCAGCGGCGGCTGCGCGACACCCAGCCGGATGGCGGCCCGCCCGAAGTGCAGTTCCTCGGCCAGAACGGCGAACGCGTAGAGCTGATGCAGCGCGAGCTGAGGACGTTCCATACGTGCAGAGATATCACATCATCCGAAGAAGCGTCTTAGACATATCATCGCAGCTTGCCTACCGTTCCACCTATGACAGAACGACGCGCGATCTTGAGCGGCTCCACTTTCGAGGAGCAGATCGGATATGCCCGGGCCGTGGTGGACGGCGACTGGGTCCACGTCTCGGGGACCACCGGGTTCGACTACGCGACCATGACGATCTCCGCCGACGTGGTCGAACAGGCCGAACAGTGCCTGCGCAACATCGGGACGGCGCTGACCGAAGCAGGATGTACGTTCGCCGATGTCGTCCGGGTCCGCTACCTGCTGCCCGATCGGGAGGACTTCGAGCCGTGCTGGCCGACCCTGCGCCGCCACTTCGGCGAGATCCGCCCGGCGGCGACGATGCTCGTGTGCGGCCTCTCCGATCCCCGGATGCGCATCGAGATCGAGGTGTACGCACGGATCCGCGGCGCGATTAGCGGGTGAGCAGACGGATCTGATCTGTCGAGCATGGCCGGACAGAGCGGTACATGCCACGGGGCCGGCCTGGACGTACCAGGCCGGCCCCGCACAGTCGTGCGGTCAGAGTACGGCGCAGCCGATCCGGACGGAAACGCGGGCGGAGTACGGCGCAGCCGATCTGGACGGGGACGCGGGCGCGGCCCGACATCGTGTCGCGCGCGTAGGCGTTGGCCGGTTTTCCGGGCCCGGAGCAGTCGAACGTGCCGGTCTTGCAGCCGAAGCTGCCACCGGCGTGGCCGCTGTTGGACGTGGCGGTCACGCTGCCGTTCCAGTACACCGCGTCATCGTGGCTCCAGCGGCCGAAGTCGTAGTGGCTGCCGTTCAGTTCGTGCCGCGCGATGTCGTCGGTGGAGGTCGTTATGCCATCACCGTTGTCCCCGGCGAGACGGTGTACGGCGAGAACGGCCACGGCTGTTTCACCGCTCGACGCCGTCACACTGCTCCAGAAAGGCTCGCTACTGAGCCGTGGCGCAACCGCACGCCGTGTCCGGGCGACCAGAGCAGGCGGTGAGTCTCCAGCAAAGCCCTTATAACCCCGTAAACGCAGAAAGGGCTCCACGCGTAAACGTGGAGCCCTTCCCGAACAAAAATTGTCCGGCGGTGACCTACTCTCCCACACCCTCCCGAGTGCAGTACCATCGGCGCTGGGAAGCTTAACTTCCG
>NZ_JBEZDR010000028.1:0-201400 GCF_040648415.1 Nonomuraea sp. NPDC049141
CCATCGATCGCACCACCTACAAAGCCACCATCAGCATCAACATGCTCACGAGCAGCCCATGACACCACCGACCCCGCCCTAACTGAACGGCGTTGAGTCTAGTTCTCCTCCTTCTCCCACTTTCGTACGCCCTGATTCGGCTCGCAGGCAGGACTGTCAAGCATCAAGCGAGGCAGGACACGGCATCGTAGGGGGTGCCGGGTCTCAGGACCAGCGCCCTCAGGTGCGCCGGACCAACGTACGCAAAGAACTGCACGCGACCGCCGCCTGCCTATCTTCCTATGGTCATGCCTCTTTATCCGACCAAGACAGGATTTGGCCATCGATCACAAGGGATTGGACAATATATCGCATCCTCTTTGACGTGAGAGTCAGCTCCGCAGCCAATCTTCGACCGGCATCGGTTAGCACGAACGTATGGTCGCCATTCAGGTCGTTCATGGATTTTTTTAAGATGCGACCATCGACCTCAAGACTGTCCGACCAGCCCCACCGAGCCACAATGATGTGTGACTCGCTCGTCAACGCTACGTTGATGATCGTAGCCCATACCATGGAGCTTCGCTTCTCTGTGGATACGGTGGCACGCCAAAGGCTCTCTGCCGATGGTGCTTTGCGAGGTGGGACATCAGGTATCCGCGTTGGAGTGGAAGATACGTCGAACACCTGACCGTCGGCTGCGCGAAGATACAAAACAGGCGTTGCCCATTCCACGGGATTTGGAATTGCGTAGATAGCTCTTCGAGCATGGGCGATGCATGTATCAATGGGATCGCCAACGGCGAGCATCTCATAGAAAACCTTGGAGAAGGCAATCGCGGCGCGGTCGCTGATCTCGAACTGCATGGCCACTACCGCTGGAATACGTTGTTGTACGAGCGTCTGGGCCACTCCTGCCAGAGGGTCGACATGACCTGTGCGAGCGCCTTCACATGCGTTGAGGATGGCAAGGCGGAGAGAGCCGTGGTCATGGAGGAGGGCGGCTAGCTGAGCTGCTCCTATCGGCAGGCCACGGTGATTGTCATCTTCGAAGAGAAGCTCACCGTAGCCGACCTGCGGACTGAACCGGCCATGTCCAATGAAATGGAGAATATGGTAGTCGCGGTGGCGTAGCTGAGCATCCAAGCGGCTAAGGGTTGGCGGCTCAAGACGATCAATTTCGACGTAGCCTGACTCCACTACACCGCTCAATGCCTCCTCAAGATTTGTCCACTCTCGTTCTACATCGAGTTCGTCGAAGTCGGGTTCGTTCGGATTGGAGATGACCACGAGCATCCTGAGTGGCCCGGTGACCGAAAGAACACGACTAGGATCGGGAAGCTCCAAAAATCGCACCATGGGGGTTCTGGTTGACAAGCAGATGAAGCGGCGTCGCTCGGGGTCGTACAGATACTCCCAAGGGAGATCGGCAAGTTCCGGACAACCTGACAAGCGTATTCTGATTCGCAACCCGGACTGCTCTTCTTCGGTGCTCTGCAGGCTCATGAGGAGGTGCGCTTGGACCTGCTCTTGGAAAACTGCAGAGTAGAGGCTGCCGCCAAATTCGATTGCGGCTGCGTTTGATGAAGGCGGAGCCCCGCGCATTCCGCGGCGACGTCCTATTTTGAGTAACAGTATCTCTAGCTGTTCATCGGTGAAGGGAAGTTGAAAAATACGTGTGGCGCCCTGGCCGCTGGGTGAGTCCAACACTCTGGCGCGGTAGGAGCTGCCATGTCGTTCGATGAGGATGTCGAAATTCTTGTAAGTATTCTTATTCATTGCCCTGTTTGGATCGATGCCAAGTCAACGAGATCTTGAAATTGGCCGAACCGCTCGTCTTCGCGATGAAGGCGCCGGCCTCCGCGCTCAGTCCCAGTCCGAACTCGACGTTGATCTCATCAGGCGCGTCCGAGAGGAGTCGGAGTCGATTGATCACGGCTTGGGCGGCTGGGCGTATACGTTCGACGGCTTGCTCGAAACTGCGGTCAGCCTCTTGGGCTGTGGGGCGTGAGCCCCATCCGCGTCTTGCCGCACCATCGGATGCGGGCAGGTCATGGACTTCCACCAGTAGCGTCTCTCCACCGTCTGACTGAAACTCGACGAGTCGCTCCATCATTGGCCTCCAAGGATCCTTGATAGCACTTGGAGTCGGCATCCGATAGTGAATAGGTCACAGAAGTGCGACGATTGCCGTGGTTCGAATAAAGATCACGGGCGGGGGATGAATCCTGCGCAATTATGCTCGCGCCGTAATCCATTGAGCGTCAATGCCCTATCTCCAGCAGAGGCGATATATGTGCCGCCGACGCCCCCTCTATCTGCCGAACAGCCAGGCGAGTATTTGTCGTTATTGCGTACTATAAATCGATATGCGAGATTGTTCGCTAACATCGCCGTCGAATCGGGATAGCGATGATGTCTGAGAGGCCCCAGCGCATGGTTCTTGCGGGCAGCCAGGGACGCGTATTGTCCGGTGACGCCGACCAACTGGCGGATCACGTGCGGGTTGCCGGCCGCGTTGACCCCGAAGATCTTGGCACGGCCGCGTCGATCCGCCGGCGTCCGTAGCGTGGTGGTCTTGCCGGCGCCGTTCGGGCCGATGGCGTCGAAGATTATACCGGGTCGTACCTCCAGATCGATCCCGTCGACGGCGCGGTGCTCGCCGAACGTTGCGCGCGTACGGCCAGATCGAGCCTTAAGAGGCCATCGGCGTATCGGACGGGCGCCAGTACGGTGAGCAGGCGACCATGGAGCCCCGCGCCCATCGCGCAGCCCCGAAACCGCCTGACCTGCACAGGCTCCGCGCGCTGCCGTACGGAACAGGATGCACTGTGCGACATCGGCAGGCCGGCGCACAACCTCAGCCCGCTGGTCGTGATCGTCCTGAAACCTTGCGATAACACCTTCATAACGTCCCATCTACTCGTGTTGCTACTGCGGAATCCCTAGCCGAATACTGCTGCAACACGAGTAGATGGGATTTGCGTAGTGGTCACACGCCGCGATGTGGCGCGGCTGGCCGGCACCTCAGACGCCGTCGTCAGCTACGTGCTCAACAACGGGCCGAGAAATGTCGCGCCGCACACCCGCGAACGGGTGCTGCGCGCGATCGACGAGCTCGGCTATCGGCCGAACGCCGTCGCACGCTCGTTGCGCACCAGCCGTACGCACACGATCGGGCTTGTCGTCCCCGACAACGCCAACCCCTTCTTCGCCGAGCTGGCCCGCGAGATCGAGGACGTCGCCTTCGAGCACGGCCTGACGCTGTTGCTCGGCAACGCGATGGACGACGACGATCGTGAGGCCGCCTACGTGCGGACCCTGATCGACCGCCAGGTGGACGGGTTGATCCTGATTCCTGCCCACGGCCCGCACGCCTGGCGGTCCCAGCTCGCCGCTTCCAAGGTGCCGTGCATCGTGCTCGACCGCGAGCTCGACGACACCCCGGCAAGCCACCTGCTTCTCGACAACGAGGGCGGCGCGTACGAGGCGACCGGCCACCTGCTCGCGCACGGGCAGCGGCGTATCGGTTGCGTGGCGGGGCCGAAGAACATCCATCCGACCGTCGACCGTGTCGCCGGCTGGTCGCGGGCGCTGACCGAAGCCGGTCTCGACCCGGCCTCGATGCCGCTGGTCAACGGTCCGTTCGGGCGGCGGCAGGGCTACCTCGGCGGCCACGAGCTCCTGTCACAGGAGGACCGGCCCACCGCGCTCTTCGTGACCAGCGACGAGCAGGCGATCGGCGTCGTGCGCGCCGCGGCCGAGCTGGGGCTGAGTGTGCCGGGCGACGTCGCGCTGTGCTCGTTCGACGGCATCGCCGCCTCCTCTTACACCGTGCCCGCGCTCACCACCATGCGCCAGCCGATCGAGGTACTGGGCAGGCGCGCAGTGGAGCTGCTGGTGGCACAGATCGGTGACTCATCAGGCGGCGAGCGTGTCGTCCTGTCCGCCACGCTGATCAGGCGCGGCTCGTGTGGCTGCCCTGACCCGGTCGGCGGGGTCGACGATGCGTGAGCTGGAGCTGGTCGTCGTCGGCAGTCTCAACATGGATCTCACGGTCCCGGTGACGCGCCTGCCCGGCCGGGGCGAGACGGTCGCGGGCGCCGCCGCGGTGCGGGCCGCCGGAGGCAAGGGCGCCAACCAGGCGGTGGCCGCCGCCCGGCTGGGCGCGCGGGTTCGCCTGGTGGGCCAGGTCGGCGACGACGCACTGGGCGGCGAGCTGCTCGCCGCCGTGGCGCGTGAGGGCGTGGACGTCTCAGGCGTACGGCAGGTGCCCGCCGCCACTGGGCTGGCGATGATCGTCGTCGAGGACGGCGGCGAGAACATGATCACTGTCGCCAGCGGCGCCAACGGTCTGCTCCGCCTCACCGACCTCGACCTCACCGGCGCCGACGCGCTCCTGCTACAGCTGGAGATCCCGGTGGCCGCCTGCCTCGCCGCCGCCCGGCAGGCCAGAGCCCACGGCGTGCCGGTGATCCTCAACGCCGCGCCGTACACGCAGGGTCTTGAAGAGCTGCTCACCCAGGTGGACCTACTGATCGTCAACGAGGGAGAGGCCGCCGCCCTGTGCGGCGGCACCGACCCCGCGGCGCTGCTCGCGCTCGGGCCGTGCGCCGCGGTGGTGACGCTGGGCGAGCACGGGGCGCGCGGCCAGGACGCCTCCGGCGTCTGCCAGGTGCCCGCATTCCCGGTGCATGCGGTGGACGCGGTCGGCGCGGGGGACACCTTCTGCGCGCAACTCGCGCTCGCCCACGCGGCCGGCTTGCCTCTCGCCCAGGCTGTACGGCTGGCCTGCGCGGCCGGCGCGCTGGCCACCACCGGCCACGGGGCCCAGACCGCCATGCCCACCGGCGACCAAGTGGAAAGGTTGCTCGCCCGTGCGTCATGACGGCCTCTGGCATCCCCGCCTGCTGCACATCCTGTCTGCGGCGGGACACACCGACCTCATCGTGGTGGCCGACCCCGGCTTGCCCGTCCCGCCCGGCGTCGAGACGGTCGACCTCGTCTGGCGCAGGGGCGAGCCTGCCTTCCTGCCCGTATTGGAAGCGGTGCTCGGCGAGCTCGTCGTCGAGACCGCCTACGTCGCCGAGGAGTCGCCGCCCGGCTTCCTCGACGGCGTACTGACAAGAACCGAACGCATTCCTCACACCCGTCTCAAAGAGCTCACCGGCCGGGCCCGCGCAGTCGTGCGGACCGGCGAGGCGACGCCGTACGCGAACGTCGTCCTCCAAGCGGGCGTTCCCTTCTGAAGGAGAAACACCACATGAACAAGAAGATCGTCGTCGTGGCCGGTCTGGCACTCGCGCTGACCGCCTGCGGCAAGGAGGGCGGCACCACCGCCGCCGCGCCCGCCGCCGCCCCCAAGCCTGGTGAGAAGCCGAGCGTCTGCCTGGTGATGAAGTCGCTGGCCAACGAGTTCTTCCAGCAGATGCAGAAGGGCGCCGAGGAGCACGCCGCCAAGCGCGGCGACCTCACACTCAGCGTGGTCGGCATCCAGAACGAGACCGACATCGACAACCAGGTCGCCGCCGTCGAGAAGTGCGTCACCCAGCAGGCCAAGGCGGTCGTGATCGCCCCCGCCGACTCGCGCGCGCTGATCGCGCCGATCAAGCGCGCCGTCGACGCGGGCGTGAAGGTCGTCAACATCGACGTTCAGCTCGACGAGGGCGCGATGAAGGCCGCCGGCATCGGCGACAAGGTGCCCTTCGTCGGCCCCGACAACCGCGAGGGTGCCAAGCAGTCGGGCATGGAGCTGGCCAAGGCCCTCGGCAAGGACGCCGAGGTCGTCATCCTGGAGGGCAACCCAGGCGCGGCCAACGCCGCCCAGCGCAAGGCCGGGTTCGAGGACGCGATCAAGGCGGGCGGGCTCAAGCTCGTCGACTCCAAGACCGCGCACTGGGAGACCGACGAGGCGCACACCGTCTTCGGCAACATGCTCACCGGGCACCCGAACATCAAGGGCGTGCTGGCCGGCAACGACAACATGGCACTCGGTGCGCTGAAGGCGATCGAGGAGCAGGGCAAGAAGGATCAGATCAAGGTCGCCGCGTTCGACAACATCCCGGCCATCGCCCAGTACGTCAAGGACGGCACCGTCGTGTCCACCCTGGACCAGTACGGGGCGCAGCAGGCCTCCAACGGCATCGACTACGCCATGAAGATGATCGCCGGCGAGAACTTCAGCGGCTGGCAGAAGACCGAGATCAAGCTCATCACCAAGGACAACGTCGGATGATGACCGTCACCGGCCTCGTCAAGCGCTTTCCCGGTGTGATGGCGCTCGACGGGGTCGACCTTGACATCCGCGCGGGCGAGATCCACGCCCTCGTGGGAGAGAACGGCGCGGGCAAGTCCACGCTGGTCAAGGCCCTGGCCGGGATCCACGCGCCGGACGGCGGCACGATGACCTTCGACGGCGCGCCGTACACTCCCGCCAGCGCGGCCGACGGTCTGGCCGCCGGGATCTCGGTGGTCCACCAGGAGCTGGCGCTGCTGCCGTACCTCACCGTGGCGGAGAACCTGTTCCTGCGCGCGCTGCCGCGCACGGCGGGCGTCGTCGACAGGAAGCGGCTGCGCGCGGACGCCACGCGGCTGTTGACGGAGATCGGTCTGGAGGTCTCGCCCGACACCCTGGTCGAGCGGCTCGGCATCGCACAGATGCAGCTGGTGGAGATCGCGAAGGCGATCTCCACCGACTGCAAACTGCTGATCATGGATGAGCCGACCGCCACACTCACCTCGCGCGAGGCGGGACGCCTGTTCGGCATCCTGCGGGCGTTGCGCGAGCGCGGCGTGGCCATCGTCTACATCTCCCACCACCTGCAGGAGGTGCTGGAGCTGGCCGACCGGGTCACCGTGCTGCGCAACGGGCGCAGCATCGAGACCCGCGAGATGGCGGGCGTGACCGCGCCCGACCTGGTCAGGTTGATGGTGGGGCGCGACCTGGCGCAGGAGTTCCCGGCCAAGCCACTGACGGAGCTGGGCGAGGTGGCGCTGAAGGTGCACGATCTCAAGGTCGCGGGCTTCGAAGGGCCGCTCTCCTTCTCGGTACGGCGCGGCGAGGTCGTGGGGCTCGCCGGGCTGGTCGGCTCCGGTCGTACCGAGGCGATGCGCGCGATCTTCGGCGCCGACCCCGCCTTGTCCGAAAATATCGAGCTTTACGGCAAGAAAGTGCACATCCGGCACCCCCAGGACGCGGTACGGCACGGCATCAGCCTGCTCACCGAGGACCGCAAGTCGCAGGGGCTGGTCCTCGACCTGCCGATCAGCGCCAACGTCACGCTCGCCAAGTTGCGCGGATTCCTGGTGCGCTTCGGCCAGGAACGCTCGCTCGCCGAGGACCTCGGGCGGCGCCTGCACCTGCGTTCCGCGGGCGTCGACCAGCATGTGCGCACCCTGTCGGGCGGTAACCAGCAGAAGGTCGTGCTGGCCAAGTGGCTCAACGCCGGATCCGACATCCTGATCGTGGACGAGCCCACCCGCGGCATCGACGTCGGCGCCAAGTACGAGATCCACGAGCTGCTGCTCGGCCTGGCCGCAGAAGGCAAGGCCCTGCTCGTCGTCTCCTCGGACCTGCCGGAGCTGATGGGCATCTGCGACCGCGTCCTGGTCTTCTCCCGCGGCAAGATCGCCGGCGAGGTCGCCCGGGCGGACTTCGACGCCGAGCACATCCTCACGATGGCCTACTCGGGCTACCTCAAGAACGGTGAAACACAGTGATCAAAAGGCTCGTGCTCGGCGAGGCCGGCATCGGCGTCGCCCTGGTGCTGCTCGCGGGCTTCTTCGTCATCGCCGCGCCGAACTTCGCGACCGAGCAGAACCTACGCAACATCATGACCCAGATCACGCTGAACACCGTGCTCGCCGTGGGCATGACGTTCGTGATCCTGGTCGGCGGCATCGACCTGTCGGTCGGCTCGGCGATGGCGTTGTGCGCGGTCGTGTCGGGCACCATGATGGCCGGATCCGGCTCCGCCATGACGCTGGTCGGCGCGATCTTGGTGAGCGTGCTCGTCGGCGGCGTGGTCGGCTGGGTCAACGGGTTCGTGTCAGAACAGTGGCGGGTGCCGTCATTCATCGTCACCCTGGCCATGCTCAACATCGCGCGCGGCGGCGCCGAACGGTATACCGACGCGGCCACCATCTACAACCTGCCCGCCGCGCTCAACGAGTTCGGGACCCTAACGCTCATGGGCATCCCCGCGGTGTTCTGGGTGGCGCTGCTGCTAGCAGGGGCCGGCTGGTTCGTGCTGTCGCGCACCGTCTTCGGGCGACTGATCTACGCCACCGGCAACAACGAGGAAGCCGTCCGCCTGTCCGGCCACAAGACCTCCCGCATCAAGATCGCCGCCTTCATGATCGCCGGATTGGCCGTGGGCATCGCGGCCATCCTGTACATGGCCAGGCTCAACATCGCCAGCCCTATCCTGGGCCAGGGCTACGAGCTCAACGCGATCGCCGCCGTGGTCATCGGCGGAGCCAGCCTGCTGGGCGGGCGCGGCTCCATGGTCGGTACGTTCCTCGGGGCATGTCTGCTCGGCGTGCTCACCAACGGGCTGCTGCTCATGGGCGTCTCCGACTTCGAACGGCAGATCATCACCGGGCTGGTGATCCTGGTCGCCGTGGTGCTGGACGCGTACCGGCTGCGCCTGGCCCGCAAACTGGCCGTCACCCAACCCGCGCAGGCACTCACACCGGCGACGGTCCCCTCCTGACCATCGACCAGCTCGGCGGACGGGTAGTGAGGGCCTCGGAAAGGCGAAGGCCAGGTCGAAGGCCGCCTGAACAGGGCAGAGGGTGCAGCTCTCTTGCAGGTTGACGCGGATGCTGCACAGCAACGCCGCCTTACGGATCAGGAAGGTTGGGGTTTCGAGTACCTCCGGCCGCACACAGCATCAAGGCCCGTTACCAGGGAAAACCTGGAACGGGCCTTTGTGTTTGTCGGGACAATCTCGGGATCTTGCTAACGCTGCTGCAAACAAGGGGCGCTCACTCGGCGATCGCCTGGGTGAAGATGTCCGCCGCCGAGGCTTCCGCTGCGCGGATCACGTGGGCATAGACCCGCAGAGTGGCGGGACAGTCAGGCCTGTACTGCACGTTCAGCCATGTTTCCGTATACCGCGACGCCTCCTTGGCTGGAAGGTTGTCTTCGTGAGACGGCTATGGAGCATCGTCGCCACGCTCAGTACGGCATTGAGTGCAGCCGCCTGCACCGACCGGCCTGCTCCGTCCGTCGAGGTTGCTCAGACTTCATCGTGCTCCTCTGGCAACGTGTGCTACGCGGCTGTCGGCAAGGACCCGGCCATCGTCGTCTATCGAGGAGAGTTCTACTCCACGCTGATGCCGTTGACGGCGCGCCTGGAATGGGTGGAAGGCGATTCGTGCCTGGTCGTCAAGAGAAATGGCAACACGGAGAACCTGTTCTCGACAGAGTACTCGCGGCTCCGCATAGCTTGCTTACTTTACCAACCGGAAGGTAAAGTAACGGCATGGCAAGAGCTGGAAAGCAACGCATCATCGACGGCGCGCTAGAGCTGCTCCGGGCGCAGGGGGGCGGCTCGATCACCCTGGATGGGGCCGCCAAGCAGGTCGGGCTGACCAAGCCGGGGTTGATGTACCACTTCCCGACCAAGGAGGCGCTGATGCTGGCGGTGGTCGACCATGTCGCCGCCCGCTGGGAGCATTTGCTGCTCGACCGCCTGGACAAGCCGCTGGCGGCCGCGTCGGCCACCGAGCGCATCCGTGCCTACGCGCAGGTCTCGCTGACCGAACGCCACGACCAGGCCGAGTTCGCGATCTACTTCGATGCGATGTACCGCGACGCGTTTACCGACGCCTGGGTGCGGCGGCTGCAACCCTGGCTGATCCTGCCCGACGACCTTTCGCCAGCCACCCGTGCCCGGCTCACCATGGTTCGGCTGGCGGCCGACGGCTACTGGATCGCCGCCGCCACCGGCGTGTTCGCCCCGGCCGAGCCAGACCGGGTGCTGCTGGCGACTGCTATCGACAAGCTTCTGGAAGACGAGACCGACTGATGAACAAGTGGCTGCTGCTCGCCGCGGCGATCCTCCTGGAAGTCACCGCCACCCTGTCGCTGCGCGCGGCCGTTGACCATCCCGGCTGGTACGCGCTCGTCGCGGCCGGTTATATCAGCGCTTTCGTCGCCCTGACCTACGTGCTACGGCTCGGCGTCGGTGTCGGCGTCGCCTACGGCATCTGGGCCGCCGCCGGCGTCGCCCTGACCGCCATCCTCGCCACCATCATCTTCGGTGACCCGTTGACCGGGGTCATGGCTCTCGGCATCGGCCTGGTCATCGGCGGCGTGCTCTGCGTCGAGATCGGGTCCCAGGCCGCCCACGCCAAGCAGGCCGCTCACACACAGGAAGGGCACAGCTGATGGTCTGGCTCGCTCTCGTCGGCGCCATCCTGTCCGAGACGGCCGGCACCCTGGCGCTGCGCATGGCCTCGCAGCCCGGCGGCTCCAGGAAGTGGTTCATCGGTGTCGGCGCCGGCTACCTCACCGCGTTCACCATGCTCACCATCACCCTCAACGGCGGAATCGCCCTCGGCGTCGCCTATGGCATCTGGGCCGCCGCCGGCGTCGCCCTGACCGCCATCTGCTCCCGCGTCCTGTTCGGCGAACCGCTCACCAAGGTCATGATGCTGGGCATCGCCTTGATCATCGGTGGCGTGATGGCCGTCGAACTCGGCGCTCAGCACTAACAGGGCTGACTCGATCCGCTCACCATGACACCCCATAGCGCGCGGTCGGCGGCAGATCCGGACGCTTGTCGGTCTATCGATGATGTCGCCAGGCTGCGGCGCACACCTCTATCCAGGTCGCGAGGTCAGGCACGTCATCGATCGTGAGTAACGAGTACGGCGGGGAGCCGGCCAATGGCGCGACAGCTGTGAACGCGTGGTCCGGTGCGAAGAGAAGTAGCCGACCGTCGTCCCGATGTGCCAGCGTCAGATTCCCGTTGGCCTCTATGGCGACGGCGTAGTACTCATCGGGGCTGATGGAAACTTCCAGGCCGACGTCTTCCCAGAGCCACGCATAGTCGGTGAGTACATCTGCGATGCCTACGCGCGTCGCATCAAGTGTGAGCACCTCGTTCTGGTTGTTCCACCAGGTGGCGGGCTCACGGAACCTTTCGACGATCCCGCCGCAGAGTTTCCAGAAGCTCTTGTGGGTCTGGGGGACGGAATCGCCGTCCACGTCGTGAGGCGGGTGGCAGAGCCATCCCCGTCGATCGTCCGGTGATCCCCATGCCAGCAACTCGTAGGCATTGCTTCCGACGGAGACAGGCGTGAGGGTCGTCGATTGGAGCAGAGCAGACAGTTCAGGCAAGTCGTCGATCGATCCGCGGATCCACGGCTGCGCCTCGCCCACTACAGCGCTCTCTCCGGGTTGGAGGAACCATGAAACCTCGTGGAGGAACTGCTCCCAGTCGCTCATGGCACTGATGGTGGCAGAGTCACCTTCGTCCATCGGTCAGGGGCCGAGCGTCCGCTCATCGGTAGAGGCGGCTGTCCTCCCCGGTAGGAACGACGCCACTCGGCCGGCTTGGCGCGCTGCATGATGCACCAACCGTGCACACACCATGATCGACAGGTGCTGCGAAAGTGGCCGACGACGCGGTTCGGGCGGCACACATCGCGGCAGATGAGCGCGTTGGCGGCCCGCCTGGTTGGCCGGCGGAAAATGATTGGGCGGGACGACGTTCGGGCTGATAGCGTCCGCTACACCGTGACAGGCCACGAGGAGGTGAGACCCATGAACGCTGTATCGATGTGGGTGCTCCCCCTCGTCATCACGGTCGGGCGATTGACGTAGGTGTCGCCGGGAGCGCCTCGACAAGGCACTCCCGAAAGGCAACAACCTATGGACTCTGGGCATTTCACTCCGGGCACGGGCGAGCATGCCGTAGCCATCACGCGGGTCGCGGAGAGGCAGTGGCACGCTGTGGCGGACGACCGGGTGGTCGGCCGCGGCGATTCTTCGCGCAGACCCGACGGGCGGATCTTCCTCAGCATCGACGCGTGGCACTGCGCGGCCTTCGACCAACTCGCCGATGCCATGCTGGCAGATCTGCCGAAGCCACTGCACACGCTGGTCGACGAGGCCGACCTCGACTTGACGTCCCACTGGGAGCGAGTCGGCTTCACGACCCGACGCCGCGAGTGGGAGTACCTCGTGCCCACCGACCCGCGGGTCACGGGACTCGGCTCAGTGCTGCCGCCGCCGGGCGTGACGATAGTCACCGTCGGCGAGGCGGAGGAGGGTCCTCTGCGCAAGCTGGACCGCGTGATTCGCGACGAGGTCGAGGCCACCGTCGGATGGCAGGAGATGCCGGCTGAGGTGCTGCCTCGCCCGGACGGCGTCACCCTGCTGGACCCGTCGAAGTACGCGGTGGCGGCACAGTCCGGGGAATATGTGGGACTGGTCCGGTTGGCGCCGGTGACCCGGCAGCCACGGATCGGGCTGATCGCAGTCCGGTCCGACCACCACCGCCGCGGTATCGCTCAGGCGCTGCTCGCCCACGTGCTGGGTTCGCTGCACCGCTGCGGGATCGAAACGGCGTCCGCCGAGGTGAACGAATCCAACGGGGCGGCCACGGCGTTGTTCGAGGGCGTCGGCGCCCGGCGTACGAGCAGCAACCTGGAGTTGGTGCTCCGCTGACGCCCCACCGCCTCACCGCGCGAGGGGACCGGCCTGATGCAGCGCGTCGATCACGGTTGCGTCAACGGAATCCGTCTCCTCATCGACCTCACAAGTCACCGACCGGAGAAATGCGAGAATTATGGCCAGAACAGCAGACGGCATCGAAGTCGAGGGCACCGTCGTCGAGTGCCTGCGCAACGCCACCTTCAGGGTGGAGCTTGCGAACGGGCACAAGGTGCTGGCGCACATCAGCGGGAAGATAAGGAAGCACTACATCAAGATCTTGCCGTATGACCGGGTGCTCGTGGAGCTCAGCCCGTACGACCTCACCCGCGGCCGGATCATCTTCCGATACAGGACGTAGCGGCGGGCGGGACGCGCCCTGAAAGCTCTCCCATCTGGACCGGAAATGCCCTCCAGGATGACGACTCGGCTCGGTTCTTCGTCCGGGTAGGCACGTCACCGGCCTGACGCGCCAGCGGTATCGAGCGTCCGGCTTCCAGCCGGTCGCCGATCCCGCTGGCGCATCGCGTCTTTGGTCACCTGCCCAGGCTCGCCGCCGTGCACCCGGCCAGGCAGGCATCCGATGGCCTCAGGGGTGAGCGCAGGCCGCGGGGCAGAACTTGGCCTCGGGATAGCGCGATGACGGCTTGTCCAGGAGGGGCTGCCGTTGCGAGTTCAGGTGCTGGTCGAGGAAGGCCGCCACGTAGGTGCGGGTGAGTTCGGCGCCGCGCGCCGCGCCCAGGACGCCGGGGAGGGGCTTGATGCCGAGGGCGTCCGAAAGCAGCGGGGTGTCGGTGAAGGACTGGTGTTCCGCTCCTGTCAGCACGATCCAGCGCTTCCATCCGGTGAGCAGCTTCCAGTCGCGGTCCCACGTAGGCATGGGGCCTCCGGAGACGTGCTCCGCCGAACCCAGGAACATGAACGGCCGAGAGAACCCGCTCTTGGGGATCCGGGCGTAGGCGGTGCCGTCCATGTCGATCCCGGCCCGCACTCGGGGGTCTTCGAGCATGGTCGCCATAGCGCTGGATCCGCCGATCGACTGGCCGACCATCGCGATGCGGGAGCGGTCGATCCGGTCGGAACCGGCCCACTTCGCCGGCAGCTGGTCGAGCACGAACGAGACGTCGGCCGCCCGGCCCTGGACGAGCCCGGCGCCGAAGCCGGGATCGGAGTTGCTGTCACAGGCGAGGCATTCGGCGACCCGCCCATCGGGGAAGGTCGTGGCGTAGCTCTCGTAGGTGTGGTCGATCCCGGCCACGACGTACCCTCGGCTGGCCAGGTCCTCGGCCAAGGACGTGAGGGTGCTCATCGGCTTGGTGAAGCCAGGGGAGAGCACCACCAGCGGCAACGTCTTCCCTGCGGGTTCGGCGTCTTTGATGGCGTTCGTGCGGGTCTTGCTCAGCGTGTTGTACGGCGCGCTCGCAATCCCGGAGCCTTTCAGGAGGAGTTCCGATTCCTTGGGTGTCATGTACGGCGCCTGCGGTCCGTCCCGTTGCTCGGTCGGATACCACAGGGTGACCTTGAGCTCCCTGGCGTCGACGTCGAGGTTCCAGGGATCGGGGCGGGAGGTGTCCTTCAGATACAGGGCGGTGGTGCCGACCGGGTGGGCGCCGGAGGGGGCGGGCAGGGTGGCAGGCCCGGCGGGCGCGGCGGACACGGCGTCGGATCGGGGCGGCGCGGGTGTGGAGCAGGCGGACGCGGCGAGGACGGCCAGTCCCGCGGCGACGGCCAGGAGCAGTCTCATGGAGAGGTCCGTTCACTTGTGCAACAAGGTCAGGGCCTTGGCCAGGGCGGGGTCGCGTCCGGCGGCCGCGTCCTTGGGGGTCAGGGGTACGTAGTGGTCGGGCGGCACGCCGATCCGGTCGATCACCTCGCGGTTGGGCCCCAGGTGATGCCTGGCCGGGAAGCTCAGCAGGGTGTTGTTGCGCAGCAGGTACGACTGCGCCGGCCCGGAGATGACGCCGGCGGTTCTGGTGCCGACCAGCTGGCCCAGGCGCAGGTCCTTGACCGCGGAGCTGAAGTGCTCGCAGGCCGAGGCGCAGCTGCGGTCGGTGAGCACCATCAGGGGCAGGCCGAGCAGCTCGACGGTGTCGTCGGTCCACGAAGTCTCGCATTTGCCGTCCACGGTGCACTGGTAGGCGGTGACCTTGCCGTGGCCGAACGTGCTCAGCAGCCGGATCGCCTCCGTGGGGCTGCCGTCGCTGTTGCCGCGCAGGTCCAGCACGACGCCGGTGAGCGTCCGGCCTTTCCGCAGCCTGGAGATCGCCCGCAGGGCCCGGTCCGCGGAGTCGGGCACGAATCCGGTCAGCCGTACGTAGGCGACATCGTCGTCCAGCAGCTTCGACTGCACCACTTGCAGAGTGGCCAGGTCTCGCTGGTAGAGGCCGGGTTTGAGCGTTACGCTCCAGCGGCGGCCGGTGCTCTGCCGTAGGAGCCGCAGCCGGACGGGGTGCGCTTCCGGATATTGCGGGTAGAGGGCGGCGATCGCGGGGGTGGCCTTCGCGTCGATGAAGGGCGCCGATCCGTTGATCGATTCGATGATGTCGCCCGCGCGCAGTCCGGCGGCCTGCGCCGCGCCGCCCTGCACGGCGGTGACGAACAGCGGAGCGAGTGCGACGCCGAGGTTGCCGTCCGCCTGCGAAGCGTCCACGTTCGCCTGCAGACCCAGGCCGTAGCCGTCACCGTCGTAGTAGTCGGGCGGCCGCTTGGCGTCGTGCGTCCAGCCGGCATGGTTGTCGCCGAGGCCGGCCACCATCGCCTCAAGGGTGACGACGGCCAGCTTGTCACGCAGGTCCGGCACCTGATCGGTGACCTTCCGATAGACCCCCTCGAAGGCGGCCCAGTCGGCTTTGCGGTCGCCGGTCAGCGCGGGCATGCCGGCCCCCGGCAGGTCGCGTCCGTCGCGGTTGAGCTCCTGGGTCAGGGCGACGAATCCGGCGGTCAGCAGTGAGCGGGCGTCCAGGGTGGCGCCGCTGTAGTAGTTGCCGAGGATGCAGAAGTACGCCTGCTCGATCACGTCGATCGTGGTGGGAGTCTCCGCCCCGGGCGCTCCCTGGGGCGGCGCGCAGACCGTACTGCCCGCCGTGCTCGCCTCGCCGCGCGGTGGCGCCGGTGCCGTGCAGGCCGCCGCCAGGAGCAGGGCGAGCCCGGCGGCCGCGATCCTGACGACGGTCATGACAAGCCTCTCCGTACCCGCCAGAAGCAGAGCCAGATGAGGCCGAGGGTGAGCAGGGCGTAGATCCCGGTCTCGATCCACTGGAAGGGCCAGAAGCTCTCGATGGGCTGGTACGTCGCCTGCTGCCGATAGCCGAGCCGGTTGATCTCCGCTGTGCACGCGTCCGTGCCCTGTCCCCTCGATGGTGCGCAGGGTCCCGACGTCGTGGAGATCGGGATGGACCGCGCGATCGTCGACGACGGCCCCGAGGCTCCATCGCCGCCGGCGACGGTACGTCCGGACGGATCGACCAGGACGCTGGACAGGACCCAGGCGCCCGCGTGGCCGGGAACGGCCGACGTGCTCAGGAAGACCTGCATGGCTCCGCCTTGCTGCCCTTGCGGCACGATGCCGTTCACGTTCGTCCGGCCGAGCTCGAAGGTCGACGTGACCGGGGGCATCAGGTGGGGACGGACCAGCAGCGGCATCGCGAGCTGGATCGCGGTGAAAGCGACCAGGGTGAGTGCCATGGCGGGCAGTGTGCGGCGCACCAGCACGCCCATGGTCACGCCCAGGACGAAGGCGAAGGCCGCGTACCCCATCGGGGCGATGCCGCGCGCGCTGAACACCAGGGGAGCCATCCGGGCCATTTCCGGAACCGCTGACTTGTCCAGGGGGTCGGACCACCAGGTCACCGCAAGGCCGCACAGTCCGGCGGCGGCCGTGGCGGCCAGGCCGGTGAGCCCGAGCTTGACCGCCAGCCAGCGGCCGCGGGTGATGCTCTGGTTCCACACCAGCAGATGCGTGCCCGACTCCAGCTCGCGGGTGATCAGCGGAGCTCCCCAGAAGAGCCCGACCAGCGCCGGCAGGATCAGTACGACGAGGGTGAGGGCGAGGAAGGGGAGCTGGTACTCGTCGAAGAAGCGGTCGAAGAAGTCGTCGCAGGTGTTGTCCGGGGTGCAGCCGGCGATCCCCGCAGCGTAGCGGGAGGCCAGATCCGGGCCGGTCAGGGCCAGCACGGCGGTGAGGACCACGAGTACGGCGGCCGTCATCGCGGCCGAGTCGCGGAACTGCCGCCAGGTCAGCCAGGTCATCGCCGCACCTCCAGGGCGACTCGCCGGTTCTCGGCGGTGCGCCTGTCCATGTAGGCCAGGACGAGGTCCTCCAGGCTGAGCCGGCTGACCGTCCAGGCGGGGTCGTGGATCGGGGCGTCGGTACGGACCACGTACGTGCTCTGCCGGTCGGTGTGGCTGGCGGAGACCACATGCTGGTCGTCGGGGAGCCGGTCGGGATCGCGGCGCGGGCCGGTGAGCCGGTGATGGGTGGCCAGCAGCTGGTCGGTCTTCCCGGCGATCTGGACGCGGGAGTCGACGAGCACGATCAGGTAGTCGCAGACCCGTTCCAGGTCGGAGACCAGGTGGGAGGAGAGCACCACGCTCAGCTTGTGCTCGACGGCGGCCTCCATCAGCCCCTGCACGAACTCGTGACGGGCCAGCGGGTCGAGTGCGGCCGCGGGTTCGTCCAGGATCAGCAGCTCGGGCCGCTTGGCCAGGCCGAGGGTGAGGGCGAGCTGGGCGCGCTGGCCGCCCGACAGCTTGCCCGCCCGATGCGCGGGGACGAGGCCGAGCCGCGCGATGCGTTCCCGCGCCATGCCGTCGTCCCAGCGGGGGTTGAGCCGAGCTCCCAGCCGCAGGTGTTCGGCAACGGTCATGCCCGCGTAGACGGGGGTCTCCTGGGCGACGAACCCGACCTTGGCCAACTGCGCGGACGTGCCGCCTGGCCGGCCGCCGAGCACGGTGATGCCGCCCGCGGTCGGTTCGAGCTGGCCGCTGGCCAGCTTCAGCAGCGTGGACTTGCCGGCTCCGTTGGGACCCACCAACCCCACGACGTGGCCCGCCGGGATGTCGATGGTGCACTCGCGCAGCGCCCAGCGTCTGCCGTACTTCTTGCCCAGTGCCTGGGCCTGCAGGACAGAAGTCACGCTATGTCCTCCTGAAAAGGTGGTCATGAACAGTGCCGGGAACGAAACTAGGTACTGCTCATGTGGGTGCGCTTCGGCCGTCAAACCGAGATCACGTACCGCCTGAGAACGAGGGGCCGCCGGCTCATCCCTGCGATCTAGTCCCGAAGAGCGGGAACTCCCGTCATGGCGACCGATGTGGGACGAACGGGGCAGGCGTGACAATGTGCCGGTGGAAATCGGTGAACGACGGTCGTGGTGGCGGCAGGTGCTCGACCTGTACAGCCGGCTGAACGAGGACTACTCAGATCAGCGCGGCGTCCGGGACACGCCGGGGCGGAGCAGCGGCGGACCCCCAAGGCTGTCTCGCGGAGCACTCGCCGTCGACGTGGTGATCGCGATCGTCCTGACGGTCATCGCGGTGACCCTATGGGCGAAAGATCCAGCGATCGGCTCTACCGCGCATCAGCCCGAAGCGATCGAGTACTTGCGGCTGCGACCTGGTCCCCCGGCCGGCCACGCACTACCTCCCGGCGCATCCCTACCACTTGCCCGGCTTCCGTCCCACGACCCGCCCGTGTTCCTCGTGGCGCTGACGGCGTTGCCGCTGGCGGCGCGGCGCCGGTACCCGCTCATCACCTTCTGGGTGGTGCTGGCAGCGGCCCGGGCCACCCAAGCGGATGCGACCTGGATCACCGTACTGACCTGCGCTGTCGCCGCGTACGGCGCCGCCGCCTATAGCCGTCACCGGATCCCGGCGATGGGTGGCCTCGTGCTCGCCGCCGGGCTCGCCGGTAGTGCCGGGTTCGGGGACATCACGCCTGCCTTGCCGGGCTGGATGGGGCCGTTCGTCGTCCTGCTGAGCGTCGGCGTCATCGGGAGTTTCGTCCGTTTCTGGCGGCGGCAGCTTGGAGCCAGCCGGCACCGGCTCACCGAGCTGCAGCAGGCGCAGGCGGACGCCATGCGCAGGGCTGTCACCGAGGAGCGGTCCCGGATCGCCGCCGAGCTCCACGATGTGGTGACCCACAATGTCAATGTGATGGTGATCCAGGCCGGTGCGGCCCGCAGCGTGATGGACGTGGAGCCGGAACAGTCGAAGCAGGCTCTGCTCGCGATCGAGTCCGGCGGCCGGGCCGCCATGGCCGAATTGCGCCATGTCATGGGCCTGCTCGCCGGCCCGGGCGGCGAACGCCTCGACGGGCCATCCGACGGGCTCGAACCCCAACCCGGGCTCGAACAGCTCGACGGCCTGGTGGAACGAGTCCGCGCCGCCGGAGTGCCGGTGCGCGTCGCGGTGTCGCCGCCCGGGCCTTTGCCCCCCGGGATCGACCTCGCCGCCTACCGGGTCGTACAGGAAGCCCTCACCAATACGATCAAGCACGCGCCCGGAGCCGCCGCGTCCGTGACGATCGGCCATCACGGCGACTGGCTGGAGATCGAGGTGAGCGACACCGGCGGGACACGAAGCGCCGGGCCGCGTACCGGTGACGGCAGGGGGTTGATCGGGTTGCGCGAGCGGCTCGCGGTCTACGGCGGGACCCTGGACGCCGGACGGACGCCCGGGGGCGGATTCCGGATCAAGGCCCGCGTCCCGTGGCGGACCGTATGACCGAGCGGTTGCGCGCCGTCATCGCCGACGACCAGGCACTGGTACGCACGGGATTCCGCATGATCCTCACCGCCAACGGCATCGAAGTGGCGGCCGAGGCCGTCGACGGGGCCGAAGCGGTCGCCGCGGTCCGCCGTACCAGGCCCGACGTCGTGCTCATGGACATCCGGATGCCGCAGATGGACGGCCTCGAAGCCACCCGGCGGATCCTCGCGGGCGGTGCCGAGGACACCCGCGTGCTGATCCTGACCACCTACGACCTCGACCACTACGTGTACGCCGCGCTCGCCGCGGGGGCGAGCGGGTTCCTGCTCAAGGACGTCTCACCCGAACACCTGGTGGCCGCGGTACGTCTGGTGCGCTCCGGCGACGCCCTGCTCGCGCCCACCATCACCCGCCGCCTGGTCGAGCGTTTCGCCCGCCGCGACGACGCGAAGCCCACCCTCCACCGCGATCTGCACCAGCTGACGCCCCGGGAACTGGATGTGCTGCGCCTGCTCGCCACCGGCCTGAGCAACGCCGAACTCGCCGACCAGCTGACCCTCAGCGTGGCCACGGTGAAGACCCATGTCGCCAGCATCCTGTCCAAGCTCGACCTGCGCGACCGTGTCCAAGCCGTGGTGGTCGCCTACGAAACCGGCCTGATCTCTCCCGGCCGCACCGGCCCCGCCGACAGCTGAGGCGCTGTCGAGGACCTTCGTGAAAGGACCGGATGGCGTCCGCCCGCCATCCGGTCATGGTTCAGGTGCTTCTATGGGCGCGAACCGTGAGTCGCGTCCGCACCGTTCTTGGGCTTACCGGCCAGCACCCCGACCCGATAGATGGCGGCCAGCTGGAGGCAGCCGACACGCGCGGCCTTCGAGTACGCGGGGCAGGTCTTCTTGACGAGCGTGGTGAAGAACAGGTTGTCCACCTTGGACTTCTTGTTCCGGTCGATGTACCACTTGTAGCCCTTGTACGTGTTGCCGATCAGGCCGTAGCCGTAGTCGTGCATGTCACAGGGCACCCGGAAGTCGAACTTCCAGAACAGGTACCGGGGCTTGTCCGGCGAGTTCGTGCAGTGGTCGTGGTTGATGCCGACGACCTGGAATCCGGTGGGGGTGTTCTTGAACTGCGGGTTGTGCCAGCCGTAGTGCGCGGCCCAGGCCGAACAGCCCTTCTTCGTGTACCACAACCAGTTCTCGACGGTTGCGCACTTGGTGGGGGAGGACAGCGTCCCGTCGATGCTCGCAGGGTCGGTGAAGTCGGACGCGGGCGGTTCGACGGCGTTGGGGTCGCCGACTCCCGTAGCGCCGGCCAGGGGGTCGATGGCGGACGGACGGTCGAGCTCGGTCGAGGCCACAGTGGGGGAGGCACTGTTCGCGGGGAAGGACAGGTCCCAGTTGCCGAGCTCTAGCGAGTTCAGGTGGTCAAGGCGTCCAGCCGTGTCGTAGGTGTACGTCTCCGCCGCAGTGCCGCTGCTGGGGTCACTCGCGGCACTGAGCCAGCCTGACAGGCTGTAGTCGAATCTGGCCACGGTCTTCGGCGCCTCGGTGCCGGAGACGACGGTGATCTCCTTGACCTGGCCGGCGTAGTCGCCGAACGAGCCGGAGGTGGCCGTGGTGGTGGTCGCGTAGCGGAGCGTCACCGTCTCTTCCGGCTTCTCGTCGACGGCCGGGTCCTTGATGGTGCTGATCCGTCCGGCGGAGTCGTAGGTCAGCAGGCTCGTGCCGTACGCGCTGGTCCCGAACCCGGTGACACGCCAGTTGTCGCCCTGGAGTGTGCCCAGTTTGTTCCAGGTGTAGGTGGGGCTGAGCTCGGCCTCGGTGAACGGGGTGCCGCCGGCGTTGACGAAGACGTCGTCGCCCTCGTCCGCCGTGGCCAGGTTCGACGCGATGGTCTCCACGACCGTGGTGTGCAGCTCTCCGGCCGCCGCGTCCCACTTGGTGGTCTCCGTGATCTTGGAGCCGTTCGGGTCCTCGTACTTCTGGATGCCGCCGCCCGAGGGGAAGGAGATGCTGCTGGTCAGCGCGTAGCGGGTCGAGGTGCCGCCGTCCAGCTCGGTGACGACGACGGCGCCGTTCTGGATCTCCAGTTTCCGGGCGATCGTGCCGCCGAGGAACTCGGCCTGCCAGCCGGGTCCGAAGACGCCCAGCTCGGGACGTGACGCGGGGGCGGTCTGCGGCTTGGCCAGGCCATCGTCCACGACGGTCACGTTGTGACGCCGGCCGATCGCGCCCGCCGCCACGTCAGATTCATGCAGCTCGTAGGTGTGGGATGCGGGGAAGTAGAGGCCGGGGCCGATCCCCTGGACGGGGACCGTCGGCGCGTCCCCGACGGTGTCGGCGGCGGCGGGTGACGCGGCGAGCAGGGGAAGCAATACCGCCGCGACCGCGGTGGCTAAGGTGAACCTGCGCAAGCTGAGCTCCTCACAGACGCTACTCGTTGGTAACGAGATCGTCGCGACGCCGCCTGGCAGGCGGATGGCAGCTCGATGGCACCGGTTGTCAGGAATTCATTACACTGATCGACCAGCCCCGTTGACGTGTCCGGTTTGGCTGATCATTGTGTGATTGATCCACAAAAAGCAGCATTATGCGTTGCGCTCCTGGCAGCTGGCTGGCAACTCGATGACACCAGAAAGGTGGGGCAGTCGGTGAAGATCAAACTGCTGGGCCCACTGGAGATCCGTGACGACCAGGACATGCTGATACCGGTCACGTCCGCCAAACAACGCATCATCCTCGCGGCGCTCACGCTCCGCCTCGGCGAGGTCGTCCCGGTCGAGCATCTGGTGGACTGCCTATGGGACGGCGAGCCGCCCCCGACGGCACGCGAGACCGTGCACAGCCATGTCATGCGCCTGCGCAAGCTCCTCGCGACCTCGCAGGTCCTGCTCACCAAACCGGGTGGTTACCTGCTGAACGTGGACAAGTGCGAAGTGGACACGACACAGGTCCAGCGCCTACGGGCGCGAGCCGCCCAGGCCGCCGCGAGCATGAACCAGCAGGGGCAGTCCGCGTTGCTCCGGGACGCGCTCGCGCTGTGGCGGGGCGAGCCGATGACCGGCATCGACTCCGAGGTGCTGCGGGCGCACTACGTCCGGGTGTGGGAGGACATCTGGTGCCAGATGATGGAGGAATGCATCGACGCCGAGCTCGCGCTGGGCCGGCACGCCTCGCTCGTCGGCGAGCTGCGCTTCCTCGTTGCCAGCCACCTGTTGCGTGAACGGTTCCACGGCCAGCTCATGCTGGCGCTGAACGCCTCCGGCCAGCGGGCCGAGGCCTTGCGGGTCTACCAGGAAGTCCGGCACGTGCTGATCGAGGAGCTGGGCATCGAGCCGGGCGAATACCTCCGCGAGGTTCACCGGCAGGTTCTGCACGCCTCGCCCGAGCCCGCTCCGATGTCGCCTGCCCTGCTGCCGCTGGACGTCTACGGATTCGTCGGACGCGCCCCCGAGCTGGAGCGGCTCGACGCGCTCCTGGGCGCCGCCGACGAACAGCCCACCGCGGTCGTCGTCACCGTGTTGTCGGGAGCGGCCGGAGTGGGGAAAACCGCCTTGGCGGTGCACTGGGCGCACCATGTCAGTAAACGTTTCCCGGACGGCCAGCTGTACCTCAACCTGCGGGGATTCGACCCGACCGGATCGCCGATGAGCCCCGCCGAGGCGATGCGCAGCCTCCTGGAGGCGCTGGGCGTGCCACCCCAACGGGTGCCGGCCGGCCTGGCCGCCCAGACCGGCCTCTACCGGAGCATGCTCGCCGGGCGCCGGGTTCTGATCGTGCTCGACAATGCCCGTGACTCCGAGCAGGTACGTCCGCTCCTGCCGGATTCGCCGGGCTGCCTGGTCCTGGTGACCAGCCGCAGCCAGTTGTCCGGGCTCATGGCGATGGAAGGCGCCCACCCGCTGCCGCTCAAGCTGCTGCCCGTCTCGGACGCCCGCAAGCTGATGGCCAAGCGCCTGGGCGCGAACCGGGTGGTCGACGAGGCAGACGCGGCGGAGGAGATCATCAGACGGTGCGCGCGGCTTCCCCTGGCCATCGCGATCGTGGCGTCACGGGCGGCGAGCAACCCCGACGTCTCGCTGTCCGTTCTGGTCGCCGAACTCGACGACGCCTACCTGGACGTCTTCGACGGCGGCGAACCGATGACGCAGATCCGTACCGTGTTCTCGTGGTCCTACCACGCGCTCACCGCCGACACCGCGCGGTTGTTCCGGCTGCTCGGCTCCCACCCCGGCCCAGAGATCACCGCGCCGGCCGCGGCCAGCCTCGTGGGCATGTCCCTGGCCCAGACGCGTCCCTTGCTGGCCGAGCTGACGCGTACGCACCTGATCACCCAGCACGCTCACGGCCGCTACGCCTTCCACGACCTGCTGCGTGCCTACGCCGCCGAGCTCGCGAGCGCCCACGAGGTCGAGTCCGAACGGCAGGCCGCGCTCCACCGGCTGCTCGACCACTACGTGCACACCGCGGACCACTCGGCCCGGCTGCTCAACGTCCATCAGAGCCCGCTGCTCCTGACGCCGCCCCAGCCCGGAGTCGTCCTGTCGGCGGCGAACGACCACGAGCAGGCCATGGAATGGTTCAAGACCGAGCATCCGGTCCTGATGGCGGCCGTCTCCCTCGCTGCGCAGTCAGGGTTCGACACGCATTTATGGCAGCTCACATGGCTGTTGAATGATTTCCTGGATCGACAGGGCCGATGGCGTGAACAGGCCGGGCTCCAGGAGCTGGGCCTGGAGGCCGCCTGCCGTACCGGCGACATGATCGGACAGGCGCACGCCTACCGGAACCTCGGGTGGGCCCTCACCAAGCTGAGCCGCTATGACGACGCCCTCGGGCATTTCCAGTCGGCGCTCCGGCTCTACGGCGACCTGGGCGACCTCACCGGAGCCGCGCACACGCACGGGAACATGTCAGGAGTGCTCGAACGGCAGGAACGCTACCGGGAGGCGCTCAGCCACGCCAAGCAGGCGCTCGAGCTCTACCAGCGGACCAACCATCAGGCCGGGCAGGCGCGGGCGCTCAACGCGGTCGGCTGGCACTACACGCTGCTCGGCGAGCATTCCAAGGCCCTCGCCTACTGCTGGCAGGCGCTCGACCTGCAGTTCCTGACGGGTGACCTCCACGGCCAGGCGGCGACCTGGGACAGCCTGGGCCACATCCATCATCATCTCCAGCAGCACGAGCAGGCCATCGACTGCTACCGGCAGAGCCTGGTGCTGTTCCGGAACGCGGGCGATCTGTGCAGCGTGGCGGGAACGCTCACCCGGCTGGGCGACAGCCACCAGAAGCTGGGCGAAGGCGAGACCGCCCGGCTCATCTGGGGCGACGCGCTGCACATTTTCGAGGAACTCGACCACGCCGACGCCCAGCGGGTCAGGGCCAGGCTCACGGGGCTGTCGGACTGGGATTCCATGGCCCATGAGCACATCACCCGATCGGCCGGCCTGCCTTTGTGAGCCGGCTGAGCGCCCGCACCTCCTGCAGCCGCCGCCCCGGCCGGTATTTGTCCGGTACCCGCACGCAGCAGATCAGGAAGGCTTGCCGATGTCCAGCGCCGTGGACGGGCTGCGGTCCAGCTCGGCGGCGATCGATCACAGTGAGGGTGAGCGCTCTACACTCGCTCGCTATGACCCGATTAACTGATCGTCTCGGTCCCGTCTCCCTGATTCTCGCGGTGCTCGCCATCCTCGTCGGCATCCGGCTGACGCAGGACTGGTTGAGGCCGGGGCTCGGGGTCATCGCGGCGGCGCTGGCATGGCCTGGGGTACGGAAGCAAGCCACGATCGCCACGGTGTACAACCGCAGCACATCGGTGGCGGGGATGGCGGTGGCGGCGGTGGCGATCGCCCTTAGCGCGGCGAAGTTGGCGTCCACCGCTCTCTTTTAGCGCTGATGGCAAGGGTGTTCAGCAGGCCGTGCCGTCTCCGTGGTGCTGTCCTATCTGTCGGAGACAGTTGTGGTGTAGCCGTCGACGATCTGGATGTCGGTGGCCGCGTCCGCCGAGGCGGGGATGGTCGGGGTGAGCAGGGCGGCGGCGGCCAGGGCGCCGAGGGTGGCGAGCATGGGTTCCTCCTGAGTGTCGTCCGGGAAGGGGCCTGGTGCTCCAGGCGGCCCGAGTCGCGAGTCGAAACGGTGATCTGGAGTTGCGCACCGACTCGCGCGCGGTTTGGTGGCGGAGCTCGGACGGCGTCGGTGTTGCCCGGCGCCGTCCCGGCTGGTTCTCGTGGTGTCTGTTGGCGCTGGTTCGAGCGCGTCAGGAGGTGACGGTCTTGGCGGTGGGGAGGACCTCGGTGACGGTGGGGAACGGGCGGGGGTAGGGGGCGCCGATCTTGAACTGGCCGGCCAGGGTGTCGGCGAAGGCGGCGGCGATCCGTAGTTCGCCTTGGGCGTTGGGATGGGTGCCGTCCCAGGTGTGGGCGGAGGCGACGAACTCGGCGTGGGTGGCGGCGATGACGATGGGGGACCGCTGGGTGTGCAGGTCGTTGGCGACCAAGATCAGTTGCCGGTTGAAGTCGGAGACCCGGGCGTTGAAGAGGGGGTCGTGCGTGGCCTTGTGAGTGTCCAGCAGGGTGCCCAGCACCAGGCGCAGCGCCGGGTTGCCGGCGCGGGCGTTGCCGATGAAGGTACGCAGGTTCGCCTCGTTCTGCTCCGTCCCATGGTCGTACCAGAACAGGTCGTTGATACCGAGCAGCACCAGCAGATAGTCCGGGTGGTGCTCGGCGACCTTGGCGGCGATCTCGTTCATCTCCGCGCAGTAGGGACGTCCCCACTGCGCGTCGTGGTCGGTGTCGAAGTCGGGATCGGCATAGCTCTGGTCACCGTCGCCGGTCCGGGCCGTGGTGATGGCCTCCAGATCGTTTTTCGGCCCGACCAGGTCCAGGTTGACCCCGTGGTGGCGGAGGTGCTTGTAGAGCCGGTAGCGCCATGTCCAGTCCCCGCTGCTCCCGTGACTGATCGAATCTCCCACGATCATCACCTTGATGACGTCGGTCGCCGCTGGTTGCCTCATGCCCCGGCTCCTTCCGGTTCCGGCCGTGTGGCGGCCGGCGGTGGCCCGGCGATCGTGGCGTGCGTCTTTTCGGCGTGGGAGGTGCCGTTGGCAGTGGCGGGGCTTGGACGGCCGGCGATGACGATGATGGTGGCGGCGAGTGGTGCATGCCGTGGGGGGAGACGCATGATCCTCCGACCTCGAAACGATCGCTACATTAAGTAGTTGATTACGTTCGATAAGTAATCATGCGAGGTGGTGGTGGTGGCATTGCCGCCACGGTGATACCCGTATGCCCTGTTGTGGCGCCCCTCCGGGAAAGCGGTGGCGCAAGGTGGAGCGGGCAACATGTACTGAGGGTAGTTGATCTTTGACTGTGGGTTGCGGGAGGCTTCTCGGGTCGAAGTGATCTTCCTTTCAGGAGGCACCATGCTGCTCGCCCGCCGTCTGCTGGCCGGCGCCGCCGTCGTCACCGCCGTGAGCGCGCTCACCGCTCTGCCCGCTGCGGCCTCTGCCCAGCACCATGCCGCTCGCTCCGGCCTGGCTCCGTTCCCGGTCTGCATCGACGCCACCAACGACCGCGCCGACGGCACCGAGATCCGGCTGTGGCGCTGCCTGGATCACACCAACCAGCGGTTCGTCATCGAAGACGGCGCTATCAAGGTCGAAGACACCGTCGGCACCGCCCGGGAGGTATGCCTGGACGCCGGCAACACCCGCGCCAACGACGCCCGGGTCCGCCTGTGGCAGTGCCTGGACCACGCCAACCAGAAGTGGGTCGTCAGGCGAGGAAAGATCATCCTCCAGGACACCCTCGCCGCCGGTGAACCCGTGTGCCTGGACGTCGGCAACACCCGCTACAACGGCGACAAGGTCCGCTTGTGGCGCTGCATGGACCACGCCAACCAGCGGTTCGTCATTGACAACGGCCAGATCAGGGTCAAGGACGCCATGTAGAACACGGGGCTCCCAGGCGCGCACCTCGCCATCGCCACTTCACCGAACAAGACGCTCGGCACGTAGTCATCACCCGGCGGGAGGGTTCCGCTCGGGCACCAGAGAGGAACACCAGCGTGAAGGCAATCAAAAGAGCTCTCACCGCGAGCCTGGGCGCCGCCGCCGTCAGTGGCGCGCTCCTGGCCGGAGCCCTTCCGGCCCACGCCTCATCGTGGCACCGCGTCCACACCTCCAGCGATTTCGTGACCTGTCACGCATACATTCTGGTCACCTATGGCGGCTGGCCTGCGGACCGCGTGAAATGCGAGCTCGACGGCACCTGGCACCCGTTCCAGACTTACGGCGTCTACATCTGGTACTGAGTCACTCCGGTCCGCACAGAGCGTCCGCGTGCTGAAACAGCACGCGGACCCTTACGACAGGGGGGCACACGAACGGCTGGTGACGGAGCGTTTCAGCCGCGCGGCGCGTACATGATCACGGCGACACCGGCCAGGATGCGCCCGAAGTTCGCATCAGGCTGAAGGGCGGCGACGAACCCGTACAGGCCCAGCGCGAGGACGCCGGCGCCGATCCAGATGACGCCGCGCTGCTCGCGTACGCCCTACCAGACCAGCCATGCTCCGCCGATCTCGGCGAGGGCGGCAAGGGCGAACAACGCGCAGCACGCCTTCTCCCGATCGGCCAGGTCCCGTACCCACGCCGCCACGCCGGGCTCGGCGCGCAGGCGGAAGCGGATGCCCTGGCTGGTCTTCTCCTGACCGAAGAGCCGCTGATATTCGTCCAAGCGCTGCTGGGCGGTATCGGGGGCGGTGCTCATGTCGCAAACCGCGCGCCGACCGTAGGCGGCACGGCGCCCCCGCTGCCGCGCCGCTCGGGGCGGGAGGTCGTCCGATGCCCGTACGCTGTGCGAACCCGCCGGGGAGCACGCCGCGGTCTCGGACAGCGAGCTCTCGGGGTATGTTCGCCCAGGTCATGGGCGATTAGGTGCTCCTTCGCGTGATCGGGAGACCATCGTTCGCCGGTGAAAATCGGGTGGTATTTCGTATCACTTGCCGGAATGCTGGGGCAGGGCGATGAGTTTTGTCGGTGGTGCCGGTCAGACTTTGCATGACCAACAATTCGCCAGCCATGACCACATCATGTCCGACGACCCCCGATAGAGGTGCCGTGCCCAGCCCACAGCTCGACTCACCCGCCAAGTCCGCGACCGCCGGTTCAGGTCGCACCCCGGCCGTGATCCGGCTGCTGGTGCTCGCCACGTTCGTGGTCATCCTCAACGAGACGATCATGATCAATGCGATCCCGCGGTTGATGGGCGCGCTGCACATAACCGAGCAGACGGCTCAGTGGCTCTCGACCGCCTTCATGTTGACCATGGCCGCTGTCATCCCGATCACCGGATGGTTCCTGCAGCGGGTGTCCACCCGCAACGCCTACACCACAGCGATGGGCCTGTTCCTGCTCGGTACGGCGTTGGCCGCGGTCGCGCCGTCGTTCGAGGTGCTGCTGGGCGCCCGCATCATCCAGGCGTCCGGGACGGCTGTGATGATGCCGCTGCTGATGACCACACTGATGCAGGTGGTGCCCGAGGAGGATCGGGGCCGGGTGATGGGCAACGTCACCCTGGCCATCTCGGTCGCGCCCGCCATGGGCCCGACGGTCTCAGGGGTGATCCTTCAGTTCGGGTCCTGGCGCCTGCTGTTCGCCGTGGTGTTCCCCATCGCCGCCCTGATCACATGGCGCGGCCTGAAGCAGCTCAAGAATGTCGGAGAGCCCGAGTTCAGCACCATCGACTGGTTGAGCGTGGTGACCGCGGCTGTCGGCTTCGGCGGCCTGGTCTACGGGCTCAGCCGGTTCGAGGGCGGTGACGCCGGTGTCGCCGCGGCGATCGTGGCGGTCGGCCTGGCGGCCATCGCCGTCTTCGTCTTTCGGCAACTGTCGTTGCAGAAGCGTGGCGTGCCGCTGCTGGACCTGCGGACCCTGCGCTACCGCACCTACACGGTCGCGTTGATCATGATGTCGGTGGCCTTCATGGCGATGCTCGGCTCGATGATCCTGCTGCCGCTGTACCTGCAGAACATCCGCGAGCTCACCGCACTGCAGACCGGCCTTCTCGTGATGCCGGGCGGCCTCGCGATGGGGCTGCTCGGTCCGACCGTCGGCCGGTTGTTCGACCAGTTCGGCGGCCGGGTGCTGGTCATCCCCGGCGCGATCGGGATCATGCTCGCGCTCACCGGCTTCACCCAGGTCTCGATGACCATGCCGTACTGGCAGCTTCTCGGTCTGCACGCGCTGCTGATGGCGAGTCTGGCCTTGACCTTCACCCCGGTGTTCACCCTTGGGCTCGGCGCGGTCCCCCCGCGGCTCTACTCCCACGGCAGCTCGATCCTGAGCACGCTGCAGCAGGTCGCCGCGGCCTTCGGCACCGCGCTTGTGGTCACCGTGATGAGCGCGCGAGCCGATGCCCTGAAGTCCGAAGGGGTCACGGAGGCGCTCGCCAGCCTCGACGGCATGCGGCTGGCCTTCATCATCGGCGCGGTGCTGTCCGTGGCCGTGGTCGTCACCGCCCTGCTCCTCCCCGCTCGAGCGGACAGCGCCGGCGAGGGGACCCAGCCGACGCACCCGGCGTGACAACGCCGGGGTGGAGGGTCAGGCCTGGCTGCTGAGCCGGGCGTAGGCCGCGGGTGGCATGCCGACCGCGGCGGTGAAGTCACGGGTCAGGTGGGCTTGATCGGTGTAGCCGAGTTCGGCGGCCAGCGTGGCAAGGTCGATGCCCTGGGAGATCCGCTCCGCGGCCTCGTGCAGCCGGAAGCGGCGGATCACCCACTTGGGGCCGATGCCGACATAGTCCCTGAACAGGCGCTGCAGCGACCGCACCGACCGGCCCGATATGGTGGCCAGCTCGTTGACCTTGGTCATGGACACGTCGCTCTCCACCGCCGCCACCAGCGCCGCGACCTCCTCGACCAGCGGATCCCGCTTCGGCCCCAGACCCACTAGAAACTTCTCGATGAGCCCGATGGCGGCCCGGGGGTCGGGTTCGGCCAGGACCTGCCCGACCAGGGCCGCGCCTGCCGTGCCGTACATTTCACCGATCTCCACGAAACGGTCGGTCAGCTCGGAGACCGGGCCGCCGAGGAGCGGCCGGAAGCCGCCGGGGCGGAACCGCGTGCCGAGCACGCGGCCGCTGCCCCGCATCGTGTAGGAGAACCCACCCTTGATCACTCCCGCTATCTGGTGGAAGTCCTGGGTGATGGTCATGTTCACGGTGGGGTGGGAGACGATGCGCTGTTCGTACGGCTCGGCGAGGTCGGTCCAGGTGACGACCCAGAAATGCTCCACGTACGGCGAAATTTCGGGGGATGGCGCCTGGCGCGCGAAATTGAAGGAGTTGAGCCCCGCGTACGGGTTGACCCAGCCGCGCTGTCGCGTTTCTACAAGCCGCGCCTGAGACGCGCGGGGCACCATGTCCGCCATGGACGACATGATGCCGCTGATGACACGCGCCACCGAACGCACCTCTGGATTGGTGCGCGCGGTGCGGCAAGACCAGTTCGGGTCGCCTACGCCATGCGCGAAGTTCGAGGTCAAAGACCTGATCAACCATCTGGAGTGGGTAGCGGAGCTGTTCGAGTCGCTGGGCCGTAAGGGGCCGTTGGTCGAGCAGGGCCCTTACGCGGGCGACTTCCCCGAGCGAGTGAAGGGCACGCTCGCCGCCTGGTCGCGGCGCGAGGCATGGGACGGGACCAGCCCCGGCATGGGCCTGCCGATGACCACGCTGGCCCACATGTACCTGGTCGACATGGTCGTGCACGGCTGGGACCTGGCCAGGGCCACCGGTCAGCGGTACGAGCCGGAGCCCGAGGCCGTCGCGCGGGCGCTGGACTTCACCGGCCGGATGGTGGAGATGGGCAGGCAGCGCGGCGCCTTCGGGCCGCCGGTGGCGGTGCCGGACCACGCCCCGGCGTTCGACCGTCTGCTCGGCGTCATCGGCCGGGATCCGGCCTGGACACCGTGATCCGCTACAGCCTTTCGGTTGTGGCGTCGGTGTAGCGGCGGGCCAGGCGCGCGAAGGCGTCCTTGAGCTCGGCCGGGCCGACGACCTCGATGTCGGCGTCGAACCTGCCGATGGCGGCGGCCAGGCTGAGCCAGGACCACGAGTTCAGGATGAGCCGGCAGCGGTTCGGGCCGAGTTCCTCGACGATTCCGTCGCGGGTATAAGGGGACACGGCGGCGGCGGGTAGGCCGAGGATCACCTCGCCGCGGCAGGGCCAGTTGCCGGAGCGGTCGGAGTTCCAGAACTTGCTGACCACGAAGGCGGCCACGTCACCTGCGGGCAGCTCGCGCGGGGTGAAGCGGGGCCCTGTAGGGGTGCGCGGGGTGATCCGATCGGCACGGAAGGTGCGCCAGTCCTCGCGATCGAGGTCCCAGGCGACGAGGTACCAGCGCCCGCCCCAGGTGACGAGGTGATGGGGCTGCACCCGGCGCGGCGGGGTCCGCACGCCGTTGTCGTCCGCTCCTGCTGGGGTTACGGGGGTGTAGTCGAAGCGCAGCACCTCGCGGGCGTGGACGGCGGCGCTGAGTGCCATGAGTACGCCGCCGTCGGCCTGTGGGTCCGGTCGGATCCCGGGCCGCTCGACGGCGATGACCTGGAGGGTGTCGATCCGGTGGCGCAGCCGGGCGGGCATGACCTGCCGGACGGTGTTCAGCGCCCGGGCCGCGGCTTCCGCGATGTCGGCACCAGTGGTGGTGGCGATCTGGAGTGCGATGGCCAGAGCGATGGCCTGCTCGTCGTCGAACAGCAACGGGGGCAGCTCCGTGCCGGCCTCGAGCCGGTACCCGCCGTCGGGCCCCTTGAAGGCCACTATGGGATAGCCGAGCTCGCGCAGGCGGTCGACATCTCGGCGTACGGTGCGCGAGCTGATGTCCAGCCGCTCGGCCAGCAGCGCCCCCGGCCAGTCCCGGCGCGTCTGGAGCAGCGAGAGCAACGACAGCAGTCGCGCTGAAGTCTTCGGCATGCTGCCTATATTGCCCTGAGAAGAGGCCACTCCCTGTCCGCTTCACCTGCGACTGTTGTCGTGTGCCAGTCAACGACGACAACGCGAAGGGGCCGAACACCATGACCGCCACCACCACGCTCGACGCCGAGCGAGGCGACCTGCTCGCCCAGCTCGCGGACGCGCGAACCGCCCTGACCAACACCATCCGCGGGCTCGGCGACGAGCGACTCGGGGAGCGCCCGACGGTCAGCGAGCTGTGCCTGGGCGGGCTGGTCAAGCACGTCGCGTCCATGGAGGAGCAGTGGATGCGCTTCGTGGTCGAGGGCCCGTCGGCGATGTCCTACGACCTGCCCGACGGTGTCACCTGGGCCGACTTCGCAAGTGGTACCGCACGCGAGTTCCCGCAGTGGGCGATCGACCACCAGAAGGACTTCCAGATGCTGCCCGGTGACACGTCGGCCGGGATCCTCGCGCGGTACGAGCAGGTGGCCGCCCGCACCGCGGAGATCATCGCCACAGTCCCCGACCTGTCGGCGACACACCCGCTGCCGGCGGCGCCCTGGCACGAGCCGGGAGCGGTGCGCAGCGTACGCCGGGTGCTGATGCACGTCATCGCCGAGACCTCCCAGCACGCCGGGCACGCCGACATCCTGCGCGAGACGCTCGACGGGCAGAAGTCCACCTGAACCGATGACCGTTCTCGGCACCCGGGCGCTCAACCGCGCGACACTCGCCCGGCAGTTACTGCTTGAGCACGCCGACCTGCCGGCCCTCGACGCCGTCGCGCACCTGTGCGGCCTGCAGGCGCAGGAGCCGCAGGAACCGTTCGTCGGGCTCTGGTCGCGGCTGCGCGCGTTCGACCCGGCGGTGCTCTCGGACCTGTTGATCCGGCGGAACGTGGTACGGACCCACCTCATGCGCCGCACCGTCCACCTCCTCACCGCCGACGACGTCCTGGCCTGGCGGGCCCGTCACGACTTCATGCTGCGCCAACGGGTACTCGGGACCTACCGCCGCGAGCTCGACGGGGTGGATCTCGACGAGCTCGCGGCGGCGGGCCGGGCGGTGATGGCCGACGACGAGCCCCGCTCGATGGCCGAGCTCGCGCGGGCGCTGGCCGAGCGCTGGCCGGCGCCGGGGCAGCGGGCACTGGGTGAGATGCTGATCGCCGCCCTGATCCCGATGGTGCAGCTGCCGCCGCGCGGGCTATGGCGTACGAGGGCGGGGGTACGCAACGTCCTGCTCTCCTCCTGGCTGGGGCGCGAGATCGACCCGCCGGCCACGGACGGCTCAGATCCGGTCGGTGAAGAGCTGGTACGGCGCTATCTGGCCGCGTTCGGCCCCGCCTCGTCAGCCGACCTGCGCGCCTGGTGCGGCCTCGCCGGACTGCCGGCCGCGGTGGCCGCGATACGCGAGGAGCTGGTCACCTTCCGCGACGAGCGAGGCCGGGAACTGCTGGACCTCCCCGACGCACCGCGCCCCGACCCCGACACACCCGCTCCGGTGCGGTTCCTGCCGGCGTTCGACAACGCGCTCCTCGGTTACCACGACCGCGGCCGGATCGTCGACGACGCCCACCGCAACCTGTCGGTCGCCGGTGCCCGCGTCGTCCTGGTCGACGGCCGGGTCGCCGCGACCTGGACCGTCGAGGCCGGCACCGTGATCGTCGCCCCGCTGCGGGGTTTCTCGCGAGCCGACGACACCGCCGTGGCCGAGCAAGGGCAGGCGCTGGCGTCGTTCCTCTCCGACAACGACAGTGACCGCGTACAGATCGTCGCGTCTACCGGCTGAGCGAATCTTGGCAGCTCAGGGATGCCGCACCCCCAACATCGACCGGATCGCCGACGAGGGTGTGCGGTTCACCGACTGCTACGGCGAGCAGAGCTGTACGGCGGGCAGGGCCGCGTTCATCACCGGCCAGAATCCCTACCGGACGGGCCTGACCAAGGTGGGCATGCCCGGCGCCGAGATCGGGCTGCGCGACGAGGACCCGACGATCGCCACCGCGCTCAAGGACCAGGGGTACGCGACCGGCCAGTTCGGCAAGAACCACCTCGGCGACCGTGACGAGTACCTGCCCACGGCGCACGGGTTCGACGAGTTCTTCGGCAATCTCTACCACCTCAACGCCGAGGAGGAGCCCGAGCAGCCCGACTACCCGACCGAGGAGGAGTTCCCGGGGTTCAGGGAGCGGTTCGGGCCGCGAGGGGTGATCCACTCGTGGGCCGGCGAGGACGGTACCCAGCGCATCGAGGACACCGGGCCGCTCACCAAGAAGCGGATGGAGACCTGCGACGAGGAGTTCCGTGACTCGGCGATCGACTTCATCCGCCGCCAGACCGAGGCCGGCACGCCCTTCTTCGTGTGGTTCAACACCACCCACCCGTGTTCGTGGCGGCGACCGGCTATGTCACCGTGGCCGAACGGCCGCTGGACCCGGCCGATTTCCCTGGCGCGCCTCCGGAGAACCTGGTGCCCGGGTCGATGGTGTTCGTACCGACGCGCGGCCCGGTCGATCTGCGGCATCTCAGTCTGTGGTGGAGGTGGACGCCGGGCGCGTGCTGGCATTTTCCGGAGGGGACAGGATCGAGCGTCGACGACCGCCTCGACCATCCGGTGGTCCACGTCGCGTACGAGGACGCCGCCGCCTACGCGACGTGGGTCGGCGCCGTGCTGCCCGCCGAGGCGCAGTGGGAGTACGCCGCACGCGGCGGACTCGAAGGCGCCTCGTTCGCCTGGGGCGACGAGCCCCGCCCGGGTGGTCGCATCATGGCCAACACCTGGGACGGAGCCGACTTCCCCTGGCGCTCGACGGGGGAGTCCGGTTGGTCGGGGACCGCACCGGTCGGGTCCTTTCCGCAGAACGGTTATGGGTTGTTCGACATGGCGGGCAACGTCTGGGAATGGACCTCCGATTGCCGAACGGCATCCCGAAGCGGCCTGCTGCGGTGGTGATGCCGAATCGAGCTATGACCTGGCTCAGCCTCAGTTCCGCATCCCGCGCAAGGTGATCAAGGGTGGGCCGTACCTGTGCGCCGACACCTACTGCCTGCGGTACCGGCCCGCCGCTCGCCGGCCACAGATGATCGACACCGGTATGAGCCACATCGGCTTTCGTTGCGTCTGGGGCTCTCCGGCTGCCGGGCGTATGACGGGTGGTGGCGCGCCGTGACTTCGGGGACCACGCTGCCGTCGTAGCGGCCTCGCCTGCGGCTGGTCTGGATTGTTAAGTCGAGGTTGATGGTGCGTTGTCAGATCTGTCGTTGTTCCAGATGGAGAGCGCATTCGATGCTGGGGACGTAACCGAGCTGGATCGCCATGACCGCAACTCTAGCGCCGCTAGCGCTTCTGTCGAGGCTATGTTAGCGTCACTCCTGCAACTAGCGGCGCTAGAAATCGGAGTCAATCGTGCTCACCCCCGTTGCCTATGGACTCGCCATCCTGCTCGACCTGCTCATCCTCTTCATCGGCCTGCGGTTCCTGCTGGTGCCACAGGCCGCCGCCGCCGGCTACGGCGTCCCCGCCAAGAAGGACGGGGACTCCGCCTACCTGACCATCAAGGGTCAGCGCGACTCCGTCTACGGCCTCGTCGGCCTGGCCCTGCTCGTCTTCGTGGGTGCGCGCGCCGAGGCCTGGTTCATGCTGGTGGTCGCCATCCTCCCCCTCTTCGACACGGTCATCGTCCTGCGCAACGGCGGCACCAAGGCGGTGGCGTTCGGCATCCACTTCGCCACCGCCGTGCTCGTCCTCATCTGCGCCGCCCTGCTCTTCCTCGTCTGAACCAAAGGAGTCACCGAGATGTCGCTGATCGTGCCGGACTTCGACGAGTCCGTCATCGTCCGCTCCGCGGAGGCCGAAGTGATCGGCCAGGCCCCCACCACCATCCGGCTGCTGGCCGACAGCAGCTCGACCGGCGGCGCGCTCTCGACCCAGCGGGTGACGCTCGTGAACGGCGCGGACGGCGCCAAGCCGCACCACCACGCCGGCTCCGCCGAGCTGTTCTACGTGCTGGACGGCACCGCCCAGCTGCTGTCCGGCGAGCAGGTCGTCACCGCCGAGCGCGGCGACCTCGTGGTGGTGCCGCCCGGTCTCGCCCACGCCTTCGCCGCGGCACCGGGGGAGGATGCCGACATCCTCATCGTCATCACGCCGGGCGTCGAACGGTTCGAGTACTTCCGCCACCTGGAGCGCATCGCCTACGGCAAGGTGCCGCCGGAAAGCCTGCTTGAGGTGCAGGAGCTCTATGACACCTACTTCCTCAACAGCGCGACCTGGAACGACGCCAGGTCTTGACGCACCGTCGGCCGTACATCTCCCCCACAAAAGGTCACAAATCATGAAAAAGATCTATTACGCGGCACACACCTACATGATCCTCGGCGTGATCAGCGGTCTGTACTATCGCGAGCTCACCAAGTTGAACGACTTCACGGGCGACAGCCAGCTCGGAGTCGTGCACACGCACCTGCTGGCGCTCGGCATGCTCTTCTACCTTGTCGTGCTGGCGTTGGAGAAGCTGTTCACCTTGTCGGCCAGCAGGCTCTTCAACTGGTCCTTCTGGGTCTACAACGCGGGTCTCGGGTTGACCGTCCTCATGATGCTCATCCACGGCACCCAGACGGTCCTGGGCGCCGAGACCAGCGCGGCGATCTCCGGCATCGCCGGACTGGGACACATCGTGCTGACCGTGGGCTTGATCCTTTTCTTCATCAACCTCGGCAAGCGGATCCCCGGCAAGAACTGAGAGCTACGCGGTGGTGGCGCGGTTGCGGAGGTCGGCGGCCAGGGCGTCGATGCGGAGGTTCAGTGCCTCCTCGCGCCGGCGCTTCAGGTCGTCCTTGGCGGCGTAGGAGCCGTTTCCGGTCTTGAGCTGACCCTGGAGGTCGACGATCTTGGCCCACAGGGCTGTGACGTCCTTCTGGCGTTGCCGGTTGCCGCTCGTACGCCGCAACTGGTCGGCCAAATGGTCGTATCGTGGCAAAAGGGAGCTGATAGCGGAGCTTTCATGAGCGACAATCTCTTTCGTACCGCGCTCGACGAGCTCGGCGCCGTGCTCGCGAAACTGGACGAAAAGCCGATCGACGCGGCCTGCCGGATGATCGCCGATGCGCGAACGATCGGCGTCTACGGCTGCGGCCGGGAGGCGTTGCAGATCAACGGGTTCGCGATGCGCCTGTTCCATCTCGGTCTGCCGGTCGCGGTGGTCGGCGACATGACCATGCCGGCGTTGGGGCCGGGCGACGTTCTCGTCGTCACCTCCGGCCCCGGCGAAGCCGCCACGGTGCTGGCGCTGATGCGAACGGCGAAGGCGGCGGGCGCGACGAACCTCCTGCTGACGGCTGAATCTGAGAGCAGCGCGGCGAAGCTCGCCGACTTCGCGCTCGTGATCCCGGCGCAGACCATGGCCAGCGACCAGGGCGGAAGGCGGACCTCCGTCCTGCCGATGGGTTCGGTCTACGAGGGCGCGCTGTTCGTGCTGTTCGAGGTGATGGTGCTGAAGCTCGGGACGCTGACCGGCGTCACCCCCGAGGCGATGCGCGACAGGCACACCAACATGGAGTGAAAGGTGGCGTGTGCCGAGATCGCGGTGGTTTGCGGCGGGCCTACTACTCATGCAAGAGTAGTCTCGTGTCTTCCATTCGGATCTTCATTCTTGGGGCACTGGCCGAACGCGGCCCCATGCACGGACACCAACTGCGGCTGCTCGCCGAGGAGGAGCACATCGATCTGTGGACGGACATCACCGTGGGCGGGCTGTACGGCGCGATCAAGCGCCTCGCGGCCGAGGAATTGATCGAGGAGCTACGGGTCGAGCGGAAGGGGGCATACCCGCAGCGTCAGGTCTGGGGGATCACCCAGGAGGGTTCGAGGACCCTCGCGTCCCTCCGGCTGACCGCGTTGCGCGAGATCGTGGTCAAACCCGACCCGTTCGACCTGGCCATGACCCGCCTCGACCCGGATCGCCTGGACGATCTGCCCGTCGTGATCGCGGCACGGATCGGCTCCCTGGAGGCGAGGCTCGCCGACCATGAAGCGCACGCTCAGGCGATCGCTTCCCATCTGACACTTGCCGAAAAGCTGTCGATGAAGCACGGGTCCTACCGACTGCGAGCGGAGATCGCGTGGCATCAGGAGCTGGCGTCTCTCCTTCCCGAGGTGATCGCCGATGAGAAGGCCCGGAAAGGGACATCATGAATCAGCAGAGTGCGCCGGCTGCGCTCCCGGCAACCGTTTCCCGCGCCACCTGGTTCGCCTTGGTGATCCTCTTGGCGGGCGTGTTCATGGCGCTCCTGGACACCACCATCGTCAACGTCTCCATCCCGACGATCCGCACCAGCCTCGGCGCCTCGGAGTCCACGTTGTCGTGGGTGATCTCCGGCTATGCGCTCGCGTACGGCCTGGCGCTCATCCCCGCCGGCCGGGTCGGTGATCGGTACGGCCATAAATGGGTCTTCATCGCAGGACTGGCCTTGTTCACCGTCGCGAGTCTGGCCTGCGGGCTGGCGCAGAACGACGTGCAGCTCATCGCTCTCCGCGTGGTCCAGGGCCTTGCCGGAGGCATCTTCTTCACGCCCGTCACAGCCCTCATCCAGCTGATGTTCCCGGGGCGGCTGCGCGGCAAGGCGTTCGCGATCATGGGGGCGACGATCGGGTTCTCCACCGCCCTCGGCCCCCTCACCGGCGGCCTCATCATCGAGGCGTTCGGAGCCGATGACGGATGGCGATGGGTGTTCGAGGTCAATCTTCCGATCGGTGTCGTCGCCGTCGTCGCCGCCTTCTGGCTGCTGCCCTCGCGGGCCGAGGGAAGCCGGGACACGGGGACCGACTGGATCGGACTCGTGCTCATCGCCGGCGGCCTGGTCGCCCTGCTGGTGCCGCTCATCCAGGGCCAGGACCAGGGATGGCCCGAGTGGACCTATCTCTCGATGGCCGGCGGTGTCGCGCTGATCGTCGGGTTCGCGTTCTGGGAGCGCCGGGTCGCCCGCCTCGGAGGCAGGCCCCTCGTCCCGCCGCACCTGTTCGTCCATGCCTCCTTCACCGGCGGGGTCGTCCTGGCCTTCGTCTACTTCGCCGCGTTCACCAGCATCTTCTTCAGCGTCGCCCTGCTCTGGCAGGCGGGACTTGGCGCGTCCGCCCTGCAATCCGGCCTCGTCGTGCTGCCCTTCGCCATCGGCAGCATCATCGGCGCCTCCCAAAGCGACCAGCTCGCCAGCCGATTCGGCCGTACCGTTCTCCTCGTCGGCCTCGGACTCGTCGCCGTCGGCATCATCGCCATCTGGCTCGTCCTGGTGGCCGTCGCTCCCACCAGCCTGCACGGGTGGTACCTGACCGTCCCGCTCCTCCTCGGCGGCGTCGGCAGCGGAATGTTCATCGCGCCCAATGCCGACTTCATCGTCGCGACCGTGGATCGGGCCGAAGCGGGAGCCGCGAGCGGCGTCATCGGCACCGTCCAGCGGATCGGTAGCGCTGTCGGCATCGCGGTGACCGGAAGCGTCCTGTTCGGAAACCTCGACTTCAGCACCCCCGGTCCCGACGCCGCCGCCATCGCCTTCGCCCACGGCGCCACGTACGCCATGGGAGTCAGCGCCGGCTTCGCGGTCCTCGCCTTCGCCCTCGGGTTCACGTTGCCCAAGAAGGCCGCCTCATGACGCTGCTGTTTGGACCTGTTCGGGAGATACCTCACCGGCGATCATAGGCACGTGAACCCCCAGGCCTTTTACCGCGCCCCGTACCCCCTTTATGCCGAGGCTCGCCGGACTCGTGGGCTTACCTTCGTACCCGAGCTGGACGCCTGGCTGGTGAGCAGACGCGAAGACGTACGCGAGGTGCTGAGCAAGCCCGAGCAGTTCTCCTCGGCCGGTGCGCTGCGGCCCGACTACCTGCCCAGCAAGGCCGCGCTCTCGGAATTGGTCAAGGGATTCGGCGGAGTGCAGGCGGTGCTCGGCGCCGATGGTGACGCGCACCGGCGCCTGCGCCGGCCCCTCACCAGAGGACTGTCCCCGGCCAGGGTCGCCGCCGCGCTCCCGTTCATCACCGAACGGGCCGAAGCGCTCATCGGCTCCTTCGCCGGGGACGGCCAGGTCGAGTGGATGGACGCGTACGCCAAACCGCTGCCCGCCGACGTGATCGGCCACCTGCTCGGCCTGGATCCCGCCGACGTCCCCGGCGCGATCAGGGGCGGGCAGCAAGCGGAGAACCTGGTGTTCACCGAGTTGACGGAGGCCGGGCAGGTCGAGGCCGCGAAAGAGATCGTGGCCCTGCAGCGCCTGCTCGACGGCTATGTCCGCGCGCGCAGGAGGGAACCGCGTGACGACCTGGTCACGGAGATGCTCCGCGGCCTGGCGCCCGGATCCGAGGACCTCACGCTCGACCAGCGCAGGGAGATCGTGTCCAACGTCCAGAACCTGCTGCTGGCCGGCCACCTGACCACGACCGCCCTGCTCGGCACGGTCATGCTGAACCTGCTACGCGACCGCCGCCAGTGGGCACTGCTCTGCGAGCAGCCGGAGCTCATCCCCGCGGCCATCGAGGAGGCGGCCCGGTTCGAGGCGCCGATCCAGGGCTTCCGGCGTACGGTCACCACCGACGTGACACTGAACGAGACCGAGCTGCACCCGAACGACGTGGTCTTCGTCTCCTTCGCCTCAGCCGGCCGCGACGCGGACGCCGGCGCGCGCCCTGACGAGTTCGACATCAGCCGGCCGGCCTTCCGCCACCTGTCCTTCGGCCACGGCCCACACGGCTGCCCGGGCTCGCAGCTCGCCAAGGAGCAGGTGCGGATAACCCTGGAAATCCTGATCCGCGACCTCCCCGGCCTACGCCTGGCCCGCACTGACGTGACCATGGCCCCCACCCTCATCCACCGCTCTCCCGAAGCGCTCTTCCTCGCCTGGTGAGAAGGCCGGGTGGCAAGCCTTACCCGAGTGCGGCCAGCTCCTCCGCGGTGATGGGGCGGAACGTCGGCAGTATGGCGAGCAAGGTCGCCTCTGTTGAGTCATGGCCGGCCACTTGCACCAGGGCGTCGCCATGCCTGGCGAACAGGAGGGTGGACTCGTTCTCCAGGCGCGTTCTCCAGACGCCGGGTGATATCTCCCTGCATGGCGTGATCGGCTGCCAGCCATAGTTCGGAATTGGATTCGCGCAGGCGGCCTTCGGGGTGGCGTCCGTGGCCCGCTGGATATAGGCCGCGATCGCCGGGCCGACCTTGTCCGCCGCTGTCGGATGATAAGTGAGGCTGACCATCTTGGGCAGGCTCCACTCGTCCACGGAAGCGAGCCGATAGTTCGGGATGACGGGCGCGATCAGCGGCACCCCGGAGTTCTTGAAATCTCTTGTCCGTTCCGATTCGCTTATTGCCCCGGCCACCGGTGGCGCGGCCAAGCAGGCGAGAACGATCGTCCCGGCCATGGCGGTGCCCACCGCCCAATTTTCCAGGGCGCACAGCCATGCCGTGAGGACAAACCCGATCATGGCAGGGACGGCGAAGGTGAGCAGGTGAAACAGGTTCCCCTCGGGTATCCACCAGCTGAATGGGAGCTCGACCATGGCAAGGCCGTACATGGCGAACGGCGCGAGCACTCCCACGAGGGGCCAATACGGCAGTTTGGTCGCCCAGCCGAGCAGTAATCCGAGCGGGAAAGGGGAAAGCGCCATCGCCACGACTCCGGCGAAGTCATCGGCTCCTGACCCCTGCGGCCAATAGTCCCCGACGAGATTCACCGACACGCCGATCGTGGCCCCTACCAGGGCGGCCTTGCCTAATATCCGCCGCATGCCGTGATTCTTTCGGTTGGACCGTGGCGACTGTCAAGCGGTCGGACGACCATGATGGATCTATGGAGTCAGCCGACGAAGAGACGTTGCACGCACGAGCCGAAGCCGGCGACCCGGAGGCGATGATCGGCCTGTGGCTCGCGTGGCGGCACGGGCCGCGGGCCGAGGAGGGTGACGCGTGGGTGCGGCGGGCGGTGGCGGCGGGTTCCACCGAGGCCATGCGCAGGCTCGGCGCGTGGCGTGGCCGCCAGGATCCGGCCGAACAGGAGCAGCTCTACCTGCGTGCCGCCGAGGCGGGGGACCGTACGGCGTTCTCGCTGCTGGCGCGCCTCTACGAAGAGCAGTGGCGGCGGCCCGAGGCGGAGGTCTGGCTGCGCCGCGCCACCGAAGGCGGGTTCGACTGGTCGCTGAGTCCGAGGCTCGCCCTCCTGCTGGCGATGCGCGGTGCCGACGACGAGGCGCTGGCAGTCTGCCTGGAGTCCGATGAACCGGGCGGCGAGGCCTACCAGATCGCCGCGTCGTTGGCGGAGGAGGAGGGGCTGCGGGAGGCGGCCGATCGCTGGATGCGGGAGGCGTACGATCTCGGCTCCGCATTGGCGGCGGTGCATTACGCCGAGCGGCAGGAGCGCGAGGGCGACCTGGAGGGCGCGGAGCTGCTCTACCGTGAGGCCGGATCAGCCCGGGCACTGGGCGAGTTCCTTGAGCGGCGGGGGCGCGTGGCCGAAGCCCGGTCGATGCTGGAGGGGAAGGGGGACAGCGAGCGGCTCGCGGCGTTCCTCGAACGTCACGGCGATTCCAGCGAGGCGGCCGCGATGCGGGACAGGATCCGGCGGGCCAGACCGACTGTCCCAGAAGCGGGAGAGTGGGTGACGGTCGTCGCCACTGTCGTGACGGCGTCCGCGCTGGTCCCGTTCGTGGAGGCGCTGATCGGCCGCATGGCCGAGGACACCTACGACGGGGTCCGCGGCAAGCTGCGCAAGCTCGCGCGCAGGCTCGGCAAGGGCCGCGAACCCGCCGCGAGTACGTTGATCGTGGTCAGCGATCCCCACTCCCACCTGCGCCTGCACATGCGTACCGACGCGACGGACGAGGCGCTGGCCGCGCTGCGCGACCTCGATCTCAGCGGCCCCCGCGGCGCGCTCCGCTGGAACCCGGAGACGCGCAAGTGGGAGCACCGGAACGGCCGATGAAGCCGCCTATATCTGGGTGATGCGTCCCGTCGGGGGAGTGTCGCGGTGGAGTTCCAGGGCGGCGTCGATCAGGTCGACCCGGGGCAGGCTCGCCACCGCGTCCAGGTCGAACCAGGCGGCCTGGTCCGTCGTCCCGCCGACCTCGTGGCGCAGCTCACCGCTGACGATCCGCACCGCGTAGACGATCCGCAGCGATTGGAAGTCGATGGGGCCCTCTGGCCCGGCCAGTGCACGCCGCCGCGAATCGATCCCCAGGAGCCGCTCGGCGACCACCTCATAGCCGGTCTCCTCCCGCACCTCCCGCACCATCGCGTCAAGGGGGTCCTCGCCGTGCTCCAATCCGCCGCCGGGCATGGTCCATCCCCACTCCGCGCCATCGGCGGAGATCCACCGCGCCAGCAGGACCTGACCGTTCTGTATGCACACCCCGTACGCGGCAACCCTCAGTGTTCGCTCCGCCATACCGAACCCTCCTGTGTCGCGCCGGGAGAAAGATCCATGGTGCCCGATGATGGAGAGGGCATGTGCGGACAGTGCGGGAGGATTCGTGGAACTCGGGTTGAGGGACAAGGTCGCCGTCGTCACCGGTGGCAGCTCCGGGATCGGCCTGGCCGTGGCGCGGGGGCTCGCCGCCGAGGGCGCGCATCTCGTGCTCGCGGCCCGTGCCGCCGACCGGCTGGAGGAGGAGGCGCGCGGCATCGTCGAGGCTCACGGTGTACGGGTGCTGCCTGTCGCGTGCGACGTGGCGACGGTGGAAGGCACCACGGCGCTGATCGAGGCGGCGGAGGAGGGCTTCGGGGGCGCGGACATCCTGATCAACAACGCCGGAGCCGGGTCCAACGAGACCATACTCGAGGCGCCGGACGAGAAATGGCAGGCGTACTGGGACCTGCACGTCATGGCGGCGGTCCGGCTGGCCCGCGGGCTCGTGCCCGGTATGCGGCGGCGCGGTGGCGGGGTCATTCTGCACAACGCGTCGATCTGCGCCGTACAGCCGCTGTGGTACGAGCCTATCTACAACGTGACGAAGGCCGCGTTGATGATGTTCTCCAAGACGCTCTCGACGGAGGTCATCGACCACAACATCCGGGTGAACTGCGTCAACCCCGGCCTGGTCCTCACCCCCGACTGGGTGAAGACCGCCAAGCAGCTGACCGCCGACAGCGGCGGCGACTGGCAGGGGCACCTCGACGAGGTCGCGCGGGAGCACGCGCCGATCAAGCGGTTCGCCACTCCGGAGGAGGTCGCGGACTTCGTCGTCTTCCTGTGTTCGGACCGGGCCGGTTATTCGGTGGGCGCCACGTACTTCGTCGACGGCGGGATGCTCAAGACGGTATGAAGGGTCAGGTGAAGTGCGCCTCGGCCCTCAGGTGGCCGGCCGCGTCCTGGACGGTCAGTTGTCCCGACTCCGGTGAGCCGGTGATGACGATCGGCTCGCCCGCGAAGACGGGGCGGCGCAGGCGGTACGTCAGGCCGGTGACCCGGCGGCCCGGGGCGTACCGGCGGGGCAGCTCGGCCATGAGGACGGCCAGCAGCGGGCCGTGTACGACGAGGCCGGGGTAGCGCTCGACGTCCGTGCAGTAGGGCAGGTCGTAGTGGATGCGGTGGGCGTTGGCGGTCAGCGCGCTGAAGCGGAACAGCAGCGGCGGAGCGGCGGTCATCGAAAGGCGCCATCCGGCACCGTCATCGGCGCCGGCGGTTTCACCGGCGACCGCCGCCGTGGGAGCCGTTGCCTGAGATGGTGGATCTGAGCGGTAGACCAGGTCCTGTTCGTCGACCAGCCGCAGCTCCCCACCCTGCCGGTACTCGTAGCGCACCGTCACGAACAGCATCTCCCCCGACCGTCCCTCCTTCGGCGTGACGGCCGTCAGCTCAGCGGTCCTTACGGCGGGCCGCCCCATCTCCAATCCCCGCCGCGCCCGCATCCGCCCACCCGCGAACATCCGCCGCCGATGCGGGATCGGCGGCAGGAAGTGACCCTCGGCCGGATGCCCGTCGATGCCGAGCCGGGCCTGCGCAGGCCACTCCAGGAAGTACAGCCACTGCCACGGCAACGGCAGCGGCTCACCGGAAGGCGGCGCGTCGAGCACCGCCGCCAGAGCCGCCGCCGGGCCGGGCGAAATGACGTCTTCGCTGGTCACAACCCCAGGACGCCAGTCGCGTACGTAATCCGAGAGCGTCATTCCCCCACCACCCCTTGAGCGCGGAGCCGGGCCACCTCGGTCGTGGACATCGACAGCAGTTCGCCCAGCACCTCGTCCGTATGCTGCCCCAACTCCGGCGCGGGACGCGGCGGGAGTTGACGCCCGCCGAAGACCAGGGGCGATCCGGGCGCGAGGTGCGGCCCGACGCCGGGCTGGGCGAGCTCGCCCATCAGCGGGCTGTCGCGCAGCGTGCCGTCCCGGACCAGCTCGCCGAAGTCCCGGTATTCGGCCCACAGCACGGACCCCAGAGCCCCTTCGAGCGAGGCGACGGTACGGCCGGCGAACCACGGCGCCAGCACGCCGCCCAGCGTCTCCCGGTAGGCGTAGCGGTCGGCTTCGCGCAGGAAGTCGGCGCCCAGGGCGCGTTCCAGCGCGGCCATCACCTCCGCCAGGCCGGTCGCCGCCACCAGGTCGCGCCAGTGCCTCGTGGTGAGGACCAGCACCATGACCCGCCGTCCGTCGGCGGTGGCGAAGTCGCGGCCGAAGTCGCCGAAGACGTGGTTGCCGAGTCGCGGGCGAGGGGTGGCGCAGAGCTGGGCCTCGGCCAGGTAGCCGAGGTTGCCCGCGGTGGCCAGCGCCACATCGTGCAGCGCCACCTCCAGCCGCTGCCCCTGGCCGGTGACCAGGCGGTGCCGTTCGGCGGCGAGCAGCCCGACGGCGAGGTAGAGCCCGCAGGCGACGTCCCACGCAGGCAGCGCGTGGTTGACCGGCCTGTCGTGGTCCTCCGGCCCGGTGATGGCGGGGAAACCCAGGGAGGCGTTGACCGTGTAGTCCACGGCGGTGCGGCCGTCGCGGTGGCCGAGCAGCCGGGCGTACACGAGGTCGGGTCGCCGCTCGCGCAGGTCGTCGTAGGTCAGGCCGGGGCGCGGCGCGGCGTTGGTGAGCACGATGCCGGCGGTCGTGATCAGCGCGGCGACGACGTCGCGGCCGGCGGGGGAGCGGAGGTCGGCGGTGACGGAGCGCTTGCCCTTGTTCAGGCCGGCCCAGTAGAGGCTGCGGCCGGACGGGGCCAGCGGCCATCGGCCCAGGTCGGGGCCGCCGCCGAGCTGATCCACCCGGATCACGTCGGCGCCGAGCTGGGCGAGGGTCATCCCGCCGAGCGGCGAGGCGATGTAGCTCGACAGCTCGATGACCCGCAGACCCGCCAGGGGCGCCGCATCGTTCACAGAAGGCAGGTTAGTGGCAGGTGGTGACCCCAAGTCGTGGAAGAGCCGTCTCGACCATGCCAGGGACGGTTAGTGTCTGTTCGGACACAAGGAGTGATGATGACCATGCTTGCGCGCGCCATTGAGCTCAAGGCCGAGCTGATCCACTTTGCCACCTCCGGCCGGTTCGGGCGCGAGCTGAGTGAAGTGCTCGACCGGTTCTACGCCGACGGCCCGCCCGCCGACGAGGCCGCGGCCTTCCTGCCCGTCGACTACTTCGCCCACCAGCACCGGCTGACCGGCGGCGACACGGTCATCGACCGGTTCCTGCGCGAGCGGCCCGACCTCGCCAGGTCCGATGTCGAGCTGCTGTCGAGATGGAAGGACGTGGTCGAGGGCGTGTACGAGGTGCGGGTGGTCGACGGGGCGACCGTGCTGCTGTTCAACCTCGTGGACGAACTCGTCTACCGGGCCTTCTCCAATCTGGGCGAGGCGGCGTTCGAGGAGCTGCGGCCCGGCATGTACGTCGTGGGCAGGCTGGTGCCGCTCGGGCTCGACTGGCTGATCAGCGGCACCCCGGCGGTGCACCCGGCCGCCGCGCGCGACACGCTCCTGTCGACGGCCGCGCACATCGCGCTGGAGCATCCCGGCTGGGTGTTCCGCAACCCGGTGCTGCTGACCCAGGCCAGGGAGCTGCAGCGCGAGCAGCGCCAGTGCTTCATCGGCCACTTCGGGGCCGACCTGGTCGTGCTGCGGGGCGCCGAGCTGGCCGACCGCATGCGCGGCTACCTGGCCTACCAGTCGGGCCGGCTGGGCGGCGCCCCACCGGCCGGGCAGGATCTGCCCGAGCAGCTGACCGGGGCCGAGACGGTGGCGCTGATCTTCGACGAGGTCGCCGGGCTCGGCTGCTACGCCGACTTCGGCATGCTGGAGGAGGTCTTCCTGGACCCCGGCCTGATCGCCAAGCGGCCCTATCGCGAGCTCGTCAGCGCCTATCTCCGGGGCGACGACGTCTCGCCGGTGCCGATCCGGCGGCTGGCCGAACGCGATCCCGAGAAGGCCGGAGCGGTCTTCGCCGGGCTGCTGAACAAGCGCGGCTTCCAGTGGGAGCGCAGCGGCGAGCTGCTGTTGCGCACCCACAAGCCGGCGCATTTCACCGCCCGGCCGCTGCCCACGGTCATACCGGTCACCGGGGCCGTCGCCGAGCACCTGGGCGCCGCCTGACGAAGGCTCAGGAGGCTTCGGCCTTGTCTTCCGGGAGCGGGATCCACTTGTGCGCCCAGACGACCAGCTCGTCCAGGACGGGGCGCAGCTCCTCGCCCATCTCCGTCAGGTGGTATTCGACCCTGACCGGGGACGTGTCGAGCACCCGCCGCTCGATGAGCCCGGCCGCCTCCAGCTCCCGCAGGCGCCGGGCGAGCATCGTGTCGTTCACTCCGGGGATGGCCGCTTTGAGCTCGGCGTAGCGGTGCGTGCCTTTGAAGATCATGTGCAGCAGGGCGCCCGACCACCGCGCCCCGATCAGCTCCAGGGCGGTGTGAAACCGGGTGCATACCGAATGGAGGCTCACGGGACAGATCATACTCCTCAACTTGCTAAGAAATATGTAGTTACTCAATAATGTTGAGTGGCTAGACCTTCGAGACTGAGGAGCAGGACATGTCCAAGCCCGTACTGCAAGTGATCATCGCCAGCACCCGCCCCGGCCGCGCCGGCCGGGCGATCGGGGAGTGGTTCTACGAGCGGGCCGTGGCCGGGGGCGAGTTCGACGTCGAGCTGGTCGACCTGGCCGAGGTCGGCCTGCCCTTCCTGGACGAGCCGAACCACCCCAGGCTCAAGCAGTACGAGCACGCGCACACCAAGGAGTGGAGCGCCATCGTCGAGCGCGGCGACGCGTACGTCTTCGTGACGCCCGAGTACAACCACAGCTTCAACGCCGTGCTCAAGAACGCCCTCGACTACCTGCACCAGGAGTGGCAGCACAAGGCGGCGGGCTTCGTGAGCTACGGCGGCCTGTCCGGCGGCACCCGGGCGGTCAACGGCCTGCGCCAGGTGGCCAGCTCACTGAAGATGATCCCGGTGGTCGAGGCCGTCAACCTGGCGTTCTACCCGCAGTTCGTCGAGGACGGCACGGTCAAGGCCAACGACGTGATGACCGGCGCCGCCGACGCCATGCTGGCCGAGCTCGCCAAGCTCACCAGCGCCCTGCGCCCCATGCGGCTCGCGGCTGCCTGACCCAACAGGGCCGCCTGACCCGGCCGGCCTGCTTGGCTCGTCCGACGCGAGGGAGCCGAGCGGCGGGGTAAAGCCCGCCGGGCCGGTGCGGGAGTCATCGTCAGTTTTCCTGGTCGTCGTCGTCGATCAGGTGGTCGAGCGCGCGGGTCACGGCGTCGCCCAGCGGGCGGAACGCCTGGGTAAGCGCGTTCGCCAGCGGACCGAAGATCTCGGTCACCTCGTGGAGCAGATCTTCCGTCTTGCTCTCGGGCGGCGCCCAGCGCATCGCGTCGGCGCTCAGCGTCTCCCATTCGTCGACGACGCCGTCGATGGCGTCGAGAACATGGTCAGGATCGCTCGGCATGGCCCTTCTCCAAGGCGCGGGAGTGGGATAAGGCCACGGTACATCCAGCCAGAAATGCGACGCCAGACAATCAGGCGGGGATGGAGACGCCCACCCCGCCGCGCGTCTGCCCGCCGTACCTCTCCTTGTCGGCCGCGATGTCGAGCGGCCGGATGCCGGTACGAGCGGCGAGCACCTCGTCGGTGAGGAGCGCGGCGGGCACCAGCCACGAGACCTCGAACTCCAGCCCGTCGGGGTCGTGCGCGTACAGCGCCTTGGTGGTGGCGTGGTCGGAGGCCCCCGCCAGCGCGCCGAGCTCGCTCAGCTTGGCCGCGACGCGCTCCAGCTCGTCGAGCGTGTCGACCTCCCAGGCCAGGTGGTAGAGGCCGACGGCGGACCGGCCGGCGGTGGACGGGCCCGCCTGCGCGCCGATCTGGAACAGGCCCAGGTCGTGGTCGTTGGATGAGCCGGCGGCCTGGAGGAAGGCGGCGCCGGGCATGCTCATGACGGTCTTGAAGCCGAGGGCCTCCCGGTAGAAGGTCACGCTGCGTTCGACGTCGCGTACGTACAGGACCGCGTGGTTGAGCCGTTGGACCGGCATGGTGGAACCCCTTTCGGCGGTAGCTACCGATAAGTATATGAGAGTTCAAGTAAAATGGCCGCATGACCCGATGGCTGGACGACGACGAGCAGCGCACCTGGCGTGACTTCATGGCCGCGACCCAGTTGGTGAACGAGGCGCTCGACCGCCAGCTCCAGCGTGACGCGGGTATGCCGCACACCTACTACATGATCTTGGTGGCCCTGTCGGAGGCGCCCGAGCGCTCGATGCGGATGAGCGAGCTGGCCGCCAGGGCGCAGAGCTCGCAGAGCCGGCTCTCGCACGCGGTCGCCCGGTTGGAGGAGCGCGGCTGGGTGCGGCGCCACCGCTGCGACTCCGACCGCCGGGGCAACTACGCCGTGCTCACCACCGAGGGGTTCGCCGCGCTGGCCGCCGCCGCGCCCGGCCACGTGGAGGAGGTACGGCGGAGCCTGTTCGACGTCCTCACCCCCGAGCAACTGGGACATCTCGCCGAGATCTCCACGGCGCTCCGGAACACGCTGGAGCAGTAGCGCGAAACTGTCCCAGCGACGCCGTACCGTTCTCCCGGACCTAGTACAAGGAGAGCGGATGCACGACACGGATGAGGCACTTTTCAGGGCTGTCCACGGGATCGCCGGCCGCCTGGCGGGCCACCCGGTCCCGGTGGTGATGGAGGCCCTGATGCGCCAGTTGCCCAAGGCCCCAGGCCTTGACCTGGCCGAACTCCGCAGAATCGCCGAAGAGATCAGCGTGGGCAGAGACCCTTCGGGCTTGTGAAGCGAAGAACCCGGCCAACAAGACGCACGTAGCGGCGCCCAGCCGGTGAGGCGGAGGACCGTGCCCCTGGAAGGCCGCCGGCCCCGGTCGGCGGATGGGCCCTCCCGTGCCTGCCGTAACAAAAAGATCCCTTAAGACACCCCGATACCTAATCAGGGTCGGGTCAGGGGTGGGGCCTGATGTGGGGTGGGGGCGGTGGGCGGGAAAGTAGCGACATGACCGCAAAGAGGCTCTATCCCATCATCGCCTGCGGGTCGATCGTGTTCGCGGTGGTCGGGATCGTGGTCGGGCAGCTCGTGCCCGACCCGGACCTGAACCCCCTCAACGTGACCGTCAGCGAGTACGCCGTGTCCGACCGCGGGGGCGTCACGGAAGCGGCGATGATGGTGCTGGGCCTCGGTTCGCTCATTCTCCTGAAGGCGCTGAAAGCGGCGCACGCACCGGTGCGGGGGCTACCGGAGCGGCTGCTGTGGGTGTGGTCGGGCGCGCTGATCGTCGCCGCGGTCATCCCGACCACACCGATCGGCCACGACCTGACCCTGACCGCGCAGATCCACCGCTACGTGTCGGTGGCCGCGTTCGTCAGCCTGCCCGCCGCGGCGGCCCTGCTGGTGCCCCGGCTGGCGGCCGACGAGGCGTGGAAGCCGGTCGCGCGGACGGTCGAGTGGCTGGCCCTGGCGGGCGGGCTCGGGGTGCTGGCGATCACCTATGTGGCCCTGCCCGGCGAGCGGGTGATGATCGGGCTGGTGGAGCGGTTGCTGCTGGGCGCGGAGGTGGCGTTGCTCGCGGTGCTCGCGGCGTGGTTGGTGCGGCTCGCATGGGGCCGAGCAATTGCCCAGCAACCTGTGAATTTCCGGACATATCCTAAGTTTGTGGCTAGTCGATCTTAAAAACCGCCGCAATTGGTGCTATTGTCTCCCGCGATCTTCTATCCGGGAGCGGGCGTCATGGCATCTGGCAGATCCATCAGATTCAAGATCTCGACGCTGCTGGTTCTCCCACTGGTATCCCTGGTAGGACTCTGGGGATTCGCCGCGAGCACCACCTCCGGTGAGGCCCTGAACCTGTTGAAGGTCGACACGATCTGGAACGGCGTCATCAGCCACGCCGACTTCCTGGTCTACACCCTTGAGCAGGAGCGCCTCGCCTCCGCCGAGGTGATCTCCGGCAACGTCACCGACCCGGCCGCGCTGAGCACCACGCGCGCCAAGGTCGACGAGGTCAAGAAGCGGCTCAGCGACAATGGACTTACGGAGAAGACGCAGGCCGCCCTCACCCCTGAGATGCAGGGGAGGCTGAAGGAGGTCTTCGCGACCGTCGAGCGCCTGCCCGAGATCAGGAAGCAGGTCGACAACCGCAGGCTGAGCCCCGGCGGGCTGGTCACCGAGTACTCGTCGATCTCCGACGCGGTCCACCGCCTCTACCCGACGCTGACCCTCGCCACCGACGTCCGGCTGGCTCAGCAGGCACAGGGCCTGATCGCCGCCAGTGAGGTACGCGAGCTGCTGGACCGCGAGCGCGCGTTGATCGTCGCGGCGAACGGCAAGCCGTCCATGGCCGACATGCACATGCTCGCCAGGATCGACGGCACGCGGAGCTACCTGTTCCCCAAGGCCATGGCCAACCTCGACACCGAGCTGCGGACCCCGTTCGAGAAGATCACCAACTCCGTGCGCTGGGCCGCGATGGAGCGCACGCTGGACGGCTACGTCTCGGGCCGGCCGGTCGATCCGGCGGTCTGGCGCGGCATGGTCGACCCCGCGCTGAAGGACTACACGCAGGTCATCTGGGACAACGGGGACCGGTTCCTGGCCCGGATGGAGCCGGCGGGTATCAGCATCATCGTGCGGGCCGCGGTGGCGGGTGTCCTCGGCCTCATCGCGGTCGCCTTCTCCATCTTCATCTCGGTCCGGGTGGGCCGGCGGATCAGCCGTGAGCTGGCGGCGCTCCGCCGTACGGCCCTCGACCTGGCCGAGATCAGGCTGCCCGACGTCGTGACGAAGCTGCGGCAGGGGCAGAGCGTCGACATCCAGGCCGAAGTGCCGCCCATCAAGATGTGCGACGGCGCGACGAGCGAGATCGACGACCTGGCGAACGCGTTCGACAGCGTCCAGTACACCGCCGTGGACGCGGCCGTCGAGCAGGCCAAGCTGCGCCAGGGCGTCTCCGAGGCGCTGCGTAACCTGGCCCGGCGCAGCCAGTCGCTGCTGCAACGCCAGCTCAAGCTGCTGGACGAGATGCAGCGCGAGACCGAGGACCCCGAGGCGCTGTCGCGGCTGTTCAAGATCGACCACCTGACGACCCGCATGCGCCGCCACGCCGAGGGCCTGGTGCTGCTGTCCGGCGGCTCGGCGGGGCGCAGGTGGCGCGGCGTCATCCCGGTCGAGGACGTGCTGAGCGGCGCCGCCGCGCAGGTCGAGGAGTACACCCGGGTCCGCGTCTACCCGATGCCGGAGTGCGGGGTCTCCGGCGCGGCCGTGGCCGACCTCATGCACCTGTTCGCGGAGCTGATCGAGAACGCCGCCGCCTTCTCCTCGCCGGGCAACGAGGTGTCGGTCCGCGGCGAGCTGGTCGGCAGGGGCTTCGCCGTCGAGGTCGAGGACCGCGGCCTGGGCATGCCCGCCGAAGCCCGCCAGGCGGTCAACGAGCAACTGGCGAGCCCGCCCGAGTTCGAGGCGTCGCACACCGAGCGGCTCGGCTTCGCGGTGGTCGGCATGCTGGCCGCCAGACACGGCATCACGGTCACGCTCAAGCCCTCCCCCTACGGCGGAACCACCGCGATCGTGCTGGTACCCACGGGGCTGATTCAGGCCCTCCCGACGCCGGTGCGGGTGCCCGAGCTGGAGTCGGTGTCCGTCTCGGTGGTCAGGACACCCGAGGACACGACGGCCCCGGGCCAGCTCCCGCGCCGGCAGCGCACGACCAAGCCGGGCCCTGAGCGCTCCCAGGAGGCGCAGCTGCCCCGCCGGGTGCGGCAGGCCAACCTGTCGCAGCGGCTCAAGGAGGCGCCCCCTGAGCAGGCGGAAGTACGCTCGCCCGCGGGCCGCTCGCCGGAGGAGGCCAGAGCCCTGCTCTCCTCGCTCCAGTCCGGCTGGCAGCGCGGGCGGCAGGACAGCGATCAGGATGGGGGATCCCAATCGTGACCCGTGAGCCCGACGAGTGGGTTGACGAGGAGGCCGGACCCGTCGTACGGCCGTACGCGGTGACCAGGGGGCGCACCAAGTCCTCCTCGCCCGCCGAACTCGACCTGCTGGCGACCGTGATGGCCACCGGCCAGCCGCCGCCGGCCAAGGCGGATCTGAGCGCCCGGCACCGCCGCCTGGTCGACTGCGTCACCGGGCAGACCAGACCGGTCGCCGAGATCGCCGCCGAGCTGGACCTGCCCGTGGGGGTGGCCAGGGTCCTGCTCGGAGATCTGCTCGACTACGGTCTGGTGTCGGTCCGGCCGCCGCTCAACAAGGCCACGACGCCTACGGAGAGCCTGCTCAGGGAAGTGATCGACGGTCTGCGGGCGCTCTAGCCCGCTGCTAGTTCGCCGACGTCAGCGTCCTCAGCGAGTGCTCGACCAGCGTGACCATGACCTCCTTGGCCGAGGTGCGCCGCCGTACGTCACAGAGCAGCACGGGCACGTCCTCGTCCAGGTCGAGCGCGATCCGCACGTCGTCCACGCTGTGCCGGTCGGCGCCGTCGAAGCAGTTGACGGCCACCACGAACGGGGTGCCGCGCTGCTCGAAGTAGTCGACGGACGGGAAGCAGTCGGTCAGCCGGCGGGTGTCGGCGATCACGACGGCCCCGAGCGCGCCGTAGGACAGCTCGTCCCACATGAACCAGAACCGTTCCTGCCCGGGGGTGCCGAACAGGTACACGACCAGCCCCTCGCGGATCGTGATGCGGCCGAAGTCCATCGCGACGGTGGTGGTGGTCTTGGTCTCCACACCGTCGAGATCGTCGACGCCGACGCCGCGATCGGAGAGCACCTCCTCCGTGCGTAGCGGCCTGATCTCACTGATCGATCCGACCAGCGTGGTCTTGCCCACGCCGAACCCCCCGGCGATGAGAATCTTCAGCGCGACTGGGTCCTCAGAGAGCACGGAGTCCATTGATCACTTCCTTGAGAATGCGCTCATTCGGGCGCGGGCCTGTCTCTGAGGGCGACGTCACCGAGATGAGGCCGTGGTCACGCAGGTCGCCGAGAAGCACTCGGACGACGCCTACGGGCAGATCGAGTTCGACGGCCACATCGGCCACCGAGATCGGGTTACGTGCGGCCCGAAGGATGAGTTGTTGCTCGGGTTCGAGGTCGTGGTGCGCCGGGTCGCCGACGACCGAGACACTCGCGATGAGGTCGAACACCTCTCCGGAAGTTCTGGTGCGCCCGCGTATGAGGGCGTAGGGCCGGACGATCGGCCCCGCGTCCTCGTCAAGCCACCGCGGGGGTTCCTTCATGACGATGTCGCCCGGGGGTTGGTGGATATGTGCTGGCCCACCCGCTTGACGAGCATCGCCATCTCGTACGCGATGTGCCCGACGTCCACGTTGGCGTCGGCCAGCACGGCCAGACAGGTGCCCTGCCCGGCCGCCGTCACGAAGAGGAACGCCGACTCCATCTCGACGATGGTCTGACGTACGTCGCCACCGCCGAAATGCCGTCCCGTGCCGCGGGCCAGGCTCTGGAACCCGGCGGCCACCGCCGACAGGTGCTCGGCGTCCTCGCGGGTCAGCCCTTTGGAGTAGCCGACCGCCAGGCCGTCGGTCGACAGGATGACCGCCTGCCGTACTGCTCCGACCCTGGTCGTCAGGTCGTCAAGGAGCCAGTTCAGCTCACCGGTGTTGGTCGTCGGCACACTCATGCCTCCCCCTCTTCATTCGCTTCTTCTCGGGCGCGTTGGGTTCCCCGCTGGAAGGCGGAGAACAGGTCCCGTACCTCATCGGGAGAGCGTTCTGTCTTCTCTTCCGGATCCGGCTCCGACGGCTCGTCCGTCTTGAGCTGGGGTGCCAGGTTGGCCTGTTTCACTCGCCTTGGCAGCCCGGCGTGTGTGCCGTTCACCACCGCGAGCGCTTTCTTCTTGGTACGGCTGGGCAGCGCGGGCGTCTCACCGCTGCCTGCCGTCAGTGCGGGCTGGTCGTTGACCAGACTGCGCGGCACCAGCACGATCGCGGTGGTGCCGCCGAACGGCGAACGGCGCATCAGCACCTGGATGCCGTGCCGTTCGGCCAGCCTGGCCACCACGAACAGGCCGAGCCTGTCGCTGTCGGCCAGGTCGAACTCCGGCGGGTTGGCCAGCAGCGCGTTGAACGTGGCGTACTCGCCGGCCGACAGCCCGAGGCCCCGGTCCTCCACCTCGATCGCGTAGCCGTTGCTTACCAGGTCGCCGCGCACCACCACGGTCGTGCTGGGCGGCGAGTAGATCGTGGCGTTCTCGACCAGCTCGGCGACCAGGTGGGTGAGGTCGGCGGCGGTGGCGCCGTCGAGCGCGCTGCCGGGCATGGCCTCGACGGTGACCCTGGTGTAGTCCTCGACCTCGGCGATCGCCGCCCTGACGATGTCGACCACGGGCACCGGCTTGCGCCAGGCCCGGCCGGGGGCGGCGCCGGACAGGATGATCAGGCTCTCCGCGTGGCGCCGCATGCGCGTCGTCAGGTGGTCGAGGCGGAAGAGCTCCTCCAGGCGGTCCGGGTCGTGCGTACGGCGCTGCATGCCGTCGAGCAGCGCGAGCTGGCGGTGCAGCAGGCCCTGCTTGCGCCTGGCCAGGTTGAGGAACACCTGGCCGATGCCGCGCCGCATCGCGGCCTGGCTCACGGCGGCCCGTACGGCGGTGCGCTGCACGGAGCCGAACGCCTTGGCCACGTCCACGATCTCGGCGGCACCGCTGACCTCGAGCGGTCTGGCCTCCTCCTTGACGTTCACCTCTTCGCCCCGGCTCAACCGGTCGACGAGGCCGGGCAGCCGGTCGTCGGACAGCTCCACGGCCGCGGACCTGAGCGCGGCCAGCTCGCCGGCGAGGCGGCGGCCGAAGCGTACGGAGATGATGATCGAGGCGAGCACGGCGATCAGCCCGAGACCGCCAGCGCTGCCGATCTTCACCATGGTCGCGCCGGCCGCGTCGAGCGCGCGCCCGCTCAGCACCTCGGAGGACGACACGCCCAGCCGGTCGAGCTGCGCCGCGAGCCGGTCCACGGTCGCGTTCCAATCCGTGCCGTCGGCGGGTGGGGCGCCGGTCGCGATGATGCGCGTCTCCATCGCCGTGAAGTCCCGGAACGGCTCACCGGCGAAGATCTGCTCGTACGGCTTGCGGAGCGCCGTGTCGAGCCCGGCCTGGCCACGGGCGCTGAGGAACTTGCGGGTCGCGACGTATTCGGTGAACTCGGTGAGCTCCGGCTCGGTCAGCCGGTGGTCGATGAGCGCGCCGCTGATGAGCGCGTGCTCCCTGGCGATGATCTCCCGGGCGTTGCCCATGGCCTGCAGCGACGACGCCTGCTGGAAGATCTGCAGGTCGGGCAGCGAGATGAGGTGGTCATAGAGCCGGAAGATGGCGTCGAGGACCCCGTTGTACTCGTTGAGGCTGGTCAGCCGGGAGCTGTTGCCGCCGTCGATGTCGGCGCGGATGGAGCCGAGCCGGTTGAGCTCGCCGTTGAGGGTGTCGAGGGAGCCGCGCAGGTCGGGCATGATCGCGTCGCCGGCCTCGACAGCGGACTTCTGGAAGCGGGCGACGGACTTGTCGGTGGCGGCGCGCTGCGCACCGAGCTCCTGGGTGAGTTGACGGGTGGTGACCGCCACGGCCGATTGGGCCCGCTCGGCTTGGAGCTGTAAGCCCAGGTCGGTGGAGGTGACACCAATAGTCTGATAAAGCGTGTTAGCTCTTAGGAGGGCTTGACCGTCACCCACGGTGAGATTGAGGGCAAAGCCCCAGAGCGCACTCAGAGACAGGAGGGGTAGCAGCAGCAATAAGAAGATCTTGAACCGAATTGACCGGTTTTGCGAGCCCATGTCCCAACCTCGGAGTCGAGGGGCATTTCCACACTCTGTGTAAACACACCTCCGGAAGATCGCACAGGAGACTAGCACCGATTATGCTTCCGGCGCAGGGGGAGGAACGCGTTGATTAGCGTGATTACTGGGGCAAGTGCCGGCATCGGCGCCGCGGCGGCGGGCGAGCTGTCACGACGGGGACACCGGGTGGTGCTCGTCGGCCGGGACGAGTCTCGGCTCAAGGCCGTGGCCGACGGGTTGAGCGGATCCGAAGCCGATGTTTTGACCTGCGATTACACATCGCTTGACGATGTTCGTAGGTTGGCGGCGGTGCTGCGTGAGCGTTATGAGCGCATTGCCGTGCTGGCCAACAACGCGGGCGTGATGAGTCCGCGGCGCCAGATTACGGTGGACGGTCACGAACTGATGATTCAGGTCAACCATCTGGCCCCCTTTCTGTTGACCCATTCTCTAACAGATCGGGTTGACAGGGTAGTCACCACTTCTTCGCGGGCAGGCAGAAGCGGCCGGCTCGATCCGGCCGACCTGTCGCGTGAGCAGCGACGATGGAACGGCTGGCTCCAGTACGGCGATACGAAACAGGCGAATGCCCTGTTCACCGTCGCGCTGGCGGCCCGCGGGGTGGCGGCCACCTGTTTCCATCCGGGTGTGATCCGCAGCGGGTTCGCGGCGGAGACGTGGATCATGCGGATGTTCCTGGCGGTGCCCGGATACGCCAAGCCGCCCGAGTACGGCGCGCGAACGCTGGTGCACCTGGCGACGCACGCCGACGGCGAGAAAGGGGCCGGGCGCTATTTCGCGAAGCAGGCCCCGGAGCGGGTCCCGGACACGATGTCCGACCCCGGCCTGGCGGAGCGGCTCTGGCAGTCCAGCCTCGACACGCTGAAGCACGGTTTGAGGTAACAGCCTCACGTCCGCAGCTCCGCGACGGCCAGATGGGCGGCGGAGATGGCCGCGTCGGCGCGGGCGGACGGCACGGAGTCGCAGTTGGCGATCGCGATCCTGCCGAAGCGCCGGCGCGCGGTGTCGGCTGGGAACGGGCCGTCGGGGTAGAAGGAGTGCCACGGGCGGCAGTACTCCGGGGCGTACCCGTGGCCCCACCGGTTGACCGTGATCGCCTCGACGTCCTTGGCCGGGTCGAAGCCGCCCGGGCCGAGCAGCCGGGCGAGCTGGTCGCGGATGGTGTACTCCAGCCGGCTGTAGGGCGTGTTGAGCAGTTCCTGCCTGCCCACGGCGGCGCCCGGCCCAGGACCCAGCTCCGACTGGCACGGCGCGGCCAGCATGCGCAGGTTGATCGGCTCGCCCGGGTCCTTCGGGTGGTCGTAGCCGGGCATGCCGACCGGGTGGTCGAGCTCCGACAGGCACCAGTAGGCGCCGGTCCAGCGGGTGCGGTCGATGCCGAGGCGCCGCCACGCCTCCCAGTTGCGCAGCTGCACCGCCGCGTCCAGCACCGGCATCTTGACCGCGTCGCGCAGCGCCTGCTTCTGGTCGTCGGGCAGCTCGGGGACGAGGTAGGGGATGACCATGTTCCAGCAGGCCAGGACGACCGCTCCGGCTTGGACCGTGCTGACCCGGTGGCCGTCGAAGTAGCCGACGGTCGCGGTGGTCGCGGTGTCGGGTGAGCCGTCGTTACGGGCGAAGACGACGGGGCTCGACAGCCGGAAGCGGACCCGGTTCGCGGGCAGGTCGAGCCGGGCGTAGTCGAAGGCGGCGGTGGTGATGCCGTCCATGGTGGTGGAGCCGGCGAAGCCGGGGATCATCCGGCCCAGCATCATGCGGACCAGCGCCTGGTTGCCCTCGGGGAAGTGGTAGACGTTCGGGTCGGCGACCTTCCACTCCTTCTTCAGGCTGGGCGAGCTGAACCTCGACGGCTTGCCGGCGTCCAGCCCCAGCCCGCCGAACCCGGGGTAGTCGCTGCCCCAGGCGTCGATCGCGCCGAACGCCTGCGTGCCGTACCCCCATGCGACGCTCGGCATGGTCCGGAAGAACAGTTCGACGTCCGGGTGCGCGCGGCAGACCTTCAGCAGGAAGTCGGAGTAGGTCAGTTCCGCCAGCCGCTCCTCCTTACGCTCCGGCGACAGGCCGGGGAACCAGTCCGGCGGGTTCTCGTGCAGCATGACGAGGTCCTTCTTGGCCTGCTCGGCGACCGGCAGCCGGGTGACCCACTGCCTGGGCTCCACGCCCGGGGTGAGGCGGACGAGATGGTCCGCCCGGAACGTCTCCCGGTCGCACATCACGCTGCGGTGCATCCCGAGCCCGGCGTACAGGTGCCGGTCGAGGTACCCGCCCAACCTCTCCAGCTTGATGCCGAGCAGGTCGAGCAACTCCTTGCCCTCGGGCGTCCACACCGAGGGCGTCTTGATCGACCGGGAACCGCCGCAGCCGACCAGGACCCCGTCGCGCCCGGCGGGGCGGAACTCGTTGCGCCGGGCCTGCCCGCCGATCTCGTCGTGGTTGTCCAGGATCAGGATGCGCGCCTCCGGACTCTGCCGGCGCCACTCGAAGGCCGCGCTCACCCCGCTGATGCCCCCGCCGACCACCACCAGGTCGTAGTGCTCGCCCGTGGGCACAGGGGAGCCCGCGTGCTCCCAGAAGCGGCCGTCGCGGAGCGCGTGGGGGACGCTGAGCGCCTCCGGAGTGCCGCCCCGGAGGCCGGTGAGGCTCGCCGGAGAGCCCACGTCCTGGGGGACGAGCAGCGCCTGGGTCCCGATGACGGTCGATCCGCCGGGCCGCGGCGCGCAGCCCGCCGACGCGCCCAGGGCCATCGTCCCTGCCACCACGGCGACGCCGTCCAAGAAGTCCCGGCGGGTAATAGGCCGGTTCATCCCGAGGTCGCGCGCCGAGTGCGAGTTCATGTCACTCATGCGCTGATCATCACGACTCCGGGTAAAAGCCGCGTCCTCCCGCGCAGTGCTTCGAGAAACATTTTGCGTGACCTATTACCGCGAATGCCTGTTTGGAGTAGCGTCCGAAATATCACGACGGGGGGAGTCCGGTGGTCGGCAAGCAGGGCAGGGTCACTGGCAAGATCGGCCCTGGTCTCGTCGGCGAGGTCATGGTGCCGGTCAGGGGTGGCGTCGAGGCGTTCTACGCTCATCCGACCGTGCCTGACGAGGAGTTCCCCGTCGGAACGATCGTGATCGTGGTGGACTACTTCCCACCGCGGACGGTCTACGTCGCCCGAGCACTCGTATAGGGAGGCTCCGATGTCCCCCGAGCCCTACATTCTCGGCGGTGGCATCCTCGCCGCCGTCATCGTGCTGATCCTGCTCTTCAAGGCCGTCTGGCGGGTCGCCGAGCCCAACGAGGCCCTGATCATCTCCGGTCTCGCCGCGCGCAGGCGCGGCGAGGGCCCGGACAGCCTCGGTTTCAAGATCATTACTGGCAAGGGTGCGGCCGTGCTGCCCGGCTTCCAGACGGCCAGGAGGCTGCGCCTGGACACCAGGGCGGCCAATCTCCAGGTCTCCTGTGTCACCCAGCAGGGCATCCCCGTGCACATCCGCGGCGTGGTGATCTACAAGGTCGGCGACGATCTGTCCTCGATCGCCAACGCCGCCCGGCGCTTCCTCGACCAGCAGGACTTCATGACCGGCGCGATCCACGAGCTGTTCACCGGCCACCTGCGCTCGATCATCGGCAACCTGACCGTTGAGGACCTGATCCTCAACAGGGAGCGGCTGACCAGCGAGACCAGGGCGTCGGCCGCCGACGAGATGAGCAAGCTGGGCCTGATCGTCGACTCGCTGCAGATCCAGGAGATCGACGACGAGACCGGCTACATCGTCAACCTGGGCAAGCCGCACGCCGCCAAGGTCGCCTCCGTGGCCCGCATCGCCGAGGCCCAGCGCGACCAGGAGGCCACCGAGGCCGAGCAGGCCGCCGCCGCGCGCAAGGCGGCCGCCGTACGCGAATCCAAGATCCAGCAGGCCGGTTACCAGGCCGAGATCGACCAGGCGGCGGCCAAGGCCAGGCAGGCGGGTCCGCTGTCCGAGGCGACCGCCAGGCAGGAGGTCGTCGTCCAGGAGACGAGGGCCGCCGAGCTGGAGGCGCAACTGTCGGAGCAGCGGCTGCAGTCGCAGGTACGCAAGCCCGCCGACGCCAAGGCGTACGAGACCGTCACGCTCTCCCAGGCCGAACGCGACGCCCGCATCGCCCAGGCCGAGGCGGAGGCCAAGGAGACCGAGCTGCGCGCCGTCGCGCAGGCCTCCCAGGTCAAGCAGGCGGCCGCGGCGGACGCCGAGTCCGTACGGCTGCGCGGCGAGGCGGCCGGCGCGGCCACCAAGGTGGCAGGAGAGGCCGAGGCCCAGGCCGCCAAGGCACGCGGGCTGGCCCAGGCCGAGGCGGCGAAGGCGCTCGGGCTCGCCGAGGCGGAGGCCGCGCAGGCCAAGGGCCTGGCCGAGGCGAGTGCCATCAGCGCGCGGGCGCAGGCGCTGAAGGAGAACCAGGAGGCGGTCATCGCCCAGCAGCTCGCCGAGCGCTGGCCCGAGGTGGTCGAGGCGGGCGCCAAGGCGTTCGGCAACATCGAGCACATGGTCGTGCTCAACGGCGCTCAGGGCGTCGAGGAGATGCTCGCCAAGGCGCTCACCCTCGGCGGCACCGGGCTCGGCCTGGCCCGGGCGCTGCTCAACGGCGCGGCCCCGAACGGCTCCGAATCTTCTGGAAAAGCGCAATAACCCGGCGTACCATCGCAAACAGGTGAGCCGGGAAGTCTGGTCGGCAGTGACTTCTTCCTGGGAGTAGCCATGGACTTGATCCCCACCGGCATCATCGCCGCTCTGGTCCTCGTCGCCATCGTCGCCTTCAAACTGATCTGGCGCGTCGCCGAGCCCAACGAGGCGATCATCATCTCCGGCTTAGGCGCGCGCGGCAGGGAGACGCTCGGCTTCAAGATCGTCACGGGTAAGGGCGCGCTGGTCGTCCCCGGGTTCCAGACCGCGCGCCGCATCTCGCTCGACAGCCGGGTCTCCGCGCTCGAAGTCAAGTGCGTGACCAAGCAAGGCATTCCCGTACACGTACGCGGGGTGGTCATCTACAAGGTGGGCGACGACTTCGCCTCCATCGCCAACGCGGCCCGGCGCTTCCTCGATCAGCAGAAGACCGTGGACGACAAGACTCACCAGCTCTTCTCCGGCCACCTCCGCTCGATCATCGGCAACCTCACGGTCGAGGACCTGATCATCAACCGCGACGCGCTCACCAACGAGATCCGCACCTCCTCCTCCGACGAGATGAGCAAGCTGGGCCTGATCGTCGACTCGATGCAGGTCCAGGAGATCGAGGACGCCACCGGCTACATCATCAACCTCGGCCGCCCGCACGCCGCCGCCGTGTCGGCGCTGGCCAGAACTGCCGAGGCACAGCGCGACCAGGAGGCCAACGCCGCCGAGCAGGAGGCCCAGATCAAGAAGTCCGCCGCGATCCGTGAGGCCAAGATCCAGCAGGCCGGCTACCAGGCGGAGATGGATCGGGCCGCGGCCAAGGCGAAGCAGGCCGGGCCGCTCGCCGACGCCACCGCGCGCCAGGAGGTCGTGGTCCAGCAGACGACGGCCGCCGAGCTGGAGGCGCAGCTCGCGGAGAAGCGCCTGGAAGGAGAGGTGCGCAGGCCGGCCGACGCGCGGGCCTACGAGCAGGTCACGCTCGCCGACGCGGACCGGCGCGCCGCCGTGTCACGGGCTCAGGCCGAGGCGGAGAGCATCCGGCTGCGCGGGGAGGCCGAGGCCGAGGCGACCAGGCTGCGCGGCATGGCCGAGGCGGACGCGGCACGGGCCAAGGGCCTGGCGCAGGCCGACGCCATCAAGGCCCGCGCCGAAGCGCTGGCCAGCAACCAGGAGGCGGTCGTCGCCCAGCAGCTCGCAGAGCGCTGGCCCGAGGTGGTCGAGGCGGGCGCGAAGGCGTTCGGCAACGTCGAGCACATGGTGGTGCTCAACGGTGCTCAGGGCGTGGAGGAGATGCTGGCCAAGGCGCTCACGCTCGGCGGCGCCGGTCTGGGCCTGGCCAGGACGCTGCTCAACCGGCCCGCATCGGAGCAAGCCGTAGCCTCGCCACCCACACCCAATGGAGCAAACTCCGAGGTCGTTCGCGAAACCCCTGAATTCCGCGAATAGCGCCGTTACTCAGCTCGTTAGTCCGCACTTCCTCTAGCGTTTTATGGTAAGTCGCTTGAGTGAGGTGGAGAATTCATGCTTAAGGCCTTTTCCATCCTTTGTCTGAGCATGATGGTCATATCGGGATGTGCCGCCGACGAGGTCGTGGAGGCGCCCCCGATGCCGTCCGCGCCCCCGACGTCCGCTCCGTCCCCGTCCCGGCCCGCGCCCGGCGCGGCCAGGCTCCGGGCCGGCCTGCTGCCCACCCCCAAGGGCATGACCCTGGCGTACGGGCCGGAGATCGGGGCGTTCGGCTCGCTCAAGTCCACCAAGCAGGGGCTCGACGCCGTCCGCCAGGCCAAGCTCGACCGGCCCGAGTGCGCCGGGGCCGCCCGGCTCGACGCCGCCAAGCCCGAGGTCGGCCGCGCGCCCGCCGCCGTGGTCGCGTTCTCCTCCGACGACGGCTCGATCACCCAGGCGCTGGTGTCGATGCCCGCCTCCGCCTTCCCCGCGCCGCTGCCCGCGCAGTGCGCCGCCTACGGGGCCGTCGTGCACGGCACCCGGGTGACCTACCGCACGCGCGCGCTGGACATGCCCAGGCGGGGCGACGAGTCGCGCGCCTACCTGACCACCGCGTCGGGCGGCCACAGCGACGCGCAGGTCGGTTCGGTGGTCATCCGGCGCGGCAAGGTCATCATGAGCATGCTCGTCGTCGGGCAGCAGGTGGCGCCCGCCGACCTGTTCGACCTCGCCGGCCTGGCCGACCAGAACCTGGCCCGCATCACCCGATGACACCGCACTGACCGCCGGTCACCGGCCCGGAGGTGACGGCCGGTCACCGGTGGGCGGTGGGCCGGTGCGTGGCCGGTGCGTGCGCGGTGCGCGCCCTCGCCGAGGCTTCCTGTCATCGGAAGACGACGAGGGAGCACCCCCATGAACAGCAAGAACATCCTGATCTCCGGCGCCAGCCTGGCGGGCCCCGCGCTCGCCTACTGGCTGACCCGCTCCGGCCACCGGGTCACGGTTGTGGAGCGCGCCCCGGCCCTGCGCGAGGGCGGCCAGGCGGTCGACTTCCGCGGCGAGGCCCACCTGACCATGCTGAAGCGGATGGGCATCCTGGAGGAGATCCGCCGCTGGCAGACCGCCCCGGGCCCCCTGGAGATCATCGACGGCACCGGCGCCACGAAGGCGTCCCTGCCCGCCTCGTTCACCGGCGGCGCCGTGGAGATCGCCCGAGGCGACCTGAGCCGCCTGCTGTACAACCTGACCAAGGACCGCGCCGAGTACATCTTCGACGACTCGATCGCCACGCTCACCGAGACCGCGGACGGCGTGGACATCACCTTCGACAGCGGCAGGAAGGGCACCTACGACCTGGTGATCGGCGCCGACGGCCTGCACTCGAACGTCAGGCGCCTCGCCTTCGGCCCCGAGGACGACTACGTCAAGTCCTCGGGCTATTACGTCGCCCTCTACAGCGTGCCGGACCTGCTGAACCCCGTGAACCGTTCCGTCCTCTACAGCGAGCCCGGCCGCGGCGCCGTGGTCCACGCCACCCCAGAGGGCGGCGGCGTCACCGTGGTCTTCGCGTCTCCGCCGTTGGCCTACCACTACAGGGACATCGCCCAGCAGAAACACCTCGTGGCGAAGGCCTGCGCGGGAATGGGCTGGGAAATGCCGACCCACCTGAAGGCACTCGAAGGGTCAAGCACCTTCTATTTCGACTCGATCAGCATGGTTCACATGGACCACTTCACCAAGGGCCGAGTGGCCCTGGTGGGAGACGCGGGCTACGGCGCCACGATGGGCGGCATGGGCGCGGGCATGTCGCTGATCGCCTCCTATGTCCTGGCCGGCGAACTGGCCATGAACGCAGACCACGAAGCGGCTTTCGCCGCCTACGAAACGGCGATCCGCCCCTACGCCAAAGCCTGCCAACGTGTGGCCGGCAACGCGGGCAGCTTCTTCGCCCCGAAGACACGCAGGGGAATCACCATCCGTGACGCTGCCCACAAGATCCTCACGACCAAGGCCTTCATCGGCCTGCTGAACAACATGACCACCAAGGCAGCGAACGCCATCAAGCTGAAGGACTACCCAGTGTGACGGAGAGCGGCGACAACTCCACCGGCCAAGAAGACGCACGTCACGGCGACAAGCACGCTCCACCGGAGAAGCGTGCCCCTGGACAGGCCCCAACCCCGTACGGCGCTTGGGGCCCACCGGGCCGGCCGTAAAAGAAAAGCTAGATAAGCACGTGCGCGTCCGGCCGACCCACAAAGGAAAACTGCGCATTTCTAGTGAGTTTGATGTGGTCGGCTTGCCAGGTGTGCATGGCGGCGTCGGCGCTGCGCCAGTAGACGAAGTTGAACCGGTCCGCCGAGTAGATCTTGACGCTGTCCTCCTTCAGCCTGCGGACCAGGTGCGTGTCCTCGCCCCGGGTGATGTCCGCGAAGCCGTACGACCGGAACATGTCCGCCTTGCCGAGGAACGTCCCGCCCTGCACGAGGAAGGAGTACCGGTGCTCCAGCCCCGGCAGCCGCAGCATGGTGGTGTTGAGACCCTCGAAGTAGGAGTAGTGGGCGCCCTTGCCGACGAGTTCCGCGTCGGTGTAGTCGAACGACCTGACCAGGTCCGACAGGTAGTGCTCGCCGTACAGGTTGTCGTCGTCCATCTTGGCGATCAGGTCGCCGTCGGCGGCGGAGATGCCCAGGTTCATGCAGGCGCCCAGCGACAGCTCGGCCGAGGCGGGCAGCACGACGACGTCGGAGATGCCCGCCATGCGAGCCTTGTCGGCCACCACCACCGGGTCGATGTCCAGGCCGTGCAGGACCATGACGAGCTGCAGCGGCCGGTGGATCTGCTTGGCCACCGAGGAGATCGCGTGCTCGATCTGCGCGGCCCGGTTGGTCGGCAGCACCACGGAGATCGACCGGGGCCGCGTCGAGACGGGCCGCCCGAGGAACTGGAGTATCTGGTCCACCCGGTGCGTGAACAGGTGCTTGTCGAACACCTCGCGCATCGCCAGGTGCCCCATCCGGGCCCGCAGCTCCGGGCTGTTGATCAGGTGCAGCACCTGGTTGTACGACTCGACCGGCTCGCGGGCGATCGGCAGCAGCTCACCGAACGTCTCCTCGATCGCCCGGGACCAGCCCGAGACGACCGGCGTCGAGCAGGCCGACAGCTCGAACACGCGGCGCGCGCACATCGTGGGCGAGTCGAGCACCGAGTTGACGTTGAGGAAGACCTTGTACATGCGGTAGGCCGCGAGCATCTGGTCGTAGGGGAGCTCACCCACGATGTGCGGCCGGTACTTCTCCGGCCAGGCGTACTTCTCGTCGACCTCGCCGTTGCGGGCGAAGATGTGCAGGCCCAGCTCGCGGATCGGGTCGACGACCGTCTCCATCTGCTCGCGCCGTTCGGGATGCTTGTCGCGGAAGTACATGCCGGCGAAGACGACGTCGTGCAGGCGGCCCTGTCGCTGCTGGATCGGGTTGTGCACGCGCGGCTGGGCGGCGAACTGGAGCACGTCCACCCGGTCGTGGCCCAGAGTTTCACGATATTTCGGCAGCATGTCACCGTCGCAGGTGAACACGTAGTCGAACAGCCTGGCCGTGTCGATGAAGAAGTCGAAGTTCGGCGGGTCCTCCTTGTTCCAGAAGACCGTCGGGATCCCTTCGGCCCGGCACCACGCCACGAGGTCGCGCAGCGGGTCCTTGGGGGCGTTCGTCCCGGTCATCTGGTAGCGCCAGCGGCCCTGGTTCCCGTGCCAGGCCGACTCGCAGAACAGCAGGTCGGGCCGCTTCTCGGCGAAGATCTCCGGCCAGTCCTTGAGTCCGAACTCGATCTGGTCCCACTCGTACTTGAACGCCATCCGCGAGAAGTCGTCCAGGATGACGGCCACCTTGAGGTCGGGCCGGTTCACCGGCCCGGTCGGCCACTTCACCGTCGGCACCTCGACCAGCGGCGGCCGGTGGTTGGCCGTCTCGACGGCCTCGGTGACCGGGGTCGGCGCCGCGGGCGCCCGGTCCTTGGACCTGACCGCCTCCAGCACCTTGCCCGGGCTCTTCGACCCCAGCGCCTCACCCAGCTTGAACGTCCGCTTGGCCTGGGTGGCCGCCAGCTTCCAGGTGGCGTAGGCGGCCTTGGCCTCGGCTATCTCCAGCCTGCGGCGCAGCTCCCTGACCTCCGCCTCGTAGCGCTCGACGAGCTTGCGCTCCTCGGGCAGCCAGTTCACCGGACCGAGTCGCTGGTACGTGGGCTCTTCGGGGGTCTCGGGCATGTACGGGCCTTATCACTTAGCGGAGGTATGTCATGGTACGGCGGAGACCGTACGGAATGAGGGGCTTATTCGGAACGCACACCTTGTGCGGCGGGCGAGAGGTTGTCCCCCTTGAGCCAGGCCGAGATGACGCGGGCGATGCGCGGCCCGGCGGCGCCGTCCCACAGCGGCGGCAGCTCGCCCGACGGCGTCGCGGCGCCATCGGACAGGGCCTTCCCGGCGGCGGCCGGCAGCAGGGCCGGGGTGACGAGGCGGTTCGTGCCGTGGGTGATCGTGATCGGCCGCTCGGTGTTGGGCCGGACCGTCAGGCACGGCACGCCCAGCATCGTCGTCTCCTCCTGCACGCCGCCCGAGTCGGTGACCACCAGCGCGGCCCCCCGGACGAGCGAGAGGAAGTCCACGTAGCCCAGCGGCTCGATGACCTTGACCGAGGGGCCGTCGACCAGGCCCGCCTCGGCCAGCCGGGTACGCCCCCTGGGGTGGATCGGCACCACGATCGGGATCTGGCGGGCGACGTCCAGCACGGCCGAGACCAGCTCCTTGGCCGCCTCGGGGGTGTCGACGTTCGCCGGGCGGTGCAGGGTCGCCACCGCATAACGAGCCGGTAGGCCCAGCCGCGCCACCACGGGCGCCGGGTCCAGCGAGGGCAGCGCGGAGAAGAGACTGTCGATCATGGGGTTGCCCACCAGGTGCACCTTGCCGGCGGGCACGCCCTCGGCCGCCAGATGCGAGAGCGCGTCGGGCGAGGTGGCGAAGAGCAGGTCCGACAGGGAGTCGGTGACGATCCTGTTGACCTCCTCCGGCATGCCCCGGTCGAACGAGCGCAGGCCCGCCTCGACGTGCGCGGTGCGGATCCCCAGCTTGGCGCAGACCAGGATCGCGGCCAGCGTGGAGTTCACGTCGCCGTAGACCACCACCAGGTCGGGATCGTGCTCAAGGACGACCTCCTCCAGGCCGACGAGGAGCGCCGCGGTCTGCTTCGCGTGGCTGCCCGAGCCGACCCCGAGGTTGGCCACCGGTTCCGGGAGCCCCAGATCGGCGAAGAACACGTCGGACATCAGCGCGTCATAGTGCTGACCGGTGTGGATGATGCCCTGCCGCACGCCGAGTTCACCGAGTGCTCGCACCACCGGGGCCGCTTTCACGAAATTGGGACGGGCGCCCAGAACGTGCAGGACCAGGGGGTTCTCCCTCATTGACCTCGCCTTTCATAGCGGAAGGGAAAAAACGCTGCCTATGGTACGGTCACCGCGTGGCATCCGACGCCAGTCGTGAAGACTCTCCCAGACCTGACGGCAAGGTATCCGCCAAGTCCGCTCGTGCCGGTGTCGGCGGCCTTATCAGGGGCTTCGTACAGCATCCGATCATCGTCTCCCGCGTCGTCATGACGAAGGTGAAGGCCGATCCGGTGCGCGTCGCGCAGGCGGCGGCCGAGTCCCTCCCGCCGGCGCTCCGCCCCGTCGTGGGCAAGGTCGCCTGGCCGGTCGCCCGCAGGGCCAGGCGCGCGGTCCGCAAGTTCAGCATGCGGGTGCTCAAGGGGCCGTGGAACGAGGCCAAGGAGCACTGGGACCAGGGCCGGATCACCGAGGCCGCGGCCGTGCTCGAAGCGCACACCAAATACCCCTTCGTCAAGCGCAGGGCCGCCTACTACCGGGGCGAGCTGGCCGCGATCAGCCCCGACCCGATCCCGCCGGGCCCCAAGGTGGCCGTCGTGGACCGGGTGGCCGGGCGGGTCCTCCACTGCGTCACCAACGCCCTGCCGTACACGCAGGCCGGCTACACGGTCCGTACGCACCGCATCGTCATGGCGCAGCAGGCCAAGGGCCTGGATCCGCACGTGGTGACCAGCTGGGGCTGGCCGATGCTGCAGGGGCACGCCGACGCGGCGCCGTTCGAGGAGCTCGAAGGCATTCCCTACCACCGGCTGCTGCCCGACGGGCACGGTGAGATGCCGTTCGAGACCCAGGGGCGGATCATCAGGGGCGCCGAGGGCGTCACCAAGCTCGTCAAGCAGCTCCGGCCCCAGGTCCTGCACGCCGCCACCGACCACCGCAACGGCTCCATCGCGCACGCCGTACGAGACCGGACGGGCACGCCGTTCGTCTACGAGGTCCGCGGCTTCCTGGAGGAGACCTGGGCCTCCCGCGACCCCGGCCGGATCGGCAGCCAGCGGCACGTGCTCCAGCGCGAACGCGAGGCGTTCCTGATGCGTGAGGCCGACGCGGTCGTCACGCTGGCCGAGACGATGGCCACGGAGATCGTCGAGCGGGGCGTGCCCAGGGAGCGGATCTTCCTGGCGCCCAACGCGGTCGACGACTCGCTGCTCACGGCCTCCTACGACGGCGAGACGTTCAGGTCGGCGATGGGCATCGCGAGAGACGAGATCGTCGTCGGCTCGGTGTCCAGCATCGTGGGCTACGAGGGGTTCGCGACGCTGCTGCGGGCGGCGGCGCTGCTGCGCGACGAGGGCTCGCCGGTGCGGGTGCTCATCGTGGGCGACGGCACCGAGCGTCCTGCCCTGCTGGAGCTGGTCGAGGAGCTGGGGCTGACGGACGCGCTCCTGCCAGGACGGGTGGGCCCCGACGAGGCCCTGCAGGCCCAGGCGGCCATCGACATCTTCTCCTGCCCGCGCGAGGACCTGCGGGTGACGCGGCTCGTCACGCCGCTGAAGCCCGTCGAGGCGATGGCGCTTGGCAAGCCGGTCGTGCTGAGCGACCTGCCCGCGCTGTCCGAGCTGGTCGGTTCCGACGGCGCCGGGCTGCTGGTGCCGCCGGGCGATCCGGCCGCGCTGGCCAAGGCGCTCGCCGGGCTCAGGGAGGACCCGGCCAGGCGTGCGGCGATGGGTGAGGCGGGCCGGGCCGAGGTGGCCGCCAAGCGTACTTGGGGCCGCGTTGCCGAAACCTACCAGGCTCTTTACCGATCCATTACCGAATCATGACCTTGGAATTGGCTGTCTGTTCTGACGGGTTCGGTCGCATTAGGCGTGAGCTAGGTGGACTTGAGATAACCTTTGCGACCATGAAGTGTTGTTTCCGGCTCCCTAAGGCACAGCTGTGACAGAAATCGACTTGGCTGTCATCGGTCTGGGCTACGTCGGCATGCCTCTCGCCAAGGAGGCTGTCGCCGCCGGTCTGCGGGTCGTCGGCGTGGACGTCGACGCCCGCAAGGTCGAGGCGCTCAATGCCGGACAGTCCTACATCGATGACCTGACCGACGCCGACCTCGAGCACATGCTGGCCAACGGGTTCAGCGCCACGCTCGACGAAACCGTGCTGGCCCGGAGCAACACGATCGTCATCTGCGTGCCCACCCCGCTGGACGAGGACCACCGTCCGGACCTCTCCTCCGTCGAGGGCGCCACCGGGTCGGTCGCGCGCAACCTGAGCAAGGGCACGCTGGTCGTGCTCGAGTCCACGACGTGGCCGGGCACCACCGACGAGGTGGCCCGCCCGATCCTCGAGGGCTCTGGTCTGGTGGCGGGGGAAGACTTCCACCTGGCCTTCTCGCCCGAGCGGATCGACCCGGGCAACCCCAAGTTCGGGCTGCGCAACACGCCCAAGGTGGTCGGGGGCTACACGGACAACTGCCGCGATCGCGCGACGGCGTTCTACGGCCAGTTCATCGAGCAGGTCGTGCCGGTCAGCGGCACCCGCGAGGCCGAGATGGCCAAGCTGCTGGAGAACACCTACCGGCACGTCAACATCGCCCTCGTCAACGAGATGGCGATCTTCTGCGACGAGCTCGGGATCGACCTGTGGGAGTCGATCGAGGCCGCGGCCACCAAGCCGTTCGGCTTCCAGAAGTTCCTGCCCGGTCCCGGCGTCGGCGGTCACTGCATCCCCGTCGACCCGTCGTACCTGTCCTACACGGTGCGCAAGCTCGGCTACCCGTTCAGGTTCGTCGAGCTGGCCCAGGAGATCAACGAGCGGATGCCGTCCTATGTGGTGGCACGGGTACAGCGTCTGCTCAACCGGCATAAAAAGGCCGTAAACGGCGCCAAGGTGGTTATGCTCGGCGTGACCTACAAGCCGGACATCGCCGACGAGCGGGAGACCCCGGCCCTGCCGGTGGCGCGTGCGCTGCTGGAACTGGGCGCCGAGCTCTCGTTCATTGACCCGTATGTTCTGGAGTGGTCAGTAGACGGCACCCCGGTGCCACGGGAAGAAGATCTGGCCGAGGCCGTGGTCGATGCCGACGTGACGCTGCTGCTGCAGCAGCACGCCGCGTTCGACCTCGACATGGTCGAGGCGAAGGCCAGGCTCGTGCTCGACACCCGCGGTGTTCTCACCGAGGGTGAACGCGTCGAGCGGCTGTAGCGACGGAGGGTTGCGCGCAGTGCACGTGCTCGTCATGACGGTGGTGCATAACCCCGAGGACGCGAGGATTCTGCATAGGCAGATTCGTGCCCTCGTGGATGCCGGTCATGAGGTCACGTATGCCGCCTCGTTCACCGCCCACGGGGTCGTTCCTCGTCCTTGGGTCAACGGCGTCGATCTGCCCAGGGCCGCGCAGCGTAGACGCGTGGCCGCGGTCTGGGCCGCCCGCAAGCTGTTCAAGCGCATGCGGCGCAAGGTCGATCTCGTGATGGTGCACGACCCCGAGCTGCTGTTCGCGATCTGGGGCGTGCGCAACCGCCCGCCCGTGGTCTGGGACGTGCATGAGGACACCCCGGCGACGCTCTCGCTCAAGCCGTGGCTGCCGTCGTTGCTGCGTCCTCCGATGCGTTTCCTCGCCCGGATGCTGGAGAGCATGGCGGAGCGCCACCTGCACCTGCTGCTGGCCGAGACGGCCTACGCGGGCCGGTTCAAGCACGCCCACCTGATCGTGCCGAACGAGACCTGGGTCCCCGACTCGGTCACGCCGCCCGGCGACGACCGGGTGGTGTACCTGGGCTGGCTGTCCAGGGCGCGGGGCGTGATGGACGCCGTCGAAGTGGCCCGGCTGCTCCAGCCGTACCGGGTGGCGGTGGAGCTGATCGGCTACGCCGACCCGCAGAGCCGTCCGGTGCTCAACCAGGCCGTCACGGAGGGCCTGCTGGAGTGGCGCGACTTCATGCCGAACGACGAGGCGCTGAAGCGGCTCGACGGCGCGCTGGCCGGGCTCTCCCTGCTGCACGACGAGCCGAACTACCGCCACTCGATGCCCACGAAGATCGTCGAGTACATGGCCCACGGCATCCCGGTCATCACGACCCCGTCCCCGCGCGCGGTCGAGCTGGTCGAGCGGTACGACAGCGGCGTCGTCGTACCGTGGGAGGACCCGAAGGCCGTGGCGCAGGCCGTGCTGACGCTGAGGGACGACGTGCGGGAGCGGCGGGCGCAGGGCGCGCGCGGCTACGCGGCGGCCCGGGCGAACCACCACTGGCCCAACTCGGCCAAGCGGTTCGTGGCCCAGCTCGAATCGTGGGCCGGCGTCAAGAACTAGGCGTCAAGAACTAGCGAGCGGTTTATCTTCGGCAGATCACTAGGGCGGTAGGTTCCTCATCGTGCGCTGGCTCCTCGTGCTCCTCGGCGCTGTGATCCTGGCCGCCGTCGCGGCCGTGATCGTCGTGCTCCCCAAGGACGAACCTCCCAAGAAGGCCAGCCAGCAGGTCAAGGCGACGCCGACCCGTACGGAGCCCACGCCGAAGGTGAGCGAGATCACCGACAGTTGTGGAACGTTCGAGACCAAGGAGAAGGCCCCGTACGCCGTCACCGGCTACTGGATCACCCCCAAGTCGAACCGCTGCACCTGGCGCCACCAGCTGGAGGACATCCATAACCTCGGTGGCGACACGGTCATCAGGATCGGCTACGGCCTGCAGTTCCGCGAGCCCGACGACGAGGGGCGCGTCCAGACCAAGGACGGCCAGCTCGACCCGCTCTACAAGGACTGCGTGGAAGACGGCCTGAGCTGCCGCGACGCGGCCGAACGCGATCTGCGGCAGGCCAACCCGAAGAACCGCGTCTCCCGCATGTACGTCTACCGCACCGACGAGTCGTTCGGGCCAGGCCTGTTCCGCTGCCCCCAGATGGAACACAAGATCACCGTGGGCAATCGGGTGTACTTCCGCATGCTCACCCCGATGGACGGCTCCGACGACGCCACCTGCGACTTCACCAAGCCCAAGCCGTACGACATGATCCTCGTCGCCGGCTCGGACACTGACAGCCTGACGCAGCTCCTCGACCTCGGCGAGCAGTTCGGTGTGCAGGTCTTCCCGGCGCTGCCACTCGCGCCGCGCGACCCCAAGACCCCGACCCGGGCCAACGACAAGCACATGAACACGCTCAGGACGCTGACCCGCCGCATTTTGCAGGACTACGGCGCGCGCTTCGCCGACCGCGCCTCGCTCGGCGGCGTCTACCAGCCGTTCGAGGTGCAGATGGCCGACACGCTCGCCGACAACCCCACCCTCACGGTGTACGCCGAGCAGCACCAGATCGTGGAGCAGGAGCTGCCCGGCAAACCCATCCTCATCAGCCCCTACCTCGACGCCCGCAAGCGCGTCCCCTTCGGGCAGACGCCCAAGCAGGTGGCCGAGGCGTTCGTGGCGCTGGCCAAGACCGGGGTGGGCATCATCGCGCCGCAGGACAGCCGCGGCACCGGCAAGGTCGGCCTGTTCTGGCCCGACCAGCGCGAGACCGAGGTAGATGCGCGGCTGCGCCCCGTCGTCGGCGAGACCACGTACGGCACGGCCTACCACGGCTCGACGCGCGACTACTACCGCGAGATGTCGGCGGCCCGTGAACAGATGCTCCAGGCCGGCTACGACGTGCAGCTCTGGGCGAACGTCGAGGCGTTCGAGCCCTCGGGCGACCGCCCGTGCGCCCCGCAGGGCACCCGCGGCAAGACCGACAAGGAACGCCTCGACCAGGCCGTCACGATGGCCGGCCGCTACGTTCAGAAAATCGTCTCCTACATGTGGAGCGATTTCATGACCTGCGGCTCCCCCTCGCTGGAGACGGAGATCACCAAGGACTGGCAGCGGCCGATCGCGGTGGACGCCATCCGGCGCTCCCGCGACATCCAGGACGGCATGGAGGTGCGCGGCTACCACCTCAAGGACGGCACGATCACCGTCCAGTACGGGGACGAGCTGAAGGAGCTGGTCGTCTCCGCGGTGGGCTGGCTCGACGAGGACCCGCTGGAGGACCTGCCGGAGGGCATGCAGACGGCGTGGGTGCCGTTCGACTGGGCGCAGGTGCCGCCGGACGAGTGGGTCAAGATCGGCGTGAAGCTGCCCTCGGGCAAGGCCACCACCGAGCCGCTCCATGTCCGCATCGTGGCGTGATCGCTCCCGGCGCTTCGAACGCCTCGGACCGCCTGGCGTGTAACGTGCCTGCCATGGTCCCGAGCATCCCGGTCAGCGTCGACCTGGTCGTGCTCACCGTACGCTGCCAGGCCCTGAGCGCGCTCGTGTGGCGCCGGGACAATCCACCCTTCCTGCGCCGCTGGTCGCTGCCCGGCGGCTTCATCCAGCTCGATGAGGACCTCCCGGCGGCCGCCCAGCGCATCCTGGACGAACGCGCCGGCCTCCCCGGCGCTCCGGTGCACCTGGAGCAGCTCCAGACGTACGGCTACCCGGACCGCGACCCCCGCCAGCGCGTGGTCAGCGTCGCCTACCTGGGCCTCGCCCCCGACCTCCCGGCCTCGGAGAAGGCCCACATGAGCTGGCAGCCCGTCGACACCCTGTCGGTGATGGCCTTCGACCACCGCCGCATCATGCAGGACGGCATCGAACGGGCGCGGGCGAAGCTGGAGTACACCTCGCTGGGCGCCGCCTTCTGTCCCCCGGAGTTCACGGTGGCGGACCTGCGGCGCGTGTACGAGATCGTCTGGGGCCGCCCCCTGGACCCCCGCAACTTCCACCGCAAGGTCACCAAGGCGGAGGGCTTCCTGGTGGAGACCGGCGCCACCACCACCCGCGACGGCGGCCGCCCGGCCAAACTCCACCGCCGCGGCCCCGCCGAACTCCTCCACCCCCCGATGCTGCGCTCCCTGAAGGAGTGACGACCGGACCTCCCGGTGCTGCCTTGCCGGGCGGCTTCTTTTAGGGTGAGGCCATGCCTCGTTTCCGTTCGATTCTGGACACCATGCCGGCGTACAAGCCTGGCAAGGCCGTGACCTCCGCCGACGGCCGCTCGTACAAGCTCTCCTCCAACGAGTCGCCCTACGACCCGTTGCCGTCCGTGGTCGAGGCGATCGCCGAGGGGGCGAGGCAGGTCAACCGCTACCCCGACCCGGGGGCGGTCAAGTTGACGGAGGCCATCGCGGAGCGGTTCGGGGTGCCGGCCGAGCACGTCGCGCTCGGCGCGGGGTCCGTCACCGTGGCGCAGCAGCTGTTCGAGGCCGTGGGGGAGCCTGGCGGTGAGGTGATCTACGCGTGGCGGTCGTTCGAGGCCTACCCGCTGCTGGCCGACCTGGCCGGGGTGGAGTCCGTCAGGGTGCCGCTGGCCGGTGAGGACCACGACCTGGACGCCATGGCCGAGGCGATCAACGACCGGACGCGCATGATCTTCGTCTGCAATCCCAACAACCCCACCGGCACCGCGATCCGCGAGGCCGAGCTGGTGGCCTTCCTCGACCGGGTGCCCGACGACGTGCTGGTGGTGCTGGACGAGGCCTACCGCGAGTACGTGCGCGACGAGGACGTGCCCGACGGCCTCACCCTCTACCGCGACCGGCCGAACGTCTGCGTCCTGCGGACCTTCTCCAAGGCGTACGGGCTGGCGGGGCTGCGGGTCGGTTACCTGGTGGGGCACGAGGCGGTGGCGTCGACCGTACGGAAGACGATCATCCCGTTCGCCGTCAACCACCTCGCGCAGGTCGCGGCGATCGCCTCCCTGCGCGCCGAGGATGAGCTGCTGGAGCGGGTCGACACGGTGGTCAAGGAGCGGACCCGGGTACGCGAGTCGCTCATCGCCCAGGGCTGGACGGTCCCCCTGACCGAGGCGAACTTCGTCTGGCTGCGTCTCGGCGACCGCACGCTCGACTTCGCGGCGGCGTGCGCGGCCGAGGGCGTGGCGGTGCGGCCGTTCGCGGGTGAGGGCGCCCGCGTGTCGATCGGCGATCCTGAGGCGAACGACGTGTTCCTCGCGGCTGCGGCGGCCTTCAAGGCGAGTTGACAGTTCGTGGGGCAAGGCCCTCTAATGGGCCTCTTGTCGCGTGTCGCCGGCCGGAGGACGTCGGCGGCATGGAGGCACCGGTTGTAGGGGATGATGTCGTGACTTCTCACTTCACAGGCAGCGCCTGATCTGATCGCGCGCCCGCGCGTCGTCCCCGCGCCCGGTGGTGCCCCGCATCACCGCCGCACGCGAAATCCTGTGCTGCCCGACGGTCCGGCGATCGCCTGACCGCTCCTTTCCGCGTGCTCATCGAGGCTCTCCGCCCGAGGCCGGTACGGCGTGCCGTGCGCCCTCGCATGGTCAACCCCGTCACTTTCACATCTGGAGAGCAAGCAGAGCATGCCCCAAGACTTCAATCAGCAGATCATCGACGAGTTCCGCGCCAACCAGGGACAGGTCGCCATGTTCGACGGCGCCCGGTTGCTCCTTCTGACGACCACCGGCGCCCGGACCGGCGCAAGCCACACCACCCCTGTCGGCTACCTGCCGGACGGCGGGCGGATGCTGATCATCGCCTCCGCCGGCGGGTCGCCCAGGCACCCGGCCTGGTACCACAACCTGCTCGCCGAGCCGAGGGTGAAGGTGGAGGACGGCGTCTTCACCTACCAGGCGGAGGCGGTCGTCCTGGAAGGCGAGGAGCGCGACAGCGCCTTCGCCCGCGCGGTCGAGCTGGATCCGGGCTGGGCCGCCTACCAGGCGAAGACGAGCCGGGTCATCCCCGTGGTCGCGCTGACCCCGCTCGGCGGCGGTCCGAACGCCGGCCGAGGGGGTGACATGCTGGTGGCGGTCCACGACGCGTTCCGCCGGGAGCTGCGGCTGATCCGCAAGGAGGTCGCCGCGTCCGGGACCGGCGGGCTGGGCGTGCAGTTGCGCGTCAACTGCCTGACCCTGTGCCAGGGCCTCCATCACCATCACTCCATCGAGGACGCGCGGATGTTCCCGGGGCTCGAAGGGCAGTATCCCGAGCTCGGCCCGGTCATGGACCGGCTGCGGGAAGAGCACCGGACGGTCGCCCGGCTCCTCGACGAGCTCCAGCGACTCCTGGCGGACGGCGAGCCGGAGGTGGCCGCCGAACTGGTGCTCGCGGAGGTGGAACGGCTCACGACCGAGCTGGAGGCGCACCTCGACTACGAGGAGGAGTATCTCGTCCCGATCCTCAACGGCTTCTAGACTCTGACCTCTTCCGGCGTGAGCCGTGCTGCTTTGGGTCGTCGCTCCGTGGACACCACGAGGGCGACGCCCAGCAGGATCACCACCCCGCCCAGCACGATCTGGGAGCTCACGTGCTCGTTCACGACGAGCGCGCCGAGTATCACCGCCACAGCGGGGTTCACGTACGCGTAGGTCGACACCAGCGAGATCGGCGCGTTGGTGAGCAGCCAGGTGAAGGCGGTGAATCCGACCAGCGACCCGACCAGGATCAGGTAGGCCAGCGCGGCCCATGACCGCCCGGAGACGGCCGTGAGGTCGAGTCGTTCGCCCACCGACGTCCCTGTGACGGCCAGCCCGGCCCCGCCGACCAGCATCTCGATTGTGCTGGCCGCGAACGGGTTGGCCGGCATCGGGATCCGTGCCGACAGGAACGACCCGATCGACCACGACAGCGACGCCACCAGGACCACCACGATCCCGGTGGTGCTCGTCGGCCCGCCGCCGCCGTTCAGCGACAGGGCCGCCACGCCGCCGAACCCGACCAGCACGCCGGCCAGTGTCGCCACCTTCGGCCGGTCCCTGACCACGATCCGGAACACCACCAGCCAGAGCGGCACGGAGGCGACGAGCAGCGCGGCCAGCCCGCTGGACACGTGCTGCTCCGCTATGGCCAGCATGCCGTTGCCGGTGGTCAGGAGCAGCAGCCCCACCAGCGCCGCGCCGCCGAACTGGGCCCGGGTCATCCGGAACGGAGCCCAGCCCTTGCGGACGATCAGCACCCCGCCGAGGATCAGCGCCGCCGTCACGAACCGCAGAGACCCGCTGAGCATCGGCGGCACGGACTCAACGGTGATCTTGATGCCGAGGTACGTCGATCCCCAGACCACGTACACGATGACCAGTGCGCCCCAGACAAGGAGCGGAGAGCGGTGGTCAGGGGTGTTCGATGACATAGCTCCTGACAATAGCGGTCGCTCCCGACAAAACGCCTGCGGGTTTCGGACCTCGCTCGGGGGGTGGCGGAATGTTAACGATAGTGGGCTTTCACGCCACTATCTAGCCTTCTGGCCGCCTGGCAACATCTGTCGCATCAGCTCGCCGTACGAGGGGATGAAATGTCAGGAAATGCAGCCGCCGTGGCCCACTTCTCCGCCCGCCTGGCCTTCGAGACCGACGTCTCCGACGTGGCCACCGACCTGGCCGCCCAGGCCGTCGTCGTGATCGACTCCCGCAGCCAGGAGAGCTGGGACCAGGGCCACGTCCAGGGCGCCGTCCATCTTCCCACCGCCGAGATCGCCACCCGCGCGCCTGCGACGATCCCCAAGGACGCGACAGTGGTGACGTACTGCTGGGGCCCCGGCTGCAACGGCGCCACCCGAGCGGCGTTGGAATTCGCCAGGCTCGGCTACCGGGTCAAGGAAATGCTGGGCGGCTTCGAGTATTGGGCCAGGGAAGGCTTCCCGGTGGAGACCGCGTCGGGCGTCACCCGCCACCGCGTGGACCCGCTCACCGCCCCGGCGGAAGGCATCGCCTGCGGCTGCTGAACGAGGAAATTTTGGTGCCCCCGTCCGAATCCCGTCGATCGGGGGCGACGCAATACATACCCCCTTCGATCGCAGTCAATCCCAAGTTCACCCACGTCAAAAACGCCGGATAAACGGGTCGGGGGCCCGCCGCCCCAGGAAAGGGGAAGGGGGGACGGCGGACCCGTATCAGGGGGCGGTCAGCGTGGCCCGAGTTTCTCCACGATGAGGCGGTAAAGCTGGCGTGGCCGGCCCGGTTGAGGCGTACGGTTGGGCGGCAGCGGCCACGCGAGTCCCTCGTCGACCAACGTGCGCAGCAATCGCCTAGCCGTACGCGGCGTCACTCCGAGCATCTTGCCCGCGCCCTCCGCGTCCACCACGGTGTCGCCGCCCTCCAGCTTGGCGGCCAGCCGGGCCAGCACCTCCACGCCCTTGGGTTTGAGCGCGGTGGAGCCCTGAGGCGGCATCCGCGGAGCCGGGATGAGGGCTCTGCCCTCGCGGTCCACGGCGAAGCCCTGGGCCTGCTTGCCCGCCTGCGTACGCGCCAGCGCCGCCCGTGCGTGCGACTCCGCGTCGTGGGTGGTGCGTCCCATGCCCACGCCGACCTCGACCGCCAGACCCAGCTCGTCGCGGATCCTGGCGGCGAACGGCAACACCCTGAACCCGTCGGTCGCGGCGGCGATCGAGCCCCTGGTCGCGGTGACCAGATAGCTGTGATCGTCGATCGGCCAGACGGTGGCGTTGATGCGGTTCGCCTCCTGGACGAGCAGCCGGTGCAGCGAGAGCCGGAGCTCGTCGCGCCAGTAACGTGGCGCGGCGCGGCGTACCGGCTCGCGTAGCGTCGGCACCTCGACCAGGACCACGGTGAGCTGTGACTCCTCCAGGCGGTGGTGTGCACCGAGCAGCGCTGCGGTGTGCAGCGCGGTGCGCACGGCCGCTGAGGTCGGCCTGATCCTGATGGCCGGGACACCGGACGCCTGAAGGCGTTCGGCGACCGCCGGCAGGCACGTGAGCGCGCCGGTGGTGGATCCCTGCCGGGCCAGGCGTTCGTGGTAAGCCGCGATCGTGCCGGTGGCGCCCGGCTCGTCGCGGCTGTGCACTTCTGTAGCGGCAATCCCGAGGTCTGTGTACGCCTCTTCCACGTCGGCCCTGGCGACCACGTCGATGCTCACCCGCTGCGGGTCGATGCGCGGATCCAGTGCCGCCTTGGCCAGGGCGGCGACCAGCGCCGCCCCGCCGAGCTGCACGTAGGTCGCGGGCATCGTCAGCACGCCTGATCGCCTGGCCAGGTCGTAGGGGACCGGGCTGGCGAAAAGACATGCGTCCACGCCGGGACCGAGCCGCGTCACTTTGTCGGGCGCCTCCTGCTCATCGCGGTAGGCGGCCGCCACAAGACGGCACGGAAGTGGCGCAGCAGCGTGTCCCATCAACATGACCCGCTCGACCAGATCGTGGGGTCCGACCACACCAATGGTGAGGTCCGGTGTCATGGCACCCGGGCGTGACACTCGGGGAGTTTCTTCGGCCCTCTCGACCAATGTTCGTCCCATCCAGCTGTCTGTTGCAGTGCTCTCTTTTGGAACGATCGCTCGCGGGGACCATAATGTCACGCCCGACTTTTCCGGAAAGCCGTTCTGCTTGACTGGCTGAGAAGGTATATCAGCAGCTCAACGAGGTATTCCTAACGCTTTTTAGCGATCGGAAATCTCTTGTGTAATGTCCGCGCCCAGTGCCCGCATTCGCTCGGCGAGATGCGCGTGCCCGCGGTCGATGAGGTAACCCGACTCGATGACGGTCTCGCCTTCGGCGGCCAGTCCGGCGAGCACCAGCGCGATTCCGGAACGCAGGTCGTGCGCCGTCACCCGGGTGCCCTTGAGCGGGGTCGCGCCCCTGACGATGGCCCTGCTGCCTTCGACCTCCACGTCGGCGCCCATCTTGTTCAGCTCGCCGGCCAGCGCGAAGCGGCCGTCGAAGATGCGCTCGTGGATGTAGCTGGTGCCGTCGGCCAGGGCGGCGACCGTCATCATCGGCGACTGGAGGTCGGTGGCGAAGCCCGGGTAGGTGTCGGTGATGATGTTGATCGGCCGCAGCGGCCGCTCGCACCGTACGTGCAGGACCGCTCCGGGCCGGGCGAAGTCGACGCCCATCTGCTCCAGCTTGTAGCGGACGACGCCCAGGTCGAGGCCGGTGCCGACGAGGCTGAGGTCGCCGCCGGTGATCGCCGCGCCCATCGCGAACACGCCGGCGTCGAGCCGGTCGGGCATCACGGTGTGCTCGACGGCGTGCAGTTCGTCGACGCCCTCGACGGTGATGAAGCCGGTGCCGCCGCCGCTGATGCGCGCGCCCATCTTGGTGAGCATGTCGATGACGTCGAGCACCTCGGGCTCCAGCGCCGCGTTCTCGATCACGGTGATGCCCTTGGCCAGGGCGGCGGCCATGATGAGGTTTTCAGTGCCGGTGTGCGAGGGGGTGTCGAGGTAGAGGGTCGCGCCGGTCAGGCCGGACGCCTTGACGTGGATGACCGTCTCGCCCTCGTCGACGACCGCGCCCAGACGCTTGTAGCCCAGGTAGTGGAAGTCGAGGTTGCGGCTGCCGAGATTGCAGCCGCCGACCCCTTCCACGATCGCCTCGCCCAGCCGATGCAGCAGGGCGGGAGTGAACAGGACCGAGCCGCGGAAGCGCCTGGCGATGTCGGCGGGCAGCACCGCGCTGGTCAGCCGGGAGGCGTCGATCACCAGCGTGCGCTCCGCCTCGTGCAGCTCGACGTAGGCGCCGACGGACTCCGCCAGCTCGACAGCCCGCCGCACATCCTCGATGATCGGCACATTGCGCAGGACGGTGCGGCCGTTGGCGGCCAGCAGAGCCGCACCGATCATGGGCAGCACGGCGTTCTTCGCGCCCTGGATGAAGGCGGTTCCACGCAGTGGGTTGCCACCGCGCACGCGGTAACGGACCATTCGTGCGGCTCCTCGGAGGTCTCGGTCTGGCTAGACCGGCCAAGAGTAGCCGCTAACCACACCTGCCCCAGCCGAATCATCCGCTAAAGGGGGCTCCGGTGATGCGCTCGTAAGCTTCCAGATAACGCTGTCTGGTCTGCTCCACTACCTTATCCGGAAGGCGAGGTGGGGGAGTTCCGGAGTCTTTGTCCCATCCCGATTCGGGCGATAGCAACCAATCTCTTACATATTGCTTATCAAAGGACGGTTGTGAGCGTCCGGGTTGCCACCCGTCAGCGGGCCAGAATCGTGACGAGTCAGGCGTGAGTACCTCGTCCCCCAGGGTGAGCACACCATCAGCGTCGCGACCCAGCTCGATCTTGGTGTCGGCCAGGATGATGCCCCGCTCGCGGGCGATCTCGGCGCCGCGCGTGTAGACGGCGAGCGTGATCTGGCGGAGTGCCTCGGCCGTCTCCGCGCCCACGTCGCCGACCACCCGCTCGAAGGAGATCGGCTCGTCGTGCTGCCCGACCGGGGCCTTCGTCGAGGGGGTGAAGATCGGCTCGGGCAGCCGGGACCCGTCTTCGAGGCCCGGCGGCAGCCGTACCCCCGAGACCGCCCCGTCGCGCCGGTAGTCGATCAGGCCCGAGCCGGTCAGGTAGCCGCGCGCCACGCACTCGACGCTCACCATCGACAGCGGCTTGCACAGCATGCTGCGGGAGTCGGGCCCCGGCCCCGCGATGTGATTGGGCACCACGTCGGCGAGCCGGTCGAACCACCACAGCGACATCTGCGTGAGGATGGCCCCCTTGTCGGGGATCGCGGGCTCCAGCACGTGGTCGAAGGCCGATATCCGGTCGGAGGCGACCATCAGCAGGAGCCCGTCGTCGGTCTGGTAGAGGTCGCGGATCTTACCGGAGTGCAGATGCTTCATCGGGCGATGTCCGTCCTGTGGTGCGAGCCGCGCAGGCGTACCCGGGAGACCAGCTCGTAGGCGTTGCGGCGGGCCGTCTCCTGGTCGGGGCCGGTGCCGACCACGTTGAGCACCCGTCCGCCGTCGGAGAGCACCTTGCCGTCGGCCAGTCTCGTGCCGGCGTGCAGGACGTAGGCGTCGGCGGTGGGTTCGAGCCCCTCGATGACGTCGCCCTTCACCGGGGTGTCCGGGTAGTTCTCGGCCGCGACGACCACGGCGACCGCCGACCCCCCGCGGAACACCGGCACCGGATGCTCGCTCAGCCGCCCGGTGGCGCACGCCGCCAGCAGCCCGGCCAGCGGCGTCTCCAGGCGGTCGAGCACCACCTGGGTCTCCGGATCGCCGAAGCGCGCGTTGAACTCGATCACCTTCGGCCCCTTCGCGGTCAGGGCCAGGCCCACGTACAGCACGCCCTGGAACGGGCAGCCGCGCCGGGCCAGCTCGGCGATCGTGGGCTGGACGACCTCGCGCATCACCTGCTCGGTGAGCCCGTCCGGCGCCCAGGTGAGCGGCGTGTAGGCGCCCATGCCGCCGGTGTTGGGCCCTTCGTCGCCGTCGTAGGCCCGCTTGAAGTCCTGGGCGGGCTGCAGCGGAACGGCCGTCGTGCCGTCGCAGAGCGCGAACAGCGAGACCTCGGGTCCGTCGAGGAACTCCTCGATCACCACCCGCTCGCACGCCGCCGCGTGCGCGAGCGCCTGCTCCCGGTCGCCGGTGACGACCACGCCCTTGCCGGCGGCCAGCCCGTCGTCCTTGACCACGTATGGAGCGCCGAACTCGTCGAGGGCCTGGGCCGCCTCCTCGGGCGTGACGCAGGCCCGCGCCTTGGCCGTGGGGACGTCGGCCGCCGTCATGACCTCCTTGGCGAACGCCTTGGAGCCCTCGATCATCGCGGCCTCGCCCGAGGGCCCGAAGCAGGCGATGCCCGCGGCGCGCACCGCGTCGGCCACGCCCGCCACCAAGGGCGCCTCGGGGCCCACCACGACCAGGTCGGCGGCGAGCCGCACGGCCAGCTCGGTCACCTGGCCGGGGTCGGTGGCCGTGACCGGATGCGTGGTCGAGATCTCCGCCATGCCCGCGTTGCCGGGGGCGCTGTGGAGCTCGGTGACCTGGGGATCGAGCATGAGTGAGCGGCACAGGGCGTGTTCACGCCCGCCGGATCCGATGACTAGAACGCGCACCGCCCCATTGTGGCAGGGACGGCCGGACGGCTTCCCGTCGCACCCGCGACAGACCGGCCCGGGCACTCGAAATGTGGGAATAGCCGGGAATCTTTGTGGAGTTCTACCTGATCTGACGACGGGTCAGGGAGTATCGTCGGTCTGGTCCATCCCGCCTGTGGTAACTTAGGGCGGCTTTGTGGCATCTCTTGTGATTGGAGGTGGTCCGGGATGAAACCTGGTGATCCCAGCAGTACGTGCTCACCCACGTACACCCTGTATGCCCCCGACCACTCCAATCCGGCAGCCTGATCGTGCCTCCACGCTTTTTCCTTGATTGAGGTGACTTTTCGTCGCGCGTGGAGCGTGCCAGGTCGGGCGGAAAGGGACTGCCATGCGCTCGTCCACGATTTTCCGTCGCACCACCCGTCACCCCGTACAGCCGCATGTCACGCGCCAGCTCACCAAGCCGGTACGTGAGAGCTGCGTGCCTCCCATTGACTCCATCGTCGAGTTCGGCGCCTACATCAAGGGCAAGAAGGTCGACGCCGCGGGCATCGAGGAGTCGCTCGAGCTGGTCCGCGAGCACAACAGCCAGTTCGACGGCGCCAAGGCGTTCGTCTGGGTCGGCCTGCACGAGCCCGCCGCCCCCGAGGTCGAGTGGCTGGCCGGCGTGTTCGGCCTGCACCCGCTGTCCGTCGAGGACGCGGTCAAGGCCCACCAGCGCCCCAAGGTCGAGCGCTACGGCGACTCCCTGTTCATGGTGCTCAAGTCCATCGCCTACCTGGACCACGACGAGCTGACCGCCACCAGCGAGATCATCGCCACGGGCGAGATCATGGTGTTCCTCGGCGTCGACTTCGTGGTGACCGTACGGCATGGCCGGCACTGCCCCCTCACCGAGGTGCGCGAGCGGCTCGAAGACAAGCCCAAGCTGATGGACCGCGGCCCGGCGGGCGTGCTGCACGCCATCGCCGACCACGTCGTCGACCGTTACCTCCAGGTCGCCGACCTCATGCAGCTCGAACTCGAAGAGGTAGAGGCGACCGTCTTCGCCGACGTCAGCTCCCGCGACATCAACCGCATCTACCAGCTCAAGCGGGAGATGCTGGAGCTGAAGCGGGCGGTCACACCGCTCCAGGCGCCGCTGGCCGCGCTGCCGCAGCGCCGGGTGATCCCGTCGGAGATGCGGGAGTACTTCCGCGACGTCGGCGACCACCTCTCCCGCGTGTGCGAGCAGGTCGAGTCGTCGAACGAGCTGTGCAGCTCGATCCTGCAGGCGGCGCTGGCCCGCTCGAACGCGCTGGCCAACGAGGACATGCGCAAGATCTCGTCCTGGGTGGCCATCATGGCGGTGCCCACGATGATCGCCGGGATCTACGGCATGAACTTCGACTTCATGCCGGAGACCAACCAGGTATGGGGCTATCCGGCCGTGCTCGCCGTGATGATCACGGCCTGCGTTCTGCTGCACCGCGGCTTCCGCCGCAACGGCTGGCTCTAGACGGTGCTCAGACTCCCACGGGCCGCCTGAGCGGTCCGACGGGGTCGGGCAGTCGCAGCCCGCGCTCCCGCCACAGCTCGCGCATCCGATCGGGGTAGTCGGTGACGATCCCCGACACCCCCAGGTCCAGCATCCGGGCCGCCAGCGCCTTGTCGTTGACGGTCCAGACCGCGACGTCCAGCTCGGCCGCGGCCACCTGGGCCATCAGGTCCTCGTCGACCATCACGTGCTCGGGCGACAGCGTGGTGGCCCCCGCCTCGCGGGCGGCGGCCGGGATGTCGTCGCCCAGCGGGCCGTTCCAGTGCAGGGTGTCGAGCTCGATCAGCGCGAAGCGCCGCGTGCCCGGCGCCAGCCTGGCGGCGTGGCCGATGATCCGCCAGTCGAAGCTGAGAATCGCCGTGTTGTCCAGCCTGCGGTGCCGGTCGAACTCCTCCAGCACGAGCTCGGTGAACATCTCGGGGTCGGCCGTCAGCTCCGGCCTGGTCGGGTCGGACTTGAGCTCGACGTGCAGCCGTACGTCCTCGGCCTCGTAGGCGTTGACCAGGCCGAGCACCGCGCCCAGCGTGGGCATCCGGGTCTCGGGCATCGCCCGCTGCGTCAGCGCGAACGGATCGTCGGCATGCCGGGGCAGCCGCACGCCCACGTCGAGCGTGCGCAACTGGGCCAGCCCGAGCGAGTTGATCGGCTTGCCGACATAGGGGAAGTGGGGGTCGTCCTTCGCGATCGGCCGCGTGTCGGCACTGGTCACGGCCGAGACCGTGAGGTCGTGGGTCAACACGAGGCGCCGATCGGCGGTGAGCGCGACGTCGAACTCGAGCGCGTGCACCCCGAGCTCCATCGTGCGGCTCAGCCCGGGAAGCGTGTTCTCGGGCCAGAGGCCCCTCGCTCCCCGATGACCGTGAATCTCAACGCGCACACCGGGGACACTACCGTGCCCCGTGCCGCGATCACGACGTGCCACGCCGCGCCCTTTTTGTGGTGAGTATTACTATTCCTGGTTGAACGTCCATACGTAGACCATCTGGTCCCACTCGGGTATTCCGCCCGCTCCGCCGTACGTGGCCTGGGCCGCCTTGTTGTCCTCACCGGTGGCCACCCACATGCCGTAGCAGCCGCGTTCGCGGGCGAGCCGTTCCAGGGCCGCGACCAGCGCCCCGGCGATGCCCTGGCCGCGGAAACGCTCGTCCACGCCGAACTCGTAGAGGAACATCTCGGTCCCCTTGTCGGGGTGGGTGGTCTCGACACCGGTGATCATCCCGGCCGGAGTCTCGTCCACATAGGCGATGAGCAGGTGGTGCCCCTCATCCGCGAGGAACCTCGCGGTGGCCGCCGGCAGGGGAGCGGCGTCGAAGAGGTGACCGGCCGCCTCGACGGCCTCGGGCCGGGTGGCACGACGGATGTCCATGTCCGGAGCGTAAGCGCAGGTCGGCGCGCCACGCGCGCCATTTATTAGGTCGATAAATGCGACTCTGTGGCAATAAGCTGGCGCTCATGATGGAGGCACTCGAAACGGTCCGGCCGGAAATCGTCCGGGCCTGGGTCGACGGCTGGGTGGTCTCGCGCAGCGCCCCGCTGCCCGTACGGGAGCCGTGGGGCCTGCGAGTGGACGTCGGCCGGCCCGGCCACGTCAGCCGCCACATCCTGCCCGCGCCCAACCCCGGCGACCTGCGCCTGCTGGCCGAGACGATCAGCACCCCCGGCACCTGGCTCAAGCTCTGCGCCCCCGCCGAGGCGGTCGTCCCCTGGCTCACGCCGGCGTGGTCGATCGACGAGCCGGAGTTCATGATGACGGGGCCGCTGTCGCGGGGCCTGGCCACGGCTCCCGACGGCTACACGCTGGCCGTCACCACCCGGTCGGACGTGACCGTGGCCCGCCTGCTCACGGCGGCGGGCGAGATCGCGGCCCGGGGGCAGATCGCCGTCACGGGCCGTACCGCGGTCGTGGACCAGGTCGAGACCGCGCCGGAGCACCGCCGTCGCGGCCTGGGCAGAGTGGTCATGACGGCCCTGGCCGACCTCGCCGCCTCCCGCGGCGCCAGGACGGGCATCCTGGTGGCCACGCCCGCCGGTCAGGCCCTCTACAGGACCATCGGCTGGACGACCCGCACGCCGATGACCGCCGCCGTCCTGGCGGCTTCCTGACGCCTCTGGGGGCTTTCTAACGCTCTGGGGGCTTTCTGGCACCGGGGTACGGCCGGCGACGCGGTGCCGGCCGTACCCGTGAACCTGGAAGGTCAGACGAGAGAGCGGAGCACCAGCGTCTGGTCGCGGCCGGGGCCGACGCCGATCGCGGAGATCGGCGCGCCGCTCATCTCCTCCAGCGCCCGCACGTACGACTGCGCGTTGGGCGGCAGGTCGTCGAAGGTCTTGGCGCCGGTGATGTCCTCCTGCCAGCCGGGCAGCTCCTCGTAGATCGGCTTGGCGTGGTGGAAGTCCGTCTGCGTCATCGGGATCTCGTCGTGCCGCGTGCCGTCGACCTCGTAGGCCACGCACACCGGGATCCGCTCCAGCCCGGACAGTACGTCCAGCTTGGTGAGGAAGAAGTCGGTGACCCCGTTGATCCGGGTCGCGTAGCGGGCGATGACCGCGTCGAACCAGCCACAGCGCCGGTTGCGGCCGGTCGTCACGCCGTACTCGCCGCCGGTCTGGCGCAGCCACTCGCCCATCTCGTCCTCGAGCTCCGTGGGGAACGGGCCTGAGCCGACGCGGGTGGTGTACGCCTTGAGGATGCCGATCACCTTCGTGAGCCGCATCGGCGGGATGCCGGACCCGGCGCAGGCGCCTCCGGCGGTCGGCGAGGAGGAGGTGACGAACGGGTAGGTGCCGTGGTCGATGTCGAGCAGCGTGCCCTGACCACCCTCCAGCAGCACGAACTTGCCCTCGTCCAGCGCCCGGCTCAGCACCAGCGAGGTGTCGGCGATGTGCGGCTTGAGGCGTTCGGCGTAGCCCAGGTACTCCTCCACGACGGCCTGGGCCTCGATGCCGCGCCGGTTGTAGACCTTGGTGAGCACCTGGTTCTTCTCGGTCAGCGCGACCTCGATCTTCTTGGCCAGAATGCCGGGATCGAGCAGGTCCTGGACCCGTACGCCCATCCGGTAGATCTTGTCGCCATAGGCGGGTCCGATGCCCCGGCCCGTCGTGCCGATCTTGGCCTTGCCCAGGTAGCGCTCGGTGACCTTGTCGAGTGCTTTGTGGTGGGGCATGATCAGGTGCGCGTCGGCCGAGATCAGCAGGCGCTCGGCGGAGATGCCGCGCGCGGCCAGCCCGTCGATCTCGCTGAGCAGCACTCCGGGGTCGATGACGACGCCGTTGCCGATCACCGGCACCACGTGCGGCGACAGGATTCCGGTGGGCAGGAGGTGCAGGGCGTATTTCTGGTCGCCGATGACCACGGTGTGACCCGCGTTGTTGCCACCCTGATAGCGGACGACGTAATCGACGTCGCCACCGAGCAGGTCGGTGGCCTTGCCCTTGCCCTCATCGCCCCACTGGGCACCAACGAGAACGACAGCCGGCATGGTTCAGTCTCCTGAGCACAAAACGAAACCCCTGGCGCAAGTGCGACAGGGGCTCTTGCGTAGAGAGACTACCCGAGTCTGCCTATTCGTCCCAAGTGTTAGTTCTTGGTAAGTGCGTCGTAGGCCGCCTCACTGCTGTCCTTGAGGAACTGCATGCACCGCTCGGCCTCGTCCTTCTCGCCGATCGCCTGAGCGGCTCTGGCGAGCGAGTAGAGGCAGCGCAGGAAGCCGCGGTTCGGCTCGTGCTCCCAAGGGATGGGACCGTGCCCCTTCCAGCCGCTCCGGCGGAGCTGGTCGAGCCCGCGGTGGTAGCCGGTGCGCGCGAAAGCGTAGGAGGTGACGGCGTGGCCCTGCGCGAAGTACTCCTCCGCGAGCGTGGCCCAGGCCCCCGGATAGGCGGGGAAACGGGCTGCCACGTCGGCGGCCTTGGCGCCGGCTTCCAGCGCCTCCCTGGCCTCGGGCAGGTCCGGCAGTTGAGTCGGGGGCGGCCCGGCGAGAAGGTTATCCATAGGACAAGTCATACCCGCCGAGCCGCCGACGTGGCTAGGAGATCTTGGTCCCAGCTGATTTGAGGTGCTCACACGCCTCGACGACGCGGGCCGCCATCCCGGCCTCGGCCGACTTGCCGTAGGCGCGCGGGTCGTACGCCTTCTTGCTGCCGACGTCACCGTCGACCTTGAGCACGCCGTCGTAGTTGCGGAACATGTGGTCGGCGATCGGCCTGGTGAAGGCGTATTGGGTGTCGGTGTCGACGTTCATCTTGACCACGCCGTAGGAGATCGCCTCGTGGATTTCCTCCATCGCCGATCCGGAACCGCCGTGGAAGACCAGGTCGAACGGTTTGTCCTTCCCGTACTTCCCGCCGACGGCCTCCTGGATGTCCTTCAGCACGCTGGGCCGCAGCTTGACGTGGCCCGGCTTGTAGACGCCGTGCACGTTGCCGAACGTGGCGGCCAGCAGGAAGCGGCCCTTCTCGCCGAGCCCCACGGCCTCGGCCGTGGCCAGCGCGTCCTCGGGCGTGGTGTAGAGCTTCTCGTTCATCTCGCCGACGACGCCGTCCTCCTCGCCGCCGACGACGCCGATCTCCATCTCCATGATGATGTTGGCGCGGTGGCACTTGTCGAGGAGCTCCTTGGCGATCTCCAGGTTCTCCTCCAGGGGTACGGCCGAGCCGTCCCACATGTGCGACTGGAAGAGCGGGTCGAGGCCCTTGGCCACGCGCTCCAGCGAGATGTCGATCAACGGCCGCATGAAGCCGTCGAGCTTGTCCTTGGGGCAGTGGTCGGTGTGCAGCGCGACCGTCACCGGGTATTTGGCGGCGACCACCCTGGCGTACTCGGCCAGCGCCGTCGCGCCCGTCACCATGTCCTTGACCGTGGCGCCGGACAGGAACTCCGCGCCGCCGGTCGACACCTGGACGATGCCATCGCTCCCGGCTTCGGCGAACCCGCGCAGCGCGGCGTTGAGCGTCTGGGAAGAGGTCACGTTGATCGCCGGGTAGGCGAATCCGCCCGCCTTCGCGCGGTCGAGCATCTCGGCATAGACCTCTGGGGTTGCTATAGGCATGCTTCATCTCCCTGAGAAGTACGGCTTCGCGCAGCCCAGTATCCCGGTCCGCTACCCCGCGTGGTAGAGACAACGCGCGGCGGCCAAGAGCGTTCATGCCGGGTAGGCTCGCCTCGTGGACTGGCTTTCCAACCTCCTGGACCCGACGTGGTGGCTGACGATACTCGGCGCCTTCGCGACCGTCGGCGTCCTGGCGATCATCTTCGCCGAGACGGGCCTGCTCGTCGGGTTCTTCCTGCCCGGTGACTCGCTGCTCGTCGCCGCGGGCATCTTCAGCTCCGCCGCCGCGGCGAAGGGGATCGGCATCGAGCCGCTGTCCTTCCCCGTGCTGCTGATCGCCACACCGCTGTGCGCGGTGGCCGGCGCCCAGCTCGGGCATCTCATAGGGGCCAAGGTCGGCGGGAGGTTGTTCGACAAGCCCGACTCGCGGCTGTTCAAGAGAGAATATGTGGAGAAGGCCGAGCACTTCTTCGTGAAGTTCGGCCCGGCCAGAGCGGTGATCATCGCCCGCTTCGTGCCGATCGTCCGCACCTTCATGAACCCGGTCGCCGGCGTCCTGGAGATGCCGGCCCGTACGTTCTTCCTGTGGAACGCCGTCGGCGGCGTGTTGTGGGTCGAGAGCATGCTGCTGATCGGCCACTTCCTCGGCGGCCAGGTCGACCCCACCAAGATCGACAAGTACATCCTGCCCGGTGTCTTCCTCATCGTGTTCATCTCGGTGATCCCGATCATCGTCGAGGTGATCAAGACCCGCAGGGCCGCCAAGCAGGTGCCGGAGCCCAACGGTAAGCACCACCGCGTGGGTTGATTCCTGCCGGTGGGCGGCAATGATCGAGATCGCCTCCGCCTACGAGTACGCTCCCCCTTGTGGGACGCCACAGGTCAGATCCGATGGGCCTCGCCCGCCTCGCGCTCGCCGTCCTGGCGGCGGTGGCCGTGGTGACGCTCTTGGTCGTCGGCGGTCGCGCGCTGCTCACCTCGCTCGACACGCGACAGCAGCAGCCCGAGCGCGCGAACGTCGCCGCCCAGCCGCAGGCCAGTGCCCAGGTGCCGACTGTCCGCATCGAGTGCGTGGCCGACACCTGCCCCCTTGTCACGGTGCGCGTACCGGGCGGCGATGTGCTGCAATATCGCGACATGAGCAGGGGCGAGGAGGTCAGCTACTTCGAGCCGGAGCTCGACGTGGTGCTCACCGACGCGGCCACGGTCCTGGTGACCGAGAACGGCAAGGCCCGCGCGCCGGGCAAGGCCGGTGCGCGGGAGGCGTTCACAGTCCGAGGTCCTGGAGCGTGAACGCGGAGCGGTAGTCGAGCCCCTCCTCGGCCATCCGGGGCGCGGCGCCCCGCTCGACGATCGTGGCCACCGCGACCACCTCGGCGCCCGCCTCGCGCAGCGCCTCGACGGCCGTCAGCGGGGAGGCGCCGGTCGTGGAGGTGTCCTCGACGGCGAGCACCCGGCGGCCCTTGACCTCCGGGCCCTCGATCCTGCGCTGCATGCCGTGCGCCTTCTGCGCCTTGCGCACCACGAACGCGTCGAGCAGCCGCCCCTGCGCCGCGGCCGCGTGCATCATCGCGCTCGCCACGGGGTCGGCGCCCAGCGTCAGCCCGCCCACGGCGTCGAACTCCAGATCCTTGGTCAGGTCGAGCATCACCCTGCCGACCAGGGGCGCGGCCACGCCGTCGAGCGTGATCCGGCGCAGGTCGAGGTAGAAGTCGGCTTCCTGACCCGAGGAGAGCACGACCTTGCCGTGCACCACGGCCTTCTTCTTGATCTCGGCCAGCAGGTTGTCGCGATCTGTCATGGCACCAAGCTTAGGGTCCTGGCCAGGATGAGAGCCGGTCCGGTCGGAAGGTAAAGACGGCCCTTCGGTTTAACCATGGCGGCGGCTGCGGAATGCTCGGGGAGGCAACTTAAGGTAATCGCGAGGTAACTATGAGTGGTGTATCGCCATCTCCGCAGAGCGATGCGGATCTTCTTCACGCGGTCAGAGCCGGCGACGCCACCGCCTATCACGAACTCCACGAGCGCCACGTAGCCGCCGCGCGCTCGCTGGCCCGCCAGCTCGTCAGGGGCGAGGCCGAGATCGAGGACGTGGTCGCCGAGTCGTTCACCAAGATCCTCGACCTCGTCGGCCGCGGCGGCGGCCCCCAGGCCGGGTTCCGTACCTACCTGCTGACCGTGGTTCGGCGCACCGTCCATGACCGGTCGCGGGTGGCGAGCTGCCCGGTGCCCGCGGACGAGAGCTTCGATCCCGATGTGCCCTTCGTCGACCCGGCTCTCATCGGCCTGGAGCAGTCGCTGATCGCCAGGGCGTTCCTGTCGCTGCCCGAGCGGTGGCGGGCGGTGCTCTGGCACACCGAGGTCGAGCACTCCCCACCCGCCGACGTGGCCTTCCTGCTCGGCCTGCCGGCCAACGGTGTGACCGAACTCACCCGCCGCGCCCTCGCGGGCCTGCGCCAGGCGTACCTGCGGATCCGCCTGACCGCACCGACCCGCGATGCGTGCCGGCCGGTGCTCGGCACGATGAGCCGCTACATCAAGGGCGGGCTGGCCAGGCGCGTTTCCAAGGCGGTGGACGAGCATGTGAGCGACTGCCCCGAATGCCGCGCCGTCCTGCTGGAACTGACCGACGTCAAACGGGGCCTGCGCGTCATCATCGGCCCGATGATCGCCGGACCGGTCTTCGCCGGGTACGCGGCGGCACTGGCCAAGACGAGAACCGCGAGCTGCGGTTCGGGCGGGCTGGATTGGATCCGGCGGTCGCCACTCGGTTGGTTCTGGCATGCGCTCGGTGGGATCGGGCGCGGGCCCACGTACGTGATCGGTCGGGTCGGGTGGGCGTCCAGCGGCGTGGTTGCTTGGGCCGGGCGGGTTTTCGGGCGCCTGGTCGGTTGGGTCGAGCGGGCGTCGAGGCATGTGCTCGGGCGGGTCCGGCAGGTGTCCACGTGCGTGCTCAGGTGGGTCCGGCAGGTATCCACGTGCGTGCGCGGTGGGGGCGGGCGGGTGTCCAGGCGCGTCCTCGGCTGGGTCCGGCGGGTGCCCACGTACGCGCGGGCGGCGGTCGCCGGCGGTACCGCCGCCGCCGTGGCGGCCGCTGCTATGTTCGCGCTGGTCACGGCCGAGGATCCGGTAAGAAGGCCGGTCGCCAAGCCCGTCGCGTCAGCCGGACCGCCACCTGTACGGCCGCTCGAAGAACCCACGCGGCCGGCCCCCGAACGTCTGGCGGCACCCCCGGGACGGAGGCCGCACGGACCCCGCCTGCACGCCACGATCGGCGCCCTCGGCGCACTGGTCCGCGCCCGGCCCGGCATCATCGCGATACGCCTCCGCAACTCGGGCACCGCCCCGACCAGCGAAATAGAGGCCGCCGTAGACCTGCCCACAGGCGTCACGCTGATCCCCCCAGGCCGCCACACCGAGGGCGTCGCGCTGGAGCGGTCGCGTGGTCACGGTGGGGGTGTGGCTGCGGGCCTCAGGCCGTCGGCCGCTCATGGCGGGGGTGTGGCTGCGAGTGTCGCGCTGGAGCGGTCGGGCGGCTACGGCCGGGACGTGGCTGCGGGAGCCGTGCCGCCAGGTGACAAGGGTCGCGGTGTCGCCGTGGTCACGCCCGTTGGGGCCGGGGGCGGCTGGAGTTGTCGTCCGGCCAGGCGGGGTGCGACGTGCGTCAGGGGGCCGCTCAAGGCGGCTCGCCGCAGCACGGTCTTCCTGCGCGTCCAGGTGGCCGCTCAAGCGCCACAGGGGGGCGGTCCCGCTGTCCGGATCACGTCCGGCTCCCTGCGCGCCGCGGCGCACTCCGCGGCCGGGGTACGGCAGGTGGGCGCGTCCGCCAGGTTCGCCGCCGACGGAAAGGTGACGGTCAGGGCGATCGGCAACTCGCTGCTGAGCTGCCCGGCGGAGCGTGACGGTTGTGCGGAGGCCGGGCAGCGGCGGGGCGATGGGCGCGACGGCGAGGTGTGGCCCATGGAAGCCGTCGACGAGGACCGGGTGGCGGGAACGTACGCCTCCAGCGGCGCCACTCTGCGGCGGCCCCCGGGTGGGCGGGTCGTGTGGGCGGGTCTCTACTGGTCGGCCGGTGGGGAGAGCGCGGGGCCGATCAGTCTGCGACCGCCGGGTCGTCGGCGTTACCTGTCCATCAGGCCCGAGCAGGTGACGGTCAGCGAGCTGCCCTCGGGGTCCGCTTACCAGGCGTTCGCCGACGTGACCGGGCTGGTCGGGAGCGCCCGGCGGGACGGCATGTGGTGGGCGGCCGACCTCCCGATGCGGGAGGGGGCCGCGCGCCACGCCGGATGGAGCCTGGTGATGATCGTGACCGATCCCGCAGGACCGTACAGCCACGCCGTCGTGCTCGACACGGCAACGGTCGTCGGCGGCGAGGCCGATCAGGTGCGAATCCCATTGGGCGGCCTCGTCTCGGCAGGCTCGGCCGCCCGGATGCCGCAGGGCGGCCTGGTTCCCACGGGATCGCCCACCGCCGGCCCGGTCTCCACGGGGTCGGCGGCCCGGAGCCGTCGGGGTGGGTCGGTTTCCACGGGGTCGGCCGGGCGGATCGCGTTGGGGCGGGCGGACCGCAGGAGTTCGGCCGCGCGGATCGAGATGGTGACCTGGGAAGGCGATGCCGACCTCGACGGGGATCGGCTCTCGCTGGGGTCGGGGGCGCTCACTCCGGTGGGGGGCGATCGAGACTCGGGTAACGTCTTCGACGGCTCGTCCAACGGCGCCAAGGGAATGACGTTCGGTGTCGACGTCGATACTTTCGGTGCCGAACTCGGCAATGACCCGGCACTGGCGATCGCGACGCGGGAGGATGTGGTGCTGTTCGCGATTGCCGCTGTGTGCGTTCGTGCCCGGTCGTGACCAAAGTCCGACATATTGGTACGGTCAGCCCGAATGCACCGGCGTATGGTCGGGGCAGGGGCGAATCGTCGGGATTAACCCTCGCGCGATCACCTGCTTTCATTACCCTGAGACAGGGCCGCCGCGTCCGGCTCTGACGGTGCACGAGTCTGCTAGGTCGGACCACCAGGAAAGGGGCCGTGTCAGTGGATCGCTGCGCGCTGTTCGTGGACGCTGGCTATCTGCTGGCCGACGGCGCGATGGCCGTGCATGGGACCCGCCATCGTGAAGCCGTGGCCTGGGACTATCCAGGGCTGTTGCAGCTCATGTCAAGCCTCTCGCGCGAACGCACCGGGCTGCCGCTGCTGCGGTGCTATTGGTACGAGGCGACCGTCGAAGGACGTCGCACGCCAGAGCACGACGTGCTCGCCGACATCCCCGGTCTCAAGCTCCGCCTCTCGCGCATCCGTCCAGGACGGCGCGAAGGCGTGGACGCCCAGGTTCACCGCGACCTGATGACGCTCGCCCGAAACAGCGCCATCTGCGACGCCGTCGTGGTCAGCGGTGACGAGGACCTGGCCCAGGTGGTCTGCGACGCGCAGGACCTCGGCATCAGGGTGACCGTCGTGCACATCGCGACCGACGGCGGCTGGGCCGTCGCCCGCTCGCTCACCCAGGAGAGCGACGACCTCATCGAGCTGGGCGGCGTTCACCTGCGCCCCTACGTCAACCTGGTGACCGGCGCCATCGAGGTGACCAACGGCCACCACCAGCCGGTCAGCAACGGCCACGGCGGCCACGCGCAGCGGGAGCTGCCGCCCGCCGAGTCGAGCGGGGGCGGCCACTCCGCCAACTCGACGCGCGCCAACGGCATGCCGCCGTCGGTGGGGCGCCGTCAGTCGCCACAGCCGTCGCTGCCCGCCTACTCCGACTACCAGCCCGACCCGCCGTCGGCGGCTCCGGTGACCGGGCCGATCCCGCAGCAGTCGCAGGCGCCGACGACCGGGCAGTTCAACTCGCCGTCCAACGGCACCTACCAGCCCTCGCAGCTCGGCGCCTACACCGGCCCGCAGCCCGCGCCCGTCTCCCAGCAGCCCCCGGCCGCCACGGGCGGGGCCACCACGCTGTCCGACGCCGTCAAGGCCGCCCACCGGGAAGGGCACGACTTCGGCGAGTCCGTGGCCCGCGACGCTCCGGCCCTGTGGCTGGAAGCCGTGCTGGCGCGCAAGCCACGGATGCCCTCCGATCTGGAGGCCCGCCTGCTGCAGGGCTCGTCGCTGCCGATCGACTTCCTGCTGCACGACGAGGTACGCCACGCGCTGCGTCGCGGCTTCTGGGACGCGTTGGAGCGCGCCAGGCACTAGCCAGGCGCGGCCAGGCACCAGCCTGAGGCCCATGCGGCTGGAGGGGCCGGTGGGATTGCCGTACTGGTCTCCGCGCCTCGTACGGACGACTTGGCGCCCGCGCCGCCGGCCTGAGACGCCTCGTACACGGACAGCCCGCCTCAGCGCTCCGGTACGGACGGCAGGGCGCGCCCCGGCGACGACCGCCACATCCGGAGCGCCCTCTTATCCACAACCTGTTGACCGGCCGTGGGGCGAATTCACGACAGGGCGTCGAAACCGGCGCGGAGGTGGGCGAGCCGGTCGGCGAGGTCGGAGAGCGGGGCCGCCACCCCCGGGTCCGGCGACTTGCGCGCCAACTCCCGTACCCTGGCCAGCTCGTCCTCCGCCGCCGTCAGCCGCCGGGACAGCTCGGGCAGGATCGCCGACTGGTCGCCCGCGCCCGGCGGCAGCTCGGCGGTCAGCCGCTCGCGCAGCATCGAAGCCTGCTCGGCCAGCCGCTTGTTCATGTTGTACAGCTCGGAGAAGACCGACACCTTGGCCCGCAGCACCCACGGGTCGAACGGCTTGGTCAGGTAGTCGACGGCGCCCGCCGCGTAGCCGCGGAAGGCGTAGTCGGGCGCGCTGTCGACCACGGTGAGGAAGATGATCGGGATGTTCCTGGTCCGCTCCCGCCGCTTGATGTGGGCGGCGGTCTCGAACCCATCCATGCCCGGCATCCGTACGTCGAGCAGGATGAGCGCGAACTCGGTGTTGAGCAGCGCTTTGAGCGCCTCCTCGCCGGACCTGGCGCGTACGGGCACCAGGTCGAGCGAGCTGAGGATGGCCTCAAGGGCGATCAGATTCTCCTCGCGGTCGTCGACCAGGAGGATCTTGGCACGATCAGGCATCGATCACGCCCCTTCGGCTGATGACTCGCCAGTGGATCGCCCTCGGCCGAGCCAGCCGCGCAGGCGTTCGAGCAGCCGGTCGACGTCGACGGGCTTGGGCACGTAGTCGGAGGCACCCGAGGCGATGCTCTTCTCGCGATCGCCCCGCATGACCTTGGCGGTCAGCGCGATGATCGGGAGATCGGCGAACTGGGGCATGCGCCTGATGGCCGAAGTGGTGGCCCAGCCATCCATCTCCGGCATCATGATGTCCATCAGCACGAGAGCGACGTCCTCGTTCCGTTCGAGCTGCTCGATTCCTTCGCGGCCGTTTTCAGCGTAGACGACGGTGGAGCCGTGCCGTTCGAGAACGCTGGTCAGGGCGAACACGTTACGGATGTCGTCGTCGACAATGAGGATCTTCGCGCCGTTGAGCGGGTCGTCGCCGTGCCACTGGCTGGTCTCGGCGGGCGGTTCGATCAGCTCGGGCAGCGGCAGGTCGAGCGGGATCGGCGGCTCGTGCAGCGCGGCCGTCGGCTCCTCGACCGGCACGGAGAGCAGTTGCCTGCGCTCGATGCCGCTCTCGACCTCCGCGAGCGGGCCCGTGTAGGAGGCAGGCAGGTAGAGGGTGAACGTGCTCCCCTTGCCCAGCTCGCTGTCGACGTGGATCTCACCGCCGAGCAGCAGGGCGATCTTGCGGCAGATCGACAGGCCCAGCCCGGTGCCGCCGTACTTACGGCTGGTGGTGCCGTCTGCCTGCCTGAACGCCTCGAAGATGACCTCGCGCTTGTCGGGCGCGATGCCGATGCCGGTGTCGATCACCTGGAAGGCCAGCAGGTCGTGGGCGCCGTGCAGGGTGTCGTCGTCGAACTCGACCCCGGCGGGCACGGGCGTGACCCGCAGCTTGACCTCGCCCTTCGGCGTGAACTTCACCGCGTTGGACAGCAGGTTGCGCAGCACCTGCTGCAGCCGCTGCTCGTCGGCGCGCAGCTCCTGCGGCACGTCGTTGTCCACCTCGACCGCGAAGGCCAGCCCCTTGTCCTGGGCGAGCGGCGCGAACGCCGCCTCCAGGAGATCGACCATCTTCGGCAGAGACACCTGGATCGGATGGATGTCCATCCGGCCCGCCTCGACCTTGGACAGGTCGAGCATGTCGTTGATCAGCTGGAGCAGCGCCGACCCCGCGCCGTGGATCGTCCTGGCGAACTCGACCTGCTGCGAGGTCAGGTTGCCCTCGGCGTTCTCGGTCAGCAGCTTGGCCAGCACGAGCAGGCTGTTGAGCGGTGTGCGCAGCTCGTGGGACATGTTCGCGAGGAACTCGGACTTGTAGCGCGAGGACACGGCCAGCTGCTCGGCGCGCTCCTCCAGCGTGCGGCGGGCCTGCTCGATCTGGAAGTTCTGGATCTCGATGGCGCGGTTCTGCTTGGCCAGCAGCGCCGCCTTGTCCTCCAGCTCCGCGTTGGACCTGCGCAGCTCCTCCTGCTGGCGCTGCAGCTCGTCAGAGCGTTCCTGCAGCTCGCGGGTGAGTCGCTGCGACTCCGTCAGCAGGTCCTCGGTGCGCGAGTTGGCGATGATGGTGTTCATCGTGACGCCGATGGTCTCGACGAGCTGGGTCAGGAAGTCGAGATGCACCTCGCCGAACGGGGTGAACGAGGCCAACTCCAGCACGCCCAGGACGCGGTTCTCGAACAGGATCGGGAGTACGACGATCTGCGCGGGCGTCGACTGGCTGAGGCCGCTGTCGATGGTGATGAACCGCGGCGGCACGTCGTCGAGGACGATGTGCCGGCCCTGGGCCGCGGCCTGGCCGACGATGCCCTCGCCGACCGCGAAGCGCTGACGCGGGCCGCGGTCGGGGCGTACGCCGTAGCCGCCGATCAGCAGCAGCTCGTGCTCGCCCTCGGGATCGACGCCGTAGAAGGCGCCATAGCGGGCCGACACCAGCGGTGTCAGCTCGCTCATCGTCAGCTTGGCCACCTCGAACAGGTCGCGGTGGCCCTGCATGAGCCGGGAGATGCGGGCCAGGTTGGACTTGAGCCAGTCCTGTTCCTGGTTGGCCTGGGTGGTCTCGCGGAGGTTGGCCACCATCGAGTTGATGTTGTCCTTGAGCTCCGCCAGCTCGCCCTGCGCCTCGACGGCGATCGAGCGGGTCAGGTCGCCCCTGGCCACGGCGCTGGTCACGGTGGCGATCGCGCGTACCTGGGTGGTGAGGTTGCCGGCCAGCTCGTTGACGCTCTCGGTGAGCCGCTTCCAGGTGCCCTCCACGCCCTCGACCCGCGCCTGGCCGCCCAGCCGGCCTTCCGAGCCCACTTCGCGGGCGACTCGGGTCACTTCGGAGGCGAACGACGACAACTGGTCGACCATCCGGTTGATGGTCGTCTTGAGTGCCAGGATCTCGCCCTGGGCGTCCACGTCGATCTTGCGGGTGAGGTCGCCGTTGGCGACCGCGGTGGTCACCTCGGCGATGTTGCGCACCTGGTACGTCAGGTTGTTGGCCATGAAGTTGACGTTGTCGGTGAGGTCCTTCCAGACGCCCGACACGCCCTGCACCCGTGCCTGGCCGCCGAGCTGGCCCTGCGTGCCGACCTCGCGGGCCACGCGGGTCACCTCGTCGGCGAAGGACGAGAGCTGGTCGACCATGGTGTTGAGGGTGTCCTTGAGCTGGAGGATCTCCCCCTGGGCGTCGACGGTGATCTTCCTCGACAGGTTGCCCTGGGCCACCGCGGACGAGACCGCCGCGATCTGGCGCACCTGGGAGGTCAGGTTGTTGGCCATCGAGTTGACGTTCTCGGTGAGGTCCTTCCAGACCCCGGAGACGCCGCGTACCTGTGCCTGGCCGCCCAGCTGTCCCTCGGTGCCCACCTCGCGGGCCACCCGGGTCACTTCGGAGGCGAACGACGACAGCTGCTCGACCATCGTGTTCATGGTGGACTTGAGCTCCAGGATCTCGCCCTGGGCGTCCACGTCGATCTTGCGGGTGAGGTCGCCGTTGGCCACGGCCGTCGTCACCTGGGCGATGTTGCGTACCTGGTAGGTGAGGTTGTACGCCATGGAGTTGACGTTGTCGGTGAGGTCCTTCCAGACGCCCGACACGCCCTTCACCTCGGCGCGCCCGCCCAGCTTGCCCTCGGTGCCGACCTCGCGGGCCACGCGGGTCACCTCGTCGGCGAAGGACGAGAGCTGGTCGACCATCGTGTTGAGGGTGTCCTTGAGCTGGAGGATCTCGCCCTCGGCGTCGACGGTGATCTTCTTCGACAGGTTGCCCTGGGCCACCGCCGTCGCCACGGTCGCGATGCTGCGTACCTGGCTGGTGAGGTTGTTGGCCATGAAGTTGACGTTGTCGGTCAGGTCCTTCCAGACCCCGGAGACGCCCGTCACCTGGGCCTGGCCGCCGAGCTGGCCTTCGGTGCCGACCTCGCGGGCGACTCGGGTGACCTCCTCGGCGAAGCCGGAGAGCTGGTCCACCATCGTGTTGACGGTGTTCTTCAGCTCGAACATCTCGCCCACGGCGTCGACCGTCACCTTGCGGCTCAGGTCGCCCTTGGCCACGGCGGTGGTCACGACCGCGATGTCACGCACCTGCGCGGCCACGCGGGAGGACATCGTGTTGACGGCCTCGGTGAGGTCGCGCCAGCTACCGGACATGCCGCGCAGGTTGGCGCCGCCGCCCAGCCGGCCCTCGGTGCCGGCCTCCCGGGCCACCCTGGTGACCTCGGAGTTGAACAGCGCGAGCTGGTCGACCATGCCGTTGATCGCCTTGCCCAGACGGCGTACCTCGCCGCGGGCCGAGCGGTCGAGATCGATCCGCCGCGACAGGTCGCCCTTGGCCACCGCGTCGATCACGTCTGCGGCGCCGCTCACCGGGCTCACCAGGGCGTCGATCAACATGTTGACCGACTCGACGCTCTCCGCCCAGGCGCCGACCCCCGGCCCCGGCGTCAGTCGCTCGCCGAACCGGCCCTCCTTGACAACTTCCTTGCGTACGCGCACCAACTCATTGGCGAGGTGTTCGCGACGGTCGGCCACTTCGTTGAGCAGCAACCGCACCTCACTGAGGATGCCGGCCGGGGCATGGGGGACCCGGCGGCGGAAATCGCCGTCTCGCCAGGAGAACAGGGTCTCTAGGATCGGGACGAGATCCGACTCGGTGTAAGTCCTCTCCTCAGAGCTCAATGCGGCCTTGGCCGTTGTCATGGGACCTCCTTCACTCCCGGGGTGCCACCGCGAGTAGGTACAAGTCTGTCACGATGAGTAGCTCCTAGTCCCGTCCCTTGGATTTACCCCAAGCCACCAGGAAGTGTGGTAGGCACGTTGCGATGACTGGTACTCCCCATGCGGTGTTGGCCGCCACGTTCGCGCCCGGCGACACCGCTGTGACGGCTGCGATGAGGTTCACCCGTGAGGTCCTGACCGCGTGGGCAGTCGGCAGTGTGCTGCATGTGGCCGAGCAGGTCGCCGCTGACCTGGCCGAACAGGCGATAGACGAGCCGTTCGAAGTCATCTGGAAGCACTTCGGCGATGCCGTGCAGGTCGAGTTGAGACAGCGGAGCAGCTCACACGGCGACCCGAAGGCTCCGTCCGTGGGGGTAGAGGAGTGGGGCATCACCTTCGCGGGCGAGTCTCGTGTCCATTGGGCAAGACTCACGCTACCCGGCTCTACGGACAAAGTGTCATCCGAGTGGCTGGAGGAGAGCGCCAGGGGGCCGCATTGGCTGGGGTTCCTGGCCGACGCCAGTGACCTGCTCGCGGGCACTCTCGACCCCGACATGGTGCCCGCCATCATCGCCCAGATCGTGGTGCCGCGGCTGGCGAGCTGGTGCGCCGTCTACACCTCTGACACCGCTGTCGGTCCGCTGCGGCTGGTCTACCTCTGGCACGCCGACGAGGCCAGGATCGACGGGCTGCGCGAGCAACTCGGCGACATGGATGCGATGATCGCCGACGCCCGGGTCACCTCCACCATCCACCTGGCCGACTCGCAGGTGCTCGCGGTCCCCCTGACCGCGCGCGGCCGGGGCCTGGGCATGATGTGCCTGGGCCGGCCCGACCGCTTCACCGACGAGGTCATCCAGTTCGCCGAGGACATCGGCCGGCGGGCGGCGCTGGCCACCGACAACGCCCGCGTCTACGCGCAGCAGGCCGCGGCCAACCGGGCGCTCCAGCGCAGCCTGCTGCCGCCGAACGAGCCCGAGGTGCCCGGCCTCGACTACGGCGTCGTCTACGAGCCGGCCGGCGAGGCCAACGAGGTCGGCGGCGACTTCTACGACCTGTTCAAGGCCGGCGACGACTCGTGGCGGTTCGCGATCGGCGACGTGTGCGGCACCGGCCCGGAGGCCGCCGCCGTGACGGGCCTCGCCCGCCACACCCTGCGCCTGCTCGCCCGCGAGGGCTACGGAGTGGCGGCCGTGCTCGGCCGGCTCAACCAGGCGATCCTGGAGGAGGGCGAACGGGCCAGGTTCCTCACCCTGCTGCACGGCGACATCACGCCGGTGGCGACCGGCTTGGAGATACGCCTCGTGTCGGCCGGCCATCCGGAGGCGCTGCGGCTGAAGCCGAGCGGCGTGGTCGAGACGGTGACGACCCCGCAGTCGCTGCTCGGCGTCTTCCACGAGGTGGTGTTCGAGGCCGACACGCTGCATCTCGACCACGGTGACGTGCTGCTAGCGGTCACCGACGGGGTGACGGAGCGGCGCTCGGGCGGGCGGCTGCTCGACGACGACGGCGGTCTGGCCAAGCTGCTCGCCGAGTGCGCCGGGCTGTCGGCCCGCGCCGTGGCGGAGCGGATCCGCAGGGGGGCGGCCGACTTCGCCACGGAGCCGAGCGCGGACGACCTGGCGATCGTCGTCCTCCGGGCCCGCTGAACCTATTTCCCGATGTTGACTAAGTGACTTTGCAAGTAGTCGATTATCAGAGCGGGTTTACGTGCTTGCGGGCGAATTCAAGCTGTAGTGCTATTTGCGCGATCCGTTCGGACATGACCAGGGAACCGCGGATCGCGTCGTAGGCGTACACCTCGTGCTCCCGGCCATGCTCGGCCAGTTTCGCCACGTACTTCTCTATCTGCCGTAGCGGGCACCGGCTGTCGTTCTCGCCGGCCAGGATCAGCACCGGGCTCTCCACCCGGTCCACGTAGGTGATGGGGGAGCTGGCGGCGTAGCGCTCGGGCTGCTCGTCGGGCGAGCCGCCCAGCAGCGCACGGTGGTAGGCGCGCAGGCTCTCGGCCTCGTCCTCGTAGGAGGTCTGGTGGCAGGCGATCGGCACCGCCGCGATGCCGGCCGTCCACAGCTCGGGCTGGGTGCCGAGGCCGAGCAGCGTGAGGTAGCCGCCCCAGGCGGTGCCCGCCAGCAGCATCCTGGTGGGGTCGGCGATGCCGCGCTCGACGACGTGCTCGCGTACGGCGGCGACGTCGGCCAGCTCGATGTGGCCGACGTCGCTGTGGAGCGCGTCGCGCCAGGCCGTGCCGTAGCCGGTCGAACCTCGGTAGTTCACCCGCACCACCGCGAAACCGGCGTCCACCCAGGCCGCGACCTCGGGGGAGAAGGCGTCGCGGTCGTGCGTCGTCGGGCCGCCGTGCAGCAGGAACACGGTGGGGTAGGGCGCGGCCCCGATCTCGGGCCGGGAGACCAGCGCGTGGATCCGGCCGCCGGGGCCGGGCACGTCGAGGTCTTCGACCGGGACGCTCGGCGGCGCCGAGGGGCCGCTGGGGTTGAGCACGACCTGGCCGTTGCTGGAGCGGATCACCGGCGGGCGGGAGGCGCTGGACCACGAGTATTCGACGTTGCCGCCGGGGCGCGGGCCCGCCGCGTCGATCACGCCGTGCGGCGTCTCCAGCAGGGTCAGGCCGCCGCCCGCGAGGTCGTAGCGGTGCAGGTAGCTGCGGGCGCGATTGTCGCGGGTGATCAGCAGGCCGCGGCCGTCGTCGTACCAGTCCGCGGTCAGCTCGCCGGAGTCCTTCATCCAGATCTCGCGCTGCTCGCCGGTCACCGGGTCCCAGACCAGGGGCTCCTGGCGCTGGCGGCGCTCGTGCAGGGCGAGCATGCGGCGGTCGCCCGGCACCGGGGCGAACCTGAGGCCGATCACGCCCTTGTCGGGGCCGTCGTAGAGCTCGGCGACGGCCTCGCCGTTGGGGCGGACGACACGGAGCGCCGGATGACGGAAGTCGCCGTACTCCGCATGATTTATCGCGATAAGTGCGCCGTCGAGGGACATGTCGGCTACCCAGGCCGCCTCGGCGTGCTCGTAGAGCAGGCGGGACGGCTCGCCGGGCCGTACCAGATGGATCCTGAACGAACCCTCACTGGCCAGGCTGATCGCCGCGACGCCCGCTGTGGACAGGGCGATGCCACCCGGCTGGCCGGGGCCGAGGTCGTGGGCGACCGGCTCGTCGGCGCCGCCGGTGAACGGCTGGCGCCACCACAGGCCGAACTCGTCGCCCTCGGTGTCGGCGAACCAGTAGATCCATTGGCCGGTGGGATCGATCGCGGCGTGGGCGGTGCCCTTCGGTCTGTCGGTCACCTGGCGGTTGGCGCCGCTGGCGCGGTCCCAGGCGTAGACCTCCCAGGTGCCGGTGGCGTTGGAGCGATAGATGGAACGGCTCGGGGCCAGCCGCGCCCAGGACGGCAACGTCATGCGTGACGCCCGGAACCTGGCCTGCCAGCGTTCCTCGGCCTTCATCCGGCGCGCCCCCCTCCCTCTCTCACCCCGCCTCTGGGCGTGGGTTGCCGTCCAGTATTGCGCCTGTCTCGCGGAAATACTCCGAGAATGTGGGGGAATTTCGGACTAAATGCCCCATCATTAACACGAGTCCCAGATGTCCGTCAAGGAACAGCCCTTGATCATGGTGACGCCTCGAAGATAGACAGATGGAACGCAGCCGTAGCCACCACTTTTTCTCGCTTTTTCGCGGTATCCCGAGAGAGATAGCTCGAAATCCGGTTCGCCAGCTCGGTCGCCTCAGTGTGCCACGCGCTCGGCCCCATCCCCACCACCCCGGCGATCTCGCCGGGATCCAGCTCCAGGTCGAACTCGACCATCCGCCGGTCGGCCTCCTCGAACCCCGCAAGGCTCCTGGCCAGTCGCCGTTCCTTCTCCTCGTCAACCGAGAGCAGCCCCAGCTCCTGGACGAGCGGGCTCAGATGCGCCCGAGCGGGCGTCACGACGACCACCACGCCGCCGGGCCGCAGAATGCGGCGGAACTCGGGGCCGTTGCGGGGCGCGAACACGTCGATCACTATGTCGGCCACCCCGTCCCTGATGGGCAACGGCCGCCACACATCGGCCACGAAGGCCCCCACCCTCGGGTGCGCCCGAGCCGCCCGCCGCACAGCGTGTTTGGACACGTCGAATGCCATCCCGATGCCACGGTCCACCGCTCTCAGCACCGTCGCCAGGTAGTAACCGGTCCCGGCTCCGGCATCAACGATCACCGGCTCCTCCGCGTGGCCGGCCTCCTGCCGCGCCGACCTCGCCTCGCGAGCCACTGCGGCACTACGGTACGCCTTCTCGGCCGCCGCGTCCGGCAGTGCTGAGAACCTATCCCTACGGAAAGCGTCGCCTTCCCGGCCATTGGCGCTCTGTATCCGCAACCGAACACTCTCGGCGAGAGCGTCGGCGAGCGGAGCGTAGTGTCCGGCTCCCAGAAACTCGGCCCGTGCCGCCACCATCGCCGCGCTGTCAGCCGTCCCCGGCGTCCGCGACCCGACCAGCAGGCTCACGTAGCCCTGCTTGGCCACGTCGAACGCGTGGCCCTCGGCGCAGCGCAGCGTGTCACCCGCCAACCGCATCTCATGCGCACAGACCGGGCAGGCCAGGTATTCGACGATGTCAGCCAGCATGCGCCCATTCTCACGGTCGCCGGGCACTTGACGCGCCACCGGTAGGACGGGCTGACAAAGGAGAGGGTGGGCGGTGGAGTCACGCCCGAAGGTGTATGTCGTACAAGAATGGGTGCCGGGCGATATACGCAAGATCCGGCACAGGCACTGGGTCAGGCGCTGGCCTGGAGCAGGAAGGCCGCGTTGGACGGTGTCTCGCGGAGCTTGCCGACCAGTAGTTCCAGTCCCTGCTGCCGGTCCAGTGCGGTGAGCATCCGGCGGAGCTTCCAGACCACCTGCCGCTCACCGGCCGGTAGCAGGATCTCCTCGCGGCGGGTCCCGGATATGCCCAGGTCCACGGCCGGGAAAAGGCGGCGTTCGGCCAGGTCACGGGCCAGGTGCAGCTCCATGTTCCCGGTGCCCTTGAACTCCTCGTACAGGCTGTTGTCCATGCGCGACCCGGTGTCGACCAGCACGGTGGCCAGGATCGTCAGGGAGCCGCCGCCCTCCACGTTTCGCGCGGAGCCGAAGAAGCGCTTCGGCGGATAGAGGGCCGTGGCGTCGATGCCACCGGTGAGCACGCGGCCACCGCTGGGGGCCAGGTTGTTGTACGCGCGCCCGAGCCGGGTCAGCGAGTCGAGCAGCAGCACGACGTCCTGGCCGTTCTCCACGAGGCGCTTGGCGCGCTCGATGGCCAGCTCGGCGATCGCGGTGTGGTCGCGGTCGGGATGGTCGAAGGTGGAGTAGAAGACCTCGCCCTGGATGGAGGCGCGCATCTCCGTGACCTCTTCGGGGCGCTCCCCGACGAGCACGACCATGAGGTGCGTCTCCGGGTGGTTACGCGCGATGGCCGCCGCGAGCGCCTGCATGACCATGGTCTTGCCGGCCTTGGGCGGGGCCACGATGAGCCCGCGCTGGCCCTTGCCGATGGGCGCGAACAGGTCGATGACGCGAGTGCTGAGCGACTCCGTCTCGATGCGGAGGCGTTCGGTGGGATGGATCGGCGTCAGGTCGGCGAAGTGCGGACGGTGCCGCCACTCGGTGGTGCCGTTGACGGACTCGATCTCGATCAGCTTGCCACCCGCGACGGTGGCGACGACCTGGTCGCCGGGGCGCAGGCCGAACTGCTTGACCCGGTCGGGCGGCAAGCGGGTGTCATCCGGGCCGGGCAGGTGCCCCGCGCGAATGAAGGCGCCTTTCTCCCGGATGTCGAGCAGGCCGGTGACCTGTCGAGTGGGCGCGGCGGCGCGCGGTTTGGGAATGGTTTGAACAGACATGATGAACCCTCCTCGAGGGCAACGCCGAAGAAACCGGCGAGTGAAGAATGAGCCTGGCCCGAGAATCCGGGCGGGGCGATGGGGGAAGTGGCGGAGCAAGAAGCTCAACGCCGCTGGCAACGTATCACACGTTCCGGCCCATACAACACCTAGCCCTCATGGGCTATTCCCGGGGGGTTCTCGCGTCTTCCGCCTCGGCGCGCGGAGCGCGACGTAACAATGTTCTTCTCGGCACGGAGTGCTGCGAATTACCGCAGCTGGTGTGCACGACGACATAGATCGCCCATCAACGCACCGGCATCCTGTCAAGCGGGATGCAGGGCCACTGCAATCCGATGAGGCTTTCATAGAGACACGACTCCTTGGGGGATCACGATGATGAAGACCAGCACCCTTTGCCCGCGGTGTGACAACGAGCTCGACGAGGGCCCGATCATGTACCGGTGCGCGCACTGCTGCCGCGCCGTCTACGCCGCGGACCTCGAGAACGAGTACGTTCCGCGCCAGCGCGTGGCCGCCTAGTCTGGGCGAATGCCGCACAAGCCGCGTACGATCTCCGGCGTCGAGGTGACGCCTCTCTGCGACGCCGTGGGTCCCATGGGACCGACGATCCGCCGCCCGCTCACCGAGATGTTCCCGGGGGGAGGGCTCGCGGACGGGCCGTGGATCCTGCACTTTCACTGCTATCTGCTGCGTGACCCGGCGGGCCGGGTCACGCTCGTCGACACCGGCATCGGTGGCACGGACTCACCGGCGTCGAGCTGGGCGCCGGTGCCGGGAACTCTGCCCGGTGAGCTGGCGGCCGCCGGAGTGGATCCGGCCGAGATCGGCACCGTGATCCTCACCCACCTGCACAGCGACCACGCCAGTGGCGCGGTCGTGGACGGCCGCCCGCTGTTCGAGAACGCCAGGTACGTTCTGCAGCAGGCCGAGGCCGACGCGGCCCAGGGCGCGATGCTCGATCAGATCCTCACCCCGATCAAGGGGCAGCTACAGGTCGTCGACGGCGATGCCGAGGTCGCGCCGGGCGTGCACGTCCATCTGGCGGCGGGGCACACCCCTGGTCACCAGATCGTCCGGCTGGGCGAGCTGGCGATGACCGGCGACCTGGTGCTGCATCCGGCGCAGCTCGCCGATCCGAGCGTTCACTACCTCTACGACGACGACCCCGTGAAGGCGGCCGCCACGCGTGCCGAGGTGCTCGGCGGGCTGCGGGCCGAGCGCGCGGTGCTCGCCACCGCGCACTTCAGCGACCCGTTCCTGGAGCTCTGAGCGTCTCGCCTCAGGCAGGGACCGGCAGGTCGGCCAGCAGGTCGGCGGGGAGGCTGACGATCGCGGTCAGCCCCCCGTACGGCGAGGCGCCGAGCGCGACCTTGATCCCGTTCCTGGCGGCCAGCCTGGCCACCACGAACAGCCCCAGCCGATCGCTCTGCGCCAGGTCGAACTCCGGCATCTCGGCCAGCCGCGTGTTGAGCTCGTCGAGCTCCTCCCTGGTCAGGCCGAGACCGCGGTCCTCGATCTCGACGTTCACCCCGTGCGGGGTGATCGTCGTCCGCAGGTCCACCCGGGTCTGCGGCGGCGAGAAGAGGGTGGCGTTCTCGATCAGCTCGGCCATCAGGTGAGCGACGTCGGTGACCGCCTGGCCGACCAGGGAGACGGGCGGCGGCTGCAGTACCTCGACCCGCGGGTACTCCTCGACCTCGGCCACCGCCGCGCGCAGCACGTCGTGGATCGGCACGGGGTTGCGCCAGCCGCGCCCCGGCGCCTGGTCGGACAGGATGATGAGGCTCTCGGCGTGCCGGCGCATGCGGGTCGTGAGGTGGTCGAGCTTGAACAGGTCTTCGAGCGTCTCGGGCTCCTCCGCGCCGCGTTCCATGCTGTCGAGCTGCAGCAGCTGACGGTGCAGCAGGGTCTGGTTGCGCCTGGCCAGGTTGACGAAGACCTGGCTGACGCCGTGCCGCAGCCTGGCCTGGCTCAGCGCGGTCGCCACGGCGGTGGACTGCACGTTGTTGAACGCCTGCACGATGTCATGCACCTCGCTGGTCTCCGCCTTCACCTCCAGCGTGGGCAGCTCGTCGGGCGTCGGCGGGCCGACGTCCGTGCGCAGCCGCTTGACCAGCGCCACCAGCCGTACCTCCGCCAGCTCGGTGGCGGCGTCGCGGAGCCCGGCGAGCTCGCGGACCAGGCGGCCGCGGAAGCGGAGCGAGAGCAGGACGGAGGCGAGTACGGCGATCAGGCCGACGCCGCCCGCCACGCCGATCTTGATCAGCACGTTGACGGCCGCGGGTGTGACGCGCTGCGTGATCCCCCGTACGGCCTGCAGCTGGTCGCGCTCGACGACCGTCCACACGTTGCTCGCGTCGATGGGCCAGGTGGCCGCCGTGGCGGGCAGGCCGTTCTTGGTGGCCTGGCCCGTGATGGCGTCCTCCGCCTCAAGGAACTCGCGGTAGGCGGGCGAGGAGATCAGCTGCTCGTACGGCCCGCGCAACCCGGGGTCGAGGTGGGACAGCGCCTGGGTGTAGAGGAGCCGCCTGGTGGCGACCATGCCGGTGAACTCCCGGCGCTCAAGGGTGCTCACCTTGCCCCTGGCCAGGAGCACGATGATGAGCGCCCGCTCTCTGGACAGCAGGTCCTTGGCCTCGCCGAGCATGGTGACCGCCCGCGCCTGCCGGTAGAGCGCCATGTCGGGCATGAGGATCATGGCGTCGTACATGCGGAAGGAGGCGTCGGCGATCTCGCTGTAGCCGTCGATCACGTCGAGCGGGGTGGGGCTCGCGCCGTCGACCTGGCGCCGGATCCCGGGTAGCTGGTCGAGCCGGTCGTACAGGGCTCTGAGCTGGTTGGCCATCCCGGACGAGACGTCCTGCTCGCCGGCCCGCCCGCGGAAGTCCGCGACGGCCTCGTCGGTCCGGATGCGCTGCTTGGCGAGCTGATCGGCGCCGCGCCTGGTCACCAGGAACTCGATGGAGGCCAGCCGCTCGCTCTGGAGCTCGACGTTGATCTGCTCGGACGGGTCGGCCAGGTTCGTCACCAGTTCGTTGATCGCCAGCAGGCGCAGGCCGTCGCCGCCGGTCAGGGTGGCCGCGAACGCCCACAGGCCGACCAGTGACGTGAGCGGGACGATCAGCAGGACGAGGAGCTTGATGGCGATGGGACGGCCACGCGTGGGGGGCATGCGACCTCCGGAGGCATGATGAGATCGCCTCGCACAGTACACCCACTTTTATCGGGATTTCTGGCGTCGGCCGACGCGAGGACCCCTGGCACCCTCGCGCCGGCCGCACTCAGATGCGCTGCCGTTACCGCCGCCTGGGGTCCTCGACGCCGCCGGCCACGAGGCGGTCGGCCGGCTCGGACTGGGGCTCGGGCTGAGTCTCGTGCTCGTGCTCCAGCTTCCGCTGCAGCTCGCGCTTCTCTTCCTCCAGCCGGGCCACCCGGCTGGAGGCCTCGGCCCGCGCCACGCGCGCCTGGCGGCGGCGGGTGGCCGTCCGGCGGGAGCCGGAGCTGATCATCGCGATGCCCAGCAGCAGAACCGCCGCGGTCACGGCACCGGCGATGAACATGCCGAGGGAATCGAATTCGAACGTATAGCCGAACAGAATGTACCTGGCGGTCTCTTCAGAAGCGACCAGGGCGATGGCGCCACCAGCGAGCAGGACCAGGACCAGACCCAGCAAGATCATTTCAGCTCACTCCCTGTTGTCAGAGCGAGTCCCCACTGCCCAGACGCGGACGGAGTATGCCGCGCCATCCCCGTTCTCATAGGGGTTTGCGGCCATCATGGCGTTCATGAGACCCGAGCCCGGCCAGGTGCTGCACTTCTCCGAAGACCCGACGATCGAGCTGTTCGTGCCGCACGTCGCGCCGACCTCCGCGATGCGTGAGCCGTACGTCTGGGCGGTCGGTCACGACCGCTGTCCCGACTACTGGTTCCCGCGGGCCTGCCCGCGGGCGATGGCCTGGAAAGGGGCCGCCACCACCGCGGCCGACGCCGACCGGATCATCGGCGCGGGCTGCGGCGATCGGGTGCACGCCATCGAGTACGGCTGGCTCAAGGCGCTCATGGACGTCAGCCTGTACGCCTACCGGCTGCCGGCCGGCCCGTTCCGCGTCATCGGCGACGACGGCCACGCGCTCGTGGCCGAGGTGCCGGTGACGCCGCTCGGCCCTGCGGAGCCGGTGCCGGATCTCTTGGACCTGCACGAGGAGGCCGGGATCCAGCTGCGCGTGCTGGACAACCTCTGGCCGTTCTGGAACGAGGTGACGGCCAGCACGATGAAGTTCAGCGGGATACGGCTGCGGAACGCTCGTCGATGAGCGCGGTCAGTTCGGTGACCGGCATCGACCGGGGCGGCAGCTTCTCGCGGGCGTAGCGGTTGGCCTCGCGCTGGAGCACCTCGTTGGCCGGGGTCGGGATCCCGTACTCGCGGCCGAGCAGCACGATCTCGCCGTTGAGGTAGTCGGCCTCGATCGAGCCGGTGGACCTGGCCAGGCTCTGCCATGAGGATCCGCCGCCGCGTTCGAAGCCGTCGATCGGCCGGGGGTCCACCTTGTTGCCGCGGACCTCCGCCTGCTCGCCCGGCGTGGGGTAGGCGATGCCCGCCTCTTCCAGGACGGCCATGCCCTCGGCTCTGGTCTGCTCGTGCAGCGACTCGAGGCCGGGGTCGCGCCCGCAGAGCGCGTCGACCGCGTTGCCCAGGTTGCTGAGCAGCTTGCCGTACTTCCAGCGCATGACGTCGGGCGCGTCGAGCCCGGCCATCCAGCTCTTGTTGAGGTCGGTGACGAGCTGCCGCGAGACTTCATCCACACCCTGTGGATAACGTCCGACATGCAGCATGCCGGAGTACGGGTGGCCGTGGGCGGCCACCGTTCCGGGCTCGATGTGCGTCGCGGGCAGCCACACGCACATGCCGTAAACGCGCTCGAACCTCCGCAGGACCATCCGCTCGTTGTCGACGCCGTTCTGGGCGCACACCACCGGCAGGTGCCTGGGCCACGGGTCGAGCGCGCTGATCGTGTCCTGTGACTTGGTGGCCACGATCAGCACGTCGTCGTCACGCGTCGGGACGGGGCCGTCGGCCACGGGCACGTCCAGGGTCTCGCTCGAGTCGGGGGTGAAGAAACGCAGGCCGCCGTTCTTCAGCGCCTCGTAGTGGGCGCCGCGCGCGACCAGCACGACTTCGTGCCCGCCCTGGTACAACCGTGCTCCGATGGTGCCGCCGACTGCCCCTGCTCCGATGACTATGTAACGCATGATCCGAGAATGTCACCGTTCACTCGGCGAGCGCCACCTGGGCCTGCGCGGCCATTGCCCCGCGGGTGCGCTCGCGGAGGATCGTCTTCAGTACGCGCCAGCCGTCGCGTACGGCGTGCAGGTTGCTCTCGCCGTGGATGCGGGAGTGCTCGTGGCTGGGTACCTCGCGGATGCGGAGTCCGGCCTGGGCGGCTCGTACGTTCATCAGTGTCTCGATCTCGAAACCGTCGCAGTCCAGCGCCAGCGCATCGAGGTGGTGGGCCCAGAACGCGTTGTAGCCGTAGCACAGGTCCGTGTAGCGGGTGCCGTACAGCAGGTTCGTCAGACCCGTGAGGACCTTGTTGCCGAGCGACCGGAGCGGGCTGATGTCGTCGGAGCCACCGCCGGGGGCGTACCTGGAGCCCTTGGCGAAGTCGGCGCCTTGAACCAGCGCGCTGACGAAGGAGAAGATCTCTCCGCCGTCGGTCGACCCATCGGCGTCGATCATGACAATGATGTCGCCGCGTGCCGCCGTGAAACCCTCGATGAGGGCGTTGCCTTTGCCACGTCCCGTCTGCGCGACGACGCGCAGGTCGGGCCGGAGTCGCCGGGCCACGGCGACAGTGTTGTCAATCGAGTTGCCGTCGACGAGGACTACTTCGTCGATCCAGGTAGGCAGCGTCGCGAAGACGTGGGGGAGATTGCCGGCCTCGTTCATCGCAGGAACGACGACAGTGACGCTCACGGCGAAGGGCTTGTTCATGCCCTGAAGGTGCGCTTTCCCGCATGCAAGCCGCTTGACAGCCCCTTGCACTGCTCTCTGATGTATGTATATGTCCGGACATTCAGCGCAGCAAAGGGAGTCGTCCGGTGAGGCGCTCCACCGTCGCGCGCGGGCCGAGGAGGCTGACGGCGTAGTAAGGCGGCTCCTCCGTCCGGGCGAGTTCGGCCAAGTACTCGTCGTAGACGTTGGTCCGCTGGGCGATGGCCGCCATGTCGGTGACGACCAGTTCGGGTTCGGCGGCGGCCTCGGCCCGCAGCCGGCTGACGATCGCGGCGGGCGCGGCCAGCACTGTGCAGCCGATCCACGGCAGCCCCGCGTGCTGGTGGCCGGTGGCGTCGGTGCCGCCCGAACCGAGGATGGCGGGCACCGTACGGCCGACGGACGCGGCGAGGCAGGCGGCGGCGTTGGCCTGGAGGCCGCGGGGCAGGTCGCGGTCCATCACCATCACCCATTTCACCGGGAGCTCCCGGGTGGGCAGGTCGCTTCGATGGTCGAGGCTGTCGATCCAGCCGGCGAGCATGGTCATCCGAGGTCCTTCCTCCTCCGAACTTATGAGGGAAAGGTGGCACGTATCCCGCTGGACCAACAACACGACGACTCTGATTCCGAAGAAAATTCGGAGATTCGTGGCAATATGTGGGCGTGGACGAACTTGATACGGCCATCGTCGTCGAGTTGCAGCGCGACGGCCGCCAGACCAACCGCGAGCTCGCCGAACGGATCGGCATCGCGCCCTCGACCTGCCTCGAACGGGTGCGGTCACTGCGCGGCCACGGCGTGATCGAAGGCTTCCACGCCGAGGTCAACCTGGCCGCCATCGGCCGCCCGGTGCAGGCGCTCATCCACGTACGGCTGCATCCCAAGATCCGCGAGGCGGTGGAGGGGTTCCGCGACTACGTGGCCGCGCTGCCGGAGACGCTGGCGATCTTCGTGGTGTCGGGGGGCGACGACTTCATCATCCAGGTGGCCGTGCGCGACACGGGGCACCTGCGCGACTTCGTGCTCGACCACGTCTCCCGGCACCGCAACATCGCCGACGTCCGCACCTCCCTGGTCTACGACCACATCCGCAAGACGTCTGTAGAAGTTCTTCCACCTGAACGCCCCAGCCCCCCGCGTGCTGGCCGCAAGTGACCTTTTTCTGTTACGGCCAGCATGGGCCGGCCCCACCCTTCTGGGCGGGGCCGGCCTCTGTCCAGGGGCACGCTCCTGAGGTTTACGGGGCTGGGCGCCGTGACGTGCGCACTCTTGACCCCGGCCGTCCTCAGGGCTTGGCCACTCGCAGGGTCAGGGGTGCCAGGCGGCGTCCGTCAGCTTCGCCTGCGCCGACTCACACGCCCACCAGCTTCCTCACCCGGTCGGCGCCCACGGCCAGGAGCAGGGTGGGGAGGCGTGGTCCCGTGTCGTTGCCTACCAGGAGGCGGTAGAGGAGGGCGAAGAAGGCTCTTTGGGCCGTCTTCAGTTCGGGGGTCGCCTTGGCGTCTGGCGCCAGTCCGGCCTGGACCTTCGGTACGCCGTACACCAGTGTGGTCAGGCCGTCGAGTGACCAGTGTTCGTCGAGGCCGTCGACCAGTAGCCGGAGTGAGTCGCGGTCGGCCTCGTCGAGTGTGGCCAGTAGCTCGGTGTCGGGTGACTCGCGTACGCGGGTGCGCTGGTCGGCGGGGACCTGGGTGTCGATCCAGCGCTGGGCGCGGTCGAGCCGGGGGCGGGCCTCGTCGAGCGAGGTGAGCTCGCCGTCGAGGTCGCGCAGGATGCGCAGCGTCTGGTCGTCGTCGCCCGTGGTGATGTCGACGATGGAGGCGAGGGTTCGGTAGGGGACCGGGCGCGGCGTGGCGGCCAGCGGACCCTCGGACGTGCGCACGGCCCGCTCGTAGGCGGCCAGTTCGGCGGGCTGGGTGGTCTCGGTGGCGACCTTGCGGCCGAGGCTGTCCCATTCGTCGTAGAGCCGCTGGATCTCCTGGTCGAAGGCGATCTTGAAGGACTGGGCCGGCTTGCGCCGCGCGTACAGCCAGCGCAGCACCGGCGCCTCCATGATCTCCAGGGCGTCGGCCGGGGTCGGCACGTCACCCTTGGAGCTGCTCATCTTGGCCATGCCGGTGATGCCGACGAAGGCGTACATCGGGCCGATCGGCCGCTCGCCGCCGAACACCTCGCCCACGATCTGCCCACCGACGATCCAGGCCGAGCCGGGGGAGTGATGGTCGACGCCCGAGGGCTCGAACACCACGCCCTCATACGCCCAGCGCATCGGCCAGTCGACCTTCCACACCAGCTTGCCGCGGTCGTGCTCGGCCAGGCGCACGGTCTCGCCGAACCCGCACTCGCAGGTGTAGGCCAGCTCGGTGCTGTCGTCGTCGTAGGCGGTGACCGTGGTGAGATCCCGCTCGCACAGCTCGCAGTAGGGCTTGTAGGGGTAGTAGTCGGCCGCCTCCTTGGCCTCCTTGCCCTCCTTGGTCTCCTTGGTGCGGTAGCGGGCCAGGACCGCGTTGATCCGCTCCCGTTCGCGCATGGCGAGCAGGATCTGCTCGCGGTAGGTGCCGGCGGTGTACTGCTCGGTCTGGCTGATGCCGGTGTAGGCGACGCCGAGCTCGGCCAGCGCCTCGATCATCGGCGCCTTGAAGTGCTCGGCCCAGCTCGCGTACGGGCTGCCCGGAGGGGCGGGCACCGAGGTCAGGGGCTTGCCGATGTGCTCGGCCCACGACGGGTCGATGCCCGCCGGCACCCTGCGGAAGCGGTCGTAGTCGTCCCACGACAGCAGGTGGACGCAGTCGTGGCCGCGGCGGCGGATCTCGTCGGCGACGAGGTGAGGGGTCGTGACCTCCCGCAGATTGCCCAGATGGATCGGCCCGGACGGGCTCAATCCCGAGGCGCAGACGATCGGTTTGCCCGGGGCGCGACGCTCCGCCTCGGAGATCACCTCATCCGCGAACCTGGAGACCCAGTCGGTCTCCGTAGTGTCAGCCATCGAGCCATTGTTGCGGCTAGCCCGCGATCAGGCCAACGGAATGCGAGCCTAGGTCAGGGTCACGGGGCCGAGCGGGGTGTCGAGCACTGCCCGCAACGCGATCTCCGGGCCCTCGGTGACGTCCAGCTCGACGCCCAGTGCGGCCAGATCGCGGCGGAGCGCGCCGGGCTCCGGGTGGACGGCGCCGAAGGCGGACAGGCCCAGCCGGGGCAGCCCTGCGGGACGGGTGGTGCCGCCCCAGTCGATGAGGAACGGCACCGGCTGGACCGGCTCGGGATCCTCTCGCCTGGTGAGCCGCCACTCCAGCAGGGTGCCGTCGGGGGTGCGCCGGGACAGCGGCTCGATGTCGCCGGGGTCGTAGCCCTGCTCACGGGCCTGCCGAACGGACTTGTCGAGGTCGGCGGAGCGCACGGCCCAGGTGATGAGCCGCGGTTCGGAGAGGGTCGCCAGGTCGAAGATGGGGCGCTGGAGGCCGGCCGCGGCTTCCGGATCGGGGCCGATGATCTCCAGGTAGGAGCTCTCGCCGAAGCCGACCAGGTAGTTGGCGGTGCCGCCGGGGTGGCGGCCGCCGACCGCCGGGGCGACCCCTGTGCGCTCGGCGAAGTCGGCCACGCCGCCCAGAAGGTCGGGCACGGCGTAAACGAGATGGTCGAGGCGGGGATCGGTCACTGGACTGCCTCCGGTCGTCGGTGGGCTCGCGGATCGATCACCAGTATGCCTCCGGTCGTCGGTGGGCTCTCGGATCGGTCACTGGTCCGGCTTCCCCTCGCCGGTGGGCTCTCCGAGCGAGAGCATGAGCCGGTTCGCCCAGTTGAAGAAGGCCGCCGCGTGGATCGTGTCGCTGATCGCCAGATCGTCCAGCCCGGCGGCGCGCAGCGCCTCGATGTGCTCGGCGCCGAACTCGACCGGCGTGGCCGCGAGCGCCACCGAGGCGTCGATGATCGCCCGCCACCGCCCGTCCTGCGGCGCCGCCACGCCCTCGTCGAGCAGCCGTCGCACGTCGTCGGGCCGCTTGGAGTAGTGCGCCGCGAACCGCGCGTGCACGGAGGCGCAGAAGACGCACCCGTTACGGCGCGAGGTGGCGGTCGCCGCCAGCTCGCGCTCCGGGCGCGGCAGGCCGCCCTTGGCGTTGTAGAAGATGTCGTTGTCGGTCTTGGTCCGCGCGTGCAGGATCTCCGGATCGCGGGCGAGCAGCCTGAAGTACGGGGAAGCGGCGCGGGAGGCGTCGACCAGGGCCTCCCGGTGCGCGTCGGTCAGCTCGGGTTCGGTCAGCGGGGTCAGCCACGGCGCCCAGCCCAGTTGGTCCGTGGTGAAGCCGGTCATGAGGTGGTTCCCTTCTGGGTGGCGCCGAGCAGCCGCAGGCCCGCGACCACCCGGATCTGGAAGCTGAGGAAGGCGACGAGCTGCGAGAGCGTCACGATGCCCGTGTCACTCCAGTCCGCGTCGGCGAGCGCCCGCAGGTCCTTGGGGCCGGCCTCGCGCGGGCGGAAGACGAGCAGGTGCGCGTGCTCGAACGCGGCGGCCAGCCGGACCCCGAGCGCCTCGGGATCCCGCGTTCGGTAGCGCAGGCCCTCGTCGCTCTCGGCGGCGAGCGGCCCGTCGGCGGGGTAGCTGCCGTAGGGGCCGGTCGTGCTCGCGGCCTCGATCTCCAGCCGGACCGCGCCGAGCAGCTCGGGCGCCAGCTCGGCCAGCCGGTCGGCGTAGAAGCGGGCGGTCCGCGGATCCTGGTGCAGGCCGGTCACGAAGGCCGCCACCGCGTCCCGCTCGACCAGCGAGACCTCGCCGGGCACGTCAGGGGTGAGCAGCGCGTCGAAGGCGCGCTGGGCGTGCTCGCGGGCGTCCGGTCGCTGCTCACGCAGGTGATCGAGCGGGGAGTCAGGTTCGATCCCGGCCAGGTGGTCGATCACGTCGATCATGTGGTGCTCATTTCGGTGGCGGGAGCCGGCGTCCAGCCGAGCGCGGGCGCGACCTCGGTGGCCAGCAGTTCGATGGAGCGGAGGATCAGCGGGTGCGGCGGGTCGACCGAGTGCACCTGGAGGACCAGGTCGGTGACCCGGTCGAGCGTGGGATCGGCCTTGAGGCTGTCGATGACGTCCTGCGGGGTTCCCACGTGCACGTCGAAGGCGGTGATGCGGTCGCGGGAGGTCTCGAAGGGGAGCCGGGCGCGGCTCAGCCCGCGTTCGGCGTAACGCAGCGCCTCGGCCCGGCTGTCGGCCACGAACGCGGTCCGCGAGGCCACGATCCGGGGCGCGGCGTCCGCGGGCAGATTCTCGTAGTAGGCGTCCACGATGGGCCGCTGGATCTCCGCCAGCGTCGCCTCGGGATGCTCCTCAGGGCGTGGCTGGGTGCGCGACAGCATCAGCCCGTTGCCCGCCCGGCCCGCCCTGGCGCCGCCGCTCACCGAGAACGTGGCCTCCCAGACGGCGTCGAGCAGTCGCGGCGCCGCAGGGTAGAGCCGGTTGCCGCCGCCGAGATCGCGTCCCGACCAGGCGTCGACCAGTACCGCGAGATGTTCGGCGTAGCTGGCCGAGCGCTGCGCGCTCTCCTTCCCGAACGCGGCGAACGACGACGGCGTGCCGCCGCTGCCGACGCCCACTTCGAGCCGGGCGCCGCTCAGCAGGTCGAGGACGGCGGTGTCCTCGGCCACCCGCACCGGGTGTTCGAGCGGCAGCGTGATGATGCCGGTGCCGAGCCGGATCCGGCTGGTGCGCGCCGCGACGTGGGCCAGGAAGACCAGCGGCGCGGGCAGCCCGCCCTCGGCGCCGTCGAAGTGGTGCTGCGCCACCCACGCCGTGTCGAACCCGAAGGACTCCGCGTGCCCGATCTGCTCGGCGGCCAGCCGGTAGCGCCCGCCCGCGGGGGCGTCGTCGAGCAGCCGGCTGAAGAATCCCAGCCTCATCGCACCGGCTCCGGGATCGCGGCGAGGAGTTCGCGGGTGTAGTCGTGCTGTGGGTCGGTGAAGACCCGTTGTGTGGTTCCGAATTCCACTGTGCGTCCCTTGTTCATGACGGAAACGGTGTGCGAGATCTGGCGCACCACCGCGAGGTCGTGCGAGATGAACAGATAGGTCAGGCCGAGGTCGCGCTGGAGCTCTTCGAGCAGGCCCAGGATCTGCGCCTGGACGGTCACGTCGAGCGCGGAGACCGCCTCGTCGAGCACCACCACCGCCGGGTCGACGGCCAGCGCGCGGGCGATGGCGACACGCTGCCGCTGCCCGCCGGACAGCTCGCGTGGCCGGCGTTCGAGCAGGCTCTCGGGGAGCGCCACGCGTTCCATCAGATCACGCACCCTGGTACGGCGGGCGGCGCGGTCCCCGAGCCCGAAGTTACGCAGCGGCTCCGCCACGATCGCGGCGACGGACTGCCGGGGGTCGAGCGAGCCGTAGGGGTTCTGGTAGACGAGCTGCACGTGGCGCCGGAAGTCGCGCCCCGTCCCCGCCCCGGCGATCGTCACGGTGCCGGAGGTGGGTTCGGCGAAGTGGACGACCATGCGGGCGGTGGTCGTCTTGCCCGATCCGGACTCTCCCACGAGGGCGTGCGTGGTGCCGGGCCGTACGTCGAAGGACACCCCGTCGACGGCGCGGAACGGGCGTCGCCCGACGCGGAACTCCTTGACCAGGTCGCGGACCACGATCGCGGGCTCTTCCGCGACGTTCTCCGCCACCTCCCGGAACTCGCGCACCGTCAGGGCGGGCGCGTCGCGCAGCAACTGCCCGGTGTAGGCGGCCTGCGGAGCCGACAGCACCTGGGCCGACGGGCCCTGCTCCTCGATCCGGCCGTCCTTCATGACGACCAGGCGGTCGGAGCGGTCCGCGGCGATGCCCAGGTCGTGGGTGACCAGGAGCACCGCCGTGCCGAACTCGGCGCGCAGGTCGTCGATGAGGTCCAGGATGCGCCGCTGCACGGTGACGTCCAGGGCGCTCGTCGGCTCGTCGGCGATGATGAGCCGCGGTTCCAGGGCGATCGCGATGGCGATGAGGACCCGCTGGCGCATCCCGCCGGACAACTCGTGCGGGTATTGGCGGGCGCGCGTCTCCGGGTCCGGCAGGCCGACGCGGGTGAGCAGGTCCACCACGCGGCGGGAGATCGTCCGGCGGTCGCCGCGTTTGTGGATGCGCAGGACCTCGCCGATCTGGGCGCCGACGGTCTTGACCGGGTTGAGGGAGTTGGATGGGTCCTGGGGGATCAGGCCGATCTGGGCGCCCCTGATCGATTCCATCCGGCGGTCGGACCAGGTGGCCAGGTCGGTGCCGCCGAGCAGGATCTGGCCGCCGTCGAGGGTGGCGTTCGGGGGCAGCAGGCCGATGATCGCGTGGGCGGTGGTGGTCTTGCCGGAGCCGGACTCGCCGACGACCGCGACCATCTCGCCGGGTTCGACCGTGAGGGAGATCCCCTCGACCGCCCGCCTGGCGTCGTAGGAGACCGCGAGGTCGCGTACCTCCAGCAGGCTCATGTCCTGTCCCTTCCGATCGACCGGCTGATCCGGCTCGCGGCCAGCACCACGGCCACGACCACCACGCCGGGCAGCGTGGTCAGCCACCAGGAGGTCGCCAGGTAGTTGCGGCCCTCCGAGATGAGCAGGCCCCACTCGGGCGTGGGCGGCTCGGCGCCGTAGCCGAGGAAGCCGAGCGTCGAGATGGCCAGGATCGCCACCCCGAACTGCAGGGCGGCGAGTGCGATGACCGGGCCGAGCGAGTTGGGCAGGACGTGCCGCCAGAGCACGGCCGGGAACCGGCCGCCACTGCCGAACGCGGCCTCCACGTAGTCGGACCGGCGCACCCGTACGACCTCCGAGCGCGAGAGCCGGGCGAACGCGGCGACGGACCCGATGCCCACCGCGATCGCCACGTGGACCGTGCCGGGACCGAGCAGGATGATCACTGTGAGTGCCAGGAGCAGGCCGGGCACGGACAGCAGCACGTCGGCCACCCGCATGACGGCGTCGTCGAGCAGCCCACCGGCCGACCCGGCCAGCAGGCCTAGCAGCGTGCCCGCGAGCAGGCCGACGGCGACGGCGACGAACGCCCCCGACAGGGAGTGGACGGAGCCGTGCACCACGCGGGCGAACAGGTCGCGGCCCACGGCGTCGGTGCCGAACAGGTGCTCGGGACTCGGCGGGCGCAGCTTCTCGGCCGGCACCCCGGCCAGCGGGTCGTATCCGGTGAACAGGCCGGGCACGACGGCCCAGAGCAGGACGACGGCGACCGTCAACCAGGAGAGAACCTTCACGCCGCCGCCTTCAGCCGGGGGTCGAGCACCGGGAACAGCAGGTCCACGGCCAGGTTGACGAGGACGAACACGGTGCTCGCCAGCACCACGACGGCCAGCATCACCGGCGTGTCCTGCGCGTTGACCGCCTGCTCGGTCAGCCGTCCGACGCCGTTGCGGCCGAAGACCGTCTCGGTGACGACCGACCCGGCGATGAGCTCGCCGAACGTCATCCCGGCGACGGTCAGCGCGGGCAGCACCGCGTTGCGGGCCACGTGCCGCCACAGGATCCACCGGCGCGAGGCGCCCTTGGCGGCCACGACGGGCACGAACGGCTGCGTGTAGACCTGATCGATGCCGCGCGCCAGCACCTGCGCGATCGGCGCCGAGATCGGTACGGCCAGCGTCAGCACCGGCAGCACGAGCTGCTGCGCCGGGCTGCCGCCGATCACCGGCACCAGCCCGAGCCGGAAGGAGAACACCTGGATCAGCAGGATCCCCAGCCAGAAGGCGGGCACCGAGATGAACAGCGACGGCACCGCCAGCAGCGCCCCGCGCAGCCAGGACGTCCGGCTGTAGCCGGCGGCGAAGGCGATCACCACGGCGATCAGCGCGGCCAGCGCGAAGCCCGCCGTGGCCAGCTTGGCCGTCTCCGGCAGCGCCTCGGCCAGCCGCTCGACCACCGGCGTGCCGGTGTCGATCGAGTAGCCGAAGCCGCCACGCAGGAAGCCGAGCAGCGTGTGGAGGTAGCCGACGAGCGGCGGGTCTCCGCCGCCGTAGTACGCGCGGATCTCGGAGATCTGCTGCGGTGACAGGCCGAGCTCCGGGTTCTGGAACTTGATCAGGATCGAGTCGCCGGGCAGCAGCCAGAGGAGCACGTAGCCGGCCGTGAAGGCGGCCCACAGCACCAGCGCCGCCTGCCCGACGCGTCGCAGGACGTATCGGGTCACCGCTTCGACAGCCAGACCGAGTAGAACGAGGGCCTGGCCACCGCCTCGAAGGCGACACCCTGCACGTAGGGCGCCGCGCCGTAGACCTGCGGCTCCTCGAACAGCGGGATCGCGTAGCCCTGGTCCACCACGTAGCGCTGGATCTCGCCGACCTTGGCGTCCCGCGCGGTCTTGTCCGCCAGGGCCGACTCCTCTTCCAGGAGCTTGTCGAGCTTGGCGTCCTTGGACAGGATGACGTCGCGGTTCTGGCTGTGGAAGTGGCTCTTGATCACGTCCTCGTCGGCGCGGCCGACCATCGAGTGGGCGATGGCGGTCTTCTCCGCGTCCTTGATGTCGACGGCCTGGGTGCCGGCGTCGGCGGGGCGGATCTCCAGCTTCACGCCGATCTTGGTCCACTGCTGGGCGACGAGTTCGAGGGTCTGCTTGGACAGCGGCTGCGGACCCGAGACGAAGACGCCGAGCTGGAGCCGCTTGCCGTCCTTGACGCGGATGCCGTCGGCGCCGCGTGCCCAGCCGGCCTTGTCGAGCAGCGCGTTGGCCTTGGCGGGGTCGTAGGTGAGCTCCTTGGACAGGTCGACGTACCCCTGGGCGAGGTGGCTGAGGACCGAGGTGGCGACCGGGTAGCTCGGGGTGAACAGGGTGTCGACCACCTCCTTGGCGTCCGTCCCGGCCTGGAGCGCCTTGCGGACGTCGAGGTCGCTGAGGATGCTGTTGCCGGGCCGCAGGTAGAGGCCGTTGTTCACGCCTCTGGTCGGCTCCGCATAAATCTTGAAATTCGCGTCTTTGACGGTTTTTTCGTCATAAGCCTGGACGTAGCGGACGTAGTCCGCCTGGCCGGAGGTGAGCGCGCCCACCCGCACGTTGTCCTCGGGCGTCACGATGATCTTGATCTGGTCGAGGTACGCGCGGCCCTGGTGCTTCGACGACGCCGGCGCCCAGTTGTAGTCCTTGCGGGCGGCCAGGTCGATCTCCTTGTCCACGACCTGGTTCGCCACGGTGAACGGGCCGGATCCGATGACGTTCTTGAGCTGGCACTGCTGCTCGTACGGCAGCGAGATCGTCTTCTTCGACACCAGCCCGGCGCCGATGACCGAGGTGCCCTGGAGGAAGCCGGGTGACGGCTTGTTGAAGTGGAAGCGCACCGTCAGGGGATCGAGGACCTCGCTGCGGTCGTAGTTGTTGACGAACTCGGCCGGGGGCAGCTTGAGCTCGGTGTCGCCCTTGCCGTACACGTCGAAGTTGGCGGCGACGGCCGACGCGTCGAGCGGGGTGCCGTCGCTGAACTTCACGCCGTCGCGCAGGTGGAAGGTGTACTCGGTGGCGTCCTTGTTCACCTCCCACTTGGTGGCGATCCACGGCTCGATCTTCAGCGTCTTGGGGTCCTGCCAGGTCAGCTTGTCGGTGAGCTGGTTCAGCACGCCGCCGTTCGGATAGAACCCGGCGGCGGGCAGGTAGAGGCAGGTCGGCGGCTGATGCTCCAGGTAGGTCAGCGTGCCCCCGTAGACGGGTGCCCCTCCGGCCTGCGCCTGGACGGCGGGACCGCCGCCGCAGGCCGTTAGGAGCCCTGAGACGGCGAGCAAGGTGAGGGCGGCGGCGGAACGCATGGGACATCCTTCATGGTGGTCGGGGAAAACCACCATACCCTACCTAGATTGTAGGTAAATAGACCCCTACCGCATCGTCGGCGGCTTGACCGACCCCCGGACCACGATGTGCGTGCCGAGCACCACGTGCTGCGGCTCGTGCCGGTTGAGCGCCAGGCGTACGGCGGTGCGGCCCAGCTCCTCGGTGGGGATGTGCACCGTCGTGAGGCCGGGCGCCAGATCGGCGGCGAACGGGATGTCGTCGTAGCCCGCCACCGACACGTCGTCGGGAATGCGCAGCCCCGCCTCGCGCAGCGCGGCGAACACGCCCACGGCCACCATGTCGGTCGCCGCGAAGACCGCCGTGAAGTCGGCCCCCCTGGCCAGCAGGCGCTTGGTCGCCTCGTAGCCCGCCGCGCGGTCGAAGCTGGTGGGGACGACCAGGTCGGGGTCGTACGGCACGCCGTACGCCTCGTGCGCGCGGGTGAACCCCCGGTCCCTGCCGACCTTGGTGGTGCTGGCGTCCTCAGAGCTGACCGCGCCGAGGTAGACGATGCGCCGATGGCCCTGCGACAGCAGGTGGCTGGTCATGGCGTAGGCGCCGCCCTCGTTGTCGTACTCGACGACGGTGGTGGGCACGTCGTCGCCCAGCGACGGCCGCCCGCACAGGACCAGCCGGGAGCCCGCCTTGTCCAGCGCGTGCGCGAAGTGCGTCATGCGCTCGCGGTAGGTGTCGTCGAGCGAGCCGCCGCCGACCAGGATGACCGCGTCGGCGCGCTGCTCGCGCATGGCCTCCACGACGGCCAGCTCGCGCGAGGGGTCGCCGTGCGTGGTGCAGACCATGCACAGCCGCCCCTCGGCGGTGGCCTGCTGCTCCACGCCCTTGGCGACGTAGGCGAAGGAGGGTCCGGTGACGTCGTCGAGCACGAACGCCACCATCTTCGTGCTCGCCCCGGACAGCGCCCTGGCGTGCACGTTGAGCACGTAGTCGAGCTCGCGCATCGCGCGCATCACCCGCACGCGGGTGGACTGGGCGACCGGGTAGTCACCGGCGATCACCCGGGAGACCGTGGACGCCGACACGCCCGCCCGGGCGGCGACGTCGCGGATGGTGGCGCGCTCGCCGTCCTCGGGAGTCACTCTTCGCGACAAGGCTGGCCTTCCATGGTCTTCAGGCGGAGCAGTGTGGCCGAGCGTGGCGTCTCGCGGAACGCTCGCAGTCTACGACGATCATCGCCCGACCCTCCTTGAATAGAAACCGTTGTCTACGGTAGAAGCACTTCCCCTTAAGTTCAACAGTGCAGGTCATATACCTCTTATGTAACGTATGCGGCACGCAGCCGTAAGTTCACGGCGACCGGTTTCTATGGGAGGCCTCGTGATCCGCAATCCCGTCCTGCCCGGCTTCCACCCCGACCCGTCGATCCTGCGCGTCGGCGACGACTACTACCTGGCCACCTCGACCTTCGAGTGGTACCCCGGCGTGCGCGTCCACCACTCGCGCGACCTGGTCCATTGGCGGCCCATCGGCGGCCTGCTCACCGAGCGGCGGCTGCTCGACCTGTCCGGGGTGCCCGACTCCGGCGGTGTCTGGGCGCCCGACCTGACCTATCACGACGGGCTGTTCCACCTGGTGTACGGGGTGATGGACAACTACGCCCACGGCTACAAGGACATCGCCAACTACCTTGTCACCGCGCCCTCGATCGACGGCCCGTGGTCGGACCCGGTCAGGCTCCCGGGGCGCGGGTTCGACGCCTCGCTCTTCCACGACGACGGCGGCGGTTCCTGGCTGCTGAACATGGTCTTCGACTCCCGCCCTGGCCACGGCTTCGCGGGCATCGAGCTCCAGCCGCTGGCCGGCGGAGAAGCGCGGACCATCCTGGCGAACCGCCAGCTGACCGAGGGGCCGCACCTGTACCGGATCGACGGCTGGTACTACCTGATGGTGGCCGAGGGCGGCACCGGCTACGAGCACGGCATCACGGTTCTCAGGTCGCGTGAGCTCGCCGGGCCGTACGAGGAGGATCCGGCCGGCCCGATGCTGACGGCCCGCCACGACCCCACGCTGGAGCTGCAGAAGGCCGGGCACGGGTGCCTGGTCGAGACGCAGGGCGGCGAGTGGTACGTCGCGCATCTGGCGGCCCGGCCCTACACCCGGCGCGGGCCGTGCGTGCTGGGCCGGGAGACCGCGATCCAGCGCGTGGAGTGGACGGACGGCTGGCCCAGGGTGGCGGGCGGCGTCCCCGCCGTCGAGGTGCCCGCCCCCGACCTGCCGCCGCACCCGCACTCCCGCCCGCACGAGCTGTTCGCCGCCGACTGGAGCACGCTGCGGCGGCCCGCCTCGCCCGACTGGCTGCGCGTGGAAGGGGACCGGCTGACGATCGAGGGCGGCCAGTCACCGTACGGCCTGCGCACCCCGAGCCTGGTCGCCCGGCGGGTCACCAGCCGTACGTCCTCACTGGAGACGGTCGTGCGCTTCGAGCCCGGCAGCGTCCACCAGTCCGCCGGGATCACCGCCTACTACAACTCCCGCAACTGGCACTATCTCGCCCTGACCACCGACGGGCTCGTGCTCACCAGCAGCGACAAGGGCAAGCGGACCGTGCGCGGCACCGCCGAGGCCGTCTCCGGCATGGGGCTGCGGGCCGAGTTCGACGGGCCCGTCCTGCGCTTCTCGTACGACGTGGGCCACGGCTGGCAGACCATCCCGGCGGAGCTGGACGCCACGATCCTGTCCGACGAGCACGCCGACGAGTTCGTGGACGGCCAGATCCGCGCGTTCGGCTTCACCGGCGCCTTCGTCGGCCTGTGGGTGCAAGACCTGGCGGGCGAGGGCTGCCGGGCGGAGTTCGACCAGACGATCTATCAGACGCCGGACAGTGTGAAATAACCGCTATTCGCCGGTCACGCCGTCGATGCGCTCGCGCAGCAGGTCGGCGTGGCCGTTGTGGCGGGCGTACTCCTCGATCATGTGGACGAGGATCCACCGGTGGGAGCAGTCCTGCCCGTGGCGCTGCTGCTTGCCCACGGCGTCGAGCGGCAGCCCGGCCGACACCTTGCGGGCGTGCTCGATCTCGGCCTGCCAGGTGGCGAACGCCTCGTCGACCGAGGCGGTGTCGACGTCCTCGAAGTCGGCGTCCTGGTTGGTGTCCTTGCCCCACAGCTTCGGGCCGACCTCACCGTCCAGCACTCCCCGGAACCACGCCCGCTCCACGTGGGCCATGTGCCGGACCAGGCCGAGCAGCGACATGCCCGACGGCGACGCCGAGCGCAGGCGCAGCTGTTCCTCCGACAGGCCGGCGCACTTGACGGCCAGGGTCCCACGATGCCAGTCGAGCCAGTTGTCGAGCATGGCGCGCTCGTCGCCGATGAAGGGGGGCGGGATGCGATTGTCACTCATGGTGGGCAAACGTAGCTGACCCCCCGGGTTACCGTCGAAGTAGGCCATCCAGGACGCCGAGCTCCACGAACAGAGAACAAGTAGGTGGAAACAGGAGTCGAACGGGTCAGGGGTGGAAACGACGGGGGGTCGTGCTCATGAGGCGGTTGATGGCTGCGATGGCGATGGTCACGTTGACATCGGCATCATGCGGGGGGACCGGACAGGAGACCAAGGTATGGCAGGCGTCCGTCAGGTCGGATGATCCGGTCGCGACGGTCGCGCCGACGTGGATCAACGGGTTGCGGGTGGTTCGCGACAGCGGCAAAGAGCAGTCGTGCGTCTGGTCGACCACGTACCCGCAGGTGCCGGGTGCGCAGCCGCTGACGGACGAGCTGCGCCGCCTCGTCGAGGAGCGGCGGGCCGGGTTCCTTGAGTGGGCGCGCGAGAGCGGCTGCGGCGAGTCGGACGTGAAGGCACCCGAGCTGAACATCGGGTTCGGCTTCCTGGCCGCCTCGGGCGACGTGATCGGGGTCCGGTTCACCGTCTACCAGCTCGGTGGCGCCGGCGACGGGAAGTCGACGACGTCCCGCTGGTACGACGGAGCCAAGGGGCAGGTGGTGCCCGCGCTCTCGCTCATCAACCCGCCGGCCATGAGCAGGTTCGAGGCGCTGACCGGGAAGGCGCTGGCGGACATCGACGCGCAGGCGCGGCTCACGGACACCCGGACGCTCGACGACCTTGCCTTCACCAGGAGCGGCGACCTGGTCGTGACCTTCGACGAAGGTGAGGTGGCGGCGGGGGCCGTCGGCCAGGTGCACGCCGTGTTGCCGCGCGCCGAGGTGGAGCCGCTGCTGTCGGACTTCGGCCGGCGGGCGCAGGCCCAGGTCATGCGGCCGGTCGGGCGGCTGGCGCTGCCCGGCTACACGGCGGACGGGTCGGTCGACTGCCGCCGGGTCAAGTGCGTGGCGCTCACCTTCGATGACGGCCCGAGTCCGTTCACGGACAGGTTGCTGAAGTACCTCGCCGCGTACCACGCGCACGCCACGTTCTTCGTCGTCGGGCAGAACGTGGTCATGCACCCCGGCGTGGTGCGCAGAGCCATGCGGGCCGGGCACGAGATCGGGAACCACAGCTGGTCGCACCGCGACCTGACCACGCTGCCCCCCGCCGTGGTGCGGGCGGACCTGCTGAGGACCGACCGGGCGATCCTGAAGGCGACCGGGGTGGCCCCCACGCTGGTCCGCCCGCCGTACGGCGCGGTCAACCGCATAGTGCGCAGGCAGTCGCCGCACCCGCTGGTGCTGTGGGACGTGGACACGCTCGACTGGCTCTACCGCAACAGCGCGCATGTGACCCGTGCCGCGGTCCGCCCGGCGCGGCCCGGATCGATCATTCTCTTCCATGACATCCGGCCGACCACCGTGCAGGCGATCCCCCAGGTGCTGAAGCGGCTGTCCAAGCGCGGCTTCCACTTCGTGACGGTCAGCCAGTTGTACGGCGGCGAGGTCCCGGCCCGCGCCATCCGTGGCCCGCACCCTTGAGGTTCAGAGGCGGATGCATCTGAGCATTGAATAAGCTGCTCTGGAAAGCGCTTACCCCCTGCCGGAGGTCCGATGCCAGAGCACCGCATTTACGACACCGAGCCCGCTCTGACCTGGGAGGACGCGTTCCTGTCCGGTAACGGCGAGTACGGGATCATGGTCTACGGCGAGCCGCATGCCCAGCGCGTGGTGTTCAACCATCACCGGTTCGTCCTGCCCAACGGCACCCGCGACCTGCGCCCGCCCGCGATCGCCGACCGGCTGGGGGAGATCCGCGAGCTGATCCTGTCCGGGCGGGCCGCCGAGGCCCAGCGGGTGGCGGCCGACGGGCGGGAGCTGGCCTGGACGCAGGCGTTCCATCCGGGGTACGAGCTGGTCGTCGAAGGCCGGTCCGGCGGCCCCTACCGGCGCGCCACCGACTTCACGACCGGGGAGATCGCGGTCATGTCGGGCGAGCGCGCGCACCACGCGTTCGTCTCCCGCGCCGACTCCGTCGTGGTGCAGCGGCTGACCGGTGAGCTGCGGCTCCATCTCACCGGCGACCTGCCGGGCAAGCCGGACGACGTCCACTGTCAGACCTCCGCGTACGAGAAGGGCGGGCGGGTCTTCCTGAGCGTTCGCGGCGCCTATCCGGCCGGGCTCGGGGCCGCCGGGTTCGAGGGGCTGACGCTCGTCCTGGCCGACGACGTCTCCGTGACGGGGGACGTGGTGGTCACGCGGGGCGAGACGCTGCTGCTGACGAAACTGGACCGGTACGAGGAGCCCGGCTGGGGCACCGACCGGCTGGAAGCCGCGCTCACCACTCTGGCCGGTCACCCGTACGACGAGTTGCTGGCGCGGCATGTAGCCGTCCATCGGCCCATCTACGAGCGGGTGACCCTCGACCTGGACGTGGCCGGGGACCCGCCGGTCGGTGAGCTGATCGCCGAGCCCGGCCCGGCGCTGGTCGAGCGGCTGTTCCACTCGGGCCGCTACCTGCTGCTCAGCTCCTCGGGCGTGCTCCCGCCCCGGCTCACCGGTCTGTGGCTGGGCGCGTGGGGGGCGGCATGGTCGGGCGACTTCACCACCGACGCGAACCTCAACCTGCAGGTCGCCGGGGTGAACATCGGCGCGATGCCCGAGCTCATGACCGGGTACGCCGCCCTGATCCGCGACCAGATCGACCACTGGCGGGTCAACGCCCGCGAGATCTACGGCCTCGACGGCATCCTCGCGCCGAGCCGTACGGACGGGGAGAGCGGCTACCTGTTCCACTTCGACGAGGATTGGCCGTGGACGATGTGGCTGGCCGGGGCCGACTGGCTGCTGTACCCGCTGCACGAGCACCACCAGGTCACCGGTGACCTGCCCGAGGAGCTGCCCGGCTGGCTGGCGGAGGCGGCCGCGTTCTGGGAGGGCTTCCTGACCGGGTCCGGCTTCGTGGTCGTGCCGTCGTTCTCGCCCGAGGTCGGTCCCGAGGGAGGTTCGTACGCGAGTGTCAACGCGACCATGGACCTCGCGGCGGCCCGGCACGCCCTGCGCCTGGCCGGATCCCCGCTGGCGGAGCGGGTGCCGCCGTACCGGATCGATGATCGGGGCGCGCTCACGGAGTGGGCGTGGGACGTGGCCCCGCACGAGGACCACCGGCATGTCAGCCACCTGTACCCGGTGTGGCCGCTGCACGAGATCAACCCCGACGACGAGCCGGAGCTGGCCGCCGCCGCGCACCGCGCCCTGGAACTACGCGGCGACGAGAACCTGTCGGCCCACGGCAGCCTGCACCGGGCACTGGTGGCGGCCCGGCTGAAGGACGCGGAGCTGGTCAGGATCAACCTGATGAAGATCCTGGGCGCGGACATGCTGTTCCGATCGCTCATGACCGCGCACAACCCCGGCCGGGAGATCTACAACGCCGATGCCGCGCACACCCTGCACGGGCTGTTCATCGAGCTGCTGGTGGACTCCCGGCCGGGGGTGGTGGAACTGCTGCCCGCCGTACCGGATCTGCTGCCCAGGGGGACCATTCGCGGCGTCGCCTGCCGGGGGCGGGTCGTCGTCGAGGAGCTGACCTGGGGTTCGGGGGGTGTCAGGGCGGTGCTGCGGTCGCCGGTGGACCAGCGGGTCACCTTGGTCCACCGCGCGTCCGCGTACCGGGAGGAGGTCGAGCTGGTCGCGGGCGAACCCCACCACGTGGCCCTGTAGCGACGGTGACGAGCGCGGGGTCCGCGCTCGTCACCATGGGGCTCAGCGCTCGACGGAGCAGCCGATCCACTTGGCGATGTGCTTGTCCTTCTTCGTGAAGCGCTGGGCGTCGACCTTCTCCGTGAACTTGCGCTTGTGCACGACGCCCTTCTCGTCACGGAACCTGACGTGCCAGCGGTCGCCGTCCTTGCGCTTGACCACGCACTTCATCTTCCCTGCCGGGCCGCACGCCTCGGGGCCGTCGATCCGCTCCGAGATGCGGATCCCCTCTTCGCCCCTGTACACCTTCTCGCCCTTGACCACCTTGAACATCTCAACGTGCTCGACGTCCGGCTCGGCACATTCGAGGATGGGGGTGAGCTGGTCGCTGGTGATGAGCTGCGGCTGGGACGGGTCGTCCGCCGCGAACGCCGGAGCGGACAGGGCAGCGGTGGTGCCGAAGGCCGCCACGGCGAGAATGGCGGCGCCAAGTGCGCGTCTCATGTGAGTCTCTTCTCTGAATGTCTGATCTCTGAACGCTTGAGGATGACGACCGGCCGGTCACCATGAAGATTGCCGGGGCGGGTGTTAATTCCATGTATGTCGGATGACGGCGTGAAAGCAGATCGCCCCATCGGTTGAGTACAGGTGTGACTGCCAACCTGACGGCTCCCCTCCGCCTCGTTGATCCTCCGGGGGCGATCAGCGATGCGGACCTGCTGAAGGCGTCGTACCGAAAACCCGAGCGGTTCGGCGAGCTCTACGACCGCTACTTCCGGGAGATCCACGCGTACCTGGGCAGGCGGCTCGACCAGCAGGCCGCCGACGACCTCGCCGCGGAGGTGTTCCTCACGGCGTTCAGGAAGCGCACCACGTTCGACCGCGAGCGCGGAGAGGTGCGTCCCTGGCTGTACGGCATCGCGAGCAACCTCATCGCGTTGCACCGCCGTACCGAGACCAGGAAGCTGGCGGCGCTGCGCCGCAGCGCGGCCACGCGTGAGGGCGCGGAGCACGGCCACGAGGAACGCGTGGTCAGCCGCGTCGACGCCGCGAACGAGCAGGCGCGGCTCACGACGGAACTGCAGGCGCTGTCCGACGGCGACCGGGATGTGCTGCTGCTGAGCGCCCTGGGCGAGCTGAGCCACGAGGAGGTGGCCCAGGCGCTGGGCATCCCGTACGGCACCGTCGGATCCCGCCTGTCGCGGGTGCGCAGGAAGCTTCGTGCCGCTCTGGGCGGCGTCAATCCCTTGAACGGAGGCTCCGATGGATGATTACCAGGCGGTGCGCGAACTGCTGCCCGCGCCGCCGCTGTCGCCGGAGGTCGAGCGGGCCGGGCGCGAACGACTGGCCGGCGCGTTCGCACAGGAGCGGGTACGGCGGGGCCGCAGGGCCGCCATCTGGAGCACACTCGGGCTCGGTCTGGCTGGGGCGGCGGCCGTGGTCTTGCTGACCGCGACCGGCGTGACGTTGACGCCGCGCCCTCCTGCCACGCACGGCGCGGTCGCTCCGGTCAACGCCAAGCGGATCCTGCTGGCCGCCGCGACCTCGGTGGCCGCGACGCCCGACTCCGGCGCCTGGTGGGGCAGCAAGTTGGTCAACGGCAGCGTGTTCTACGACCCCGGCCACCACTACCTGCTGCGGCAGACCAAGTCGGTGGAGTCCTGGATCCCGGCGGACCCGGAGGCCCGTACCTGGTATCGCGAGACCTACCTCGGTGCCGTGCCCGCGAGCTCCCAGGCCGCGGCCGCCTGGCGGGCAGCCGGCGCGCCGACGTCCTGGACCTATAAGAAGAACCCCTTCGGCCTGATCGACAACGGCGGGCCACCGGGCATCGTCCGAGCGGCGCGGGGCGAGCCGTGGACCTTTTCGAGCGAGGACTGGGACTTCCGTATCGTCCTGGCAGGCAAGCCGCTGACCAGGATGAACGAGGTTCCGGAGACTCCCGAGGGGCTGCGTGCGCTCTTCTCCGGTGTGGATGATCAGGAGTTCGTCGACAACGTCGTGCGGCTGATCGTGTACGCGCCGGTGACGAGCGAGACCCGGGCCGCCGCCTACCGTCTGCTCGCGTCGATGCCTGGGGTCTCGGCCGTCGGCCAGGAGACGGACACGCTTGGACGTACCGGGCAGGCCCTTGAATACCAGTCTGCGGAGTACGCCTTTACCGAGTACGCGGGGGGCACCCGTACCCGGCTGGTGATCGATCCAGCCACCGGAATGCCCCTCTCGATCGAGACGCGCGTCACCGCAGATGGCCGTCTCCTGGAGTTCAGCGCGATCCAGGAGAGCGTCTGGACAGATGACAACCCACTAAAGGAGCAGAAGTGAGATCGCTGATCGCCGCCGTAGCCGGTTTGGCCTTCGCCGGAGTGTTCGCCGTACCCGCCCAGGCGACCCCGCCCGAGGGCGCGTACTGGCGGGTCGAGTCGGTCCTGACCTTGGCCCATCCACGGCCGGTCGGCAGCGGCTACTGGCTGACGGAGCGGAGGGCCTCCACCCACTGGAAGACGCCCGAAGGCAAGGGCTGGTTCGGCTACCGGCCGCTCGGCGCCCGGCCCACGACCAAGAAAGACGAGGCGGCCTGGCGCGCCGACGGCTCGCCGAAATCGTGGACCTACCGCACGGAAGGCATGAAGATCTCCCTTTCCACGGAACCCGGCAAGGGATCTGTGGAGCCGACGAAGGGCGAGCCCAAGGGCTTCCGCCTGGGCGAGAAGACCGTGACCTACCAGCAGCTCCAGAACCTGCCGTCGGATCCGGCCGCCCTCAGGGAGTACGTCGTGGCGAACGTGAAGGCCTGGATCGCCGAGGCGGCCGAGGAAGCCAAGACCACCTCCCCGAACTCCAAGATCGACGATTGGCTGTCCAACCTGGATTCGTACGTGGCCATCAACCTGGGCCAGATGCTGTACGAGACCCCGGTGCCGCCGAAGGTCAGAAGCGCCGCCTTCCAGGCACTCAAGACGACCAAGGGCGTCACCGATCTGGGGCGGGCCAAGGATCCGCTGGGCCGCTCCGGGCAGAAACTGGCCCTGCCGTCGAACATGACCAAGGGCACGGTGCTCATTGTGGACACCGAGACCATGACGCTGCTGGCCGAGTACACCGGCCCCACCGCCGACGGTGAGCCGCTGCCGGGCAAGACGAAGGTGGAGACGTTCAAGGCCGGCTGGACCGACGAGAAGCCCGCCGTCCCGGACGGAAAGTAGCCGCGACGCCCACTCGCCCCGACACTCTCGGGGCGAGTTTCTCGTTTTCGCGATCACGTATTGACGACCCCGCAGGCAGAGGCTAGCGTCGTCTCATAATTGACAGGAAACTTTACTATAAGTTTCCCGTCGGACCTCCCATCCACCCCCCAACCCGCCGGAGGTCGGAACACCTATGAGACACACCATCCTGAGCAAGGGCCTCGCGGTCCTGGCGGCACTCCTCCTGCCGCTGACCGCGACGGTCGCCGTCCCCACCGGCGCGTACGGCGCCACCTCGGTCGTCTTCGCCGCCGCCTGGGCCCCATGGACCGCGTACACGGCGGGGACCCGCGTCACCTACAACGGCGTCGACTACGAGTGCATCCAGAGCCACACCTCCCAGCCCGGCTGGGAGCCGCCCAACGTGCCCGCGCTGTGGAAACCGGTCACCGGCGGCGGCACCGACACCACCGCGCCGTCCGTGCCCGCCAACCTGCGCTCGACGGGCGCCACCGCCAGCAGCCTCTCGCTGGCCTGGGACGCCGCCACCGACAACGTCGGCGTCACCGGCTATGACGTCTACCGAGGCTCGACGCAGGTGACCACGGCCACCGGCACCACCTACACCGACACGGGCCTGGCCGCCGCCACCAGCTACACGTACACGGTCCGCGCCCGCGACGCGGCCGGGAACGTCTCGGCCGCCAGCGCCGCGGTCACCGCCTCCACCTCGGGCGGCACCGGCGCTCCCGGCCAGCCGGGCACGCCCAACGTCACCGGCACGACCAGCAGCTCGATCACGCTGTCGTGGGGCGCCTCTTCCGGCACCGTCACCGGTTACCGCGTCTACGAGGGGACCACGGTCAAGGCCACGGTGACCGGCACGTCGGCCACCATCGGGTCGCTGAGCGCCTGTACGTCGCACACGTACACCGTCAAGGCGTACAACTCGGTCGGCGAGTCCGCGGCCAGCGCCCAGGCCACCGGCGCCACCACCGGATGCACCGGCGGCGGCAACAAGGTGCTCGGGTACTTCGTCCAGTGGGGCGTCTACCAGCGCGGCTACCACGTCAAGAACATCGACACCAGCGGCTCGGCGGCCAAGCTGACCCACATCAACTACGCCTTCGGCAACGTGCAGAACGGGCAGTGCGCCATCGGCGACAGCTACGCCGACTACGACCGCTTCTACCAGGCGGGCGAGAGCGTGGACGGCGTCGCCGACACCTGGGACACGGGCGCGCTGCGCGGCAGCTTCAACCAGCTCCGCAAGCTCAAGAAGAAGTACCCGAACCTGAAGGTGCTCTTCTCCTTCGGCGGCTGGACCTGGTCCGGCGGCTTCACCCAGGCCGCGCAGAACCCGACGGCCTTCGCCAACTCCTGCTACAACCTGGTCGAGGACCCGCGCTGGGCGGACGTGTTCGACGGCATCGACATCGACTGGGAGTACCCGAACGCCTGCGGCCTCACCTGCGACGCCAGTGGCGCCGCCGCGTTCAAGAACGTCATGTCGGCCCTGCGCTCCCGCTTCGGCTCCGGCAACCTCGTCACCGCGGCCATCACCGCCGACGGCACCAGCGGTGGCAAGATCGACGCGGCCGACTACGGCGGTGCCGCGCAGTACGTCGACTGGTACAACGTCATGACGTACGACTACTTCGGCGCCTGGGCGGCGCAGGGTCCCACGGCCCCGCACTCGCCGCTCACCTCCTACTCGGGCATCCCGACGGCGGGCTTCTACTCCGACAACGCCATCCAGAAGCTCAAGAGCAAGGGCATCCCGTCGAGCAAGCTGCTGCTCGGCATCGGGTTCTACGGCCGCGGCTGGACCGGGGTCACACAGTCCGCCCCCGGTGGCACGGCGACGGGAGCGGCGCCCGGCACGTACGAGCAGGGCATCGAGGACTACAAGGTGCTCAAGACCCGCTGCCCGGCCACCGGCACCGTCGCCGGGACCGCCTACGGCTACTGCGGCGGCCAGTGGTGGAGCTACGACACGCCCGGCACCATCGGCGGCAAGATGAGTTACTCGAAGGGTCAGGGGCTGGGCGGCGCCTTCTTCTGGGAGCTCAGCGGTGACACCACCAACGGTGAGTTGATCACCGCGATGAAGAGCGGCCTGGGGTGATCACCTCCTCCGCATGAGTTCTGGGCCGGCCCCGCACCGCGGAGCCGGCCCTTCGCCCCTGGTTGGAGGGTTGATCCGGGAGCTGAGCGGAAATCTTGAAGCGGTGACGACGAACATGCTTCCGCCGTCGGCGTTCATCCGCAGAACACCGTCCGCACCGCGACGGAGGGGCAGAGCGACGTGGACGGCGCTCGCGCTCGCCGGAGCCGTGAGCCTCGGTGGGGGGTTCGGCTACTCGATGGGGCGGACCGCGCAGGACTCTCAGCCGCCGGTCCAGGAACGTGTGGCGGCCATGGCGGCCACGACCACGCTGGGCGCCGCACCGGCCGCTCCGTCACTCCCGTCGCCGGCCGCCGTGGCCCCAGCGGCCAAGCCCGCTTCCCGTCCAGCGGCCGTGTCGAAACATCGCCTGAAGAGCGCCAGACACCGATCGCCGTGCCTGCGATTCGAGGGTTTCAGGGCGCGGCTGTGCAGGAGCCTCTTCGACCCCAAAGGCTCATAGCCACGACTCCTCTGGCCGCCGCGCGATTCCACTCCCGCCAGGCCCGTTTCGCCGGATCGCGGGTCTCGAACACGAGCCGCCCACCGGGCCGCAACGCGTCATGGACCCCACGCAAGGTCCCCTCCGCCTCTTTAGTCATCCTTTGCGACCGATGCGTCACCGTGGGTAGTAACAATGCGGGGGTGATGACGATGAAGGGGTACGACTTCGAGGGACCTGCCCTGGAACTCGGGGCCCTGGTGCGTGAGAACGACACCGCCGGCCCGGTAGAGCGGATCCGCATCCCCCTGAGCATGCTGAACCGGCACGGACTGGTGGCCGGCGCCACCGGAACCGGGAAGACCAAGACCCTCCAGCTCATGGCGGAGCAGCTCGCCGCCCAAGGCGTGCCGATCTTCCTCGCCGACATCAAGGGCGACCTGTCAGGGCTCGCCTCACCGGGCACCGCCTCCGAGCGCGTCACCCAGCGTGCCGCCGAGGTGGGGCAGACGTGGCAACCCACGGCCTATCCGGTGGAATTCCTCTCCCTGGGCGGTCTGGGGTCAGGCGTCCCGATCCGCGCAACCATGACCGCCTTCGGGCCCACCTTGCTCTCCAAGGTCCTCGGGCTCAACGAGACGCAGGAGTCGTCGCTCGGGCTGATCTTCTATTTCGCCGACAAGCAGGGAATGCCCCTGCTGGACCTCAAGGACCTGATCGCGGTCATCCGGTATCTGACGACCACTCCGGAGGCGCTGAACGGGATCGGCGGGCTGTCGGCGGCGACGGCGGGGGTCATCCTCCGCGCGTTGACCAACTTCGAGGCGCAGGGGGCGGGGGCGTTCTTCGGCGAGCCGGAGTTCGACGTGCGCGACCTCATCCGGGTGACGCAGGACGGCCGTGGGATGATCTCCGTTCTCGAGCTGCCCGCCGTGCAGGACCGGCCGCAGCTCTTCTCCACCTTCCTGATGTGGCTCCTCGCCGATCTGTTCAACGTGCTTCCCGAAGTGGGCGATGTCGACAAGCCGAAGCTCGTGTTCTTCTTCGACGAGGCGCATCTGCTGTTCAACGACGCGTCCAAGGCGTTCCTGCAGTCGATCACCCAGACCGTGCGGCTGATCCGGTCGAAGGGCTTGGGCGTGTTCTTCGTCACCCAGACCCCGAAGGACGTGCCGGCCGACGTACTGGCCCAGCTCGGCGCGCGCGTGCAGCACGCCCTGCGCGCCTTCACCCCCCAGGACGCCAAGGCGCTCAAGGCCACCGTGTCGACCTTCCCCGAGTCCTCCTACGACCTGAAGCGCCTGCTCACCGAGCTCGGCATCGGCGAGGCCGTCGTCACGGTCCTGTCGGAGACGGGCTCGCCGACCCCGGTGGCCTGGACGCGGCTGCGTGCCCCCCAGACGCTCATGGCGCCGTCGAGCCCCGACGTGATCCAGGGCGCCATCACCGCTTCACCACTTCAGCAGAAGTACGGCACGGCGGTCGACCGCGAGTCGGCCTACGAGATCCTGGCCACGAAACTGGCCGCACAGCCCGCCAAGCCCACTCCCGAAGCCCCGCGCGAGCCGGAACCCGAACCTCGGCATTCCATGCTGGACTCGAAGGAGTTCCGCTCCCTGGCGCGGTCGGCGGCGTCCGCCCTCGGCCGGGAGATCGTCAGATCCATCTTCGGCACCGCCCGCCGCGGCCGCCGCTGAACCAGCACCCGCAGGTCAAATGACCGCCGTCAATGCGGACGACGGCGCCCGGCCGGCGACGATGACGTCGCGGGCCGGGCGCGTAGGAGCTGGTGGGGAGAGGGTTACTGCGGGGCGTCGAAGTTCCAGACGGCCTGGGCGCCGGGGCCCACGGTCAGCGTCGAACGTCCGATGCGCTCCTCATGCTTGGTCGCCGCGGCCTGGTTGAGCGAGAACGTGAGCTGCTTCAGGCCCGCCTGCGCACGCTCGACGGAGTCGAGCTGGATCGTGGTGCCGCCGCCCATCGCGATCACACCGCCGCCGACCTTCGTGACCTCGAATCCGCCCGCCTTGAGCAGGGGGACCGTGTTGGCAAGATCGCGCGCGGTGACGCCCATGCGGATGCTGGTCACGTCCCGCATCTGATGGTCGGCGTAGGCGTCGGGCAGGTAGCGCTCACGGCTGACGTCACCGGGGTAGCTCTCCGGCTCGGTCTGGCTGCGCGGGTCGGCGAAGTACTCCGCGAAGTACTCCATCGCCCACGGGTCGAAGTGCTCGTACTGCTCGGAGGTGGTGCGGATGGTGTCGAACCACGGCACGGGAACGCCGTCGCCGAAGTCGCGCGTCTGGCGGTACTTGGCCGGGTCGCTGATGCCCAGGTCGGCCAGGTTCGCGGTCACCTTGGCCAGGTCGCCGCTGCGCTCGGTCGAGACGCCCAGTCCGGCGGAGCCGTAGAGGGCGTCCTGACCGGGCAGGTCGCCCTCGCTGAACAGCTCGACGTAGGTCTCGCGGCCCTTGAGATAGCGGCCCTTCCAGGTCATCCCGCCACCGGTCGTGGTGCGGACCTCGAAGTTGGCGAACTCCCGCAGGTAGGCGGTTGGCGGTCACCTGATCGCCCAGCAACGCGAAGGCTGCGCACCGTCACCTGCCCGTCTGCGGCTCGCTGATGTTGACCATCCACGGCACACCGAACCTGTCGACGCACATGCCGAACTCGTCGCCCCAGGCCTGCTTCTGCATGGGCATCGTGACGGACCCGTCTGCGGACAGTCTTTCCCAGTAGCCGCGCAGGAGGTCGGCGTCGTCGCCGCTGAGACTCACCGAAGCGCCCGCCATGGGCTGGAATTGCATGTCGCCGATGACGTCGCTGGCCATGATCGTGTAACCGGCGTCCGTCTCCAGCATCGCGTGCATGATCCGGTCGGCATCCGGTGAGTCCGTGACGCCGAACTCGGCGAAGCTGTTGAGGGCGAGATTGCCGCCGAACACGTTCGCGTAGAACTCCATCGCCTGACGGGCGTTGCCGTTGAACACCAGGTAGGGGTTGAGCCGTGAGGACATGATCTCCTCCGAGAGTTGTGGGATGTGGATGAGGACCACGTTACCCAGGGGCTATGACAAGGTCGGCTGCTGTGTCCGTGTCGCGGATGGCGCGGGCGGCGTTGATCAGGCCGATATGGCTGAAGGCTTGCGGGAAGTTCCCGATGGGTTCGCCTGTGGCGGAGTCGACCTCTTCGGCCAGCAGGCCGACGTCGTTGGCGTACGAGGCGGCGGTGCGGAACACCTGCTTGGCCGGGGCGCTTTCGCCGGTGAGTGCCAGGGCGTGGGCGAGCCAGAAGGTGCACAGCAGAAACGTGCCCTCTTCTCCCGGGAGTCCGTCCGCCGCGCGGTAGCGGTGTACCAGACCGCGGGCGTCGGTCAGGTGCGCGGCCACGGCGTTCACGGTGGCCCGGACGCGGGGGTCGTCGCTGGGCAGGAATCCGACCATGGGCATCATCAGCACGGACGCGTCCAGATCGGCGGCGGCGAATGTCTGGGTGAAGGCCCCCACCTGCTGGTTCCATCCGTGGGTCAGGATCGCGGCGCGGATCCGCTCGCGCTCGCGTGTCCAGCCGGGGACGCGGCTGGTGGCTCCCAGCAGGGGTGCCAGGGTGATCGCCCGGTCCAGACCCACCCAGCACATGAGCTTCGAGTGGAGGAAGTGCCGGCTGGGGCCGCGTATTTCCCAGAGGCCCTGGTCCGGCTCGCGCCAGTGCCGGGCGGCCGCGTCGGCCACGCCGATCAGGAAGGAGCGGGTGAGCGTGTCGGGCGGGTCCGCGTCATGGTAGATCTGGTGGGCCGCGTCGAGCAGTTCCCCGTAGATGTCGATCTGTCGCTGCTGCCAGGCGTCGTTGCCGACGCGTACCGGGGCGCTGCCCCGCCAGCCGCTCAGGTGGGTCAGGGAGCGTTCGCTCAGGTCCCGCTCGCCGCCGACGCCGTACATGATCTGCAGGTCGACGTCGTGGTCGAGTTGGGTGGCCGCGGCGCGGGCGAGGAAGGCGAAGAACGCGGTCTCCTCCATCTCGCACGCCGCCGTGGCCAGTGCCTGCAGGGTGAAGCTGGTGTCGCGGATCCAGGTGTAGCGGTAGTCCCAGTTCCGTTCTCCGCCGATGCTCTCGGGCAGGGAGGTGGTGGCCGCGGCGACGATGGCCCCGGTGGGGGCGAACGTCAGCGCTCGCAGCACCCGGCCGCTCTGGCCGACTTGATCTTGCCACGGGCCTTGGTAGCGCGCGTGCAACCGGGACCAGGAGCGCCAGCCGGTGACGGTGTCCCTGAGGCGGCGGCGGATGTGCCGGGGGTTCAGACACGGTTGTTCGGGACCCCATGCCCAACCGGCCCGCAGGGCCAGCCCTAGGCGTTCTCCCGCTCGCAGCGTGTGGGTGGTGTCGGCGACCGCACCGCTCACTCGCAGGTCGATGGGTGTCGACATGGTGAGGACGTGGGCGCCGCCGTGCGCGATCAGGCCGCCGCGGACCGGTTCTATCAGTGGCTTGACGAGCCCGAACTCGGGCCTCGGCGCGTACACCACCTCTACGGGCACGCGTCCTTCGACGCAGGTCACCTGGCGCAGGAGAACGCCGGGTGAGGACGCGCCCATCGAGTGGCCGCGTTCTCCGTGGCCCAGTGCGAGGGCGTCCACGAGTACCACGGTTCCGTCCGGACCACGGAAGGTGGTCTCCAGCACCAGGCTGTCGTCCAGATACCTGCGGGTGATCTCCGCGGGCCGGGTGGGCCGGATGGACCAGTATCCGGCGTTCTCGTCGAGCAGCCGGGCGAAGATCGACGGACTGTCGAAGCGTGGCATGCAGAGCCAGTCCACCGAACCGTCGGAGGTGACCAGGGCCGCGGATCGGCAGTCCCCCAGCAGGGCGTGGTCGCTGATCGGCCTGGTGCTCAAGGGAGCCTCATGGCGATGATCGCCGGGCTTGCGGCGCTGGGAGGGGAGGTGGCGGCTCGGCCGGGGTCTTGTGGTGGCGCAGCCGGATGGCGTACGCGAGCGCGGATCCGGCGAAGAGCACGCCGGTGACCAGCAGCCACCGACCGAGATATGGGCTCGTGTCCAGCCCTGTTGACCTGTGGTAATTGCCCTCGGCCAGCCGGAGGATGAGGGGGAACCAGATGAGGAGCAGCAGGCCGGACAGCGCGGCCGGCACGCGCAGGTAGTTGATCGACGGTGGCCAGGTGGAGGTGCCGGACGGTGGCCGGCGGCGATGCCATGGCCGCCGCTGCGCGGTGACGTCGGCGAGGGAGTACAGCGGGTACAGCAGGAGGTCGTGGATGACCGCGGCGCCGACGAACCACACCAGGAAGCCGATCCAGATGCCCGCGGCGACGACGCGGCCGGCGGCGTATCCGGCCAGGGCGAAGCAGGCGAGCAGCGCCAGCAGGTGCAACGGGTCGGCCCCATAGCGGCCGGCCATCCTCCTGCGGATCCGGGAAGGCATGTCGTCCCTCATTTCGCCGTCGGATGGAAGCCGAGTCTGCGGACCCACTTCGTGTTGTGCACGCCGGGGGCGTTCGGGACGATGATCCTGGCGGGATAGCCGTGGTCGAGGGACAGATCGGCGCCGTTGACCCGCAAGGCGAGCAGGGAGCGGGGGTCGGCCACCTGGCCCGTGCTCAGCGATGCCCGGCGGAAGGAGCCGCCGCGTTGCAGGGATTCGACGAGCACCTCCGCCATGCCGGGCGTCATCCCCGCCAGCCGCGCCAGATCGGCCAGCCGTACGCCCGTCCACAACTGCTCTGTGGACCATCCCTCCACGCACGCGATGGGCAGCGCGTAGGTGTGCAGCGGCATCGCCAGCAGTTCGGCGCGGCTCAGGCCGGCCGGACGTGGTCCGGCCAGTTCCAGCCTCCATGCCGGGCCGGTGTCCGCCAGATGGACGCCCATGGCGGTGGCGGACTTGTTCACCTGGAAGTCGTTGGGGCCGGGGCCGTAGTCCCGCCCGTGCGGGGCCAGGAGCGCGGTGCGGCGCAGCGGTCCGTCCAGGGTCTGGCCGGCGGACAGACCGAGCGTGATCAGTGAGGCGCCGCCCACGAAGGCGAGCACGCCCCGCCGGGACATGGTGGGCTCCGCCGGAGACGGGGGAACCAGGCCATCGGGATCGGGTGGCTCAGGACGGGTCTCTTCCAGCCTGGTACGCAGCTCACGAAGGAAGCTCCGCGACCGCAGCGATCGGACCATCTTCGGCAGCTTGAAGGCGACGTGGACCACGAAGGCCGCGAGGAAGATCCACGCCCCGTACAGGTGGGCCGGGTAGAAGGAGAACGGGAAGACGTAGAAGAGCTGGATGTTCAGGATGCCGGTGACGAACTCGAACACCGCGCCGCCGACCAGGAGCAGCAGACTGGCGCGCTCCACGGCTTCGGCGGGGGAGCGCGCCGGTGGCCAGGTGAACAGCTTCGGGATCACCGACCACAGCTTGGCCAGCAGCACCGAGGTCAACGTCAGTCCGAGGACGACGTGCACTCCCTGCGTGACCCGGTACAGCCAGGCCGGGTGGGTTGGCCAGTCGAACAGGTAGAAGCCCAGCCATCCCTTTTCGGGGGTCGTGTCGTTGATGGGCAACTGCGGGTCATAGGCGGCGTAGGACACCAGTCCGGTGATCGCGATGATCGGGATCCCGAACAGCAGGACGAGACCGAAAACCGAGGTCAGCCACGGGCCACGCAGCGGACTGCGCCAGAACCCCGGCCGGAACGGGCCAGGCGGAGGATGTTCTCGCAGCCAAGCGGTGACGTTTTTCCGATCTGACACCGAATCACCCCGAAACAAGTGTTCTGCCGGAAATACCCCTATTTGGGATCGCATAACTGGGGCGGCCGGCGTGGGCCGCGGCGGTCACCCGAGCCGTCGCGTGATCTCCGCGCAGGAACCCCGCCCCAAGGGGAGCCACAAGACCGAAGGCGGCGGAGATCCCCCGACGATCGGCCGGAACACCCCTTTCGGGACATCCGCCAGCAGCTTCTCAGGGCAGCGGCGGTAGTACCGTGTCAGATCGGGGGGAAATCCCCGGAGATCGGTCGGGCGCCCGACCACGATCGCGGCGAAACGCCGTTCGGTCACCGCGCGGGCGATGCTGCGTTCGAGCTCCGCCTGTGCGGAGCGGTCGGTGCCGCGCAGGATGTCGGCGGCGGCGGCTCGGTGGGCCACGGGCGGGAGCCCGGCCACCACGTTCAGTCCCGGATCGGAGAAAACCGCCACCGGCCCGTCGAACTCCCCCAGCCACGTGCGGAGCCGGTCACCCACACGTCGGTCAGCGGGGCCCGGGACCACCCGGTCGGCATCGAGGGTGCTCACGGCCAGGACAGCGATCTGCGCCAGGACCAGCAGACCGGCCACGGCCCCGCGCGGGCTCGGCGTCGAGCCGCCCATCCCGATACCCGCGAGAAACGCCACGGCGACATAGACCGGAAGCATGTTGTTCACCGCACCGCCCGCGTGCACGAGGCCGGCGTAACCTTCCACGACCAGGGCGAGGCAGCCCAGGCCGATGAGCAGCGGAGTCCGCCGCACCGCGAGCAGGACCGCGCCCAGCGCGAAGCCGAGGGCGGGCAACAGGTACCGGGTCCAGAACTCGGTGAACGCGGCGTGGTGAAGCCGGTGCTGGGCGAGCAGCTCGAAGACATAGAACACGTACCAGCCGTGGCTGCTCAGGCCCCATACGAGCGTGGTCAGGCCCATCACCGCCGCGAACGTCACCGCCAGCCACCCTCCCAGACGGCGCCGGGGACCGCACAGCAGCGCAGCGGTGATCGCCACCGCCTCGGCGAGCGCGCTCTGCTTGGTGAGGAAGGCCGCCGCGAGCAGCAGTCCGGCGGCCACCGCACCGCCCGGCCGGCGCATCCACCGGGCCAGGTACAGCCCGGCGAGACTGAGGAGAAGGAAGAGCGAGTCCACCCGGGCGAAGTCCAACCAGGAGTCGACGGCGAAGTAGGTCGCGGCGTAGAGCCCTGCCGCGGCCACCCCGGCGGCCAGATCTCCGGTCTCGCGCTGGACCAGCCGGGTGAGGAGGACGAAGCAGCCGAGCGAGGCGACCAGCGAGACCAGTCGGAGCGGGAGATAGGAGACCCCCAGCACGCTCGCGAGGGCCGCGGAGGTGGCGAAGTACAGCGGGGGATAGGCGTCGGGCACGTAGTCGACCGTGGGAGCGGAGTACAACGGGCGGCCGGTGAGCAACCGTTCCACCTCGACCAGGGAGTTGCCTTCCAGCCACTCCAGGGCGTACGGATAACCCAGCCGGCTCACGGCGATGCCGACGTACACGGCCATCGCGACGAGTCCCGCGGCCGCGGCGAGCAAGATCGGAAGCCGTGCCACAGCCGCCGGGCTGAGCCATTCTCGAAACCCGCGACTACTCACGGACGGATTCCGGCATCGTCCGGAGAGCCGGGAAGACGTCCGCGGCCACACCGGTCACGTTAACGGCGAAGTCCCGGCGGCCGGGTCGACGCCGCCGCATGAAGCGGTCTCGACACGGTCAAGGGTCACTCGTGACCATGCCTGACGACCCGCGTTCTGGGCTCGCTGGAGTTCGGGCAATAGCGTTGGTGCGGTGAAGATACTGGTCACCGGCGCGGCCGGCTTCATCGGAAGTCATGTGGCCGAGGCGCTGCGGGTGGCCGGCCACGAGGTCACCGGCCTCGACCGCCGGCCGGGGGCCGGTCATGTGGTCGGTGACGTTCGTGACGCGGAGGTGCTCGCACGTCGGCTGCCGGGCGTCGACGCGGTGGTCCACCAGGCCGCGAAGGTAGGGATCGGGGCTGGTGTATCCGATCTGCCTGACTACACCTCGGTCAACGTACACGGCACCGCCGTGCTGCTCGCCGGCATGGCGGAGCACGGTGTGGGCCGCCTGGTCCTGGCCTCGTCGATGGTCGTGTACGGCGAGGGCGCCTACGACTGCCCCCGGCACGGCCGGGTCCGGCCGGGTCCTCGTGCCCGGGAGGATCTCGCCCGCGGCGCGTTCGAACCCCGCTGCCCGTATTGCGGGGCGGAGTTGGCACCCGCCGCGATCGACGAGGATGCGCCCCCAGATCCCCGCAACGTCTACGCGACCACCAAGCTCGCTCAGGAGCACCTGGCCGCCAACTGGGCGCGGGAGACCGGCGGTACGCCGATCGCGCTGCGCTACCACAACGTCTACGGTCCGAGGATGCCCAGGGACACGCCCTATTCGGGGGTCGCGGCGATCTTCCGGTCGGCTCTGGAGGCAGGCAGGGCACCTCGGGTGTTCGAGGACGGCCGCCAGCGACGTGACTTCGTGCACGTCCGGGACGTCGCCCACGCCAACCTCGCGGCCCTCGGCTCCAGCACTCCACCCGGAGTGCTGACGGTCTGCAACGTGGCCAGCGGCGAGCCGCACACGATCGGGGAGATGGCCACCGCGCTCGCGGCCGCGCACGGTGGTCCCGAGCCGGTCACGACGGGCGAGTATCGCCTGGGCGACGTGCGGCACATCGTCGCCGCCGCCGGCCGCGCCACCCGCGAGCTCGGCTTCCGCGCGGAGATCGGCTTCGCCGAAGGGATGCGGGAGTTCGCCGTGGCGCCGCTGGGAACTGGCGATTTCTCTGAAGGCACGTGACCCTCCCGTGAGGATCGGGTACGGCCTGCGGCTCTAGCGTCGACATATGAAGCTCGATGTGGTGCTGCCCTGCCTGGATGAGGAGGCGGCCCTGCCGTGGGTGCTCGGGCGTATGCCGGACGGCTTCCATCCGATCGTGGTCGACAACGGCTCGGCCGACGGATCCGCACGGGTCGCCGCCGCGCTCGGCGCGACGGTGGTGACCGAGCTCCGGCGTGGGTTCGGCGCCGCCTGTCATGCCGGACTGATGGCCGCGACCACGGACGTGATCTGCTTCATGGACGCCGACGCGTCCCTGGATCCCGGACAGCTGCCGTTGGTGGCCGGGCCCGTCCTGAACGGCGAGGCGGAGCTGGTCCTCGGACGGCGCGTCCTGCGTCCCGGCGCGTCGTGGCCGATGCATGCCCGGCTCGGCAACGCCGTACTGGCCAGGAGGCTGCGCCGCCGGACCGGCGCCCTCCTGCACGATCTCGGGCCGATGCGGGCATGTCGGCGCGCCGACCTGCTGGCACTGCGGCTGACCGACCGGCGCTGCGGCTATCCCCTGGAGATGGTCCTGCGCGCGGCGTCCGCAGGCTGGCGGATAGGCGAAACCGACGTGGACTATCTGCCCCGGGCGGGCCGGTCGAAGGTGACCGGTACGGTGCGCGGCACGCTGCGGGCCGTCGGAGACATGCGCCGGGTCCTGGCCGGCCGCGAGGGTAGGACATGAGCGGGCGGTACGGCGAGCATCCGATCCATGCCCAGGTCGTAGTGATCGCCAAGGAGCCGGTGCCCGGGAAGGTCAAGACCCGGCTGATCCCGCCCTTCACCCCGCGCGAAGCCGCGGCACTCGCCGCCGCCGCGTTGGAGGACACGCTGCGGACGGTCGCCCGCGTGCCGGACGCCCGCCACGTGCTCGCCCTCGACGGGACCCCGGGAGCCTGGCTCCCCGAGAGCTTCACGGTGCTGCCGCAGCGCGGCCGCGGGCTGGACCAGCGGCTCGCGGCGGCCTTCGACGACGCCCACCGGCTCCTGCCCGCACCCATCGTGCTCATCGGCATGGACACGCCGCAGGTCACCCCGGGCCTGCTGACCACCGCCCTGTCCCTTCTCGGCGACCACGAGGCGGTGTTCGGCCCGGCGGCGGACGGCGGGTTCTGGCTGCTCGGCCTGCATGTCCCCGACCCGGCGTTGCTGCTCGGCGTCCCGATGTCGGAGCCGACCACGGGTGAGGTCCTGCTGCGCAGGCTCACCCAGGCCGGCTTGAGCGTCGCCTCGATGCCGTGCCTGACCGACGTGGACACCGCGGCCGACGTGTTCGCGGTGGCGGCTCTCAGTCCGCGCTCCGCCTTCGCCGCCGCGCTCGCCAGGACGAGTCCGCTTCGCAGGTGACTCTCCCGGGGCGTTGCCGCGGCGATTTCTTACGGAGTACGGACGAACCGCGCTGCGGCAGCCTCATGAGGGGTGGCCGATGCGAAGCTGCGGAGCGTGAGCAGGCACACGATGTACGTCGGCGCGACACTCCTGGCGCTCGTCGCCGTCCTGGTCAGGATGGCGTTCGGGCGTCCTGACCTGCTGCCGTGGTACCTGGTCGCGTGGGGGCTGTACGTGGTGGCGCTGTGGCTGGCCAGGTCGATGCCGGCGCGGCAGCGCGCGGTGCTGGTCGTCGCGGGCGGCGTCATCGTGACCGCCACCGGCCTGGTCGCACCGCCGAGCACCAGCACTGATTCCTACCGGTACGCGTGGGACGGCCGGGTTCAGGCGGCGGGCATCTCGCCCTATGACCATCCTCCCGCCGATCCGGCGCTGAGCCCGTTGCGTGACGGCTGGCTGTTCCCGGATGACTGTGACGCGCCCGATCGCGCCCGGGTCTCGCAAGGGGTGTGCACCCGGATCAACCGACCCTTGGTGCACACGATCTACCCGCCGCTGGCGGAGGGGTACTTCCTGCTGGTGCACTGGCTGACGCCGGAGGGTTCGCGGCACAAGGGATTGCAGGCCGGCGGCGCGCTGATGGCGATCGCGGTGCTGCTGGCGTTGTGGCGATGGGCGGGCGCGGGCCGGGCCGCCTGTTGGGCGTGGTGCCCGGCCGTGCCCGCCGAGGCGGTGAACAACGCGCACATCGACATGCTGGGCGTGCTGCTCGTGGTGCTCGCCTTCTGCGTGGTCCGCGGCCGGGGAGCCCTGCTCGGCGCGGCCATCGCGGCCAAGCTGATCCCCGCGACCGCGTTGCCCGGCGCGCTGTCGGGGGTGCTCAAGGGCGGGGTGGCCTGGCGGCGCATCGCCGCCGTCGTCGTGCCCGCCGTCCTGGTGATCGTGCTGACCTACCTGCCCTATGTGCTCATCTCGCGGGGCTCCGTGGCGGGCTACCTGTTCGGGTACGTCCAGGAGGAAGGCTACGAGGCGCCCTCAGCGAGGGGGCGGTACGCGGTGTTGCGGCTGGTGATGCCGGATTCGTGGGCTCCGTTCGCCGCGATCCTGCTGCTGGCGCTGGTGGTGCTGTACGTCCTGCGCTACGGAGATCCCGAGCGGCCCTGGGGCGGCGCGTTGCTGGTCAGCGGGTCCGTCCTGCTGCTGTTCACGCCCGAGTACTCCTGGTACGCCCTGCTGGTGGTCGCGCTGGTCGCCATGGACGGCCGGTGGGAGTGGCTGGGCGTGGCCTTGGCGGGAGCGGTCGGCTACCTGTTCGGCCCTGCGACGCTCGCCTACACACTGGCGGCCCTGACCGTGCTCGCGGGCTGGGCCGTACGCCGGGCCCGCCGCTCCCGCACGGTCGTCGAGAGGGGAGCGGCGCAAGAGGTGGGAGCGGCGCGATGAGCCTCCGGACCCTTGCGGTACACCGCAGTTCTTACGGCTTGCGAACGCGGCCGCGGCGGCTCTGACAACGCGCGGTCTCCACAGTTAACGTCAGCCAGGTGAAGGTCATGGTCACCGGCTCGTCCGGATTCATCGGTAGTCATGTCGTCGAGGCCTTCGAAGCGGCCGGGCACGGGGTGGTGCGACTCGATCTGAAGGACGGTCCCGACGTGCGGGACGAGGCAGTCCTGGACCGGGCTCTGCCGGGCGTGGGCCTGGTGGTGCACCAGGCTGCCAAGGTGGGTCTGGGCGTGGATGTAGCTGATCTGCCCGACTACGCGGCGGTCAACGTGTACGGCACCGCGGTCCTGCTGGCGGCGATGGCCAGACACGGCATTGAGCGGCTGGTCCTGGCCTCGTCGATGGTGGTTTACGGGGAGGGCGCCTACGACTGTCCCGAGCACGGCCGGGTACGCCCAGGCCCGCGCTCCGCCGAGGACCTCCGGCGTGGCCTCTTCGAGCCGACCTGCCCGGAGTGCCGCGCCACGCTGCACCGCGCGGTCATCGGAGAAGACGCTCCGCTCGACCCGCGCAACGCCTACGCCACGACCAAACTCGCTCAGGAGCACCTGGCGGCGAACTGGGCGCGGGAGACGGCGGGAACGGCGGTGGCGCTCAGGTATCACAACGTCTACGGTCCGCGGATGCCGCGCGACACCCCCTATGCGGGAGTGGCGGCGATCTTCAAGTCGGCGTTGGAGGCGGGCCGCGTGCCGAGGGTGTTCGAGGACGGCAGGCAGATGCGCGACTTCGTGCACGTGCGCGATGTCGCCCAGGCGAACCTGGCCGCGGCCACACCGGTGCCAGGTAGCTTGACCGCCTACAACATCGCCAGCGGCACCCCGCACACCGTCGGAGAGATGGCCGCCGCCCTGGCGGCCGAGCACGGCGGACCCGAACCGGTCGTCACAGGCGAGTACCGGCTGGGCGATGTCCGGCATATCGTCGCCGCGCCCGACCGGGCCAGAGTCGAGCTCGGATTCCGTGCCGGGGTCACGTTCGCGGATGGAATGAAAGAGTTCGCCACCGCTCCGCTGGGGATGTCATGACCGTCGACGTCGTGCTGCCCTGTCTGAACGAAGAGGCCGCGCTGCCGTGGATCCTTGACCGGATGCCGCCCGGCTACACGGCGATCGTGGCCGACAACGGCTCCACTGACGGCTCGGCCAAGGTGGCGGCGGAGTTCGGCGCGCGCGTGGTCAGCGAGCCCCGCCGCGGGTTCGGCGCCGCCTGCCACGCGGGAGTGCTGGCCGCGACGGCGGACATCGTCTGCTTCATGGACGCGGACGCCTCGCTCGATCCTCAGCAGTTGCCCGAGGTGGTCGCCTCCGTGCTGGCGGGTGAGGCCGACCTGGTGCTCGGGAGGAGGATTCCGCGGGCCGGCGCGGCATGGCCGGCCCACGCCCGCCTCGGCAACGCCGTACTGGCCAGGAAGCTGCGCCGCCGCACCGGTGCGCCCTTGCACGACCTGGGGCCGATGCGCGCCTGCTCACGAGCGGAGCTGATCGCGCTCGGCCTGACCGATCGCCGGTTCGGCTACCCCTTGGAGATGGTGTTGCGCGCCGCGCATGCCGGTTGGCGGATCGCCGAGGTCGAGGTGGACTACTTGCCGCGCAGCGGCCGTTCCAAGGTCACCGGCACCGTCCGCGGCACCATGCGGGCGGTCGCCGACATGCGGCGCGTCATGAACGCCGCGCGAAAGTCTGCATCACTACCGCCGGCAGCGGGACGGCGGGCGCGGAGCTGAGAATCCGCTCGCGCGAAGTGGCGGCACGCTCCGCAGCCAGGCCCACGCCGGCCGGAGACAGGCCGGAGCCGATCAGCCGTTCCTGAGCCGGTCGAGATCGGGGAATCATCGAAAAGATCTTGCGAGAACCCAGCATCCGGCTGCCGAGGATGTGCAGGGCGTGGTGTGCCAGCGCGACGGAGAAGCCGCCTTCGCGGAAGATGCCGATCACCGCGTTGGCGTACCGCGGCACGGCGGGTCCGGGTGTGGTCCGGGCCTCCACTGTGCGGGGCGCCCACATGTGACGGAGGATGACATCGCGCGCGGCGAGCACCGTACATGCTGGGCCATCACGCCCGGGGCAAGGTCGCCATCAGCGTGTAGGGCGACCCGGCCCGCCACCCGCGAGCCGAACACGTGGCCCGTATCGTTCGCACTCCGTAAGAAGTCCGTGCCGTAACGACCTTGTAAGAGATGACGCAGGTCACAGCCCTTATCTTCAGGGCATGACGCAGATCGTGATCATTGCCAAGGAGCCGGTGCCGGGCCGGGTGAAGACCCGCCTGACACCGCCCTACAGCCCGGCCCAGGCGGCTCGCCTGGCCGAGGCCGCGCTCGAGGACACCCTGCGTACCGTCGCGGTGACACCCGCCACCCAGCGGGTGCTGGTCCTGGACGGCCTGCCCGGCGGCTGGCTGCCCGCAGGCTTCGAGGTGATCCCCCAGCGCGGGTCCGGTCTGGACGAGCGCCTCGCCGCGGCGTTCGCCGACGCCTACCGGCTCTGGCCGGAGCCGATGGTGCTGATCGGTATGGACACCCCCCAAGTGACCCCCGAGCTGCTGCACGCGGCCATACAGGGACTGAGCGAAGACGATGCCGTCTTCGGACCCGCCGCGGACGGCGGCTTCTGGCTGCTGGGGCTGCGTCGTCCCGATCCCGATCTGCTGCTCGGCGTGCCCATGTCGCAGCCCCACACCGGACGGGCGCAACTCGAACGCCTCAGCGGGGCGGGGCTGAGCGTACGGCACCTGCCCGAATTGACCGACGTGGACACCGCGGCCGACGCCGCCCAGGTCGCCTCCGACGCCCCGGCCTCACGCTTCGCCCTGGCGCTCCACGAGCTGGCGGCGGTCGCACTGCGATGATGGGCGAGATCTACGCCGACGCGCTGGCCGGAGCCTCCGCCGAGCTCGAGTACGTCGACGGCACCCGCACTCTCCTGGAGACCACTCGCTGGTTCGAGCCCATCGATGGCGACGAGACCATGCTGCGGCGATGCGCCGGGCCCACCCTGGACATCGGCTCGGGCCCAGGCCGGCTCACCGTCGCGCTCAACCGCCGCGGCATCCCGGCCCTCGGCATCGACATCACCCCGCACGCCGTACACCTGACCCGCCGAGCGGGCGGCTTCGCGCTGCGCCGCAGCGTCTTCGACGAACTGCCCGGAAGCGGCCGCTGGGAGACGGCCCTGCTCGCTGACGGCAACATCGGGATCGGCGGCCATCCCGGCGTCCTGCTGCGCAGAGTCAGAGAGCTGGTACGTCCGGGCGGCCGGGCCATCGTCGAGGTCGACCCGCCGGGGGTGAGCAGCCGTGTCAACCGGGTACGGCTGCGCCGCGACGATGTCGTGGGCGACTGGTTCGCCTGGGCGGTGGTCTCCGCCGACGACATCAGGCGCACAGCCCGGCTGGGCAGCTTCGACGTGACCGACTGCTGGCCGGAGGCCCGCCGCTGGTTCGCCGAGCTGCGCTAAGTCTTCGAACAGGCCGCACAGCTCATCGCGCCCGGCCTGGTCGGCGTGCTCGTATGCCCTCTCGCACTTAACGGCGCAGGGTGGACCTCTCACTGTCACGCTCGTTTGCGGCTGCCATCGAGGCGGACACTGTGATCCTGTCATTCGAACGAGTGTGGCGGTCAAATGAACAAGGGCCCGGCTCTCGATCTTGAGAACCAGGCCCTTACCTCGGGAACCCTGTCGGGGTGGCGGGATTTGAACCCACGGCCTCTTCGTCCCGAACGAAGCGCGCTGCCAAGCTGCGCTACACCCCGCTGCACGCCCTCTGCAGCGTGCTTGAGAAAGTCTAGCTGACTTCGCGGGTGCTTGTGACCGCCTTTACCGGCGCGGAAGCAGGGTCAGCAACGAGGCCTCCGGGAAGCAGGCGAAGCGGACCGGGGCGTACGGCGAGGTGCCGAGGCCGGCCGAGACGTGCAGCCAGGCGTCGTCGTGGCGGTTGAGGCCCTTGACGCGGGCCCGGTCGATGCCGCAGTTGGTGACCAGGGCGCCGTAGAAGGGGATGCAGAGCTGGCCGCCGTGCGTGTGGCCGGCCAGGAGGAGCTGGTAGCCGTCGGCGGCGAAGCGGGTCATGTTGCGGGGCTCGGGGGAGTGCATGACGCCGAGGCGGAGGTCCGCGTCGGCCGGGGCGGGGCCGGCGACCAGGTCGTAGCGGTCGCGGTCGATGTGGGAGTCGTGGATGCCCGCCACCGCCACGTCGAGGTCGCCGATCTTGACGCGGGCCGTGGTGTTGTTCATGTCGAGCCAGCCCTCGGCGGTCATGCCGGCGCCGAGCTCCTCCCAGGGGAGGGACGGGACGTGCTGGCGACGGTCCTTCTTGGAGGTGCGCCAGAGGTAGCGGGCCGGGTTTTTGGGCTTGGGGGCGTAGAGGTCGTTCGAGCCGTACACGAACATCCCGGGACGGGCCAGCAGAGGCTCCAGGGCGTGCAGGAGCGCGGGCACGGCCTCCGGGTGGGCGATCGAGTCGCCCGTGTTGACGACCAGGTCGGGCTCCAGCGAGCCGAGCGAGCGGACCCAGTTGATCAGCTTCTTGCGGCCCGGCGTCAGGTGCAGGTCGGACAGGTGGAGGATGCGTACGGGTCGCTGCCCGCGCTCGAGTACGGGCACGTCGAAGCGGCGCAGCCGGAACCAGTTGCGTTCGACGACGGAGGCGTAACCCAACCCGGCCAGGCCGAGACCGAGCATGGACAGTGGTACAGCGGCGGCTTTCCTCACCCATTCATGATGCCCGACATCCGGCCCGGGCCGTCCCGAGTCTGCGAGAAGGCGGTAAGAAGGGCGCCAGCAGGCCGTACAAAGGCCGCGAAAGGGCCGGGTGCTGGGCTGTGTGATGGGGCGCGCGAGCGCGTAGCCGTCCGTACACGCGGCAAGATGGACCGCATGAGCGCATTGAAGGACAAGCTGAAGGCCGACCTCACGGCCTCCATGAAGAGCCGGGACGAGCTACGTCTCCGGACGATTCGGATGGCACTGGCCGCGGTCAACGTCGAGGAGGTCGCCGGCAAGGCGGCCAGGGAGCTCTCCGACGACGAGATCATCAAGGTGCTGACCAAGGAGGCCAAGAAGCGCCGGGAGGCGGCGGAGGCGTTCGGCAACGCCGGTCGCGCGGCGCAGGCCCAGGCGGAGCTGGACGAGCAGGCGGTGCTGGAGGAATACCTGCCGGCGCAGCTCTCCGACGAGGAGCTCGGCCGCCTCGTCGACGAGGCCGTCGCCGAGACCGGTGCCGCCGGGCCGCAGGCGATGGGTCAGGTCATGAAGGCCGTCAACCCGAAAGTCGCCGGTCGCGCGGAGGGGGGACGGGTCGCCGCCGCCGTACGCGCGCGACTGTCCGCCTAGCCAAGAGGGTGCCCGCCCCAAAGCGGGCACCCAGGGCTCCAAGCGAGCTCAGGTCAGTTCAACGGAGCGACGTTCGCCGGAGTGATGGGCGATTCGCCGCCGCGTCCCCGGCCCCGCCCCCGGTTGTCGTCGCCGTTGTCGTCGCGGTTGAACTGGTCGAAGAAGTCGTCCGGCGGGCCGCCCTGATCGTCCTTCTTCTCCTTCTTGGGCTTGGGCGCGCAGTTGTCGCCGCAGCCGCCGAACCGCTCCTGATCCACCGGCGTGAACTTGGTGGGCTCGACGCCCTTGAGCGCCCCGAGCATCGCCTGCTTCCAGATGCGGCCCGAGATCGACGCGCCGTACACGTAGCTGTAGTAGCGGCCGCCGATGGTGACGCCGATCAGGTTGTGCGTGAAGGCGCCGCGCGGGTCGCCGAGGCTGACGGCGGAGGCGAGGTTCGGGGTGTAACCGGCGAACCAGGCGGCCGTGTAGCCGTCGGTGGTGCCCGTCTTGCCCGCCGCGTCCCGGCCGATGCCGCCGACCTCCCGCATCGTGCCCTTGGTGAACACGCCCGACAGGATGCCGCTGACGGCGTCGGCGACCTCCTCCTCCATGACCTTGGAGCACTTGGGTTTGTACTGCGTGGCCTTGCCGTAGCGGTCCTTGATCTCGGTGATCGCCAGCGGCTTGCAGTACTGGCCGCGTGAGGCGAAGACCGCGTAGGTGCTGGCCACCGTGACCGGGTCGACCTCGTTGATGCCGAGCGTGAAGGTCTCGAACTCGCGGAGCTTCGTGCCATCGGCCCGCTTGAGCCCGATCCGCTTGGCCAGCTTGACGACCTTGCAGAGCGTGACGCGCTCCTCAAGCCGCATGAAGAACGTGTTGACCGAGCCCCAGGTGCCGGTCTGCAGCGTCTTGAAGCCGCCGCCGCCCTCGCTGGAGTTGCGTACCTCGTGCGTGGGGTCGCCCACCCGCTTGCCGTCGCAGTCCTTGAACGCGCCGTAGCCGGACGCGGTGAAGCCGGCGGGCGCCGGGTAGCCGTCGCCGTACTTCAGGCCCTCCTCGAGCGCTGTGGCGAGCGTGTAGGCCTTCGCCGTCGAGCCCTGCTGGAAGCCGCCGCCACCGCCGTGCTTGGCGTCGGCGACGACGTTGTAGCTCATTTCATTCTTCTTCTTGCTGCCGCCGAACTTGCGCGAGGCCGCCATCGCCTTGATCTCGCCGGTGCCCGGCACGACCATCGCCTGCGAGGCCACGGGCTTGTCCTTGGTGCTGACGTACTCCTTGATGGCCTTCTCGGAGGCTTTCTGCATCTTCTTGTCGATGGTGGTCTTGATGGTGAGACCGCCACGCTGGAGCAGTTTGAGGCGTTCCTTGGGGGTCTTACCGAAATCCTCGTTGTTGAGGATCTCGTTCTGAACGTAGAGGCAGAAGTACGGGTACTTGCTCTCCTCGCAGCCGCCGGAGACCTTGGTGTCCTTGAAGACCAGCTTCTTGGCCTTGGCCTCGGCGGCCTCCTGCGGTGTGATCTTGCCGAGTTCGGCCATTCGGTCGAGGACGACGTTGCGCCGGGCCTTCAGCAGTTCCCTGGACGCTTTGCTGACGTTCGGGTCGGTCCGGTTGGGGTTCTGGACCGCGCCCGCGAGCGTGGCCGCCTCGACGAGATTGAGCGCGGAGGCCGGCTTGCCGAAGAAGCGCTTGGAAGCGGCCTGGATGCCGTGCGCGCCGGCGCCGAAGTATGCGATGTTCAGATACTTTTCAAGGATCTGATCCTTGGTGTACTTCTTCTCGATCGCCATGGCATAGCGCAGTTCGTTGAGCTTGCGCCCGACGGTGGCCTCGATGGCCGCGGCCTGTTCCTCTTTGGTCTCGGCCGAGTTGAGCAGCACCTGCTTGACGTACTGCTGCGTGATCGACGAGCCGCCCTGGGTCACGCCGCCCGTGGTGAGGTTCTTGACCAGAGCTCGGGCCGTTCCCTCCACGTCGATCGGGCCGTGCTGATAGAAACGGAAGTCCTCGATCGAGATCAGCGCGGTGCGCATGATGGGGGCGACCTGGTCCAAGCTCACGGACTGGCGGTTCTCGTAGTAGAACTGGGCTATCTGCTTGCCGTCGGCGTCCTGCAGGACCGTGCGCTCGGGCAGCGGGGGTTCGTCCAGGTCCTCGGGTTTTAGGTTGATCCCCGTCATCGCGGATTTGGCGGACATCCCCGCCCCGCCGACGGCCGGAAGGGCTATGGCAGCCGTGAGAACGCCCGCGGCCGCACCGGCGGCGATCAACCGCGTGATGTTCAGGAACGGCGAGGAACGATCTTTGCCCTGAGCTTGCACAAGTCCAAGAGTACGTCGAATGGGTGACCTTATCGGTAACTCGGCACCATTTCGCCTTGACTGACGGGGGTGACTAGTCATTCCCGGTCAAGACTGCAGCGAGAAATTGGTCCTCTGGGGTCTGTCGGCCCGAACGTCTAGTTGCGTACGTTCTCCTCTGCGGCAACTGAATACGGAGGCTCGGCGCCCGCGCCCGTCGGCCCCAAATGACGACTGACCACCTAAGGGGAGTGGGGTCGAAATGTGGATCACGGATTGGACCTCCCGTGCCGCCTGTCGAGGAGCGGACCCGGACGCGCTGTTCGTCCAGGGCGCCGCACAGAACAGGGCAAAGCTGATCTGCCGAGGATGCCCGGTCCGTACCGAATGCCTCGCCGATGCGCTGGACAACCGCATCGAGTTTGGCGTGTGGGGCGGTATGACGGAACGGGAACGGCGGGCTCTGCTTCGGCGGCGTCCTGACGTGGATTCGTGGCGAGAGCTGCTCGAGTCCGCCAAGGAAGAGTACGAACGGACTAACGAGTTGATCGCAGGCTGACCCAAGCCTCGGGAGTACGGCCGGTGCCGGCACCGGCCGTACTCTCATGTGCTCGCGAGGAGTTCCCCGATCCGGTGTAGACCCGCTAGATCGTGGACATCCTCCGACATCGCACTTACCTGGACGACCGGCACTGTGGGGTGGGCCGAGCTGAAATGGTCCCGCTCCCGGTGCTCGCGGGCGGCGAGCTGCATCCTGCCGGTGTGCAGCCGCAGTACGGCGGCGGTCAGCTCATGTTCGCCCCGCGACTCCAGGTCTTCCGCCGCGGCGGCGCTACGCGCGGCTGAGAGCGCCGCAGCGGTGGGTTCGTGCACCCGGTTGACCACCAGTCCGGCCAGGGGCATGCGCTCCTCAGCGAGGCGCTCGACGAAGTAGGACGCCTCACGCATCGCGTCGCGCTCGGGCGTGGCCACCACCACGAAGGCCGTACCGGGCGCCTGGAGCAGCCGGTAGGTCATCTCCGCGCGCTGCCTGAACCCGCCGAAGACGGCGTCGAGCGCCGACACGAACGTCTGCAGGTCCTTGATGACCTGCGCGCCCAGCAGCTTGGTCATCGCGCCCGCCATGAGCCCGAACCCGGCGTTGAGCAGCCGGAACGCGCTGCGCCCTCCCGCCTTGGCGGGCGCGGTCAGCAGCCGGATGAACCGCCCGTCGAGGAAGCGGCCGAGCCGCTCGGGAGCGTCGAGGAAGTCGAGCGCGGACCGCGAGGGCGGTGTGTCGACGATGATCAGGTCCCACTCGTCCGAGCGGCGCAGCTGGCCCAGCTTCTCCATCGCCATGTACTCCTGGGTGCCGGCGAAGCTGGAGGACAGCGACTGGTAGAAGGGGTTCGACAGGATCTGGCGGGCCCGCTCGGGGTCGGCGTGCGCCTCGATGATCTCGTCGAACGTACGCTTCATGTCCAGCATCATCGCGAACAACTGACCGCCGCCCTCGGGCGAGCTGATCAGCCGTGGCGTGTTGTCGAGCTCGGAGAGCCCCATCGACTGCGCCAGCCGCCGCGCGGGGTCGACGGTCAGCACGACCGCGCACCTGCCGCGCTCGGCGGCCCGCAGCCCAAGCGCGGCGGCCGTGGTGGTCTTGCCCACGCCGCCGGCGCCGCAGCAGACGATGATCCGGGTGCCCGGGTCGTCGAGGATGGCGTCGACGTCGAGTACGGCGGGCTTCTTCACGCTGCTCCCTGGGTGCGGATGGCCTCGGCCAGCTCGTACAGGCCGGCCAGGTCGACGCCGTCGGCCAGCAGCGGCAACTCGTAGGACGGCAGTGTCTCCTGCGCCAGCGAGGCGCGCTCGGCGCGTTCCAGGTCGGTACGGCGGGCATGCTCGGCGACCTCTTCCGCCAGAGCCTCCGCCGTCGAGGAGGCGCCGTCGGCGAGACCGGCCGCCTTGAGCCCGAGTGTGAGCTCGGCCACGTCGAATCGGCCCTTGACAGCACTGTCAAGTGCGGCCTGCGGGAGAAGTGATTCACGCACCATGTTGATGAAGATCCCACCGGGCGGCAGCCCCGCCGAACGCAGTTCGGCGATGCCGTCCAGCGTCTCCTGAACCGGCATCTCCTCCAGCAGGGTGATGAAGTGCACCGCTGTTTCCGGAGATTTCACGACCTTGCTCACCAGATCGGAGTGATTCTTGATCGGACCGACTCTGGCCAGTCCGGCGACCTCCTGGGTGACGTTCAGGAAGCGCGAGATGCGGCCGGTCGGCGGCGCGTCGAGCACGACGGCGTCGTAGACCCGCTTGCCGTTCTTGCCGCGACGGCGCACGGCCTCGGTGGTCTTGCCGGTCACCAGGACGTCGCGGAAGCCGGGTGCGACCGTGGTCGCGAAGTCGACGATGCCCATCTTGGTCAGCGCCCGCCCCGCCCTGCGCATGCCGTAGAACATCTCCATGTATTCGAGCATGGCCTCCTCGGGGTCTATGGCCAGCGCGTAGACGTCGCCGCCCGACGGGGCCACGGCGATCCGGCGCTCCTCGTACGGCAGCGGTGGCAGGTCGAAGATCTGCGCGATGCCCTGCCTGCCCTCCACCTCGACGAGCAGCACCTTGCGCCCGCCCGAGGCCAGTGCCAGGGCGAGGGCCGCGGCGACCGTGGTCTTGCCTGTGCCGCCCTTGCCGGTGACCACGTGCAGTCGCACGCCGTCCCAATCGGTGTCCCGAGAGTCCACGTTTCGAGGCTACCGAACGGTTATTTACCAGATGCCGACGACCACCCTTTGAGATTGCTCACATCGCGCTCAGCGGTGCATCACAGGCTGCTGGTTACAGCGCCTATGGCGTGCCGCGTTCAGCGGTGCGCCACAGGTTGCTGGCTCCAGCACCTACGCTGGCCCTCATGAAGAAATGGGAGTACCTGACGGCTCCGGTGCTGATCCACAACACCAAGATGATCCTGGACAACTTCGGAGCCGACGGCTGGGAGCTGGTCCAGATCCTGCAGGGTGCGACGCCCGAGCAGCTCGTCGCCTACTTCAAGAGGGAGAAGCAGTGACGCCCGAAGAGAAGATCGCCGAGCTGGGGCTGACGCTGCCCGAAGTGGTCGCGCCGCTGGCCGCCTATGTGCCGGCCGTACGGACCGGTGACCTCGTCTACACCTCGGGCCAGGTGCCCTTGGTCGACGGCAAGATGGCCCAGACCGGCAAGGTCGGCGCCGAGGTCGGCCTCGACGACGCCCGCGAGCTGGCCAGGATCTGCGCGCTCAACGCGCTGGCCGCGCTGAAGGCCGAGATCGGCGACCTGGGCAAGGTCGTGCGGATCGTCAAGGTCGTGGCGTTCGTGGCCAGTGACCCCGCCTTCACACAGCAGCCCCAGGTCGCCAACGGCGCGAGCGAGCTGCTCGCGGAGGTGCTGGGCGAGGCGGGCAAGCACGCCCGCAGCGCCGTGGGCGTCGCCGCGCTGCCGCTCGACGCTCCGGTCGAGGTGGAGCTGATCGCCGAGGTCGCCTAGAGTCCGGATATGTCACCATGACCCGAGTGATGTTCTAGAAGGAGGTCATGTGACTGGTCTTCGACTCCCGGACGAGCTCGCCGAGCGAGCCAGGGACATCCTCGCCGGACGTGTCCAGCCGGTCCCCGCGCGGGACGCCGCCACGGTGGTGATCCTGCGCGAGGGGCCAGAGGTCTATCTGCTCCGGCGCAAGGCCACGATGGCCTTCGCGGCGGGCGCCTACGTCTTCCCGGGCGGCTCGGTCGATCCCCGTGACACCGACCACGCCGTCGCCTGGGCCGGGCCGTCTCCGGCGGACTGGGGCGAGGTTTTCGGCGCGGACGAGGCGGTCGCGCGCGGCCTGGTCTGCGCGGCCGTACGGGAGACCTTCGAGGAGTCGGGGGTGCTGCTCGCGGGGTCGGGGCCCGATTCGGTCGTCGACGACACCACGGGAGACGACTGGGAGGCCGACCGGCTCGCGCTGATCGACCGGAGCCTGGCCTTCGCCGACTTCCTCGCCAAGCGCGGCCTGGTGCTCCGCTCGGACCTGCTCAAGCCCTGGGCGCACTGGATCACGCCGGAGATCGAGACCCGGCGCTTCGACACCCGCTTCTTCGCCGCCGTGCTCCCCGAGGGGCAGCGCACCCGCGACGTCGGCGGCGAGGCCGACCAGGTCGCCTGGAAACGCCCGGCCGACGCCGTCGAGCTGGCGCACGAGGGAAAGATCTTCCTGATGCCGCCCACCTACCGCACCCTGAACGAGCTGGCCGCCTGCGACTCGGTGGCGGCCGTCCTGGCCGCGCGGCGCGAGATCGTCACGATCCTGCCCAGGGTCGTGGAGGTCGACGGTGAGTTCCAGTTGGTGACGGCATGAGCGGCCTGCACATCCCGGCCGGCTCACCCGACGGATCCCGTACGACCCACGCCGAGAACCTGCTCGCCCCCAACCCGTCACCGATGACCCTCGACGGCACGAACACCTGGATCATCGGCGACCAGGACACCATCGTCATAGACCCGGGCCCCGACGACGAGCGGCACCTGCGCCGGGTCGCCGACCACCTGGCCGGGCGCCGGGTGAGCGAGATCCTGCTCACCCACGGCCACCACGACCACAGCGGCGGCGCCAGGCGCTTCGCCGAGCTGGTCGGCGCGCCCGTGCGGGCGCGCGACCCCAGGCACCGGCTCGGTGACGAGGGGCTCGGCGACGGCGACGTGGTGCGCGCCGGCGACGTCGAGGTGCGCGTGTACGGCACGCCGGGGCACTCGTTCGACTCGCTCTGCTTCTGGCTGCCCCAGGACAAGGCCATGCTGACCGGCGACACGGTGCTCGGCCGCGGCACCACGGTGATCGCCCACGACGGCGACCTGGCCGACTACCTGCGCAGCCTCGACCGGCTCAGGGCCATGGCCGAGGAGCTCGGCGTGGCGGCGCTGCTGCCGGGCCACGGCCCGGTGCTGGCCGACCCGATAGGCGTGCTCGACGGCTATCTCGCGCACCGGCGGCAGCGCCTCGACCAGATCAGGGCGGCGCTGCGCCAGGGCGCCAAGACGCCCCGCCAGATCGTGGAGATCGTCTACAGCGACGTCGACACGTCGCTGTGGCCCGCGGCCGAGATGTCGGTGCGGGCCCAGCTCGACTACCTGGAGCGGTTGTAGAGGCGGTCCATGTCGAGGATGACCACGGCCTTGGCCTCGATGCGCAGCCAGCCGCGCTGCGCGAAGTCGGCGAGCGCCTTGTTGACCGTCTCGCGTGAGGCGCCGACGAGCTGGGCCAGCTCCTCCTGGGTGAGGTCGTGGTGGACGCGCAGCCCGTCGTCGGTCTTGGTGCCGAACCGCTCGGCCAGGTCGAGCAGCTGCTTGGCCACCCGGCCGGGCACATCGGTGAAGACCAGGTCGGCCAGCACGTCGTTGGTGCGGCGCAGCCGCTGGGCCAGCGCCCGCAGCAGGTGGAGCGCCACCTCGGGACGGCCGGTGAGCCAGGGCCGCAGGTCGTCGTGGCCCAGCCCGGCCAGGCGCACGTCGGTCAGCGCGGTCGCGGAGGCCGTGCGGGGGCGCGGGTCGAACAGCGACAACTCGCCGAACATCTCGCTCGGGCCCAGCACGCTGAGTAGGTTCTCGCGGCCGTCGGGCGAGGTGCGCGACAGCTTGATCTTGCCTTCGAGCACGACGTAGAGCCGGTCGCCTGTCTCGTTCTCGTGGAAGAGCGTCTGCCCTTTGGACAGCTGGACTTCGGTGATGCTCGTCCGCAGCGCCGCGGCGCTCTCACGGTCAAGCGCGGCGAACAGGGGGGCCTTGCCCAGCACATCTTCGGTGTTCACTCTGCCTCCTCTGCTGCCATTGTGACGCACCCCACTCCAGGCGGCACACGTAGGCTATGGGAATGCCCACTGAGTCCAGGCTCGCCCTCGTGCGTCGCGCACGCCGGATGAATCGCATCCTGGCGGAAACCTACCCCGACGCCCATTGCGAGCTCGACTTCGGTACCCCGCTCGAACTGCTGGTCGCGACGATCCTCTCGGCGCAGTGTACGGACAAGAGGGTCAACATGGTTACTCCGATCCTCTTCGCCAAGTACCCGACAGTGGATGACTATGCGGCCGCCGACCGAGCCGAAATGGAAGAGATCATCCGCTCGACGGGGTTCTTCCGCGCCAAGACCAACAGCATCATCGGCATGGCCCAGGCCGTGTGCGAACACCACGGCGGGGTGGTGCCCGGCAAGCTGAAGGACCTGGTCAAGCTGCCCGGCGTGGGCCGCAAGACGGCCAACGTGGTGCTCGGCAACGCCTTCGACGTGCCGGGGCTCACCGTCGACACGCACTTCCAGCGGCTGGTCCGCCGCTTCGGCTGGACCGACGAGACCGACCCGGTCAAGATCGAGCACGTGGTGGGGGAGCTGATCCCCAAGCGCGAGTGGACGATCTTCTCGCACCGGGTGATCTGGCACGGCCGCCGCATCTGCCACGCTCGTACGCCGGCCTGCGGCGTCTGTCCCCTGGCCGCCCTCTGCCCCTCGTACGGCACCGGCCCCACGGACACCGCCAAAGCCCAGAAGCTCGTCAGATCAGGTCCCTTCTCGTAAGCGGGGAAGCCCCCGAACCCCCGGCGTGTTGGAGTTTGCGTGAATCAGGTGCCTGACTGGCTCGACCGGCTCGCGGCGCGGGCCGTACGGACTTCGGTCCCCTCCGGGCTGCGGCCGCCCGCCGAGGGTGGCCGGCCCGCGGCGGTCCTGCTGCTGTTTGGCGAGGGGCCGCTCGGCCCCGACGTGCTGCTCATTCAGCGCAGCTCGCGCGGGCGCAGGCACGCGGGCCAGCCGGCGTTCCCGGGCGGCGGCGTGGATCCGGAGGACGGCGGGCCCGTCGGGGCGGCGCTGCGTGAGGCGGAGGAGGAGACCGGCCTCGACCCGGGCGGTGTGACCGTGCTCGGCACGATGCCCGAGCTCTTCGTCTGGCGCAGCGACAACCGGGTCACACCGGTCGTGGGCTGGTGGCATACACCGTCGGCGGTGCACGCGGCCTCGCCCGCCGAGGTCGAGTCCGTGGAGCGGGTGCCGATCGCCGAGCTGGTCGATCCGGGCAACCGGTTCACGCTGCGGCATCCGCGCGGCTTCGCCGGGCCGGCCTTTCGGGTGCGCGGCATGCTGGTGTGGGGGTTCACCGCGATGGTGCTCGACGCGGTGCTGCGCGAAGGCGGCCTGGAGCGGCCGTGGGACCCCGAGCAGGTGGAGGAGATGCCGCCCGACGTCCTGGACCTGGCGTCACGGGGCTGAACAGAGCTTCAGACCACCGGGCCCAGGCGGTCCGAGTCGCCCGTGGTCAGCGCGACGCCGAGCGCGGCCCAGCCGGCCACGTCGGGGTCGCTGTCGGCGGCCAGTGCCCGCAGCGCGTTCAGCCCGGCGCGGTCCGGCGGGTCGCCCAGCACGTGCTGGAGCGCGTACGCGGCCCCGTACCTGACGCGTGGGTCGTCGTGCACGGCCAGGTCCAGCACGGACGGCAGCGACCGGGGGTCGGCCAGGTGGCCGAAGGCGATGAGCACGGAGTAGAGCACCATGACGTCGTCCTCGCTGGCCGCCAGGTAGCGCAGGACGGGCAGCGTCCGGTCCGCGAACGCCTTCAGCATGCCCATGATGTCCACTCCGAGCAGGCGCTGGGTGACGTCGTCCGCCGCGCAGAGCCGCCGCGCCTCGATGAAGGACTCCAGATCGTCACGCTGCCGTAGTACGGAGATCACATGCCAGCGCACCGCCCCGTCGGGATCGTCGTCGTCAAGAGCCGCTTCGATGAGGCCGCGCACTGATTCGTCGGTCGGCGGCATGGCGCCAACGGTAACCAGCCGGTGACGACGTCCTTGGGAAGACGTGCACACTTGACCGGATCGCTGGTTACCTTTGAAACGTGCGCGGTGATCTGCTTGACCTCATATTGATCGGCCTCGTGATCGCCTTCGGCATCTCGGGTTACCGGCAGGGCTTCATCATCGGTGTCATGAGCTTCGTCGGCTTCGTCGGCGGGGCCGTGCTCGGGGTCTTCATCGCGCCTCCCATCGCCAAGGCCGTCGTCAGCGGTGACACGCCGCAGGCGTTGCTCGCGATCGTGATCGTCTTCCTGGCCGCGACCATCGGCCAGTTCGCCTCCTCGACGATCGGCGCCGTGGTGCGCAGCCATGTCACCTGGGAGCCGGCCAAGGTCGCCGACGCGGTCGGCGGCACGTTCGCCAGCGCGCTGTCGGTGCTGGTGATCGCCTGGCTGATCGGGTCGCTGATCGTGTCGACGGCGTTCACCCCGCTCGTCGACCAGGTGAAGAACTCCATGCTGCTCACCACGGTCGACGACTCGATCCCGCAGACCGCGCGCAACTGGCAGCAGCCGTTCAAGAAGTTCGTCGACCGGTCGGAGTTCCCGCCGGTGTTCGACGCCATCGGCGCGGGCCAGCTCGTCGACGTGCCGCCGCCGGCGCGCAGCATCCTGCAGGGCGCCAAGCTCGGCCGGGCGCAGCGGGCCATCGTCAAGGTGCAGGGCAACGCCGAGAGCTGCAACAAGCTCATCGAGGGCACCGGGTTCGTCTACGCCAAGGACCGGATCATGACCAACGCGCACGTGGTCGCCGGCGTGACACGTGACCTGAACGTCCTCGCCTACGACAACAAGCGCCACCCGGCCACGGTCGTCCGCTACAACCCGCAGCGGGACATCGCCATCCTGTACGTCCCCGGGCTGGACCTGCCGCAGCTCTCCTTCGACGGCACCGCGGAGAAGGGCGACAACGCCATCGTCGCCGGTTTCCCCAAGGGCCAGGGCTTCACGGCGGAGCCGGCCCGCATCCGCAGCCAGCTCGACGCCGAGGGCCCCGACATCTACCACAGCAGGAACGTCACCCGGAAGGTCTACGCGATCCGCGGCAAGGTGCTGCCCGGCAACTCCGGCGGCCCGCTCCTGACCGTGAGCGGCCAGGTGTTCGGCGTCGTCTTCGCCGCCGCGGTCAGCCAGGAGGACACCGGCTACGTGCTGACGGCCAACGAGGTCAGGCCCGACGCCGACCAGGGCAGGACCGACACCACGCCGGCCGGCACGCAGGAGTGCGACTAGCCGGGCAGCTCGCTCAGGATCAGCGCGATGGCCTGCCCCGGGTCGCTGTCGGGGCTCAGGCCCGACGCCGCCCGGCCCACCGAGTCATAGGGCTCGCCGTACGACTGCACGCGGGCGGCGCCCCGGCCGAAGAGGGTCAGTGCCCCGCGCCCGTTGCCGCGTTGGAGATGCGTCAGCCCGACGCAGATCTGCGCCAGCCCCTGCCACAGCTCGCGCTCGTCATCGGGCGCGCACTTCCAGCGGCCCTCGAACACCTCGTGCGCGTTGAACGGCAGGCCCTCGCTCAGGAACCGGCGCCCGTCGGCCAGGGCCTGCGGTGTGGAGGGCGCGTAGTCGTCGGGCACTCGATCCACGCCGGTCGAGCCGTAGGGCAGCGGCCGGCCGTAGGCGTCGCGTGGCCGGGCGTTGCGCGGCTTGCCCTCGGGGTCGCGGTCTCTCATCGGTCAGGCTCCGGGTCGGACAGCCAGCCGATCAGCTCGGCATCGAACACGTCGGGGGTCTCCTCGTGGGGGAAGTGGCCGGCGCCCTCGATCAGTCGCCATCGGTAGGGAGCGGTCACGTAGCCGCCCGATCCCTGGGCGGTGCGCGGCAGCACCCGGCGGTCGAGCGCGCCGTGCAGTTGCAGGGTGGGGGCCTCGATCTCGGCCTTCATGGTCCTGGCGAAACGCAGGCCGTCGGGACGGAACTGGGAGCGGCCGAACCAGCGGTGATACTCCAGCGCGCAGTGGGCGACGGTCGGGATGCGGAACGCCTCGCGGTAGACGCGCGCGGTCTGCGCGTCCGGCCAGCCCGGGCCCGACCACGCGTCGAGCATCTTGCCGACCAGCGAGCCGTCGTTACGGGTGAGCCGGCGCTCGGGCAGCAGCGGGAGCTGGTAGCCGATCGACGGGCGGGTCGCCCGCAACTGGCCGAACGGGTCGGTCAGCAGCGACCTGCGCATGCGCAGCGGGTGCGGCGCGGACACGGTGACCAGCCGGCGCACGCACTTCGGGTCGAGCACCGCCATCGTCCAGGCGAGCAGGCCGCCCCAGTCGTGGCCGACCACGATGGCCCCGCTCTCGCCGAGCGCGCGGATCAGGCCGCTCGCGTCACCGGCCAGTGTGGGCAGGTCGTAGCCGCGCGGCGGCTTGTCGCTGCCGCCGTAGCCGCGCAGGTCCACCGCGGCCGCGCGGAACCCGGCGGCGGGCAGCGTCCGCAGCTGGTTGCGCCAGGTCCACCAGAACTGCGGGAACCCGTGCAGCAGCAGGACCAGCGGCCCCTCACCGGCCTCCACGACGTGGAAGCGGGTGCCGCCGGCGTGCACCGCGCGGTGCTTCCACGGGCCCTCGATCTGGACGACCGACTCGTCAGGCGCCATCACTGGTCACCGGCTCTATCTCCTTCTCCGGAGTGGCGATCTCCTTGAGGCCCTTGATCGACCTGGTCGTACGCTTCATTCCGGCGAGCCCTTTCAGCCTACGCGTGCCGATGAACACCAGCAGCGCGGCGACCACCAGGTAGAAGACGGTCACGATGAGGAAGGCCGCCCAGTTGGGCAGCCACTGGGCGAGCACGAACGCGATCGTGAACGAGGCGAGAATCAGGCACAGGTGCGCCATGAAGGCGGCGGCGGCGAACAGGCCGCCGGCCGTGCCGACCCGCTTGGCGTCGAACCTGAGCTCGGCCTTGGCCAGCTCGATCTCCGAGCGGACCAGGGTCGAGATGTGATCGCTCGCCTGGGCGACCAGTGAGCCCAGGGATTCTTCCTCGGGAGTCTGCGGCATGAACGTCTCCTATCGAGGCCTGGTGGCCCTGTCAAACATCATCCAGCGCGATGCGGCGCTTGCGCACCCGTACGTGGAGCAGCACCGCCGCCAGGACGGAGGCGGTGAGGCTGGCCGCGAGGATCCCGGTCGTCACGGCGTCGGCCCGCTCCCGGTCGGCGCCGAAAGCCAGGTCGCCGATCAGTAGCGACACCGTGAACCCGATCCCGGCCAGCAGCGACACCGCCGCCATGTCCCGCCATTGGAGCTCTTTGGATAGTTTCGTCAGGCCCAGCCGTACGGACAGCCAGGCACCGCCGAACACACCCAGGAACTTCCCGATCACGAGCCCCGCTACCACTCCCAGAACTACCCGATCGGAGAAGATACCGCCGAGGCTGGACCCGTCGAGTTTCACCCCCGCCGACAGGAACGCGAAGACCGGCACCGCGAAGCCCGCGGAGATGGGCCGCAGGTAGTGATCGGCGGCCTCCGCGGGGGAGCTGGTCTCGTGCTCTCGCGTCGTGACGCGGGTGAGCAGACCGAGCGCCACTCCCGCCACGGTCGCGTGGACACCGCTGGCCTCCACGGCGTACCAGGCGCCCACGGCCAGCGGCAGGTACATCCACAGCCTCCCGGCGCCCGAGCGCTGCAGGATCCCGTAGACGGCGATCAGGGCGGCGCCGGCCGCCAGCATGAGCAGGTTCAGGTGGTCGGTGTAGAAGGCGGCGATGACGGTGATGGCGCCGAGATCGTCGACGACCGCGCTGGTCAGCAGGAACGCCCGCAGGGCCGGGGGCATCGAGCTGGCGGTCACGGCCAGCACGGCGAGCGCGAAGGCGATGTCGGTGGCGGTGGGAATCGCCCAGCCGCGCGCCGCGCCCGGCGCCCCCCAGCTCACCGCGAGGTACACGAGGGCGGGCACGGCCATGCCGGACAGAGAGGCGACGATGGGCAGCGCGGCCTTGCGCAGGTTGGCCAGTTCCCCGTGGACGAACTCCTCCTTGACCTCCAGCCCGGCCACGAAGAAGAAGACCGTCAGCAGGCCGTGCTGCGCCCACTCATAGAGCTCCATGGGGCCGAGCGCGGCGTGCTGGAGCGCGGCGTAGCCGCCGTGCGCGACGTTCGCCCAGACCAGCGCGGCGACGGTGGCGGTCAGCATGACGATGCCGCCGATCGTCTCGGCGCGCAGCGCCTCGGCCACGGTGCGTGCGTAGCGGACGGTGGGTGGGAAGGGCCACATCTCGATGGTTCTGCGCACGGGGTCTCCTCTGGCGGGTGTCGCGGGGATCGCTTCCCCGTGACGCCGACCCGACTTCCCGGCACACCACTTTCACCCTAACCCGGTAACCGGCCCAGAAAACCCGGTAACCGGCCCAGAAAGCGCACGTCACGGCGGCCGGCCCCGTGCGGGGTCAGCGGCCGTTCCCCTGGAGGCCACCCGCCACGTGCGGCGGGTGGCGCCAGGTTGGCCGTGCCGTAAAGGATCAGTCTTCGCTCTTGGCGGACGGGAGCTTCTCCGAGATGAGGTCCATCACGGTGCTGTCGGCCAGTGTGGTGACGTCGCCCACGCTGCGGTTCTCCGCGACGTCGCGGAGCAGGCGCCGCATGATCTTCCCCGAGCGGGTCTTGGGCAGCTCGGGCACCACCAGGATCTGCCGCGGCTTGGCGATGGGACCGAGCGCCTTGGCCACGTGGTTGCGCAGCTCGGAGGCGATGTCGGCGCCCTCCTCCGCGGTGCCGCGCAGGATCACGAACGACACGATGGCCTGCCCGGTCACCGGGTCGGTCGCGCCCACGACGGCCGCCTCGGCGACCTTCGGGTGGCTCACCAGCGCGCTCTCCACCTCTGTCGTGGAGATGTTGTGGCCCGAGACGAGCATGACGTCGTCGACGCGGCCGAGCAGCCACAGGTCGCCGTCCGAGTCCTTCTTGGCGCCGTCGCCGGGGAAGTACATGCCCTCGAACCGGCTCCAGTACGTGTCGATGTAGCGCTGGTCGTCGCCCCAGATCGTGCGGAGCATCGACGGCCACGGCTCACGGATCACCAGGAAGCCGCCGCCCCCGTCGGGCACGCTGTTGCCCTGGTCGTCGACCACGTCCGCGTTGATGCCCGGCAGCGGGCGCATCGCGGCGCCCGGCTTGCCGCTGGTGACGCCCGGCAGCGGGCTGATCATGATGGCGCCGGTCTCGGTCTGCCACCAGGTGTCGACGACCGGGCAGCGTTCGTGGCCGATGTGCTCGCGGTACCAGACGTACGCCTCGGGGTTGATGGGCTCGCCGACCGAGCCGAGGATGCGCAGGCTGGACATGTCGTACTTGGCGGGGATGTCGTCGCCCCACTTCATGAACGTCCGGATCGCCGTGGGGGCGGTGTAGAGGATCGTGATCTTGTACTTCTGCACGATCTCCCAGAACCGGCCCCGGTGCGGGGTGTCGGGAGTCCCCTCATAGATGACGCTCGTCGCGCCGTTGGCGAGCGGGCCGTACACGATGTAGGAGTGTCCGGTCACCCAGCCGATGTCGGCCGTGCACCAGTAGATGTCGGTCTCCGGCTTGAGGTCGAAGACCGCGTGGTGCGTCCAGGCCGTCTGGGTCAGGTATCCGCCGGTGGTGTGCAGGATGCCCTTCGGCCGGCCGGTGGTGCCGCTGGTGTACAGGATGTACAGCGGGTCCTCGGCGTCGTGCGGCTCGGCGGTGTGCTGGTCGCTCTGCCGCTCGACCACGTCGTGCCACCACACGTCCTTGTCGCTCGTCGCCACGTCCTGGCCGGTGCGGCGGACGACCAGGACGTGCTCGACCTGCGGGCACTCGGCGACGGCCTCGTCCACGGTCGGCTTGAGCGCCGAGGGGGCGCCGCGGCGGTAGCCGCCGTCGGCCGTGATGACCAGCTTGGCGTCGGCGTCGTCGATGCGGCTCTTCAGCGCGGTCGCCGAGAACCCGCCGAACACCACCGAGTGGACCGCGCCGATCCTGGCGCAGGCCAGCATCGCGATCGGCAACTCGGGGATCATCGGCATATAGACGGCGACGCGGTCGCCCTTGCGCACGCCCAGCTCCAGCAGGGCGTTGGCGGCCTTGCTGACCTCGGACTTCAGGTCGTTGTAGGTGAGGGTACGCGTATCGCCCTCGGGCTCGCCCTCCCAGTGGTAGGCGACCTTGTCGCCGCGGCCCTCTTCGACGTGGCGGTCGACGCAGTTGTAGGCGACGTTCAGCTCGCCGCCGACGAACCACTTGGCGAACGGCGCGTTCCACTCAAGCGTGGTCTCCCACCGCTTGGCCCAGGTCAGCCGGTCAGCCGCACTCTCCCAGAACGCGAGCCGGTCGGCCGCCGCCTCGGTGTACGCGGCGGAGGTCACATTCGCCGCCGCCGCCAGGTTGGCCGGCGGTGCGAACCGGCGGTTCTCCTGCAGCAGGTTCGACAGCGCCTGGGGCTCGTTGCCAGGGGTTTCCGGGGCCACCTCGTACTCCTTCTATGGCCAGATCTGACGGGTCGTGTCCCACTCCACCAGCTCACCTGCTCCGCACACAAGAGGTCTAGACAGGTCTGTACATGTGGCGACGCGCGGCCGATCCGGTTATCAAGTGGTCTTACACGTGCTATTGAACTGTTGTCATCTTGGCACCGAACCAATATGGAACGGGCCAATGGGTGGGTTTATTGGGTCCCCCGCTAGTGTTGAATGCCGTGAGTGATCCACTGGCTGTCATCGCGGCACTTCCCGGCGTTCCCGAGGCGGTGGAGGAGGCCAGGCAGGCCGTAGACGGGCTGTATCGCCATCGCGTCCTGCGTCGCGCGAGCCCGACCGTGTCGGCCGAGTCGTCACTGCGCGGAGCGCGGGCGTCGGCGGCCATCGAGGGCGTCGACGTGCCCTTGGACGAGCTGCGACAGGGCTCGGTAGAGGATCCCGTCGTCCAGGGCGCCCTGCGCGCGTCAGCCGAGCTGGGCCGGTTGGGCTCCACCTGGCGCAAGGCCCCCCGTCAGGTGCTCGCCCGCCTGCACACGGTCGCCGCGGCGGGTCTCACGGACTCACTCGGCCGGCCGCGTACCCCGGACGAGGAGCTGGCCGCGCGTCTGGAGAGCCTGTTCGGGCTGCTCGAAGCCCCCACGAAGGCGCCCGCGCTCGTGCTGGCCGCCGTCGTCCACGCGGAGCTGGCCGTGCTGCGTCCGTTCGGTACGGCCGATGGCGTCGTCGCGCGCTCGGCCGAACGGCTCACACTGGTCGAGTACGGGCTGGATCCGAAGTCGCTGGTGGCCGTCGAAGTGGGGCATCTGGAGCTGCCCTATGCCGATGGCCTGCGGGCCTACCTGAGCGGATCACCCGACGGGGTGGCGGCCTGGGTACGACACTGTGCCGCCGCGGTGACTCTTGGCGTACGCGAGACGACCGCGATCTGCGAGGCGCTGCAACGGGGCTGACATAACTCCGGCTGACATAGCTGACGGCGTCTCAGTCATGAGACGCCGTCGGCCGATACGTCACACCGGGTTACCAAGCGTGCACCTCTATTCGTCGGAGCGGGACAAGCCCGTCACGACGCGCCTCCCGCGGCTGGTCGCGCGTGGGTGCCTGGTTGACGCACCCGGACAAGTGGTCCGTGTCACCTTTGTACGACGGATCCGCCCTGATGGGAACCCCTGGGAGCAAGACCTTTACCCGGACGAGGGCCTGCGGGGGCGGAGATTTCGCGCGACCGGGGGTTTTGCTGTGGTTATCAACCTGTGACGATCACTCTGAGTGAGCTGCTTTATGTGATCGTTATGAGGGGGCGAAAAAACTTGGCGAAAATGCGAGATTGCTCCTCGACGAAACTCAAGTTGATCGGGCAGCATACGGGGGTATCTCTTGAAACTGGGGCGACTGTGCACGGGTTTGCATTGCCAGTCTCTTGCCATGCTCTGGTCAAGTGATGAAAGCTTTCTTCTGAAACGGGACCGGCTCTACCCCCCCGGAGCCGGACCGATCAGGCGACCCCCGCTCTCCCCCCCGGCGGGGGTCGCCCCTTTTCTATGCGACTTGGGTTCCCCTGGCCCCTTCGGCCCCTGGCCCCTTCGGCCCCTGGCCCCTTCGGCCCCTGGCCCCTTCGGCCCCTGGCCCCTTCGGCCCCTGGCCCCCTCGGCCCCAGGGCCTTCGTCCACAGGGACGAATCCCCCTCCTCCCCTCCCGTCGTCCACAGGACCTCTCTCCTCCAGCCCCGTCGTCCACAGAACCACGTTCGGCGCCCCGCCACCCCACCCTCCCGACGCATGGTGTACCTCCCGACCACCAGATCAGGGAGACCCTCATGCACCGTCCACTGGTCATCACCGAAGACCGTGACCTACTCGACGACCTCGTCCGCGTTGCCGCCGCAGCCGGAGCCCAGCTCGACGTGGCCCACGCCCCCGCCCACGCGCGCCCTTTCTGGAACCTCGCACCCCTGGTGGTGATAGGCGGCGACCTGGCCGACGCGATGGCCGCCACCGCACCACCCGCCCGAGACGGCGTGCTCCTGGTCACCCGCGACCCGGAAGACCCCGACAGCTGGCGCCGATGTGTGGCCGTAGGCGCTCAGGCCGTCATCGACCTGCCCGGCGGCGAGCGGCGCCTTGTGGAGGAGTTCGCCGACGCCATGGAGCCGGATCCCCGCTCCGGTGTCGTGCTCTGCGTCATCGGCGGCCGGGGCGGGGCCGGCGCGAGCGTCCTGTCGGCCTGCCTGGCCTTGCGGGCCTCCGGCGACCGCCTGCGCACGCTGCTGATCGACGCCGACCCGCTGGGCGGCGGCATCGACGCGTTGCTGGGACAGGAGGAGGCCACCGGCGCGCGCTGGGGAGACCTGGTGGCCCGCGAGGGCCGGGTCGGCTCGGCGGCCCTGCAGGCCGCGCTGCCTGCGTTCGGCGACCTGACGGTCCTGTCCTTCCACCGCGGCGAGGTACGGGCGATCCCCGCCCAGGCCATGCGCTCGGTGCTGGAAGCCGGACACCGCGGCTTCGACGTGGTGGTCGTCGATCTCCCGCGCCACCTCGACCCCGCCGCCATCGAGGCACTGGTAAGGGCGAGCGGCACCCTGCTCGTGGCCACGGCCGACGTACGCGGCGTCCTGGCCGCCGCCCAGGTCCTCACGGAGGTCAACCGGCACACCTCAGACATCCGCGCGGTCATCCGCCCCGGCGTCCTCGACGACGACGTGGTGGCGAGCTCCCTCGGCATCCCCTCCGCCGGCCACCTACCCGACCAGCCCCGCCTCCCCACCACCTTGAACCGCGGCGAACTCCCCAAGCTCGGCCCCCGCACCGTCCTCGGCGCCCTCTGCACGTCCCTCCTACGCGACCTACTCCCACCGTGACCAGACAGCCGTAGCTCCCACCCACACGCCCTAACGCTCGCCCGCGTCTGTGCCCGTTGCCGTGCCCGTGAGGCTCCCGGGCAGGGCGGGCAGCCTCGTGCCGGAAAGCACCATCCACAGCGGACGCGCTGTCACCCAGTCCGCACAGGGATCAGCGCATGTCGGCCCAGCAGCGAGCACAGGCCAGAACCAACACAGAGCACAGAGCACAGGGAAATGAGCACATGAACCCGGGCGTCTCACCCGAGCTGATCGAGGCAGTGCGCGTACGGCTGGCCCGAACCGGCGTCGAACCAAGCGCCGCCCAGGTAGCAGTAGCCCTACGAGCCGAAAAATCCGTATACGGCGACGCCGAGATCCTCGCCGTAGCCCGTTCCCTCTGCGCCGACCTCATAGGAGCAGGCCCACTGGAGCCCCTCCTGGCAGAGCCCGACGTCACGGACGTCCTGGTCAACGGCTCTCGCGAGGTATGGGTCGACGACGGCCACGGCCTGCGCAGGACCTCGGTGACGTTCACCGACGACAGCGCCGTCCGCAGGCTGGCCCAACGTCTGGCAGCCGCCGCCGGCAGGCGCCTGGACGACGCCTCGCCGTATGTGGACGCAAGACTGGCCGGAGGAGTACGCCTCCACGCCGTGCTCCCGCCGATCGCCTCAGGCGGCACCTGCGTGTCGCTCCGTCTGCCACCAAGACGGACGTACACCTTGCCCGACCTGGTGACGGCAGGCACGATCCCACCGTCGGCAGTACCACTACTGACGGCCATCGTGACAGCCAGGCTGGCATTCCTGGTGACCGGCGGCACCGGCACAGGCAAGACAACTCTCCTGTCAGCCCTGCTGTCGCTGGCCGACCCAGGTGAACGCCTGCTTCTCGTAGAAGACTCAGCCGAACTCCGCCCGCTCCACCCCCACGTCGTACGCCTGGAGTCCCGTCCACCAAACCTCGAAGGCGCCGGCGGCGTCGGCCTACGAGACCTGGTACGCCAGGCCCTCCGCATGCGCCCCGACCGAGTAGTGGTCGGAGAGGTCAGGGGCGCCGAAGTAGTGGATTTGCTGGCCGCCCTGAACACCGGCCACGAGGGCGGCTGCGGCACGTTGCACGCCAACGCGGCCGCCGACGTACCGCCTCGGCTGGAGGCGCTGGGATGCGCGGCAGGCTTGAGCAGAGAAGCCGTTCACAGCCAACTCGCCGCCGCGTTGGACGTGGTCATCCACCTGACCCGCAACCGCTCCGACGGACGCCGCCGCGTAGCGGAAATCTGCCTCCTGTCGAGATCTTCGACAGGCTTCGTCGAATCCGTAACCGCCCTGACCTTCGACACAAAAGGCCACCCGCGCACCGGCCCAGGACACGACGCCCTGACAGAGCGGACTCGTCCATGACCAACCTCACGACGTGACGAGCCTGTCGCAGCCGCCCGAATTCGCGGCGCGTGGCAAAGACCTACGGACGTCGCCTCCACGCTGCACCGCAGCCGTAAAGAGGCATCGCGACCAGGCCGAACGGCAAGCGAGCGATGCAGCCCACGACCGAATCCAAGTCACGCGTCACGTGCCCAGTGAGCTCGCCGATCCATACCGCACCCGATGACGTCGTCCTACGCCCAGACCATTACTGAGAGTTCCTCTCGTACGTCCCCCGCCTCGTACGTTCGGCGACGTGTCGTACGCCCCGGACCATGACCGAAGATTCCCGACCGGTACCTCCACCCAGCCGTAGCGAGCATCGGCGCTGCGTACACCCAACCCGTACCTCCACTGACCCGCACCTCCCCGGCAAGCATCACTCGATCCGTACCTCGCCCCGGCGACATTCACCCGACCACGTATCGTCACCGAGCCACCGAACCGCGCCGAGCCGACCCTGCACCGTCACCGGCCCTGCACTGCCACCGGCCCTGCACTGCCACCGACCAAGCTCACCCGACCGGACCACGACGAGCGAAGGGAGCGTAAATCCTGTGATCGCAGCCCTCATGGCCGCATTGTCCACAGCAGCCGCCATATGGCTGTGGACCGGCCCAAGCACTGCCACAGCCCGCCTCGACAGGATGACCTCCATCCGCGAGCCATTCCAGCAGCGATCCATAAAACACCTGATCACCCGCCCCAGCCCAGCCCGTCGCGCCGACGCCTGGCGCCGAGCATCGATCGAGCTCTGCCAAGCCCTCTCAGCCGAACTGACCGCAGGCCGTACTCCAGGCGAAGCTCTCACCAGAGCGATCAACGCAGTGGACTTCCCAGACCCGGAAGCCCTACGCCCGGTGATGGCGGCGGCAAGGGATGGCGGCGACGTGTCCACGGCTCTCGTCTCCGTGGCCCCACAGCAGGGCGGCGAGGGACTACGCAGCCTGGCGGCCTGCTGGAGCGTCAGCGTCACCGTAGGCGCAGGACTAGCTGCCCTCGTAGAACGCGTCGGCAGCACGCTACGTTCAGCCCAAGCCCACCGCCAGGACGTCACGGCACAACTGGCCGGCCCTCGCACCACCGCGAGAATGCTGGCCGCACTCCCCGCCCTAGGCCTCCTCATGGGAAGCGCACTGGGAATGCACCCACTCGACTTCCTCTTCGGCAACCTCCCCGGCCTCGCCTGCCTCACGGCCGGTATCGCTCTCGACGCCTGCGGCCTGTGGTGGACCCACCAGATGGCGACCCACGCTGAAAACTCGTAACCACAACCCGCCCAGACCTCCGCCCCAACCCGCCCAGACCTCCGCCTTGGCCACCTCAGCCTTGGCCACCTCAGCCTTGGCCACCTCAGCCTTGGCTACTACGGCCACTCAGCGGCGCCCGTTTCAGCCCGTCCACTTCAACGGCAGCGACCGGCTCCTTGGCTGCTATCTCCTTCCTCAAGCGATCGCGCCGCGCAACTGACCGGAACGGATCCCCGACGATGCTCGAACTGCTCTCCGCAGCCTGTGCCTGCGCAGCAACCTGGCTGTGGATCTCACCGACAACCCCGGCCGAACGCCTGACCCGCCTGCTACCGCCAGGAGCGGCCGCCCAAAACCGCCCCGGACCCCAGCGACCCACACGCGCACCCTCTTCCGCAGGGCCAAATGCCGACACGTCCCCCATACGCCCGGATACCGACACTCTCTCCCCGCCAACCTGGCTCGATCACCCCGCAACTTCACCCCAACCGATCACCCGCCGCACGATCGTCGGAGCCCTCAGCGCCGCCCTCATCACCGCTCTACTCATCGGCGGAGTAGCCGGACTGATAGCGGCCCTGCTCATCGCCCCGATCGTCGGTGTGGCCCTACACAGACGAGACGACCCAGAAGCCCGCCAAGACACCAAACAGATCACCACAGACCTGCCGTTCGCCGCCGACCTGATGGCAGCTTGCCTACTCGCCGGGCAGCCGGTCAGCGCGGCCACCGAGATAGCAGCAGAAACACTGGCCGGCCCACTCGGCCAGCGCCTGTCATGGGTTAGCCGCCAACTCCGGCTGGGCGCCGACCCAGACCCCACCTGGGCCTTTCTCGCCAGAGAACCGGCTACGGCACAACTGTCACGAGCAATGAGCAGAGCCGCTCAGACCGGCGCCCCAGTGGCAGACGTCCTGACCCGCCTGGCCAACGACGCTCGCGAATCCACCCGAGCCACCTCCGTGGCCGCAGCCAGGAGCGTGGGCGTCAAGGCAGTAGCACCTCTCGGCCTGTGCTTCCTACCGGCCTTCGTCCTGCTCGGCATCATCCCCATCGTCGCCGGCCTCGCAACCGCCATCACCTTCCCGTAGCACCTACCCAGAGACCAGCCCGTGCTTCGGGGCCAGCTTGCATCCAGGGGCCAGTCCCGGGACTGGCCTTCCTCCCCAGGACCTGCCCAGGACCTGCCCACCCCGGACTGCTCTGCTCCAGGATCGGGCTGCGCTTGAGGACCCGCCCGTGCCCAGGAACCTGCCTGCCTGGGCTCCGGGGCGGGCCTGAGTTCCCGAACCCGTCTGAGCTCTGCAGTCGGCCTGCGCCCTCGAACTGAAACCTGCCTGTGCTCAGCAGCACCCGTCCGCAGAGCAGGCTGATAGCGCTCGACTTCTTCGCCAAGGAGGGCGTGGACCTGACGAAGATCGTCGTCGGGCACGCGGGCGACACCAACGATCTCGACTACCTGATGCGTCTGGCCGACACGGGCGCCACGCCTTCGAGCCGGTCGGCCTGGCCTCGAATCAGCGTGGACTTCCGAGCCGACCCAGGCGCAGGCAGTATGCCTTGCCCTATCGCTCATCCACAGGTGCCCTACCACCTATCAACAGGCCGCTCCGACGCCTCCACTTATCCCCAGAACCCCGTTCGGGCCGTCCGCCGCATCCAGCCTTCAGGCACCGTTGGACCCACGCCGGACAACGCCCGGCCCCGATCACCTGGAGGCACCATGCACGATGCGGCAACTCCCCCGAACGCTGCCGCCACACCCCCAGAAGACCGACAGCTCGCCAAAGCGGCCAACCCAGCCGCCCACCTCCACAACTGGCTCGCCGACAGGTGGATCCGCTGTTCGGGACCGCTCAGCGATCGCGGCATGTCCACAGCCGAATACGCAGTGGGCACGATCGCCGCATGCGCCTTCGCAGCGGTGCTGTTCAAGGTGGTCAGCAGCCCAAAGGTGCAAGTGATGCTCTCGAAGCTCATCGACCAGGCACTCAACGCAGCTGGATGACCCCGCCCCAAGCTGCGACCCCCAAACGCGTGAAACGTTCAACCCCACGTCTGAAGCGGCCAACATCGCACGTGAAACGCCCGTCATCGGACAGGAAGCGCCCGGCATCGCGCGGCTCTGTGACAGCTGAGACCGCCATGGTCCTACCCGCACTCATGGTCGTCTTGGCCGCCGCGCTGTGGGCGATCCAAGCAGTCGGGGTTCAGTTGGCGTGCGTAGACGCGGCGCGCGCCGCAGCGAGGGCCGCCGCCAGAGGCGAGCCGCTGGACCAAGTTCGCGAACTCGTTCAATCCGCCACCCGGCCCAACGCACGGGTGGACATCAGCCGCAATCCAGAGAGCACAAAAGTAGAGGTCTCGGTGGAGGTACGACCAGCATGGGGAGCGTCTCTGCCCGCCGTACGAGTAGCCGCCTCCGCGACCGCTGACACGGAATCATGACGTACTGGCACACATGCGCGAAGAAGCATCGAGAGTCAACGTTCGCCAAGCAAGCAGACCGTGGCTCCGCGTCATTGTGGGGCGTCGCGCTCATGGGCCTGCTCATGACGGTTGCCATGGCCTTCGTCACGGTGGGTTCCGTACGCGTAGCACGTCATCATGTACAGGACGCAGCCGACCTGAGCGCTCTTGCCGCAGCCAGGCTCGCGATCGTCGATCCTCAAGCCGCCTGCGACAGGGCGAAGATCATAGCCGCGAAAAACGCCGTTCAACTCCTCCAATGCACACTCACAGGTGAAATCGCAGACGTCCGAACCTCGCTGACCATCACCCTGCCCGCCATAGGGACACGAACCCTGACCGGCAGAGCCCGCGCCGGCCCAAGCGAATACACAGACCAAGCGCGGCACCCATGGACCGGCACCCATGGACCGGAGCAGGGACGCCGAGCAGGGGAGCACGACCGGAGCAGGAACGCGAACCGCATAAGCATGCACAGGGTCGAGTACGAGTAGTGACGCGGACCTGATTGCTGGCAGAACGCGCCAGCCTGTGAGGTGGACACGGAAGGGCGCGCACAAGCAACCCAAGACCGATGGACCTGGTGAACGAGGGCGGGCAAGTGGGTGACCTGGACGTTGCTCAGCCAGGGCGTGGACATCCGGCCCCGCTCGGCGCGGCAGACCACCACGGTGATTCGGGCGAGTACACAAGACCGCAGGTGAAAGACCCTATCCGGCGGTTCTCCTGGACTGGTCAGATCCGCGTGCCACCGAGTAACAGGAAGAGCGGAACGCGGCGGCGACGCGCCATCTCGGCCAAGTCGCCGTCGAACCGCTCTTCCCGAGGAGCGCACTCACGTAGAGCTGACAGCGCAAACCCGGCGTTCACCAGCGCATCTACGTAGTCCTCAACCGTTCGATGAAACCAGGTGACGCTGCCGCCCAACCAGCTGCGCTGCCGTGGCCCCTTGAGGAAGTAGTCATCGACGATCCAGTTCGTGCGCGGCTCTCCTGTCCCGGCGTCATAGGAGCTGAGAACGGGATGAACAACCGAAAAAACAATCCGCCCACCAGGAGAAAGACATGCATGGCACGCCATCAACACCGCCGCAAAGTCCTCGACGTAGTGCAGTGCGAGACGAGAAACGATCAGGTCGAACGAGGACGGCGGGGCGGCGAAGTCCTCCATATCCACCTGCTCAGCACGCCCACAGGTGCCCTGAAGGGTTTCGCTGGCTGCCTCGACCATGACCGCAGAGCCGTCCAGACCCAGGTAGCTACTACAGCCAGCGTTCAGCAGAGTCCGCCCGATGGCCGCGTCCCCGCAACCGAGATCCAAAACCCGCAAGCCGGTGACCTTGCCCATCACGTCCAGTAGCGCGGGCTCCTCCATGACGTGATTGGGGCTCGTCACCCCGCTGTGACGATGGTCGAGATACCTCTGAGAGGTCGTAGGCGAGTCGTAGAAAGAACCACCACGCTGGGGTGTAGCAGTCATGAGGGGAAGCGTAGATCGATCAGCCGGTCTGACGACGTTGCCGCCGAGGCTGAACGTGTGGAACTGAGAGTGTGACGGCGACCCGTTTGTGGCTGCATCGTCCTGTCCTATAGCCCGGGTCCTGGCTCCATGCCCCTCCCGCCTCCCACCTCCCGGCTACCGTGCTGCGGGGTCACCGTGCGGAGTCTGCCCTTTTGAGAGGGTCGGGCCTTGTTCGCGCTGGGGGTTGGGGCCGGGCGGGGCCGGTATTTAGCGCAATGTTCGTGAAAGCAGAGGCGATTTTCGCTTCGCAGAACAATGTGGCTTCTGGGGCTGTCGGGGCTAGGTCGCAATCGAATTACGACTTCTTAGACAGAGTGTCCAAGAGTTAGATAGCTCACATAAGGTGCCGCTTACCCGTGAGTCCATGCCGTCTGGGACCGGAGTCTGGGATAGCCCGGATCTGAGCCATTAGGGTGCGGATTCAGGGGCGGTCGATGATCTATGTCGGCCGAGCGGACTGCACTTCCGGTCGTCGCGTGAACGCCCCAGGGTGGTCAGGCGGCGCGAGGCTCTCTATGGAGGGAAGCGCCGTGACGGTGGTTGGCAGAGCGATAGTCGCGACGGCGGTCGTGGCGGGATCCATCGTGCTCGGTGGGTCCGCTCAGGCGGCCGTGGTGATGCGGCAAGGCGCGAGCCCTGGGGAGATCACGTCTCCGTCCGACGGTCAGGTGGTCACGAGCGGATCCGTGCCGATCTCAGCGCGTACCGGTGTGATGCAGCTCAACATGGGCGTGTACGTGGAGGGGCCCTCGACCGCCAAGCAGAAGGTCGCCGGCGGAGGGGCCAACCAGACGCTTTCCGGTACGTTCGACGCCGGCAGCGTCCCCAACGGGACCTTCAACGTTATTCTCAAGGGCGAGATCACCGGCACCACTTACGCGACGAGCACCTTCAAGCTGAGGCGGCCCGCCGCTGCGCCGGACAACGTCGCCGCGGCCCTGGAGGGCACCGAGAAGATCGTGGTGACATGGAGCAAGGGTTCGGAGCCCGATCTCCAGTCGTACGAGGTCGCGACCAGCCAGTCCGGCATCGTGGGCAGGCTGCCCGCCGACAGCGCCTGTTCCGGATCATCATGCAAGGCCGTGCTCGCCGTACCGTCCAAGGCGGCTGGGCAGCGGGTGGGCTTCACCGTGAAGGCGTTCAGGGGCGACGGTGACGGGGGGTCGATCGGGTCGGGCAATTCCGGCGCCGCGTACGTGACCGTTCCCGCTCCCCCAGCCGCCAAGCCCAAGAAGACCGCTACGAAACAGGAAACGCCGACCACCAAGAAGGGCGTCGACACCCTGCCGACGCTGCCCGGCAAGAAGCACACGCAGCCCACGGCCGTGCCCACGCGCAAGACGACCACGACGAAGAGCACCGACAAGCTCCCCGCCATGCCCGACACCGACCCCAAGGGCAACCTCCCGATTCCGACCGCTGACACGACCGGAGACTCGGGCAAGACCGACGGACTCACTCCCGACGACACCAAAGGCGATGCGGAATCCGCTCCTGTCGACTCCAAGGTGAAGGCTCAGTCATCGGAGTCGCCGACCGGAAGTATCGGCCAGTACGGCCTGTACGTCGCAGGTGGGCTCGTCTTGCTGCTGTTGGCCGCGCATGGAGGCGCGTGGGCGCGTCGCCGGTCTCTCGCTGGAGCTGCTGCAACAGCTGGGGGGTCGACGTCGCACGCGGCTGCCGCTTCGCCCAGTCCGGGCATTTCGCCGCAGCTCAGTACGGTCAGCGTTCCGTCCGCCACTACCTCGGTGCCCCGGCGTCCGGCGGTGGTCCTGGCCGTTGCCAAGGTCCGTTCGGCCAGTGAGCATTCTCGTACGCAAATGCCCGAACAGTCCGGTGCGCCGGAGCGGTCTGGCGTCGTCCGGAGGGCGGAGCTTTCTCGCGCGTCAGAGCGGCTTGGTGGGCGCCCTCAGCCTCAGGCTTCGGGGGCCCCGCGTACGCCGGAACGGTCAGGCGCGCAGGCGCCCGTACGGTCTCGCATGCAGGCTTTGGAACACCCTGGCTCAGCGGCGTCCGACCGGCTCGGTTTGGGAGTGTCTGACCAGCTCGGTGCGGGGGGTCCCGATCGATCGGGTGTGGGCGTGTCGGATCAATCCGGTCTGGCGACGTCTGATCGGTTGGGTGCGGGGGTTCCTGATCGGTCCGGTATGGGGGCGCACGATCGGCCTGGTCTGGGAGTGTCTGGGCAGTTCGGTGTGGCTGCTGCGTCCGATCGCTTCAATCTGGCGGCGGCCTCGGATCTACCCGCCACGCCATCCGCCGCAGCCTGGCGTTCTGAACAGGGGCCGAGTGTCGGTCGGGCTCAGGGGCCGGGGCAGGGGTTGGCTCGAGCGGAGGTGCGTGCTGCTCTCCCGCTGCACCTCAGCGACGCGGACATGGGTGCCGATCAGGATGACTGGGTGTCTATCGAGCAGGAGGTCGGGGCGCCTGTCGATCAGGGTGGCCGGACGGGAGCTGACCGAGAGGGCGTTGACCAGGGCGGTCGGATGCGGGCTGATCTGGACGGTCGGGAGGTCCGCCAGGAGCCTATTCGGATCGCATTGCCCAGTTCGGCCGTGATCGTGGTGCCTGAGTCGGCCGCCGCCGTCACCCCGCCCGACGTACGCATCGAACAGCGCTGGGACGACTACCTGCCGCCGTCGCCCAGAGCCATGGAGGACAGCGGCTTCTGGGAGCGCCCGCAGCCCGGGGCGGGTGACTTTTGGGCGGCTGACGAGGATGAGAGCGCGTTCGCCGGTCACCGCCATCGCGGCGGCGACAGCTAACTCACGGCCAACCCGACCCGTCTTCCGGTCTCCGATCTCGGTCCGGGTCCTCGGTCCGGGTCCCGGTCCCGGTCTGCAGTCCGGGTTCCCGGCCCCGGTCCCCGGCCTGCGATCTCATCGACTCCGCCCTGTATGCCGGAGGAATCGGCCGAGGGTGGTTTCGCTTGGATACATCCAGGCTTCGGGTGGTTGAGTGTTCGGCTAGACCGAGGTGGGAGTGGAGCGGAGCAGGGTGTCCAGAAGGTGGATGGCGCCGCGTTTGTCCAGCGGCTCGTTGCCGTTCCCGCATTTCGGGGACTGGATGCAGGATGGGCAGCCGCGTTCGCACTCGCAGGAGGCGATGGCCTCGCGGGTGGCCGTGAGCCAGTCGGTCGCACGGGCGTAGCCGCGTTCGGCGAAGCCGGCGCCTCCCTCATGACCGTCGTACACGAACACCGTCAGCAGGCCCGTGTCCGCGTGAAGTTCCGTGGAGACGCCGCCGATGTCCCAGCGGTCGCAGGTGGCGAAGAGGGGGAGGAGGCCGATGGCGGCGTGTTCGGCGGCGTGGGCGGCACCGCCCAGGTCGAAGCCCTCCTCGGCCAGGGCGGCCACCTCTGAGGCGGGGAGGGTCCACCAGACCGCGCGGGTGCGGAGGGTACGCGGCGGGAGGTCCAGAGGCTCGTCGCCGAGCATCTCGCCGGACTGGAGGCGGCGCTTGAGGTACGAGACCACCTGACGGGTCACCTCCACCTCGCCGAAGTGGAGGCTGCCGGGGCCGAGGTCGTGCGAACGCAGGGAGGCGAGGACGGAGATGTCCGTGATGTCGCGCGCGAACGTCGTGTAGTCGGGCTGCGAACTGCCTACGAGGGCGACCCCGGCTTCCAGGTCGAGGAGCTCTACGAGGTACGTCTCGCCCTGGTGCAGGTAGACGGCGCCGGTGTGCACGGTGGTGTGGGCGGACGGCTCGTCCACGCTGCCCAGGAGGCGGCCGGTCGCGGACTCCACCACCTGGATGGGCGCGCCTCCGCCGCCCCTGATGTCGGCCAGGTCGGTGGCGCGTTCGCGCCGGGTCCAGAACCAGCCTGCGGGACGCTTTCTGAGCAGGCCCTGCGTGACGAGGTCGGCGAGGACGTTCGGGGCAGTGGGGCCGAAGACGGGCAGGTCGGCGTCGGTCAGCGGGATCTCCGCGGCGGCGGCGCAGAGATGGGGGCCGAGGACGTACGGGTTGTCCGGGTCGAGCACGATCGCCTCTACGGGCTGGCCGAAAAGGGCTTGGGGGTGGTGTACGAGGTAGGTATCTAGGGGGTCGTCCCTGGCGATGAGTACGGCGAGAGCTTCCTGGCCGTCGCGGCCTGCTCGGCCCGCCTGTTGCCAGAGAGAGGCTCGGGTGCCCGGCCAGCCGGCGATGAGGACGGCGTCCAGGCCGGAGACGTCTACGCCGAGTTCGAGGGCGTTCGTGGTGGCCAGGCCCATGATGGAGCCCGAGCGGAGGGCCTTTTCGAGCAGTCTGCGGTCTTCGGCGAGGTACCCGGCCCGGTAGGCGGCGATTCGGTCCGGGAGGTCGGCCCAGTCGGCGGAATCGGGCAACGCCCAGGACAGTGCGCCCTGGTCTGGGGGCGGCGAGGGCGCCTCGCGATCAGCGGACGCCGAGGGGACGTCCCCGCCGTGGTCGAGGAACGGCGGGGTGATGCTGCGGCCCGGCGGCTGAGAGGGTCCGTCGTGGTCCAGAGTGGGCGCTTCGCGGTCTGGGGACTGCGAGGCGGCACCCTGGTCTGGGGACTGCGAGGGGGTGCCGCGGTGGGTGGGTGCTGAGGGGGCGTCGTGGTCTGCGGGCCGAGAGAGGGCGTTGCGGTCGGTGGGTGCTGCGGCTCCCTGGTCAGGGGCCGCTGTGGGGAGGTCCTGGACTGTGGGAAGTGGTGGCGTGCCGAAAGCACCGGCCGTAGGGGCGCTCGTACCCGATTGCGTGCCTGAGCCGCCCGTGGGCGCCCCAGGCGTACCACCTAGGGAAAAAGCGACGTCGGCGAGTTTGGCGCGGGCAGCGAGGGCGACCGTTTCGGCGCCGCGGCGTGAGCGGACGAAAGCGAGGGTGCGGACGTTCGCCAGGACGAGGTCCGTGAGGAGGTCCGCGGCCTCGGCCGTGGCGGTGCGGCGCACTGGAGCGCCTCTCTCGCCCCGTAGTTCGGTCAGGGGCGGCTCCCAGAGCGCGATGGTCGTCGCACCCTTCGGAGACCCGTCCGACGTCACCTCGGCCATCTCAAGCCCCGTCAGGCGCATCGCGAACGCCCCGGGTTCGCTGGCGGTCGCTGAGGCCAGCAGGAAAACGGGCTGAGAGTTGTATCGGGCGCAGATCCGGCGCAGGCGGCGCAGGATCTGCGCCACGTGCGAGCCGAACACCCCGCGGTACCCGTGGCACTCGTCCACCACGACCATGCGCAACCGCCGGAAGAACGATGACCACTGGGCATGCCGCGGCAGGATGCTTCGATGCAGCATGTCGGGATTTGTCAGTACGTAGTTGGCGTGCTGCCGGATCCAGGTACGTTCCTCGAACGGGGTGTCGCCGTCGAAGCAGGCCGCGCGGAGCTGTGTGATGCGGAGTTCGCGGAGGCTGCGGAGTTGGTCGGCGGCCAGGGCCTTGGTGGGTGTGAGGTAGAGGACGGTGCCGCCGTCGAGGCAGGAGGCTACGGCCGGAGTGAGGTACGCCAGCGACTTCCCGGACGCCGTTCCGGTAGAAATGATCACGTTTCGGCCACGATGGGCTAGGTCGGCGGCTTCGTACTGGTGTGGCCACAATCCCGAGATGCCGCGGTTCGCCAAGCGCGTAACCAAGAGTTCCGGCGCCCAATTCGGCCATCCCGCTTGACCAGCCTGACGTGCTGGAACATGCTCCACATGGGTGACACGCTCATGACGTGCGGGAACTCCGAGCAGGTGCCGGAGGAGTGGACCTGGCCGGTGTGGGGAGGAAGCGGAGGAAGTCACTGTTTCCAGTCTGCATCCGTGGGCAAAGTCGCCGGGAATCGTGATTTCGTATAGACACAAGCCAGACGCGTGGTTGAATGCCGCGCGTCGGGGTCAGACGGTCTGGAGCCCCGTTCCAGACTGCCAGGCCCGCAAGGGTACTTTCGCAGGCGAGGCGCTGGAGGATCTGTGGATCTGAAGTTGGATCACCACAACGAGGACCGACTCACCATCGTCGAGGTCGAGGGTGAGATCGATGTCTACACGGCGCCGAGATTGCGTGAGCTCCTCATAGACCTGGTGAACAAGGGCAACTTCCACCTTCTCGTCAACATGGAGAAGGTCGACTTCCTCGACTCGACGGGCCTCGGTGTCCTGGTCGGGGGGCTCAAGCGGGTTCGGGCGCACGACGGTTCGCTCGAGCTGGTGTGCACGCAGGAGCGCATCCTCAAGATCTTCCGGATCACCGGGCTGACCAAGGTCTTCGGGATCTACGCTTCGGTCGACGAGGCCAAGGAAGCTCACGGCAAAGACAAGTAGTGATGGCTACCGTCGAGCTCACGTTCAGCGCCCTCCCCGCGCATGTGCGGACCGCCCGGCTGGTCGCGACGGCGATCGCCCGGCGCACAGGCGTGGAGGAGTCACTGCTGGACGAGGTCAGGCTCGCCGTCGGTGAGGCCTGCTCCCGGGCGGTTGAGGCGCATCGCGCACACTGCCCGGGAGAGCCCATCCGCATCGAGCTGAAAGACGATTCGGGGCGGTTCGAGGTAACGGTCAGCGATCAGGCTCCCAGCGACGAGATCAAGCAGGAGCAACCTCTCGATCTGGGCATGCTGTCCGACTCGTTCATGTCAGGGTTCGGCATCGCGGTGATCGCGGGGCTGGCCGATGACGTGGAAGTGTTCCCCAGTCCCAAGGGGATGCGCATCCGCATGAGCTGGCCCGCCGCGCGCAACGGTCACGTACCGACGCAAGCATAATTTTTTCTTTACGGCACAGCACGGTGGGCCCCAACCGCCGACCGTGGCTGGGCCCTGTCCAGGGGGACGGTCCTCTGGTGATACGGGGCCGGGCGCCGATACGAGGCCCGGCACCCATGGCTTCCGCCAGCCGACAGCCATAGGGCCTCCCTACAAGGCCGAGTCGTGGTGCCCACGGCTCGGCTTCGGCATGTCCAGAGCTCCAGCCCGTCCAGAGCTACAGCCAGTCCAGAGCTCCGGCGCGACCGAATCCCAGGTTTCGGGCGTGTCGTTTCGGGCACCTTGTCATGGCCGTAAACCGGCGGAAATATCGGTTGTCAGATGGCAAATCGCCGTGCTGGCAGGGGATTACTGGACGCGTGGCCAAATAGCGACCGGCAGAGCCTTCATATCCGCGCAGCCCGTGCGTAGACTCCCGGCACCGGCCAAGGTGATCCGGCGAAACTGCGGACTCATCCGGAAGCGGCACCCACAACCCGGATGGTGCCGCACCAGCCCGCCGATCTTTGCAGCACCGCCCGGGCAGGACGACCGGTCTTGCCGAGGAGAACGATGTTTAGGCAACTGCTGGCCGCAGAGCCAGCGTCCAATCTGGCCCTGAGCGGTAACAATCTCACTATCGTGATCGTGGTCGCCGCGGTCGCACTGATCGCCCTAGCCGTCGCCGGCGGCCTGGTGCGCGAAGTGCTGTCCGCCGACGCGGGCACGGAGCGCATGCAGGACATCGCCCGTGCCGTACAGGAAGGGGCCGCCGCGTATCTCGCGCGGCAGTTCCGCACGTTGGCGGTCTTCGTCGTCGTGATCCCCTTCCTGCTGCTCCTACTACCGGGTGAGACCGATGTGCGCATCGGCCGCTCGATCTTCTTCGTGGTCGGGGCGGTATTCTCCGCGCTGACCGGCTTCATGGGCATGTGGCTGGCCGTACGCGGAAACGTACGCGTCGCGGCGGCCGCCCGTGATTCGGGCGAGAAGCGCGCCATGCGCATCGCCTTCCGTACAGGCGGCGTGGCCGGCATGTTCACCGTGGGCCTCGGCCTGTTCGGCGCGGCCATTGTCGTCTTCGTCTATCAAGGTGACGCGCCGGGTGTCCTCGAAGGCTTCGGCTTCGGGGCGGCACTGCTGGCGATGTTCATGCGAGTCGGCGGCGGCATCTTCACCAAGGCCGCCGACGTGGGCGCCGACCTGGTCGGCAAGGTCGAACAGGGCATCCCGGAGGACGATCCGCGTAACGCGGCGACGATCGCCGACAACGTGGGCGACAACGTCGGCGACTGCGCGGGTATGGCCGCCGACCTGTTCGAGTCGTACGCGGTCATGCTGGTCGCCAGCCTCATCCTGGGCAAGGTGGCCTTCGGCGAGCAGGGACTGATCTTCCCGCTGATCGTGCCCATGATCGGTGTGCTCACCGCGATCATCGGCATCTTCGTCACCCGGATGCGCGACGGCGACCGCAGTGGTATGGCCGCCATCAACCGCAGCTTCTTCATCTCGGCCGCGATCTCCGCGGTGCTGGTCGCGGCGGCGGCGTTCTGGTACCTGCCCGACACCTTCGCCGAGCTGACCGGCTCAGCAGTGCAGTCCACCGCCAACCCGAGGCTCATCGCCATCGGCGCGGTGATCATCGGTCTGGTCCTGGCCAGCGCCATCCAGCTGCTGACCGGCTACTTCACCGAGACGACCAGGCGTCCCGTCCGCGAGATCGGCGAGAGCTCGGCCACCGGCCCCGCGACCGTCATCCTGGCGGGCATCAGCGTTGGCCTCGAATCGGCCGTCTACTCGGCGCTGATCATCGCGGGCGCGGTCTACGGCGCGTTCCTGCTGGGCTTCGGGAACGTGACGATCGCGCTGTTCGCGGTGGCGCTGGCCGGCACCGGCCTGCTGACCACGGTCGGGGTCATCGTCTCGATGGACACCTTCGGCCCGGTCTCCGACAACGCGCAGGGCATCGCCGAGATGTCCGGCGACGTCGAGGGTGAGGGCGCACGCGTGCTCACCAGCCTCGACGCCGTCGGCAACACGACGAAGGCCATCACCAAGGGCATCGCGATCGCCACGGCGGTGCTCGCGGCGACCGCGCTGTTCGGCGCCTTCCGCACGGCCGTGGAGACGCAGCTCACCGATGCGACTCAGTCGGTCAAGGAGGCGCTCGGCGCGTTCTCCACGTTCAGCCTGAGTATCGACCAGCCCAACGTGCTCGTCGGTCTGGTCATCGGCGCGGCGGTCGTGTTCCTCTTCTCCGGCCTGGCGATCAGCGCGGTCGGACGGGCCGCGATGCGCGTGGTCTTCGAGGTACGCGACCAGTTCCGCAACCACCCGGGCATCATGGACGGCACGGAGAAGCCCGAGTACGGCCGCGTCGTCGACATCTGCACCCGTGACTCGCTGCGCGAGCTGGCCACGCCCGGCCTGCTGGCGGTCATGACGCCCATCGCGGTCGGCTTCGCCTTCGGTTACGCGCCGCTGGGCGCGTTCCTGGCCGGGGCCATCGCGTGCGGCACGCTCATGGCGGTCTTCCTGTCCAACTCGGGCGGTGCCTGGGACAACGCCAAGAAACTGGTCGAGGACGGACACCACGGTGGCAAGGGGTCGGCGGCCCACGAAGCCACGATCATCGGTGACACGGTCGGCGACCCGTTCAAGGACACGGCAGGTCCGGCCATCAACCCGCTGATCAAGGTGATGAACCTGGTGGCGCTCCTGGTGGCGCCGGCGGTGGTCCTGTACGCGGGCAACCCGGCGCTGCGCATCGGGATCACGGTCGTGGCGGTGGGCGTGGTGGTCGGCGCGATCCTCGTCTCCAAGCGCCGTTCGGTCTCCAGCGAATCGACCAGCAACGACAACAACAGGGAGCACGAGCCGGTGGCTTCGTAGCGACCCCGTCCGGACGCCCGCTCCTCCGAGGTCTGGGGGAGCGGGCGTTTCACGTGCGAGAAACGGAGGGTCAGGTGCGGCACCCGCGGCACCCCGGTGGGAAACTGGGCGGATGAACGACAAGCCGCCCAGCGGCGGCAAGACGCTGGCCTACATCCTGCTGGCGATGCTGGCCATCCTCGCCGTGATCGTCGCGCTGGGCGTGTGGGCGACGAGAGGATGATGAAGCACGTGCGTACGTTGATCGTGCTCCGCCACGCCAAGGCCGCGCAGATTCCCGGGCTGGAGGACAGCGAGCGCCCGCTGACGCACAGGGGCGAGCGCGACGCGAAGCGGGCCGGGGACGAGGTGCGGGCCCTCGGGCTGGCTCCCGACCTGGTGCTGTGCTCCCCGTCCCTGCGTACGCGGCGCACCGCCGAGCTGGCCTTCCCCGAGGTGGCCGTCAGCTACGAGCGTGACGTCTACCAGGCCTACCCCGAGGAGCTGCTCGCGCTGGTCAAGCTGACCGATCCGGAGCTCGGGACGGTGGTGCTGTGCGGTCACAACCCGGGCGTGCACGAGCTGGCGATCTCGCTGGCCGGGGGCGACTACGGGTTCCGGCCGGGCTCGTTCGCGGTCATCCGTACCGAATCCGACTGGGTGGACCTGTGGCCGGGCCAGGCCGAGCTGGTCACGCGCTGGGACCCCAAGGGCGAGGTCACCGGCTGAGTACGCCGTCCTCGGCGTCCGCCGCCTCCACCTCGTCCCTGGAGATCCCGAGCAGGTAGAGGATCGAGTCGAGGTAAGGCGTGTTGACCGCCGTGTCCGCCGCCTCCCGGACGACCGGCTTGGCGTTGAACGCGATGCCGAGCCCGGCCGCCGCGATCATGTCGAGGTCGTTGGCCCCGTCGCCGATGGCCACCGTCTGGCTGATCGGCAGCCCCGCCTCGCGGGCGAAGCGCTCCAGCGCGCGGGCCTTGCCCGGCCGGTCGACGATCTCGCCGACGACCCGGCCGGTGAGCTTGCCGTCGACGACCTCCAGGACGTTCGCCGCCGAGTAGTCGATGCCGAGGTCGTCGACCAGGGAGTCGGTGATCTGGGTGAAGCCGCCGCTGACGATGGCGAAGCGGTAGTCGAGCCTCTTGAGCGTGCGGACCAGCGTACGGGCGCCGGGGGTGAGCACGACCTGCTGGCGTACCTGCTCGAACACCTCCGCCGGCAACCCCTCCAGCAGTGCGACCCGGCGGCGCAGTGATTCGGCGAAGTCGAGCTCGCCGCGCATGGCCTCCTCGGTGACCCGGGCGACCTCTTCGAGACAGCCCGCGTGCCCGGCCAGCAGCTCGATGACCTCGCCCTGGATGAGCGTGGAGTCGACGTCCATGACGACCAGCCGCTTGGCCCGCCGGGACAGGCCGGTGCGCTGCACGGCCACGTCGACGTGCAGGGCGGCGGCCTCGGCGGCCAGCTCGACGCGGAGCGCGCTCGGGTCGGCGCCGGAGACCGACAGCTCGATGCAGGTGACCGGCCACTGGGCGAGGCGTTCGATGCGGTCGATGTTCGCGCCGGCGGCGGCGATGCGCCCGGCGATCCCGGCGATCGCGGCGGGCTGGAGCGTCGCGCCCAGCACGCTGACCGACAGGCGGCCACGCCGGCGCTGCTCCTTGGTCTGCGAGCCGGTGGAGAGCTCCAGCTCCAGGCCGAGGTCCTCAGCCACCCGCTCGACGGCGGTCCACATGGCGCCGAGGGTGCTGCCCGTGCCGGTCGACGGACCGCCCGCGTACGCGACGAGCACGCCCAGGGTGAGCCGGCCGCGGATGACGACCTGCTCGATGTCGGCCACGGTCACCGGGAAGCCCGAGAGAACCGAGAAAAGCCGAGAAGTGACGCCCGGCCGGTCTGGGCCGGTCAAGGTAATCAGGAGGGTGCGCTGGTCCACATTGAGCCAGGCTACTGCGCACGTTCCGCCGCATGAGCACGAGGGGCCACTATCGGCTCAGCAGCAGGTGGGTGTCACCGAACTCGTGCCACAGGTATCCCTCCCGCAGCGCCGCCTCATAGGCGAGGGTGAGCGGCTCCCGTTCGGCGATCGCGCTGAGCATCATCAGGTGGCTCGACCTGGGCTCGTGCAGCCCGGTGATCAGCCCGTTCACGGCTTTCACCCCGATGGCGGGCGTCACGATGTGCCGGGTCCAGCCCGCCGAGGCGGCCACCTGCCCGTCGCCGCCGACGGCCGTCTCCAGCGCGCGCACCACGGTGGTCCCGGCCGCCACCACCCGCCCGCCGTTCGCCGCGGTCAGGTTGACCAAGCGCGCCGTGGCCGCGGGCACCTCGTAGCGCTCGGCGTAGGGCGGCTCGTCCTTCTCCGGCGAGGCGACGCCGGTGTGCAGGGTGATCGGCGCGATCCCGACGCCGCGCGCCACCAGAGCCGTGACAAGTTCGGCGGTGAACGGCCGGGCCGCGCTCGGCATCTCGGCGCTGCCCGGCACGGTGGCGAAGACGGTCTGGTAGGAGTCGAGCGGCCAGTCTCGGGACACGTAGGAGTAGCGGATCGGCACCCCGTGATCGCGCAGGTACGCCTCAACGTCACGGTCGAGCACGGCCCGCCACAGGCGCGGTGTCTCGCGTTCGATGAGCCGCAGCGTCGCCCGTCCCGGCAGCGGCAGCCACTCGCCCGGCTCGCCGCCGCCGTACGGCTCGGAGGCCTTGGAGGTACGGCGGCGCAGCTCGACCAGCCAGGTGCCGTCCTCGCGCGCGGTGGAGAAGTGCACGGCGAGCCGGTCGAGCCTGATGGCGGCGGGCAAGGTCGCCGAATTGTTGACCACGATCAGGTCACCGGGGTCGAGCAATCCCGGCAGGTCGGTGAACCGGTGGTGCTCCGGCGGGAGCGAGCCGCGCGAGACCAGCAGGCGCACCGAGTCGCGGGTCAGCCCGCGCGCCTCGGGCGGCTCGTGCGCCGACAGCGTGTCCGGCAGCGCGAAGTCGAGCGCGGCGGTCATTGCAGGCTCACCCGGCCGCTCGCCGGGCGGGACCTGACCAGGTCGTACAGCGCCGCGGCCACCTTGGCGGGATCCGTGGCGCCGGCCGCCTCCTCGGCGCCGACGGCGTCGGCCAGCATGCGGGTGTTCATCTCGCCGGGATCGGTCCACCAGACGGCCAGATCGGGCTCTTCGGCCGCCAGCACGTTGGAGAGCTGCTCCAGGGCGGCCTTGGTGGCGCCGTAGGCGCCCCAGCCCTCGTAGGCGCCGGTGGCGGCGTCGGAGGTGATGTTCACGATGGCGCCGCGCGTGGCGCGCAGCGCGGGCAGCGTCGCCTGGATGAGGGCCAGGGGAGCGATCACGTTGGTCTCCAGCAGCGCCCCGAACTCCTCCCGCGGGTACACCGCCAGCGGCGGCAGCGGAGTCACGCCCAGCCCGCTCGCGTTGTTGACCAGCAGATCCAGCTCGGGTACGGCCCGCGCGAGCCGCTCGACGTGCGCCGGGTCGGTCACGTCGCCGGGGATGGCGGTGGCGCCCAGCTCGGCCGCGACCCGCTCCAGGTCCGCCGCGCCACGGGCGGTGAGCAGGAGCTCCCACCCGGCGGCGGCGAGTGTCGTCGCCAGAGCCAGACCCAGGCCGCGGGAGGCGCCGGTGATCAGTGCGGTGTTCGTCATGTCTCGACGTTAGGAGTGCGGTGGCGGCCGGACATCGGGCTGAGGGCTCGCCTCGTCCTGGGCAGATGGACCTAGGACCAATGGGGCGTGGGCGTGGAGGCCCAGGCCCATAGAGTGGATCCCGTGGCCTCCGACAGAGCCTCCGACAGAGACGAGATCATGCAGGCGGTGAGCACCGCCGTGCTCGCGGTCACCCGGCACCTCTCGGTGCGCGAGGTGCTGCAGGTCATCGTCCGCTCGGCTCAGCGGCTGCTCGACGCCCGCTATGCCGCGCTCGGCGTGCCCGACGAGGACGGCTCGTTCGCCGAGTTCGTCGCCGAGGGGCTCACCGACAAGCAGTGGGACGCGATCGGCCCGCTGCCCAGGCAGCATGGCATGCTCGGCGCGATGCTCCGCGACGGGGCTCCGGTGCGGCTGCCCGACCTGCGCGAGGACCCCAGGTTCGAGTGGTGGCCCAAGGCGCATCCGGTGATGAAGGACTTCCTCGGCGTCCCGATCCGCGACGGCGACGAAGTGCTCGGCATCATCTTCCTGGCCAACAAGCGCGCCCCCGACGGCTTCACCCCGGCGGACCAGGACCTGCTCACGCTGTTCGCCGCGCACGCCGCGATCGCGCTGACCAACGCGCGGCTGTACGAGCGGGGCCGCGAGCTGGCCATGCTCGAAGAGCGCAACCGGATGGCCCGCGAGCTGCACGACGCCGTCACCCAGAAGCTGTTCTCGCTCCGGCTGACCGCGCAGTCCGCCGCCGTCCTGCTGCGCAGCGCCCCGGACGAGGCCGCCGCCGAGCTCGAACGCGTGCAGCGTCTGGCGGGCGAGGCCCTGGCCGAGCTCCGGGCGGTGATCGTCGAGCTGCGCCCGGCCGAACTCGACCGGCACGGCCTGGCGGAGACGCTGCGCAAGCACGTGCGCCTGCTCGACCGGCTCCACCCCGCGCGCGTCACGTTCGAGGGCGACGAGCTGCCGCCGCTCGACTCGGCGATCGAGGTGGCGGTGCTACGGGTCGCGCAGGAGGCGCTGCACAACGCCCTCAGGCACTCCGACGCCGGCCTCGTAGAGGTACGCCTGGGCGACGAGGGCGGCAAGCTGGTGCTGACCATACGAGACGACGGCAAGGGCTTCGAACAGGCCGAGTCGCGCGGCCTGGGCCTGGTGTCGATGAGGGACCGGGCGGAGTCCGTCGGCGGCGTCATGACCGTGGCCTCGCCCCGCGACGAGGGCACGACGGTCCGAGTGGAGGTAGGCGTTTGATCCGGGTGCTGATCGCCGACGATCATCCAGTGGTGCGGCAGGGCCTGCGGACCTTCCTCGACCTCCAGGAGGACATCACGGTCGTCGGCGAGGCGGCCGACGGGGCCGAGGCCGTCGCGCTGGCCGGCGAGCTCGTCCCCGACGTGCTGCTGCTCGATCTGAAGATGCCGGTGCTGGATGGGCTCGGCGCGCTGGCCCGGCTCTCGGGGGCGCTGCCCAGGGTGATCGTGCTGACCTCGGTGAGCGACCGGTCCGACGTGGCTCCGGCGATGCGGGCGGGCGCCGCCGGGTTCCTGTACAAGGACGTCGATCCGAACGCGCTCGTGCAGGCGGTGCGGGCCGTACACGGGGGGCAGGTGCTGCTCGCCCCCGAGGCGGCGGAGGCGATGCTGACCGGCGCGAACGGCTCGCCGACGACATCGATGGGTCCGGTGTCGCTGACGGAACGGGAGCGCGAGGTGCTGGCACTGATCGCGGCCGGCCAGTCCAACCGGGAGATCGCCAGGAGCCTGTCCGTCGCCGAGAAGACGGTCAAGACCCACGTGTCCAACGTGCTGATGAAGCTCGGCGTCCAGGACCGCACCCAGGCCGCCCTGTACGCCGTACGCCACGGCTTAGCTTGACCTGGCGATGTGAATGGCCAGCTGGGTGCGGTCGCGTAGCCGCAGCTTGCGCAGGATGCTGGAGATGTGGTTCTTCACCGTGCCCTCGGTGATGAACAGCCGCCTGGCGATCTCCCGGTTGGTCGCGCCATCGCCGACCAGGACGGCCACCTCGTGTTCGCGTTCGGAGAGCTGGTCGGCGAGGTGCGGCGGGGCGGGGGCGCTGCGCAGCTCGGCGACCACCCGCTCGGCGGCGACCCCGCCCAGCACGGTCTCGCCCCTGGCCGCCTTGCGGATGGCCGCCACCAGCTCGTCGGGCGGGGTGTCCTTGAGCAGGTAGCCGCGGGCGCCGGCACGCAGGCCGCCGAAGATGTAGTCGTCGTCGTCGAACGTGGTCAGGATGATCGCGGGGATGTCGAGCCGGCCGATCAGCTCGATCCCGTCCATTCTCGGCATCCGGGCGTCGACCAGCGCCACATCGGGCCGGGCCGAGGGGATCAGGTCGAGCGCGGCCAGCCCGTCCGCGGCCTCGCCGACGACCTCGATGCCTTCCTCCAGCTCCAGGAGCTTGCGCAGGCCCTGGCGCATCAGCACCTGATCGTCCACGATCAGCACCCGTACGGTCACACACCCACCCCCACTCCGACGATCAGCACCTGTACGGTCACACACCCACCCCCACTCCGGCGGGCAGGCTGACCCGTAACGCGAACCCGCCGCCCGTGAGGCTTCCGGCGTGGAGCGAGCCGCCGAGGGCGCCGACCCGCTGGCGCAGCCCGGTCAGGCCGTGCCCGGCGCCGAGCTCCTCGTCCGTCGCGCCGTGCCCGTCGTCGGTGACGGCCAGTTCGACGCGGTCGTCCGCGGTGCCGAGCACGACCTCCACGTGCCGCGCTCCCGAATGGCGCACCGCGTTCGTCAGCCCCTCCTGCAGCGCCCGGTACATCACCAGCTCGGCCTGTTCCGCCAAGGCCGGTTCCGTACCCTCCGCACGGAACACGACGTCCAGCCCGGTGCCCTCGAACGACCTGGCCAGCTCGGCCAGGGCCGCGGCGCCCGCCTTGCCCTCCAGCGCCAGCGGCTTGAGCGCCCGCACCCAGCGCCTGGTGTCGGCCAGGGCCTCGACCGTGAGCTGCTGGGCCTGGCGCACCTCGGCCCACGCCTCGCCGGGGCGGGCCTCGCGGTAGCGCTGGGCGTTCTCCAGACCAAGGTTGATCACCGTGAGGTAGTGGCCGACGGAGTCGTGCATCTCGCGCGACATCCGGGCCCGCTCCTCGGCCACCGTGAGCTCGCGCACCCTGGCGGCGTAGCGGCGCAGCTCCGCGTGGGCGCCGGTCAGCTCGGCCAGCAGCCGCTCGTTGTCGCCGGCGCGCTGCCTGGCGCCCAGCAGGACGCGGGCGGTGATCAGCGCCCACACGGTGAACACGGCCATCACGGTCGCCTCGCCCAGCGCCGAGGAACCGCGCCCCGCCATCAGATTGCCGATCAGGGAAAGGAGCGTCGCGGCCACACTGAAGCCGGTGCCGCCGCCGAGCCCGAACACGCAGACGACGTGCACGATGGTCACCACCACCAACGGGATGGTGGTGATCGCGCCTCCGACGGCCATCCCGCCCAGTGAGGCCAGTACGAAAAGCAGGCTCAGCGCCTTGCGGCCAGGCCTCGCCGCGCGATTCCATCGCAGGAGCCGCCAGCCGGCCAGCATCACCACGGGCGGTACGCAGTACGCCCACGGCACACGGCCCGCGCCCGCCGCCATGAGCAGGGCCCAGAGCAGCATCAGATCCGAACAGTAGAAAAGGGCGCTGAGAATGTAGGGGGCGCGCTCATCGGTGCCATGTGTCCAACGATCAGCCACGCTTCCACGCTAACAGCGGGGACGGCGGAGCCCTCGGGCTGAGCGGCCGAACATGACCTGCGACATATGGAAGGACAGGCCGGGATCGGTCTCGCGCAGGATTCGCCCGGCTACGCCGATCTCTACGTTCAGGCATATGAACCACGATTTCGTCAATGCCGCGACACGCAGCACCCATCCGCTGGTGGCGGTCCTGCTGGCGCAATTGATCTACGCCGCGGGGGTCGTCATCGGAATGGCGCTCTTGCTGCCTCTCGGCATGCTCTTCCCCGGCAGGCAGTCGGGCCCGCTCCTCGCGATCCTGCTGCTGCTGACGACCGTGATCCAGCACGCACCGATCTTCGTGCTGTTGTGGCTCTGGACGCGCTTCTACGAGAAGCGGCCGTTCGCCTCGCTCGGCCTCACCTGGGGCAGGGACGCCTGGCGGCAGCACCTGATCGGCTTCGGCCTGGGCGCGGCCTTCATCGCGGGCTGGCTTGTGTTGCAGTACGCCACGGGCAACCTGCGCGTCGTCGGCTCGCTGTGGGACTCCGCCCTGATCTACCTGCTGCCCGTGTCCTACCTGTCCAGGATCATGATGATCGCCATCGAGGAGATCCTCTACCGGGGCTGGATCCTGCAGAGCGCCGGGGCGCGGTGGGGCGTGCCCGCGGGCATCGCCCTGTCGTCCGCGGCGTTCGCGCTCTTCCATTTCTTCGGCCCCCTGATGCTGATCGCGCCGCTGCACACCTTCCACTGGGTGCTCGCGACCAACCTGGTGCTCTGGTCGGTGCTGGCGGCGCTGCTCACGCTGACCGGGCGCGGTCTCTGGGCGGCCATGGCCTTCCACGCAACGTCGCTCTGGCTGGCCAGCCAGGTCTTCGTGGTGGCCGGGCCGGGCCAGCGCCCGCCGGACATGGCCGTGCTCCTGCTGAGCCAGCCGAAGGCCAGCCCACTGGCCGGAGAGGCGGCTCTGGCCGGGCCCTTCACCGGCCTGCCGACCACGCTCCTGCTGGCCGTCCTGTGCATGGGCGCCTTGGCGGTCTATCGCCGGAGGTCTCGCGTCGAGCCGCCCACAGCCGTTCCTGCCTGATCCGCCGCGTGTTACGGCCTGACAACTCGTGCTTCTCGACGCCCTGATAGGCGTGGCGACGCCGTCCCTCCAGATCCCACGCCGCCACGCCGTCTACCAGGCGCTACCGGACAGCAACGCCGCCCAGATCACCCGAGCTTCGGCGAGAGACCATCGGCTGGTCTCGTGGATCTCCTGCTTGCGGTCAAACTGAACGATTCGCCGGATGAACGCCTGCCCGCGGCCCTCGCACAGTTCGTAGACCGTGGCGCGGCAAGCGCAGGTCCAGTCCACCGGCCTTATGCGATCAGAGGTCCGGTACGGCTTGCTCCACTTCAACCGAGTGTGATCGCGCTGAGTCATGGCCACATGCGGGCTCAGGCACTCCTCCAGCGACATCACGATGCGTCCCCGTGGACCGGCTCCAACAACGAGCGGCTTTGATGTAGTTGGACGTACCGACTCGCGACACAACGGGCGACGGTAGCCGGGTTTTCCACGTTGTAGACCGTGTAGAGCCGTCGGCCCGTCCGCCCCGAGATCTGCCCCGTCCACCAGCGGTAGACGAAGCCGTCCGTCCAGACCAGAAGGTCAAACCAGACCGACACCAGAGCGACGCCGTAGCCATCATGAACGTCAGCGAAGATCCCGTGCTGTTTCAGTGCGTTACTGAGCTGGCCGGCGGCGTGGACGGCAGGCGTCCGGGTCAGCAGAGCGGGAGCGATCATCGTTGTCCGTCTCCTCTCGGCGCGGTTTATGTTTGCAGTCGGATTGCCCTTCCAAATGTGTAGCGAAGTGGCTACGTTCGGTAGTTGGATGCCTCCAGCGGTGAACCCGCAGATTCAGTTGCGTCTTTGGTAGGACACACAACGATTCGTGTAGTCCCTGTAGGACAGGAGTAGTGAGGCCCTCTCCGAGCGAGCTGGACGCGAACGCGAGCGTTCTTGCTTACTGGGGTTCCGAACTCCGTAAATACCGGGAAGCGGCGCAATGGAGTCAGAAGGAGCTCGCGAGAAGGATCTCCTATTCCACATCTCTTGTCGGTCTCATCGAGACGGCCAAGCGTGCGCCGACAAGGGAGTTCGCGGAGAAGTGTGATGACGCATTGGAGACGGATGGCGCTCTCGTCCGTCTATGGCCTTTGATCGGCAGGGACATCTACCCTGTCTGGTTCTCACCAAGCCGGACCCGCCCATGTTCTTGGCAACCCTGGACGAAGCCGTGTTGATCCGTCCCATCGGCGGCCCGCAAGTCATGCGCAAGCAGCTGGAGCAGCTTCGCGAATTGGTTCAGCGGCCCCGAATCACCATTCAAGTCATCCCGCTTGAAGTGCGCGCGCATGCCGGTCTAACCGGGGCATTCGTGATCGCGAGCTTCAGAGGATCGCCCGACATAGTCTATTTGGAAACCGCAGTCGAGGGTCAGATAGTCAACGGTCCCACTGAAATCGAGACACTGAACCCATTTCAGGCTCCCCGGCGAGCGCCCTGGTCACAGCGTGATCGCGATGCCGGTGTTCGGTCGGTAACGTAAAGAAGCTCCTGGTAGACG